>JBGCEE010000012.1:0-43802 GCA_045106015.1 Akkermansiaceae bacterium | reverse complement strand
CTGCGCGACGGCTACGCCTATCGCCTACTCGTCGGTGGACGCTCCCACTACAACGCAGGCGGCGGCACCAATGTCTGGATCGATGGAGACTATTTGCCAAATCGTAGAAAAGGCAGCGCCACCATCCCCGGCGGCAGTGGCCGCAACTCGAACAAGCCGTGGGGTGTCACCATCTCGGACGACAAGCGGCCACACTTCGAAGACGGAAAAATCCTCCTCGCCTGCAACGGCTTCCTCCGCTGGGGCCATCGCACCGAGAAAATCACCTGCTACAAAACCTTCTGGTTCGAGGAAATGAAACTCCCCGAACTGCCAGCAGCTTCTGAACCGAAGGAGTGATACCACCGGGCGAGGGTCGAACCGCATAAACTCTGAACCTTGACGGTAGTGATTCAAGAAACTGAAGGAAGACCTGCCACTCCGAGTTCGTCGGCGGAGAAGTGAACCGCACAACCAAAACCGGGCCGAGCAAGCGTCGACACATCCAGTCGCCCATCTTCAATTCGAAGTGACGGATATCCTTCCTCGGTCATGGCGTAGAGCTCGGGGTAGGTGGCGGTAATTTTCTCCTGTAAGGAAAGTGGGAACATCGACAAGCCTTTGAAATAGTGATGTCCATTGCGCTCGATATCATCGATTCGTAACGCCGCCATAACCTCAAGATCATTCAGCAAGGCAATGGGCCCAACATTGGCGAGATCCTCACCACTCATGAGCCACTGCTTGCTAGGGCACTCACGGCGATACCACTCGATCAGGCAGCGGTTCGCGAGTCCTTTGAAGACGCCTTTGCAGTTTTTGTGACTGGTCCCACGATAGCCCAGCTCCAGTGCTCGGCGCAGGGAACCCAACTCAGCATCGGACTCGTCAATAATCAGCGCCGGAGCCTTTGGCCAAGTGGCGAACCCTTCCTTGACCTCATCGAGGAGCGCATCGTCGCGGTGCATCGGCTGCTCAACAAAGATCAAGTGCTCGGGTGAAAGAAACTCCTCCAATTCCGGTTCCGAAACATACGCCTCCCAATGCTCACGAAACTGCGCCACGGTGCGATACTGTTCATTGCCGTCGAGGGTGAAACGGTAGCCCGGTACCTTCTCCGCAAAAAGCGAGGCGAGACGCTTCAGGCGTGGCACATCCACTTCCAGTCTACCACATACCTTCACTTTAAAATGCGTGAGGCCATAGGCATCGATCGCATCCGCGAGAGCCTGAGGCAACGAATCGTCTGCACGGTCCTCATCCGGAATTTCATCCGTAGTGAGCGGGTCACCCAAGCCCACAGTATGACGGGCAATCACCGAGGTCTCGGGATCTCCCAACCAATCACTCGGCAGAGATCCTTCTAGCTCTGCATGCACCGCACCCAGATCAATCCCGAAGGCATCGCTCTTCACCGCCTCGGAAAAACCTATCCCTTTGGCCCGGCATACGGCGTCAATCATCGCTCGTTCGACAAGACTTGTGCCGAGGTGCGCCAAGAGAGGCGGCACTCCATTCTTCCGCGCCCAAGCATCTTGCCTTCCATGAACTTCCAACCACCACCCAAAAAAGGAGTCACTTTCAACCTCCCGCCCGAAGGCAACGGCTTGTTCGATGACTCGTAACATTTCAGGTAAATCCTGCTCAAAGGTTGTCTCCGGATTCTTGGTGAACCATTTCGGCGGCAAACCTTCGGAAGCTAAACCGGTGATCTCACTCCCGTCGATCGAGGCATTCACAGAAAGAAACACATGAGGAAGCTCTGTCATCGCCGCGATTCCGTAGCGAAACGGAAAGCGAGTCTGCATCCAGCGGGTGCGAAAAGTCGCTTTGTGCAGGCGAATGGTCATATCCATATCTACCGCTCCTACTGCATTCTGGAAACTCGAAAAGTCAATTTACTTTCCAGAATTGCCCGATTCGTTAGTATTCTTGGGATGTCGAAAGGTGACCGAATTCTAACGCTTGTCTTCCTAGCTGCATTGGTCCTCGGACCCGGGCCGGGAGCGATGCTAATTGATGGTTCGGTCGATAAACCAGCTCTGTGGTTTGGCATTCCGGCGCTCTATGTTTGGGCACTCCTTTGGTTCCTGATATTATCTGGCTGCGTGGTCACTGCCGCTTTAACCAGTTGGAAAAAGTCATGACGATTCTCGCCGCTACCGACCTCGGGGCCTTCCCATACGTCGTTCTGGGTTTTTACCTATTGCTGCTTCTCGGTCTTGGATTCGCCAGTCTCCTAAAAAGCCGAGGCGCCAAGGATGCCGAAACCGACTACTACCTCGCAGGCCGCGGCCAGGGTCTCTTGGTTTCCTCACTCACCATCATGGCGACCTATTTCTCCGGCTTCGCCATCCTGACCTTTCCCGGATGGGTCTACTCGAACGGCATTGCCCCGATGCTTTTTGCCCTCAATCTTCCCGTTGCTGCCGCAGGGATCTACATCATCGGGAATCGCATTCGTAAGCTCGGCCAGAAACATGGCCACATCACTCCCGCCGACCTGATCAGTCACCACTACGGTGACTCTCCTGCCCTACGCTTTATGGTCGCCTTGGTGGGTGCGCTGTATGTCATTCCCTACGTCGTGATGCAGATCAAGGCGGGGGGTATCCTCGCTCAAGGCCTCTTCCAAGACGTTGAACATCTAACACTACTCGGGCAACAGATCAGCATCGAGGATACGGGAGTGGCGGTCCTTTCTCTCGTCACCATGCTCTACGTCCTTGTGGGCGGAATGCGCTCGGTGGCGTGGACCGATGTGATTCAAGGTTTGCTACTTCTCACCGCCATGACCCTGTCCGGCGTGGCGATCGTGCATGCCCTTGGCGGGGTAAACGGATACTTCCAAGCTGTTTCGAAACTTGATGGTGAACTTCTCACCATGCCCGAGCCCGGTGCGCGCTTCAATGCCTGGTCGGCGATGACTTTTTGCGCTTTCGCATCGCTCGCCAGCATCGTGCAGCCTGCCCAGTGGATGCGCTTTTACTCAGCTCGAAACAGCGACACTCTCCGCAAAACTGCCATCGTTTTTTCGACCGTGCTACCAGTCTGTTTCCTGCTAGGCGTCTTCCTCGTCGGCCTCGGTGGGCGCGCCCTCTACCCGATGGTCGAAGGCGCCTTACCAGCGGGCATGAGCAAGCCAGACGATATCGTCATCCATGTTATCAGCCAACAATTTCCCGAGATATTTGGTACTTTTGGCCTCCTGCTCATCGCCCTTATTCTTGTGGCAGTCATGGCCGCATCGATGTCCACCGCTGACTCCAATCTACATGCGCTCTCTGCTGTTTTTACCTGTGATCTCTACCACCCACTCCGACCGCGTTCCTCGGAAAATGAACGCGCATGGGTCGGCCGAGCGATCATTGTCATCACCACGTTTTCGGCCGCTGCGCTGACCTACTGGGGGGCGCAAGGCACCTTGCTCCAAACCATCACCACCTTCTTTTTCATGGCCATGGCATTCTCTGCCCAACTCCTACCGGTCACCGTCGATGTCCTATTCCTGAAAAAAGGCACTCGCCAAGGCGCGATCGCCGGCCTTGCCGCAGGTATCCTCACCGTCTTTCTCTTTCCGCCTCTTGGCTCCCTCCTTCTTGGAAATGAAAATCCCGTGACTCTGCTCACTGCCAATCTCAAGACTCTCCTCGATGTTGGCTTCTGCGGGATCGTGGTCAACCTGCTCGTCTTCGCGATAGTGAGTTCGTATAAAAAGTAAGGACGGCACCTAGCCCACTCGCCATTCCCCTGGAGTCACGCCCTTACGCTGCCGGAAAGTCCTAAAAAACTGCGGTAAACTTTCGAATCCACATTCGAACGCGATGGCTTTAGTCGATCGTTCGGTTTCGCGAAGCAAGCGGCAGGCATGGTCAATACGCAAGGCCCTCAAACGCTGCAACCATGCTTCTCCAGTCACCTCGCGGAAGAGCTGGGTAAAGCGACGGCGGCTGAGTCCGAGACGTGTAGCCGCTTCGTCAATGGACTCGTTTAGGTAGAAACTCGAAACCATTTCCTCGGCATACCAACGCACGCGATCGATGGACTTCATATCACTCGCCTCTCCCCGCCCGCGCAGCAGTTTCACCAGAAGCAACCCACAACATGCCATCTGCATTTCACGCCAACCAGACCTGTCGGATGACTGCTCGAAGAGCAGGCGCTTCAGGCCCATTGCCACCTCCTGCACCAAGCCAGGGTTAGCCACCACCTCGGGCTCTTGAAAAAGCTCTCGCACAACCTCTGACCAAGCGCCGTTTTGTGTCTCTACACACAGCCCCAAAAGCCACACTGGTTTATCTCGATCGTCGACAAGGCGATGCTGACGACCAGGTGGCACGAGGCAAATCTGACCCGAGCCCACGTCTAGCTCCCGACCCTCCAAACACAAGCGCCCACTCCCACCAAAAAGATACAGAACTTTAGCAAAAGGATCACTCCGCCACGGCATGACAAAATCATTCCGGTGCCGACTTTCGAGCACCGCCACCCCATGCGAGGGCAGTGTTACCTCGACGGGTGTCATCACTTCCATAGCTCGGACTAGCATCAAAATTGCCCGAATTGCAACTCTAAGTGACTCGCCAAACAAATTCCCCCAAGGTTTGCTTTCATCATGAACATTCCCGCCATCCCAGAAACTCCTCGCATTCTAACCACCACGGTTGGTTCTTACCCAGTTCCCGACTGGCTCAGCGCCCTGCCCTCCGAGCAGGCCGTCATCGACGCCACCCGCGTGATCTTCGATACCCAGCGCCAGTCCGGTATCGATCTCCCGACTGATGGAGAGCTCTACCGCTTCGACGTCAATCACCCCGATACCAATGGTATGATCGAATACTTCGTCGGGCCGATGGGCGGTTGCGATTCAACCATTGGTCGGGCCGACACCGAGACTTTTCGCTCCAAGCAGGAAATGGGCTTTCGTTCCAAGCCTGCTTCCGTCGTCCGCCGGGCGCTGCACGGCGGTGGACTCAATCTCATTGAAGACTGCCGTCGCGCCGGGAACGTGGCTGGGGGCGCCTTCAAGTTTACCGTGACGAGCCCCTACATGCTGGCCCGCACCCTACTCGACACTCATTACGGCGACTTCGACGCCCTCACTCTCGCGATTGCTGATGTCCTCGCCGAGCAAGTGAAAGATCTCCCCTGTTCCTGCCTGCAGATCGACGAGGCAAACATTCCTGGAAATCCCGAGCATGGCCCACTCGCAGCCAAAGCCATGAATCGCGTCCTCGATGCATTCGACGGCCCAACTGCCGTGCATTTCTGCTTCGGCAACTACGGCGGCCAGACTATCCAAGCAGGAAAATGGAAACCGCTCCTCGAATTTCTCAATGCCCTGCACGCCGACCACCTCGTGCTCGAACTTGCTCACCGTCCCAAGGACGACCTAGAAGCACTCAAGGAAATCCGTCCTGAGATCGGAATCGGATTGGGAGTCGTGGATATCAAGGTCAACCACGTAGAAACGCCCGAGCAAATCGCTAGGTCGATCGAGGAAGCTGAAACCGCACTCGGCGAAGGCCGTGTGAAATTCATTCACCCAGATTGCGGCTTCTGGATGCTCAAACGCTCGATCGCCGACCGCAAGATCGCCAGCCTCGCCAAGGGCCGAGATTTGTATTTAGGCTAGGGGACCATGACCTTCCTGCGCACCCATTTTTTCTTTCTGACTCTGGCCCTCCATGTATCAGCAGGCACGGTGGTTTGCGAAGAGGGCGAGGACAGCATCATCATCAGCCGCAACGGAAGCCCAGTCCTCACCTATCACAAAACAGCAAAAGTCCCCGAAGGGGTCGATCAAAAATACGCCCGCAGCGGTTTCATCCACCCAATTCGCACACCGAGCGGCAGGGTGCTGACCGACGACTATCCGCAGCCTCATCACAGCCACCAGAACGGCGTCTTCCTTGTCTGGCGAAAGGCGAAGTTTGAGGGAAAAGAGCTGAACTTCTGGGAACCTAGCGCCGCCACCGTGCGCCACTCCAAGGTGCTGGAGATCATCAACGGACCGGACAAATCTGGTTTCCGAGTCGAGCGAGCCCACGTCGATGGAGAAAAGACAATACTCACGGAAATCTGGAACGTAACCGTCCAGGCCAAAACCGGCCACATTGATTTACATTCAGAGCAACGCTGCGCCACAAAATCCCCGCTGACTCTCACTCGCTACCACTACGGCGGCATGGCCATCCGCGGCTCCCGCCAATGGTTTCCCAGCGCTCACACCTCCGCTGAGAAAGGGGCAAGCAAAGACGAGTTTGTCACCCCCTGCCGTATGTTCACCAATGAGGGCCTGAATGAGAAAACCGGCAACCACAGTCGCCCACTGTGGGTCTGCATGACCGGCCCAGTCGATGGAGCTGACGTTTCGATCACACTCATCCCTCACCCAAGCAATGTGCGGCACCCACAACATACACGAATCCACCCGAAGATGCCCTACTTCTGTATCCTTCCATCTGTAAAAGAGCCCTACACCATCGAGCCAAATCAGCCGCTATTGTCACGCTTCCGAATGATCGCTCAGGACGGGAAGCCCGACCCCATACAGCTAAACGCCGCTCAACAATCCTTCGCCGGATCAAGATGAGCCTTTTGGAAAACGGTCGCGATAGGAGAAAGGGAAACGCATAGAACATTTTCCCGCGCATTCGACCACTGATGGTGGCATCGCCGTTCTCGCAAGGTTCGGCTTGAAACGAAAAACGCACGGAGAGTTCTGGACTTCGCTGCGCCTTCACTTAGAAGAATCCATGGGAAAAAACTTCTTCTTAAACAAGAACCAATTGAAACGAGCTACGGTTCTCGGTATATCGTTAAGCGTCTCTATTGCCACGGCAGCCGAAGTACCTGCCACCCTTCCAAAGCCTGACTCGACCCCGCCATCTGACGGCAAGGTCAAGGTCTACATCCTCGCCGGTCAGTCGAACATGGTGGGCTTTGGCTACCTCTCTGGATCCAAGCCCGTCTATCCGAGTATCTTTCTTTCCGCCGATCCAAACGTCAAAGTTGGTCGTATGCCCGTTGGCGCTTCGGCACTGATGAAACATGGCGTCTACCAGTCGGCCGAGGAAAACGCGCCTACCGGTGCCAAGGTTGCAATCTATCCGGGACCTTACATGGAAGGACTGGACTACAGCAAAGCCATGGCACCCACCAAGGAAACCACCGTCGCCCTCGGCACGGTGGAGGCACAACTGCCAACCACCGACGGCCCACATACAGTCGTCGCAAAGGCATTCATCGATGTTCCCATGAGTGGAAATCACGAGATCCATGCGGGGTTCGAAGACAGCGCCCATGCGGTCGTTTTGTTAGAAGGCAAGGAAGTCTATCGCAAGGACCTAGATAAAGAAGCAGTGGTGACACCCGTCCCACTCGAGCAAGGTAAGCGCTACCCGATCACGATCACCTACATGAAAGGTGGATCGGCAGCCCTGTGGCTCAAGCACATCGATCTCCAAGGAAAGGGCGATCTTACCTCTCTGAATCAGGACGGAAAGTATACTTGGTTTGTCGATGACAAGGGCGAATGGACCGTCCGCAATGACGTGACATACTGGGATGTTCGTACTTCGAAAGAAGAAGCTGGTAGCGGAGGTCCGCTTACTGCCACCTCGAATGGTAAGTTCATCGGCCCTGAAGTACCCTTCGGCTACGTCATGGGAACCTACCACGACGAACCAGTCTTGCTCATTGAGTCATCCATGGGCAACCGAGCACTCAGCTTTGATTTCCGTCCCCCTTCCAGCGGCAAGACCGAAGAAGAGAAAGCCAATAAGTTCTGTGGCCTCGAATACAATTTGATGGTCGAGGGCGTGCACAAGACGCTCAAAAACATCGACAAGGTGGTTCCGAACTACAAGGGGCAAGGCTACGAAATGGCAGGCTTCGTCTGGTTTCAGGGACACAAGGACAAAAACGTTCCCAAAGAAGAATACGAGAAACACTTGGTCAATCTGATTCAAGATCTACGCAAAGAGTTCAAAGCTCCCAAGATGCAGGTGGCCGTCGCAACTGTCGGCTTCGGAGGAATGGAGATGGACCCCGGCCACTACATGACTTGGGAAGCGCAAATGGCAGTTGGCGACCCAAAACAACACCCTGATTTTGCTGGCAATGTGACTAGCGTCGACACTCGACCTTTCTGGCGCTCCCGTGGTGAATCCCCAACCGGCACGGGCTATCACTACAATCACAATGCAGAAACTTACACGCTAACTGGAGATGCCCTAGGCCGCGCGATGGTAGAATTACACGGTGGAAAAGCAGAGAAGCTAACCGCCGAGGAGCGGCCGAAAATGCAGCCGGATGTTGAAACGATCTTTTCCGATTCAGTCACTGGAAACTTTAATAAAAAAGGCCCGCACTACACTCCCGAATATTACCGCGAAATGGGCCAATCGCTGAAACCCATCATCATGGAAGAGATGATTCCAAGCTTCATTGAGGCAGCCTTCGCGGAAAACAGCCGCAGCGATCTCAAGGGCATTTTGACCGGAGAAAAACCAAAAAAGGCCTCGCTCGATATCCGCAGTGACCTCGACACCCTGATTGAATACTACGACATCGCAGGTTCACCCGATTTTGGTTGGAAGCCATTCGGGCCAGAAATGCGCACCGCCAAGTGGTCTTACTTCAGTTTTGATCCTCCCGAAAAACAGGAAGCAGACAAGAGCGACCGTTATCGCGAGATCACCTATCCGAAGGGAATGGAAAATTGGTATACTACGGATTTTGATCTAGCCAAAGCAGGCTGGAAGACCGGCCAAGCGCCCTTTGGGCAGATGGGTGGCAAACTCGATCGTCGTCGCCCGAGCTGCACTGGACCCTTCTGCGGGTGCAGCGAAGTTCCGGCCACACTTTGGGAAAAGGAAGTGCTGCTTATGCGTCAGACCTTTGAGATTCCTGCTGTGAAGGAAGGGCATGCTTATCGCCTGATTCTAGGGGGAGCCGGTTGCGATCGCTCCGGCGAGGGTTTTGCCATCTACGTCAATGGCAAGCTCCTCACTCAGGCAAACGGCGGCTTCTACCGCCACACAGGCATCCGCGGAGCCTACGTGTTCGACGATATTCTACCAGAGTTCTCGGGTGGCAAAGTGACCATCGGTGTCATCAACTTTCTGCGCTACACCCACTTCCGTAACAAAACCGACTACCACGGCAATCATCCCGATTTCCAAGGCAAGTCAGTTCCACCTAACGGCCACGTCAGTCTCTGGATGGAGGAAGCAAAGCTTTCCCCAGAAGCCCTGAATGCAACCAAAGGAGAATAAAGAATGGCCACACACAGGCTTATCGAACCGATTCAATTCTGAAAGATGTTCTCAACGCTTGAGTAGACTTATTCTCCCCTGCAATTCCGAAAACGCAGGTGAACTTATAAATCATGAAATACCAAAACCTAATGAAAATACCCGGTCTCTGCGCTGCAGTCGGCCTCTCTTTCTCCGGCGTTACGTCCGCACAAACTCCCATGCCGGATCCGGATGGAAAACCTGCTGATATGAGCAAACCCGTCCAAGTCTACATCCTGATGGGACAATCAAACATGCTTGGCTTTGGAAAAGCAGGGCCCCTGCAAGAAGTTGCTGCTGAAAAATATCCTTATCTTGTCGATGACGCCGGTGAATGGACCGTTCGGAAAGATGTTCGCGACGTATTCGTCATGTGTTCTGGCAACAGTCCCGCAAAGGATAAGAAGAATGACTGGATGAGCATTCGTGGCAGAATCGGGCCAGAAATCGGTATCGGACATCATATCGGAAATGTGACCGACGCTCCGGTTCTCATTCTCAAAAGCTGCATCGGTAACCGCAGTCTCGGCTGGGATCTTCTACCTCCGGGTAGTGAACCATACGAGCACGACGGAAAAATGCAGCCTGGCTACCGCGGCACACCGAACGACCCGAAAGGCAACGGGGAACCGGTCGAAGGCGAATGGTATGCCGGCTGCCAGTATGATGGCGACGTGACTGCTGCGAAGAAAGTGCTCGAGAATCTCGACAAGTATTACCCAGGAGCAAAAGAATACGAAGTGGCTGGCTTCTTCTGGTGGCAGGGTGACAAAGACATGCGTAACCCCGCTCACTTCCAACGCTATGAGCAGAACCTCATTCAGCTTATCAAAGCGCTGCGCAAGGACTTCAATGCCCCTGACGCCAAATTTGTGACTGCCTCACTTGGTCAAACCGAAGAAGGCTCTACCAAGGGTGACGGAGTGATCCTCAACGCCATGAAGGCCGTCGCTAGCAATGAAGATCCTGAACTCAAAGGTAAAGTTGGTTTCGTTTACACTCATCCGCTTTCTAAAGGCGGCAGCTCCAGTGGCCACTACAGCGGCAATCCCGAAACCTACATGAATGTCGGTGAAGCCATGGGTGCTTCAATGGTCGAACTACTAAAAAAATAGTAGGTTTATCTCTCCAAAGCAAGACGGCAACTTCCCTCGGGAAGTTGCCATTTTTTTGTCCTACTTCACCCGCTTGAGCACATACCACCCTGGGTGCCAGTCGGCGGGTTTACCTGAAGTAAAGCCACCAGCTTCGATGTAAAGGAGGGTCCCATCTTTGCCCTTTTCAGAATTCATTTTCAGCACTTGATTCCGACCAAGATCGATGAGTTTTTGACCTGTCCAGATAAAGGAAGAGTTGGACGTTTTCCCTTCTGGTTGAAAGACGAGTTCTTTGAAGAGAGGATTCTTGGGAACGATTTTTTTCTCATCTCCGGAACTCCCTGGATTCGGAATCAACTCGATGACGGCCCACTTTCCATGAATGGCTTTCGCATCTTGGATCTTCCCGTCGAAACGATAAAGATCAGCGTCATCGCGGCTCTTCTGCCAGGCCGAGGTCCGTTTGGGGATGGACTTGAGTGCATCCATTCCGCCTGGGACATCACTCAAGGCGTTGTTGAGTTCGCGCTGAAAAAAGTCGGCAGCGGTGTGCATGTCGACTCCACCCGGGGCGGAGTAAGCACTCGGAAACTGAGCGTAGGCCTTTTCGAGAACTTCAGCTCCGAGTTTTTGAACTTCAGGGTTGGCTTTTTTAAGTGCTGAGGTGAGCCCACTGAGAGGACTGAGGGGGACGGCACGGCGATTGGTAAGAATCTTTTTGCCGTAAATCGGGAGAAGCCTTTCGTAGTGCTTGGGATCAGTCGCAACTTTGTTGAGAACGTTCATCGCAGCCATGTTCAACCACCATTCCTCGTGCTCTAACCAATAAACAAGGCGGTCAATATGCGGCTCGATGGTTTTCGCATCGCAAGCGTTCAGGCACATAATGGCGTTGTAAACGATCCACCAAGACTCTTCAGGATCATGGATCATATCGCCGATCAGCTTGACCATTTCATCAGTCAGACGATCTCCTTTCATCGGCCCTCGCTTGAAAGTTCCGTAGATCGCAATCGTGCCTGCGTGGCGAGCTCTTGTATCCTTCGATTTGAGTAGCTTCAGAATGAGGTGGTCGCGCTTGTGCTTGTAGATTGCATCGACTGCATAGCGGCGGATTCCGTGGTCGGGGTGGTGAGCGTATTCAAACAGGGTTTCATCACTCACTTTTGGGTCCATGACAACACGATAGACCGGCCATGAACCATGAATTGCTAGCTTCTCGGCGTCCACCCGGTCTGCTGTAAGAGCCGTGCCCGCAATGGGATCGAGGTTGTAGAATTCCTCATCCCGAGCGGTGCCCCACGGGCGCTTGGGCAGTTGGTATTTCTTGGAAAACTTTGATGGTGGTGCACCGGAGATCCGCAGAGTCTTACGTGGAATCGTGTAGGACAGGGCCATGCCGGTTCCCCAGAGTTCCTTATCATAGCGATGACCGCCCCCAACGATACCAAAGGACCCATCGAAGCGACGCGAGATATCGTAAAACCATTGGCGGTTGTCCATAAACTCACGGTGCTTGATTGGCTTCTTCTCCGTCATCAAGCCCATGGATGCTCCTCGCCAGATCTCACCGATCCCGCCACCGGTATGGCCATGGTTCAACCAAGAGGTGGAGTAGAAACTTTTCACAGCTGAGATATCGCGCGCCTTGGCGTAGATGCTCTCTTCACCCTCGGGAGTGAGCGCGGCCGCTGCAGCCATCGTGAAAGCCAATGCACCGGTTTTTCCATTGTCCACAAAGCTCATCTCGGGAAGGCCATCTCCGTAGGGTGTGTTGCCACGTCCAGCGTAGCGATAGAATTGCTTCAATGAGGTCTGAAGCGTATACTCATCAACTTCGGCTCCGCATTCTTTTGCGAGCAGAAGGAAGGTCACGACATGCACACCGCAGGCATTCAGATGCGCGCCGCCCATGTAGGGAAAGGTAAGTGTGATACCTCGGTGGCTCCAGCCACCATTGTACATACTACGCTTGGCGTAGTCGGTGAGTAGCTCAATCAGATGCATCACTGAATCGTCGCCAGTGCGCAAATAATATTCACAAAGAGCCGGGCCGCCATATCCTACATTCCAAGTGTAGTAGGAGTTGCTATCAATGCGTTCGACATCTTTGTATTCCTCTACCAGTTCCTTAATCCAACCACGGGCGACTTCGAGGTCTTTTTCCTCACCAGTGGATAGCATGAAAAGTAAACCCAAGCCTTTGGTGCTCGGCCCTGCGTGATTTCCTTTCTTTGCCAAATAATCGGCGAGATTGCGGACGACTTTTTGAGACTTCTTGCAGTCCAGTGGCCAAGTTTTGCTGTAGGCTCCTAGCACGGGTATCTCAACAAGCACAGCATTGGATCCCTTGCCGTCTTTGTCGGTTACCTCGAACTTCATCTTCCCATCGGCAGCCTCAACTTTGGCGACCATCTGGCCCAACCACATGCGCGGGTCAATGTCTTTGAGCACTTCACCGTTAATCGACTTGATGATTTGCCCTGGCTCCAGTTTCCCCTCAGCTGGGGAGCCGGGCTCCACATTACGGATCTTCATCGTGAAAATCGGCGAAACCAAATCGATCCCAATACCCACTGGCCCGAACCGACTGATGGTGTAGTTCCGATTTTCTACCGGGTGAGGATTAAACAAAGGATGAACCTTATAATAATCGGAGCCTTTCATCGCGCCAGTCAGACCGTCGTTTGACCAAGCGATCGTTGTACTGAGGACGGTTGTTGAAAGTAAGCAGATGAATGCGGAAAGTTTCTTTTTGTTAATCATTGATGTTCTAACTTAGAGATGTTGGAGCATGTCCCTCACGTCATATTTTGCCAGAAAAGAAAGGCAGGACATAAAGAGATTGGTGACGGGGCAGGCCGGGCTCCTACAAAACCCATCATTGCCTCGTCCTCACAACCGCTTCCTAAAATGGTCCGACCCCTAGACTCATCGGAGCCATTTCTTGGAAGAACAACCGAGTTAGCGCCTACGTTTTAGCGTAAATAGAATAGACAGACCGAGCATCGACAAGGCGCTGGGCTCTGGAATGACGTTGGAATCTGACGCCAGAATCGGCTGTTGCCGCAGCGTGAACTCAGTAATCCCGTCAGGCACGTCGAGATGAAAAACGAAATCGGTCCCGGAGAACTGCCCATCGAGCAAAGTACCTCCCGTCGCCAAAAGCACGTCTTCGTTCGGCCGAGTCACGGTAGTGAAGTCTGCTGGCAGTGGTGCGAAGTTAATCGGCGAATTGTCTTCGTTGTCGAAATCCAATCCGTCGCCTGTTGTGGATTGTACGAAGCCAGCGCCAACTCCGAATCCCAGTTCCACACGGTATCCACTCCAATCAACCCCGGTACTATTCTGCACGTTCTCAACTACCATATATTCCGTCGTTCCCGGGCCGGTATCCCCAACGGTAAGAACAATATCGACTGGTGCGACCGAAGGACCAGGAAGTGCTGCAAAGTAGTGCTTCTGCACGATCGTCAGGACATTTGTGTTCCCCAGCCCGATAAATTCGCCGTTGTTCGGGTTCGGTGTCGCCACCGACTGGCCGGCGATCGAGTAAATACCTGGCTCAGGTGCGATCGCTATGATGCTGGAGGCATGAGAGGTAAGAGTCGTCGACAATCCGATGAGAGTGCCGAAGGACAATGCGGATAAATAGTTGATTTTAGACATGGTTTTTTTTCTTTGGTTTTGTGTTATGTTGAATGGTGGTTACATAATTTGGAGATTGCATTGGCCACCTGTGCATGAAGGCGATTCCTCTCTAGTCTCAGCGTTTGGCGACAAGGTTCAAAATCACGATTCAGCTGATAGTATTCTTTTTTTTCTCTCTCCCCATCAAGTAAAATGCCCAGAGTTACCCCTCCCTTCTATCTACGCCGAGAATCATGAACGAAGATTTTCAGTCTCGTAGGTTCAATACTAAGAGACATTTTAAGAACGTATGAATTACCGGTGCTGACTCATGCCCAACCAAAGAATCGACGGTAACTATCGTTGTTAGGATATTTGTCGTAATGGATCAGACTTGAAAGTGGTCGCGCATATCATGAGTATGATTGGAGCCTGCTTAGACACTCTCATGCGCTACGCAATTTTTTCTGATATCCACGCGAATCTACGTGCTTGGGAAAGTGTGTTCACTGATATGCGTGCTCAGAGGGTCGATGTGCTGATCTGCCTTGGCGATGTCGTGGGCTATGGCCCGAAGCCGATGGAGGTGCTGGATTCCATTCGCTCGGTGACTTCGAACTTTGTCATGGGTAATCACGACGCAGCAGCGATCGGTGCGATGGACTACTCGGTTTTCAACGATCATGCGCGCCAATCCACCGAGTGGACTGCGGCGGCTCTGACAGAAGAAGCGAAGGAGTTTTTATCTTCGGTCCCCTTGGCGATTGAATCGGAGGATCTATTGTTCGTGCATGCCGAGATCTGTGATCCAAAGCGATTCGACTACATCACAGATATCGATTCTGCCGAGGTGAACTTCGCAGCTAGTAAACACTTTCTAACGTTTGTAGGCCATACGCATCACCCGAAGGTCTTTGAGTTGAATTCGGGTGGTCAGGTGCTTGAGCACCCCGATGGGAATTGCATTCTAAACGCATCGAGTCGTTACATCGTCAATGTCGGTTCGGTCGGAGAACCAAGAACGCCAGAGGACCTACGAGCACGCTACGTGGTCTACGATTCTGAAAGTCGAGAGGTCGATTTTCGTGCGGTGCAGTTCGACATGCGTGCCTGTCGACAAGATCTGGATAGCACCACTTTGCAAGTCACGTCATTCTATCTACAAGCCTTCGAGGCTGAGAATGGAGCGCCCGAAAAGGATTGGGTGGCGAGAAACGAAATGGCTCAAGTAAGCAGCGGCAACTGGCTCCACTCTGCAAACCCGACGGCAACGGTTAGCCTGAAAACCAATCAACAAAAAAGTATTTGGCGGCGGATTCTTCCTGCGGCGGCAGCTCTGCTCGTCTTTGCGATTCCAGCGGCCTGGTTTGGAAAACAATGGTTCGCCCCAAGCAAGGTCGCGATTGAAATCGCTTCTTCAGAATCTACAGATCTGCTTTCTCCCAAGAATGAGAAGCTTGAGGAGCCTTCAAAGAAGACCTCAGAACCCGGTAAAAATACGCCAGTTAAGCCGACGCCTGAAATCGTGATCGTCGAGCCTTCAGTGGCCAAACCAGCAGATCCGGCGGTGGCAGTATTGCAACCAGAGAAAGCGCTACCTTCGCCTAATAAGCCGGCTGTCATTCCTCAGTCGGCAAAGGCTCCGGAGCCAGTGCCCAAGCCACCCGCGCCGGAAGAGCGGGTGGTGGCTTGGTGGAGAATGGAGACTCCCGAAGAGGGCCTACATGATAGTAAAAATCGCCATTCGTTGAATGAAGTATCCAAGGGCTCAACTTTCAAACCACTCGGGCCAGCTAGACTGCCGACTACGGGTGTCGAAAACGAGGGTGGCATGAAGCTCGGCGTGTGGGTGGAAGCCGAACCCTCCGGTGATTTCGCTCTCCGAGCGGATCGCTCGTTTACGTTGGAGACTTGGTTACTCAGCGATCGAGTGAGTAGCCCCGTATTTCTTGCAGGAACCCGTAGCGGGGAGCTAAATGAGCAACAAGGGTGGCACATCGATCTTCGACCACCTGGAGGTTCCGTTCGTCGTGGACAGATGAGCTTTTTCTGGGATTCGGGTCCAGCGATGACTCAGGCGCTGAGTGAGGATCTGAACGTGACCGATCTGAAACCCCATCATATCGCGGCGGTGTGGCAGCATGATTATTCCAAAGATATGGGCGAGATGCGGCTCTATTTGGATAGTGAGCAGATCGCCTCAACCACGGTGCCCCACTCGCAGATACCGGGGACTCAGGTGAACCCGTTCAGGATTGGCGCTGTGGGAAACCCGGAACGCCTTGCGATGGATGAAGTACGCTTCAGTCGGGCTGCCCTTGATCCACTCGAATTTCTCGGAGCTGCGCCTCAGTCAATGAGTAAAAACGGTGACTGGTTGGAGAAAACGAATTGGACGTCGGGCAAACTACCGAGTGGTGAGCAAACTGCGGTTATTGGACCAGGGGTTAAAGCAGCTGCCGCCAAGGCGGTCCCAGCATTTACGGGAGATCTAGTACTTCGTAAAAATGCCTCTTTGCATGTTTCTGATGCCGGAATAGGCGCGATTCCAAAGGCTCCCGCGAGGCTGATTTTCAAGGAAGGTTCAAAGCTCGTTGTTGGTAGCGGCCAAAACTTGCAGTCCTTTGGCCCGATCGTGCTTGATGGAAAAGCTGAAATCTGGGGAGGGGTTTCCACACAGGGCCATCATACAACTCGACTACTCGAAGGAGAAGTGACGGGAGATCAAGGATTGGCACTGATCGGGGTAAACAACAATATATTCCGCTTAGCTGCCAAGAATTCGTTCACTGGAGGATTTCTTGCAGAGTCTACGCAAAATCAGGGGTTCCGCGTGCAAGCGGAGGAGTCGGGATGCTTCAGCAATGGGTCGGTAAAAATTGGAACTCATGCGACGCTCATTCTAATTGCGGAAGATACGATTGATGATCGAGCCAGACTGGATCTCTCTGGTCCACACGATCGGCGCTCAAAAGCTAAGTTGATTCTAAATGTGAATGAAACGGTCGGACAGTTGAGGATTGATGATGTCCCTCAGAAGCCGGGAACTTGGGGTCCACCCGGTAGCAGCGCGACCCATAAAAGTGAATCGATTGCTGGTAAAGGGATTCTCACGGTGCTCAAATGAGTCGAAGTGCGTAGACCGATTTCCAAATGGCCTTGCCGAAATCGAGTGGATTTTTTGGGTTCGAAGAAATTGGCTACGCGATGTCAGGCACCGTTTCGGGCGGACGAAACCAATATCGGCAATTCCATCCGCAAAACGGTCTAACGAATAACGTGGTTCTGTAAGACGATGAACATGCACGCGTAACAATCAGATCGAATGAACAACATTGGTAACTTATCCGCATGTTTCACCTTGATGCTACTTGGACTCATCACAGGTTCATTCGCGGCGGCGGAAATCGAGACCAACCAGAGCAAACACCTTTTCATCCTCTCGGGGCAGTCGAACATGGTCGGAATGGATCCGGAAATTTCCTTCACGCCGGCTGTGACGAAGGCTTTTGGTGAAGGTCAGGTGATTATCGTGAAGAATGCCAATAGCGGGCAGTCGATACGCAGTTGGGCGAAAACGAATCACGAAGACCCACCTCCGACGAGAGGGCGGGTGCCGAAGGTGAGAGGGGAATTGTATATACCGCTGATCAAAAAAGTGAAAACTGCCATCGAGGGGCAAGAACTGCAGACCGTTACCTTCATTTGGATGCAGGGGGAGTCTGACTTAAACAATACGGCCTATGATGCCTATTTAAAGGAACTGCTTAGCCAATTGGAAGAGGACATTTCCTTCGAGAAAATCAACGTCGTCATCGGACGAATTAGCGATGCTGGGCTGGACAATCCGAAGCGCTTGGAGGGCCGCCTGACAATCCGGCGGGTCCAGCAGGAATTCGCCGAAGGCCATGCCTATGGTGCTTGGGTCGATACGGACGATCTGAACGACCGCATGGTGGGCGGAAAACTCATTCATGACCTTCATTATACCAAGGAGGGCTACAAGACTTTAGGCGCAAGGTTTGCGGAAAAGGCCATCGAGCTGGTCAAAAGACGAAAATCAAACAATTAAACAGAGATCAATCAAGTTATGGACGACTATTCCCGCCGCGAGTTCATTCGCACCAGCCTACCTAGCTTCTTAGGAGTAACATTGGCCCTACCAAGCATCACCGCCCTCGCGACACGCGCAGCGGCCTTCGAGGGCCGGATAGCTGCCGATGCACCAATCCACTGGGACGCTTTTCTGGAAGCCGTGACCAAGGAGGCTGCGAAACAACATCTCGACCGCTGGAACGAACCCGCTTACGTCAATAAAATTGCCGCTCTTGCTGATCGCCTCGACCTCAAGGATCCAGCATTAGCCAAGGCTTTCGAGAAGGCCAAAAAGGGAATCGGCAATGGCCGCATCGACTTCGACACCTTGGAAAAGAACGAGGATTTCCAAGTATCATTCCTGCAATTTGAGAAAGACGAGAAGATCCACTATCACGACCATCCGGAAATGACTGGCGTACTTTTGTGCGCGACCGGAGACATCGATGTCTGGAACTACGATGAGCTCGAAGAGGAGCCCGAGGCCGGCCATTTGCTCCTACGCGAAACTTCGCATGAGCGTTTGGTGAAGGCCAATGTCTCCACGCTCACTTCCAAAGAGCGCAACATCCACCGCCTCAAAGCACGGGAACTCACTCAGTTGGTCGACATCTTCACGCCTCCCTACAACAAGGATCGCGCTAGACGTTCGCGTTGGTTTGATGTCGACGAAGAGCCTTGGCAGGGAAAAGGGAAAGACTTCTTGGCCAAGGAACGCTAGACCTCAGAGACCTTTCAGGTCATTTGCCAAATACGATGCAGATCGGTCCAGGCACGGTCACCGGACTGCGCGGGATGAAGGTTAGTTCACCACTTTTTTCGTCCACTGAAAACACAGACAGGGTGTTGGAGTGAGCGCCCGCTGCTATCAGCCATTTACCACTAGGGGTCAGATTAATGTTTCGAGGCCACGACCCGCGAATGGGCTCGACTTCGATCACTTGCGTTTTGCCAGTTTGCGCATCGGCTTTGAGCGCCGTCACTGTGTCGTTGCCACGATTCCCTACGTAGAGAAATTTGCCGCTGGGATGGGTGACAATTTCGGAGCAGGAGTTGAAGTTCTCCTTGGCTTTGACTTCCTCGGATAAAGTCGGAGTGGTGCCAAGTTTCTTAGCAGTACCTGCCGCTGCATCATAGCCAAAGGTGGTGACAGATAAAGACAGTTCATCGAGTAGGTGAATGAACTTGCCATTGGTGGAAAAACGCATGTGACGTGGTCCGCCTCCCGGCACTGTGGTCGCGCGGCCGTGTTCGGTTAGTTTTCCTTCGGCCGTAGTCTTGTAGATGACGATATCATCCAGTCCGAGATCGGGAACGAACGCAAACTTACCATCAGGCGAGAAACCAGCCCAATGCGGATGGGGCTTGTCTTGACGCTTGGCTACGACCCCAGAACCACCCTCATGTTCGATGAGCTGAGAGCGTGTGCCAACTTTACCGTCTGCTTGAATCGGAAACACCGCCACCGATCCGCCACCATATTGAGCAGTCACAAGAAACTTGCCGTTGGGGTGCACGGCAATATGGGCGCCACCCCCATCGCCAATGGGCTCGTGATTCAGTAGCGTGAGTTTGGCACCATTCACGGCATAAGCGCTGACTGAGTCGGCATTTCCTTGCTTGCCCAAGGAGTAGAGAAATTTGCCGTCTGGGCTGAATGCTAAGAAACCGGGCCGCTCGATCTCGGCAGCGAGCGCGGGTTTACTCAGTTTACCCTTCTCCGTATCGAACGTGCAGTGGTAGATCCCTTCGGCATCCTTCGAGCCAGTGCCGATGAAAACGTTGAGCTTCTCGGCCAGACCGAAGGAGCTCAAAGCGAATAAGGCGGTAAGCGGGCAAAGTAGGTTTCTCATCTTGCGAACAAGCCTTGGCCGGATCCGAAAAACGGCAAGCACTTTAGTGCCAAAAAATTATCCATACGCGGCATTCGTCGATTAAGTGAGACGGCTCTTTACCTGATCTCCTCACTGTGTGGAGAATCCTTTTCACAACATGACTGAACCATACGACTTGATCATCCTGGGAGGCGGACGGGCCTCCGCCCTTGCAATCGCAGCTGCGCAGGCTGGGAAAAAGGTAGCACTAATCGAAAGAGATCGTCTGGGCGGGGCCTGCCCAAACCGCGGCTGTGTTCCTTCAAAGCTCCTGATCGGATTCGCAGAAGCGGCTCGAAATATCCGCCATGCCGACCGTCATTTCATCGATGCCGAATTTAAAGGGATCGACGCCAAGCGTCTCTTCGGGAGTGTCAATGAATGGGTCGAAGGAGTGGACGGTCGCTACGAAGGACGTGTCGAAACATCAGAGGCAACGCTGATCCGAGGCGAAGGACATTTTGTCGGGCCAAAAACGATCGAAGTCGCAGGGCGCAGGCTCACCGCCGAGAGCATCGTAATCGCAACAGGATCTTCCCCGATTCCACCGCCTTTTGCAGAGCTCCCGGTCTGGACAAGTGACAATCTTTTCCCACTCAAGGATGAGCCACCCAAGAGCCTGATCGTTATCGGAAGTGGATTCATCGGCACCGAGATGGCTGCATTCTTCGCAGGGATCGGAGTACCCACCAGCCTCTTCGCACGAGGAGAAAAATTACTAGGCCGTGCCGATGCCGATATTGAGAAAATCTTTGCGACCGAATTTGCCAAGGAAGTTGATACACACACGGGCGCCTCTTTGATGAATTTGAGCTACGATGGAACGAAATTCACCGCGACATTTAAAATCGCTGGTCAGGAGGAATCTTTCACCTCGGAGCGAGTTCTCTTTGCGATTGGACGGCGACCGAACACGCAATCTCTTGATCTTGAGAAAACGGGGCTCACCCCCAATTCACGAGGCTTTGTTCCGGTGAATGACAATCTGGAATCCGAGGTTCCAGGCATCTTCGCAGCCGGAGATGTGAATGGTCGCTACATGCTTCAGCATGCTGCTTCCTACGAAGTCCAGTATCTCCGTAAAAAGCTCATCAAAGGCCTCACGGGCCCTATCGATGAACGCCACATCGCACACGCGATGTTCACTCACCCTGAAGTCGCAAGTGTGGGACACACCGAAGAATCATTGCTTGCTGAGGGAATCCCATACGTCTCGGTGGTTGAAGATTGGCTGGCCAGCGCACGTGCCATGTCGACCCGTGTAGACTATCCACGCACCAAACTCTTGGTCTCACCGAAGGACTACTCAGTCCTCGGTTGCCACCTCATTGGTCCGGAGGCTTCCACTGTCATTCACCAAATTCTCATGCTCATGCATTTGAAAAATGATGTTAGAGAGTTGCTAGAAATGATCTACATCCACCCAGCTCTCAACGAACTGTTCATGCCCGCCGCAGTTCAAGCCGTCGCTAAAGTCCGCGCTGCCAACCAAAACTAGACCCAACAATCCCGCTGTGAAAAAATACCTCCAAGCCGCCCTCGTCTCCGATGCTCTATCACTTGGCCCTCACTGGATCTACAACCAAGGAAAATTGGCGCGACTTTATCCAGAGGGTGTCCACCAATTCACCGACCCTGCCAGCAACTACCACCCGAACCGAAAAGCGGGCCAGCTGACCCACTACGGTGACCAAACCAAATGGCTCGCCTCATCGATTGAAGCGCACGGCAGCTTCGATCCCGAAAAATGGAAACAAGATTGGCTCTCCAAAATCAAACAATACGATGGATTCCTCGACGGAGCTTCCAAAGAAACCCTGACCAGTGAAGGCCAGTCTCCCTCAAATTCCAACGACCTCGCCGGAGCTTCACGCATCGCTCCTCTACTCGATACCGATCTGAATCTCGATGATCTGGTCGCAGCGGTCAGGGCGCAGACTGAACTCACTCATGGAGATCCCACTGTGAGTGATTCCGCCGAATTTTTCGCTAGGGCAACTCGCGCCATCGAAGGAGGCGCCTCCTTACTCGAGGCCTTTGAAACCGCCCGCGACACCAGCCACTCTAACGCACTGGATTACGCGGAGACCTTGCAGAAAGTAATGTCTCTCGGCGATGATGCCCTTGCCGTCTCTGCGAGCCTCGGACTCACTTGCCATCTCCCGGAAGCATTTCCGCTGACTCTCTACTTAGCCCTCAGACCCGCGGCTACATTTGAATCAACGATGAGTGAAAATGCCCTTTGCGGAGGTGATACCTCAGCCCGCGCGATGATTCTCGCTATCCTCTTCGCGGCCCGCGATGGCGATGTGGGAGCTGCCCTCGCAGGTGGCCTGGCGGGTTCCCTTCCAGCACTTCAAACGGGTTCGAACCCACTTCAAATCGGGCATCTCGCGGGCATCCTCGACATGCCGGAAGGCACCCCCGTCGCCTTCGCGATTTTCGCTCACTGCTTCACCTGCGGAAAAGACTTCCTCCCAGGAACCCGCATCTCTCGTGGTCTTGCAAAAAAAGGCATCGCAACCCTTCGTATCGATTTTGCCGGTCTTGGAAAATCCTCTGGCGACTTTTCCGATTCATCATTTCTCACAAACGTCGACGACCTCATCGTCGCCGCCGATTGGCTCCGCAATCATTTCCAAGCGCCTTCTCTTCTGGTTGGTCATTCCCTTGGGGGCGCTGCCGTCCTTGCCGCTGCCGGCAAGATCCGCGAAATCAAAGCCGTCGCCACCATCGGCGCTCCAGCTGAGCCTGAGCATGTTCAGCATCTCTTTGCAGACGCCATTCCCGAGATCGAAAAATCAGGTGAAGCCGAGATTAGTCTCGCGGGACGCCCCTTCCGCATTGGTAAAAAATTCCTCGAAGACTTCGAAGAACATCAACAACTCGAAGCGCTCAAGCAGCTGCGTGGCGTCGAGACACTTATCATGCACTCACCGACTGACCAAACTGTTGATTTGGAAAATGCGGGCATCATTTACTCCGCCCTCCAACACCCAAAGTCTTTCATCTCGCTCCCCGACGCCGACCACCTTCTGACTCATCCAAGCGATGCCGAATACGTCGTCGATCTCATCAGCACTTGGTCGAGTCGAGCACTTGCTCACTCGGAACAGTAATCAGGACATCATTTGCTAGTCGTGGTGATCAAACACATCCGAAGACGTTCCATAATCCAAGGATCGATCACAGAAAGTTCGCTGCCTTTTCGTCGACCAGGTTTCTGGCAAAAGTTGAAGGAACTTGGTCTGGAGCAAGAGATGGTTTAATTCTTGTGCATGCGAACCAGAAGATTTCGGACATACTGTGAGTTTCTTGAATTGAGTGCGTTGTCACTGAGTGGAGCAATAGCGTTGGCAATTTCGAGTGAGGCGCAAGCCGCCCCGAAGCCCAACATCGTTTTCTTCCTAGTCGATGACTTTGGTAAAGGCGCCTTGGCGAGCATGGGTAGCGACTTGCACGAGACTCCCCATATTGATGCACTGGCAGAATCCGGTATACGCTTCAGTGACGGCTACGCCGCCTGCACGGTGTGCTCCCCAAGTCGGGCCGCGATTCTAACCGGCCGCTACCCGGGGCGCACCAATCTAACCGATTGGATTGCTGGCCATACCAAAAAGAATGCCAAGCTGAAGATTCCGGATTGGCAAATGTACATGGATCACGAATTGACGATTCTACCTGAGGCCTTGAAAGAGCATGGATATGCAACGGCTTTTGTTGGGAAATGGCACCTCATGCCAACCCGCGAGCCGGAGCGCATGAAGAAACATTTCCCCACGGACCATGGGTTCGACATCAATATTGGCGGCCGCGAATGGGGGCAACCCAAAGGTCCGGGAAAGTATTTTCATCCCTTCGGCATGCCGAATGTGACCAGCAAGGAAGGGGACTTCCTGACCGATCGCCTGACGGACTACGCGGTCGACTTTATCGCTGAGAACAAGAGCAATCCCTTCCTGCTGTACATGTCCTACTACACGGTTCACGGCCCGATCATGGGCAAACCCGAACTCGTTGAAAAATATAAGAAGAAACTCGCTGCTGGCGAATACAAGCAGACCAACCCCAAGTATGCGGCGATGGTCGAGAGTCTTGACGACAGCGTGGGCCGCATTTTGAACAGACTCAAGGAGCTCCAGCTCGATAAAAATACCATCGTGGTGTTCACCGGTGACAACGGTGCGGATTACAATCCATACACTGGCGGCCTAAAGAACCGGAAGGCATTTGCGCATGAAGGCGGAGTTCGCGAGCCTGTGATTGTCAGCTGGCCTGGAACCATCAAGCCGGGAGGGGTGAGTGAGGTTCCGATGACAGGCACCGACTTCTATCCAACTCTGCTGGATCTTGCAGGCTTGCCGGCCAAGGAGGATCAGCACTTGGACGGGGTCAGCTTGAAGCCCATTCTTTTGCAAGAGGGTGACATCGCAGAGCGCAGTCTGTTTTGGCACTACCCACATTACCATCGGACCAAACCCTATGGCGCCATCCGTAAAGGCGACTGGAAATTGATCGAGTTCTTCGAAGACGGTAGTCTGGAACTCTATAATCTAAAAGACGACCTCGCGGAGACAACCAACCTTGCGGATCAAAATCCGTCAAAGGCCAAGGCCTTGCTGACCGAACTCAAGGAGTGGCGCGTGTCCGTGGAAGCACAAATGCCAACGCTCAAGACGCCGTCAAAATAGCAGTCGAATTGGATACGATGTTGCCCGTTGGCGAACTCTCCTTTCCCTTCACTGATTCGGTAATGGCACCTGATACACAGCCATCAGGGTGTTCCCGCTGGGGGTGGAAAAAGCGCATCCTGACATCTGGGGATTAGCTTCGTGATAGATTGAAAGATTCCCCTCGCAGAAAACGTTCCACATGTAGAACACTTATTCCATTCTCCAGCGGCGACTCCCAAAGCCCGAAAAATCAGGGAAATCAAGAAAACTCAAAACATGCCTGCCACCACTTCTACCTCCATCGAGCCGGAGTCATCTCAAAGCAGCGTGCCCGCTCTCGACCGCAGCCTCGACATCATCGAGATGCTGAGCGAGTCCCCTGAGGGGATGACACTTTCGCAAATCAGCAATCGGTTGGAAGTTCCCAAGAATGCGGTGTTCCGCATCACTCAGACGTTACAGGGACGCGGCTACCTGCTGCGGAACAAAGAGTCCATGGCGTTCCGCCTGAGCGGGCAATGGCTTAAGCTGGCCACACCCCGTATGCTACGACTCAGCTTGCCCGAGGCTACCAGGCCAGCTATGACTGCCCTCAGGGATCGCACCAAAGAGACGGTTCAATTGGGCGTCCTCAGTGACCTTTACGGCACGATCATCGACCAAGTGGAGGGCACTCAACCGCTGCGCATCGTGGTGGATTTGGGTCTGCGCTTCAAACTCTACAACAACGCGCCGGGCAAATTGCTCCTCGCCCATATGTCCGATAAGCAGCGCACAGGCGCCATCTCCAAGATCAAACTGGTAGCCAACACTCCGCGCACCATCACCTGCAAAGTGGAACTACAAAAGGAATGCGAGCGTATCCTGAATCAGGGGTATTCGGTCGATTATGCCGAGGCCAACGAAGGCATCCATTGCGTTGCGGCTCCGATTGATGATGGTCGTGGTAAAGTGCTTGGCGCGATCTGGATTTCCGGACCGGCGAAACGCCTGCCAAAAAGCAGCTTCGCGGAGGTGAGCAGGCAGGTAGTTCAGGCAGCGGAGCAGGCAACACGCACGATCAAAAGCAACTCATGATGCTTCGAAATATCTCATTTCTGACTCTGCCTGGTCTTATGGCGATGAGCGCTTTGGCAATCCCTCTTGATGAGAAGGTCACGGAGATACTAGAGAACTATTGCTTCGATTGCCATGCTGAAGGCATCAAGAAAGGTGGCTTCGACATGGATGCCGTTTTCGATAGGGAAGACTTCGACGGCGCACTGATGTTCGAGAACATCATCAATGCGAAGATGCCCCCAGCCGATGAAGATCAGCCGTCTGCGGAAGGAAAAATCCTCCTCTTAAATTGGCTCGCTGCACAACATCAAAAGAATACACCAGAAAGCTATCGCCGGATGAGCCGGCATGAATTCGTGCATTCACTCAACGATCTGTTGGGCACCAATCTGAACCTGGTGGAGGAGATCCCCGAAGACCGCGGCACCAACGATTTCGATTCGGACCGTCGGATCAAGCTGAGTCGCGAAATGCTGGGCTCTTACTTTTCGGTGGCCAATCGCATACTCGAGGAAGCCTTTCCTAAAGAGGGATATCCCAACGAGCGCTTGTGGACCACCAGCAAGGTGCGCGACAGCCACGAGACCTACAACATTTACCATCGCCCCTACAAGGAGGGAAATCTCTTCTCCTGGACGCGAGCGAACAATGGCAACAGCTACTCTTTCTTCTACGAGGGCTTCGATCCACCGGTGGCTGGGTGGTATGAGTTGACCTTCGACGCGGCGAAGGTCGCCGACTTCGAGGAAGACATGAGCCTGCAGGTTCATGCCGGAAAGTACTACTATGCCGACGACCGTCCGCAGCCGCAGCGGCTGCTCGGAGTTATCTCGCTGGGCAACAGGGAGCTCGAGTCGCGAACCATTCGTGCCTACCTGCGCCCGGGAGAAAGCGTTTCGGTGCATTGCTTTTCGCAGCACAACTTCCGTCAGCAGAACCCGAAACAGGGCATCTACATCAAGCAGTTCAAAGCGCGTGGCCCGCTGGTCGATGCGTGGCCCCCAACCTCCTACGTCCGCACCTTCGAGGGATTGCCGATCGAGGCGGGAGTCCGAGTCGTGGAAGAGGGGCAGGGCTTCGAAACGAACCTTCAGAAGATCGGCGGTAAGGTTCGCGTGAGCAGCTTCCAGCGAGAGATGGAAAAGGAGAAGATGCAAGACGGCTCGAACCTCACCTTCTGGCACACACAGTTCACGCCGACCGTGGCCAAGCCGCCGCACTACGTGGTCTTCGAGAATCCCGAAGCCGTGGAAATCGAGGGTCTGTCCTTCGCAACCTGGTCGGGTGGAAATGGCAACGGCTTGGTCAAAGCCTACGAAATCTATTTTTCCGAAGACGGAGAATCGTGGGGCGACAAAGTGATGGCGGGTGGACTCGATGTGCGCTTGGCAAACGAGCAGCCGATCATTTTCCCGACAAAAACGAAGAGTCGCTTCATCAAGTTTCTTGTCACGGATGCGGTGTCGCTGGATGGCAAGTCGATTGCCTCAGCCGGCAAGCTCGACGTGCTCATTCCCATCAAAAAGTCGGTTTCAATCTCGCCTATCAAGGTGGCGGCCAACTCCCCGGAAGAGCTCAAGCGGGTGGTGCGACGTTTTGCCGAACGCGCGTTCTCTTCTAAACTCAGCGACGAAGAACTGGAGCCGTATTTCAAGGTCGGCCTGAGACGTCTTGGTGCGGATGGTGACCTGGTCCAGGCGACCAAGGTTGCATTGAAAGCCATTCTTTGTTCACCGCGCTTTCTGATGGTGCCGGGTGAGCATTCCAACCCGTCCTTCGCCACTGCAGCGGACTTATCCCGCACCCTTTGGCTTTCGGTGCCCGATGACGAACTGCTCGCCCTGGCCGCCAAGGATAAACTTCAGGGCGAAACCCTGCGCGGACAGATCCAGCGCATGCTCGGCGATCCGCGGAGCGAACGCATGGTGCGCTCCTTCAGCGACCAGTGGCTGAATCTGCGCGGGCTGAGCAAGGTGTCACCGTCGCTCAAGCTCTACCCGCTCTACGACGACTTGCTGAACTACTACCTGCCACTGGAAACCCGCACATATCTTCAGCACCTGATCGAAGAGAACCTTCCGGCTGGCACGCTGATCGACTCCGACTTTTCCTTCCTCAACCAGCGCCTCGCGCGCCACTACGGCATCGAGGGGGTGACGGGTCAGGAACTGCGCAAGGTGAACTTTCCGCCGGACACCCCGCGTGGCGGTCTTCTGACCATGGCCAGCGTGCTGAAGGTGACGACCGACGGCTTCGAAACTTCACCCATCCTACGGGGTGCCTGGATCTCGAAGAACATCGTCGGCACGCCGCTTTCACCACCGCCGGAGAGCGTTCCGGCTCTTGAGCCAGATCACGGTAAGGAGGCGGCCACCCTCAAGGAGCAGATCGAGGAGCATAAGAAAAACAAAACCTGCTTCGCCTGCCACAAGAGCATCGACCCTTACGGCTTCGCGCTAGAGAGCTTCGATGCCTCAGGTGAGTGGCGTGAAGTTTACAAGATCAAGAGCAAGCACGGAGGCACCTTCCAGTATCGCCCCAAGGGCTATTTCAAGCTGGGTGGCAAGGTCGACAGCGCGGGAGAGATCGGCGGCCACGAGTTTGCCGATATCTTCGGATTGAAGGAGTATCTCCTCAAAGGCGAAGAGAAGATTGCCTACAATTTCGCCAAGAAGTTCCATGAGTATGCCAACGGGAATAAACCGGACCTCGACCAGCGATTGGCTCTCTGGGATTTCATTTCCAAAGACCCCTCGAACCTTGGCTTGAAAGATTTGATCACCCAAGTGCTGTTTAAATCCCTGACCACCGAGAGCCAATGAACCCGTACAGCCGCAGAGAATTTTTGAAATTTGGAGCCGCACTGCCCCTAGCGATGCAGTCGCTGGGCCTCAGAGCCGAGACGGCTTCTGCAGCCAAGAGTCCGCCCAAGCGGGTCATCTTCATCTGCAACTCGCTGGGCTTCTTCGAGCCAAACTTTTTCCCACAGAAACGCGGCGAAATCGACACTTCGCCTTACCTCAAAGACCTCGCGCTGCGCGAGAAAATGACGGTGTTCCAGAATCTCTTTCATCCGGGAATGGATACCAGCAACCACGACTCGGAAAAATCGTTCCTGACTGGTGCGCCGAGCCCCGAGTCGAACAGCTTCACCAATACCATTTCGCTCGATCAGGTGCTTGCCCGTGAGATGGGCGGCGACACCCGCTTTCCCTACCTTTCTTTCAGTATCTACGACCGCGGTTGGGGCTGCTCGTGGAACAGCCGCGGCGTGGCCATCCCACCTATGCACGATGAGCGGCAGATTTTTGAGCGACTTTTCGGCGAAGAGGATCTCAATGCCAAGCGCGAGCAAATCGAAAACGACCGACATGTCGTCGAGTGCCTCTATCGAGACATGGCGAAGCTCAAGAAGGACGGGGGCGACGTCTCCAAGATTGATTCTTATCGAACCGTCATCACCGAGCTGGAAGCCCAACTCAAACATGAGGAGTTTTGGCTCAAGACTCAGAAGCCCGAAGTCCTCGACACCTTGATTGATGACCAGCAATTCGCTTTCTCCACGAAGATCCGGAACCTCTTTGAGTTATCCAAGCTCGCCTTCCAGACGGACTCGACACGGGTCATCACAGTTTCGCTCGACTGGATCTATGGAGCGATCACTGTGCCCGGCGCCACCGGCGGCTGGCACACCCTCTCCCACCACGGCGGCAAGACGGACATGCTCGACAAGCTCGCCCGCATCGAGGTCGACATCATGAAGCACCTCAATGAATTCCTCGTCGAACTCGATGGAATTCAGGAAGAAGGCGGAACCTTGCTCGATCACACCACCGTGGTCATCGGCAGCAACTTCGGCGATGCCTCGAACCACACCTGCAACAACCTTCCCACCATCGTGGCC
Organism: Akkermansiaceae bacterium; assembly: GCA_045106015.1. Taxonomy (GTDB): domain Bacteria; phylum Verrucomicrobiota; class Verrucomicrobiia; order Verrucomicrobiales; family Akkermansiaceae; genus Luteolibacter. The sequence goes on along the minus strand of JBGCEE010000012.1, from coordinate 14,189 downwards.
GGCGGCGGCTATCGTCACCAGGCCCACACCGTACTCGAGAAGCCGACGCCGCTATGCAACCTCTATCTCGACCTCCTCCACCAGCACAACATCGACGCCGCCAGTTTCGGCAGCAGTAATAGCGCGATGGGCTTGTTGAAGGGTTAAGGCGGCTTCACTTTCATTCCCAGCCGAAAAGAAATAGAGTAGAACCGATGACCTTAGATGAATCATGAATAACGAAAAATCCAAAAACGAAGACAGGGTTGGGAAGCTTGAGCAAGGCGGGATGTCACGTCGTGGATTCCTCAACGGAGTCGGAGGAATGGGAGCCATGTTCGGAATGGGCGGGATGTTCGCCAGTGCCGCCGAAACACCTACTGATGCCGATGGGAACGTCATCCCTGGCTTCGAGAAAGGACAGGACGATCCGAATGCAGCGAAAGGTTGGAAACAGGTGTCGGACCGCAAAATCAAAGTCGGTATCGCTGGATACGGCCTCTGCAAATTCGGAGCTTCATTCTTCTATCAGAATCACCCAAACGTTGAGGTGGTCGCAGCCACCGATCTCGACCACGGTCGTTGCGCAGCTCTGGCCAAGGCAGTGGGAGCGAAGAAGACCTATCCGTCCTGCGAAGAGATGATCAAGGACAAGAGCATCGAGGCAATCTACATTGCGACCGACGCACCGAGCCACGCCCGCCTGTCCATCATGGCTTTGAATCATGGCAAGCACGTTTGCTCTGCGGTGCCCGCCGTATTCGGTTTTGAAGCGGAAGGCGAGGCCGAGCAATTATTCAATGCGGTGAAAAAAAGCGGGATGAAATACATGATGAACGAGACCTCAACTTTCCATGCTGATCTCTACGCAAAGCGTATGCAGTATCAGGCTGGAGCATTGGGTAAGGTCATCTACTCGGAAGGCGAATACTGGCATGACTTCGGCTCCAAAGGACTGCCTAGCTTCAATCCGAAGAATGGCAAGGTTGATCTCAACGGCTGGCGCAAAGCATTGCCGCCGATGTGGTATCCCACTCACGCGACCGCCTACTACATTTCCATTACTGGAGGTAGGTTCACTGAAGTCTCGGGACTGGGACGACCTGGTATTTACGCCGAATACAATCAGGGTAATAACCAGCACAAGAACCCGTTCGGCACAGAAATCGCGATGTTCAAAACTAGCGAAGGAGGCATCTCACGCATGGGTGGTAGCTGGGATATGAAAAATGCCCACGGTGAACAGGGTCGTGTCTACGGAGAAAAACCTTATGACAATAAAATCAACGGCAATCGCCCACCACTTCCACCCGGCGTTGGGGGCGGTGGCCACGGAGGCTCGCATGGACAACTGACCAACAACTTTATCGAATCCATCTTACTGGATAAAAAACCTATTGTGGATATCGGTGATGCCTTGAACATGACCCTAGGCGGCGTGATTGCCCACAAGTCAGCCCTCAAAGGTGGCGAGTGGATGAAGGTTCCTCAGTATGACTTGTAGGGAGAAAATATGCACTCACTCAACCGGTTGTTCGCGAGGTTTGCGGTTTTTCTGATTCTAACTATCCAGGCGGTATTCGAAGCCGAGTGCTTAATCTTTGCTTTTTTGTCCCACTGACTCTTCCCTGAGGACTTCCGGCGGATTTCTCCAAAAACCTTGGCGGCGTATTTGCGCTCATACCCAGTTACCTCGATATATTCGTCCAAAAGTTTTCCGCGCGCCCTCCACCCTGTCATCCGCGAGTAGCGCTCACGAAGCTTTTCGGTGTATTCATCAATGCTCTTTTTGCTGATTTCCATGGCTGGCGTCTTGGTGCCCTCTTTTATGAGGTAATGCGTAGTAAAATTTATAATTGCCCCATCCCGCAGGGGGGGGGGTAGGTTAAGGAACACTCCGGCATCAATCTGCGGTTTGATCGTAGATTAAGAATTCTGGTAGCTGGCCAACCACAAAGAAAATCAATTCAAAGAACCATGTCAAAGAAGCATACAAATATCAAGAACCTCGCAGCAATCGCCGGCTTGACTCTTACCGCCACCTCGGCTGATGCGGCGCTACTTGCAGTAGACTTCAATCGCGATTCCGGCTCTCTCACCGAAAGCGGCTTTCTTGCTCAGGATACATCAGGAATCTCTCATACCACGACTGCCGGCAACATTTTGGTCACCTTCACTGGCCAACAGGGAGACTTCGACCGAGGAGCCTCCGGCGGAACAAACAATAGCCTCTACCGAGACTTTATTTTCGATAACAATGGCGGTTCCCCTGATATAACCATTACTTTGAGCGGCGCCGGCATTGCAGCAAGCTCCGACTATATTATGACTTTCTACGCTTACGATAGCGGTGACTCTAGTCGACGGACTGGAATCATTGGGATCAACGGAACCACAGGCCCCACGTTGGGCCCAGTCGTAAGCCAAGGGACCGGAGTACCGGACTCACTTGACGAATACGCAGTCACGGGAACCTTCACCTCTGATGGCGTGGGCAATTTGACCTTCGGAATCGACGGGTTGCCTGGCGGTAACGAACGAACCGTAATCAATGGCTTCCAACTCGATGCCGTTGCCGTCGCTGTTCCTGAGCCATCCACCACCGCTCTTCTCGGTCTTGGTGGACTCGCACTCATCCTCCGTCGCCGCAAGTAGTCCGGCCTCGGAAAACCAAGCATCCTTGCAACCCCACTCCCCATCACACGGGACGTGGGGTTTTTCGTTTGGTTGAATATCCAACCGAAGAAGGAACAGGCGCCTCAAGCCAGGCTACTTCACATATCCTCTGCTGTGGACAGGAGTGTCCACCTTCCCTATTGCTACCCGCTTCGCGGGCCGAAGGCCAAAAGAGGAGGGACACTCTTGTCCCTCGGCAACCCAAGCCGGAGAATAGTGAATTCTGAAAAGTAGCTGGCGAATGATTCCATTATGTCCCCCAACGGGGATCAGTGATGAGGGGTAAATAAATTGACCCATGATGCGAGGGGAGGGCATGACTGCTATTTGGCCCTGCCCCAGAGAATACCCCTCACAATCCCGAGGGCGATGACCTCATCTACAACGCTGCCGCAGCAAACGTGATGAAGAAACACGGCATCCCGAATGCAACTAGGCTCAAGTCCTACCGAGGATCAACTTTCTATACCGACTTTCCGCTTTGACGTGAAAGCAAATTTCTAGCACTGCATACATTCAATTGATCTATCCCTAATAATCCTTGAAATCCTCCATTCACCCTTTGATATGCGCTACATGGGTTTTAGCCCTTGTTGCCCCTGCTCCTGCACAAAAACCGCTGATTCAGCATCGGCCAAATGAAACCATTGTGATCGTTGGCAATGGCCTCGGTTCACGCATGATGCAGCATGGCTACTTCGAGACCGAAATCTTCCTTCGAAATCGCGAAAAGGATCTCACCATCCGCAATCTATGCGACGAGGTTAACACACCCGCCTTCTGGCCACATTCCGCCCGCCCTAACCCTTGGGCATTTCCCGGTGCAGAGAAGTTTGTCGAACGCTTCGATACCAAGGAGCGCCACGGTACCACACAGATCGGTCGTGGCTTTGAGAAGTCGCCCGATGAATGGCTGGAGGAACTCAAGCCAGACACGATCTTTGCCTTCTACGGCTTCAATGAATCCTTCCGAGGGGATGCCGGAGTCGAGACCTACAAGCAGGAACTCTCTGGCTACCTCAAACACCTACAGAGTTCCGAATTCAAAGGCAAAGCACCACGTGTGGTGCTGTTCTCGCCCATCGCCTTCCAAAATATCTCGACCACCCACAACACACCTGTCGGCACTAAGCAGAACAAGAACCTCGCGCGATACACCGCAGCGATGAAAGAGGTGGCTGGTGAGTTGAAAATTTCTTTCGTCGATCTCTATCAGCCGACTTCTGAATGGTTCAAAAACGATGAAATTCTTACTGTCGATGGTGCTTCACTGAACGAAGCTGGTTACAGAAAACTCGGCGCCTGGCTGGCAAAAGAAATCTACGGCCCCGCTGAGATCGCCCAGAGCGAGCACGAGAATTTTCGTAAACTCGTGAACGACAAAAATTGGTACTGGCACAATTTTTATAAGATTCCCAATGGCGTGCACGTCTATGGCACTCGCTACAAGCCTTATGGCCCGGAGAACTATCCAGACGAACAGAAGAAACTGGGCCAAATGGTTGCCAATCGAGATCTAGCGATCATTGCTAAGCTACGCGGAAAAGACTTCGAACTCAAAGCGGCCGACACCAAGACGCACAAGCTTCCGCCGGTTAAAACTAACTTCAAAACCAGCCGCAAGAACGGTTCGCAGCAATACCTTTACGGCGCGCAAGCAACCCAGACGATCAAATTGCCAGAAGGCTACAAAGCCGAGCTCTTCGCATCGGAGAAGGAGTTCCCCGAACTGGAAAATCCAGTGCAAATGTCCTTCGACAATGAAGGCCGATTATGGGTGGCGGTCATGCCCACATACCCACATTTCAAGCCTGGAGACGCGCGACCCAACGACAAACTTCTCATTTTTGAGGACACAGATAATGACGGCAAAGCAGACAAACAGACTGTCTTCGCCGATGGCTTGCACCTTCCTATCGGCTTCGAGCTGGCTCCCGAAGGCGTCTACTGCGCACAGCTACCTCATTTGCTCCTACTCAAGGATACAGACAACGATGGCAAAGCAGACTCACGTGTAATTCTCCTGAGTGGCTTTGACGATCACGATACCCACCACGCCATCTCTTCGTTCTCAGCGGATCCCTCTGGAGCCATCTACATGTGCGAGGGAACGTTTTTGCACAGCAATATTGAAACCGCCAATGGCCCGATCCGTAGCTTCGGTGGCGGCTTCTTTCGCTTCGATCCACGCACTCGCAGTCTCGAAAAATCCGCCCGCCTAGGTCTGCCCAACCCGTGGGGTGTGGCTGTGGATGATTGGGGTCAGAACTTTTACATTGTCGCGCGAAACTTTCAGTGGATGCTGCCCGGAACGGTGAAAACCAATTACGGAGAATTCGCTCCCATACCCGAGCCGCTGATCAAAAAAGACATCGTGCGCCCGACTTGTGGAGTGGAGTTCATTTCCAGTCGCCACTTCCCCGACGAAGTGCAGGGCGATGTGCTGATCAACAACACCATCGGCTTCCGCGGAGCCAAGCAGCACCAAGTCGAAGAGGACGGCACCGGCTACAAGCTGACAGCACGTCACGACATGTTCTTCTCCGAGGATGGTAACTTTCGGCCAACTGACCTCGAGTTTGCACCCGATGGCTCCCTCTATGTGATCGACTGGCACAACATTCTCATCGGCCATATGCAGCACAATGCTCGCGACCCACTGCGCGACAATAAGCATGGCCGCATCTACCGTATCACCTGTCCTTCACGCCCTTTGGTGACACCTGCCAAGATCGCCGGAGCTCCACTCGCCACGCTTTTTGACAATCTCAAACTACCCGAATATCGCAGCCGTTATCGCACTCGCCGCGAGTTGCGCGGTCGCGAAGCCAAGGAAGTGCTGCCCGCGCTTCAAGAGTGGGTGGCCAACCTCGACAAGGCTGATTCACGTTATAAACACCACGTGCTCGAGGCTCTATGGGTTAGCTGGGGCGCTGGCAAGATCGACCCAAACTATCTGCGCCAGTGCTTGGAATCCAAAGATCATCGCGCCAGAGCCGCAGCGGTCAATGTGCTGCGCTATTCCGACACTCAGATCGGTGACAAGAATGCTCTACTGCGAATGTCTGCAATGGATCAGCACGGCCGGGTGAGACTAGAAACGACCATTGCTGCTTCTTGGATGGACAAAAAAGATGGTTTGGAAATTCTTGAAATCGTCGCCTCCAAGCCCATGGATAAGATTTTAAAAAAGACCTACGACGTCGCACTTGCCCAGCTAAAGGGCGAAAGATTCGAAGGTCCCAAAGAGAAGGAACTGGTCATCCCTAAACACCTCCGTGGCGAGCAGCGCGGAATGTATAGGCGGGGCCACCAAATCTATCTGCAAGAAGGCCATTGTGGCACCTGCCACCAAGAAGACGGCAAAGGTCTGCCCGCTGCACAATTCCCACCACTGGATGGCACGCCGTGGGTGACCGGCAGCGAGGAACGCTTGATTAAAATCGCACTTCACGGGCTGCACGGCCCGATCGAGGTCAAGGGAGTGAAGTATCCAGGCCTGGTGCCGATGACGGCTTTCAAGCAGCTCAGCGATCAGCAGCTCGCCGACGTGCTGACCTATGTCCGCAACTCATTCGGCAACAAAGCATCCGCCATCAAGCCAAACAAGGTGAAGCAAGTACGTGCTGCCAGCAAAGATGTGCAGAGTTTTCTCAATCCGGCAGATCTACTCAGAGAGCATCCTCACGAGTGATTTTTACATAGACTGAGAAACCAACGGATCTCAGCTCAGAGAGGATTTCAATGTAGTGAAAATCTCTATCTGTTTCTCACTCGAGGTGATTTCTCTGTCGGACCCCTTTTTGATTTATCCATCTCCTCCTGTCGGACTACAAATGGATTTTGTCCTATTTTTCAGGCCCCATCCAAGGGGTCATGCCGCCGCGTTGGATATGGTGCTCAAGGCGGCTCATCATCTTGCGTGCGCGCTTGGGCTCTTTCTTGAAAAGATCGGTAGTCTCCGCTGGATCATCCTCGATGTTGTAGAGTTCCAGCGGGCTCATCGGCCGATTATGCATAAGCTTGTAGCCGTCCTTGATCAAAGCGTGGTAGGCCATGCCAACGCGGTCTCCACCACCTTCGCGGCGCACGAAGTAGAGCTCGCGGTCTGGCGTGCTGAAGTCCTCGCCCTTGAGTAGGGGCAGCAGGCTCACCGCATCAAGGTTGTCGCTGAGCTCACCCCCCGCAGCTTCAATACAGGTGGAAAATATATCGAAAGTCAGGCCTTGATAGTCGGTGGTAGTTCCAGCTTTCACAGTGCCGGGCCAGCGCACGCAGAAGGGCACCTTGAGGCCACCGTCGTAGTGATCCTGCTTGCCACCACGCCATGGATCATTCTCCTGAAAGTGGGATGAAGAACCCCCGTTGTCCGAAGTAAAGAAGACCACAGTGTCCTCGGCGAGATCGTAGTCCTCAAGCGACTTGAGAATGCGGCCTATTTGATCGTCGGTGTGCTCGACAAAGGCCACCGCTTTGACCCGACCTTCGGTCATACCCGGTTCGCGTTTCTTGACCTTTTCCACCCACTCCTTGGGCGGTTGAATGGGAAAGTGTGGCGCATTGTAGGCGAGAAAGAGGAAGAAGGGTTCCTTCTTGGTGCTGCGATCCTTGAGGTAGGCGTCCGCCCAATTCGTGAATAGGTCGGTGGCATGAATGCCGTTCTCTTGGACGACTTCCTTGTTCTTGCGCAGCCAGTTCATCCCACCGCGTTTGTGATTGTAATAGTCGTTCATCATGTCGCCGAGGAAGCCGTGGAAGAAATCGAAGCCACGGTCGTTGGGAATGTTGGGCGCGGCGGTGCCGAGGTGCCACTTGCCGACCAAAGCAGTGTGGTAACCAAGCTTGTTCAGTTCATCGGCAATGGTCGGAGTTTTGGGATCAAGGTAACCCCAGGAACGGTGGCGCTCGTTACGGATCACCCCAGGAGCTCCAGCGCGATCAGCATAGATTCCAGTGACGAGAGCGGCCCGCGACGGGGTGCACACCGTGCAATTGGCACGCATCTGGGTGAAAAGCATGCCTTCCTTAGCAATGCGATCCATGTGAGGTGTCTGGACACCCTTTTTGCCATACATGGAAGTATCGCCGTAGCCCTGATCGTCGGTGTAGATGACGATGAAGTTGGGTTTCTCGACCTGACCAGCGGAAATGGAGAGCAGCGTAAAGGAAAGCAAAAGGGCACGAATCATGATAGATAAGGTTAAAAGTTTTTCGGTTTCTTGAATGTGTGGGAGATGATGCAGCCTCCCTAGCCTCAAGCAAGGGGATCATGACCTGAGGGATCGATTTCTCGCTGAAATTGCCATGAGCCTCATACCTGCTAGCAACGGAGATGGCGTTCTGACGACTGATGAGGCAAGGAATTTCAAGGCCAAGCTTGCGAAGCTGAGTAAGACCCCAGGGGACGTTGAGACCGGACACGGGGGCGAGCTGGTCGCGAGATCGAGTGCTCTATTGTGGTTGCAGACACTCTACGATTATGATTTCACGAGCATGGTTGCCCAATTCGTGAAAGAGCTCCCAGAAATCAATGTCGGTAAAATTGCTGTGGAGGTAGCCAAGCGCATCACTCCATACAACGCGGCTTACGAAGATAAGCGCTAGGTTTCGACCCACAGCCTTCACGGAAAACAGCCCATCATGAAACAGCCAAACATGTCCACCTTTCCTCACCCATCCCGCTCTGTATTTCCTACAAGGCTCGTTGTCGTGTGGGCGATTGTATTCACGGCCTTACTTACCGTGGTGGCCCCTGCCAAACCCAATATCGTCTTCATCTTTATCGACGACATGGGATGGGGTGACCTTGGTTGCTACGGCAATGATTTTATCGACACGCCGCACATCGACCGATTGGCCAAAGAGGGGATGCGTTTCACCGACTTCTATGCTTCTGGGGCAGTCTGCTCACCGACTCGCTGCGCTGTGCAGTCAGGACAGAACCAAGCTCGTATCGGTATCACGGCTCACATTCCCGGCCACTGGCGTCCGTTCGAACGAGTCATTACCCCACAGACCACGATGGCGCTTCCATTGGATATCATCACGGTGGCAGAATCGATGCAAGCGGCCGGCTACCGGACCGGCTACGTCGGCAAGTGGCATCTCGGACCTGGCCACAAATTCGGGCCCGCCAAGCAGGGCTATGAATTCGCTGCTGAGATCAACGGCCAGCACCTTCCCGGCATGTTCCGTTCAAGCAACAAGTCGTTGCAGAAGCCTGCGGCCGGTCAATTTCGCACAGACTACGAGGCTCAACTTTGCGAAACGTTTATCGAGCAACACAAGGACGAGCCGTTCTTCCTAATGCTCTCACCTTATCAAGTTCACATCCCTCTAGCCAGCAAGTCGGACTTAGTTGAGAAATACCGCAAGCGCGCGAAACAGCGCGACCGTGAACTACCACATCCCGTCTACGCGGCCATGGTCGAAGAAGTCGATACCCTGGTCGGCCGTGTGGTTGATTCTCTCGAGAACCAGCAGTTGACCAAGCAAACCATGATCGTGGTAACATCGGACAACGGGGGGCTCTATCGGCGCTACGATTACCGTGAACAAGCCGATGACAACGTTTCAAGCCTAGCCCCACTCAAGGGAGAAAAGGGAAGCCTACATGAAGGTGGAATTCGCATCCCGATGATCGTGAAATATCCGGGAGTCGTCGCGCCGGGAACGACCTGTGCCGAACCCACAGTTTCTCATGACTTCTACCCAACTTTCGTCGAGGCCGGCGGCGGCAAATTGCCGGAAAATCAAAGCATCGACGGAGTCAGCTTGTTCCCCCTATTTGCCTCCCAAAAGGCCAAGCTGCCGCGAAAGGCAATCCATTGGCACTATCCTCACTACCATCATGACCGACCCGCCAGTGCGATCCGAGAAGGCGAATGGAAACTGATCGAATACCTTGACGGCACCGGCGACATAGAGATTTATCACCTCGCCAAAGACCTCGGAGAAACGAAGAACCTCGTCAACGAACGCCGAGGGAAGGCCGCGGACCTACAAGCCAAACTCAAAGCGTGGCGCACTGAAGTCATCGCACGTATGCCGATCAACAATCCCTCCTACGATCCTGATCGCGCCCATGAATGGTGGAGCCGCCGAAGCGGAAAGCCGGTCAACAGCGACCAGCGCAAACGCTTCCCGCAGACTGAGAAGGATCGCTAGCCTACAAATTAGGCATCCAAATTTTCCACCCCTCAATCTGTCACTTCCCCGTATTGTCTCGCACCGCGATGACTGGATCGTCCATGTCGATTTTATAAAGACCAAGAGCTTTTTCCTGTTCATCGGTGATCAGCCAGACATGGGTTTTGAAAGATCGATCGCAAACGGCAGTTGCCCCGGGTTTTAGAACACCGCGCCAAGGCTGTTTGTTTCCTCTGGTATCGATCCAGAAGATACGGATCGGTTTCTTAGAAAGGTTCCGAAACGTCAGTTTGACGCCCCGCCCAGTGGATTTTGAAATATACTCTCCCTTTCCGGCATGTTTCGGATCGATCCATTTCAGCTCCCTCCGCAAGGAGGCAATATGATTGAGAACCCCCTCCACTCGCAGCCGAATCTCGGGGTCTTGATGTTCTCTGAATGCCTGAAGAAACTTTTCCGCCGATTCGCCGAATTCCTTAAGTTCGGCCTCCGCCTCTTGGCGAACTGAAAACTGCTCATCTCCCAACAACTCAACCAAAGCTTCGACTTTGGGTTGATCCGGAACTTTCTCGGCATGAAGTCCGGATACCAAACAAGCCGCGCAATAGCTCGTGGCTATGAATTTTGTGAAGTTGTGGCGAAACATAAGGTTGTATGGGCTCCGGAGATGTTCGATAGATTGTTTCTAAGCTTTCCGCTACCTTCGTGTCATAACCAATATGAAAACAACATCGTTCAAATCGACCGTCGCGAGCTTGGCCATCATAGCCAGTTTTCTATGCCTGCCAAACTCCCTTTCTGCCAGTGACGCAATAACCCCCTACCTTGAAACTGGAAAAACCGAGCAATTCAGTTACGCCATCTACAACAATCGATGGCTCCTAGATAGCCTCAAACCGGGCGATGAGAAAGGCCTCAAGCGAATTGCAATCACCGGCGTGTTACCCGGCGTAAAAGGTCAAATCGTTTTGCCTGCAAGCATCGATGGTCATGAGGTGTATGGCATTGATGAAAATGCGCTGTCCAAGTGCGAAGGAGTCACAGAAATTGTCTTACCCAAAACCATAAGGTTTTTGAAAGCCGGTACATTGAACCGCTGCAAAGGCCTCCAGAAAATCACGGTTGCCGAAGATCATCCCGAATTTTCCAGTATGGACGGGCTGATGTTCAATAAAGAGAAAACCAAATTGCTCTCGGTTCCGAGCGGACGCCAAGGTCATTTTGAAGTTCCAGCCAAGACCGCCGAGATCGGTCCTGGAGCGTTCGCGTTTTGCATCGGCCTGAAAAGCGTCAGCATCCCTGCCGGAGTGACTGACATCGGCAATCGCCATGGATGGGTCTTCCAAGGGTGTGTGAATCTGGAACGCATTGACCTCCCGGAAACCGTAACCAACATCGGCCAAAAATCCTTTCAAGATTGCAGCAGCCTGAAAGAGCTGACGATCCCTCCGAAAGTCACAGCCATCCCATTCGGCTTGTTCTGGAAGTGCGGGGAACTGAAAACAGTCACGCTGCCTGACCAAATCGTAACCGTCGGCAACTATGCCTTTGCCGATTGCACAAACCTCACCCTCGAGAAACTACCCAAAGCTCTCACAGAGGTAGGTGCCTATGCGTTCAAGAATTGCAAAGGGCTCAAAGGTTTAAAGGTGCCTGGTAGCGTGACGAAGATTGGACGAGGAGCTTTCGCTGGAACCGAAGCCATCTTACCTAAAAAGGGCGCTATTTAGAATACCGCCCTCGCCGGTGGAACTGCCTGCATACCTCCAAAAAAATTCCTGCCTCTCTCAACGAGTTCATTGACCCCTTCAAGCGAACCTTCTAAAACTCAGCACGAAAAACGCCGTTCTAAACCATAAATGAAAAATCTTACGTACCTCGCTACCGCCGCTGCCGCTCTCTTAACTATATCTTGTGCTTCGGGTCCTGGAGGCAGCCAAGGTATGCGGTCGAATGCTGATGCGCGTAAAATCGAAGCGGAATCGCGGGATGCGCTCAACCGCCTCTATGCGAAAAACCCTTTTGCAAGAGATCTTGCCTCAAGATCTCAGGGCGTTCTGGTTTTCCCAGAAATGACCAAAGGTGGGCTGCTCATCGGCGGCGCCTGGGGTGACGGTGCTCTATACGATCGCGGCCGTTCTGCGGGCTACTACAGAAGTATTTCCGCATCCTACGGTTTGGAAGCCGGACTTCAGAAATATGGCTACGCGCTTTTCCTGATGGACCAGAATGCGATTAACAAACTCAACCGCTCAGGTGGCTGGGAACTGGGTAGCGAACCCAACCTCACCATCGTAGACACTGGAGTGGCAGGCTCTCTCTCAACCACCACCTACGACAAGGGATCTGTCGCCATTTTCTTTGATCAGCGAGGTCTCATGGGTGGAATCAGCGTGCAAGGCACCAAAATCACACGCCTCGCCATCAATCCCTAGGCCAACGGCTCGTATACGAGCCGATCTTTCTGTCGACACTTAGGATCTCGACACACCAACGAGGCAAGCTTCACCGAGATGCTTGCCTGACTTATGATGCAAAAACCTAATCTCATGCGTTTCCTCCTCCTTGCTCTTACCATCGGCGCACTCCATGCAGCCGAGAAACCCAATCTGCTCTTCATCAATGTCGATGACATGAATCGTGATTCCATCGGCGCTTATGGATGTCCGATTGAAAATATTTCTCCGAATATCGACAAGCTTGCCTCGGAGGGCATGACCTTTGATCGTGGCTTTGTAAACATCGCCATCTGCCAGCCGACCCGAGCCGTTTGGATGACCGGACGCTACCCTCATCGCAGCGGCGCACTGGGGTTCGACAAAATCAATCCAAATGTTCCAACCCTCCCCGAGGCTCTTGGAAAAGGCGGCTATTACAACGCCCTCATCGGCAAAGCCATCCACATCATCCCCACTCGACACAAGGCGTTCGACTACATCCGCGATCAGCATGAACTTGGCAGAGGTCGCTCACCTTCAGAATATGCCGACGCCGTGCGTATCGCCATCAAGGGCGCCAAGGAAGCAGGAAAACCGTTCTTCATCATGGCGAGCGCTCACGATCCGCACCGCCCTTTTGCCGATGCCAAGGGCGACTACAAAAAACTCCCCGAAGTCACCCGCACCATCACCCCCGAAGAAGCGATTGTTCCAGGCTTCCTACCAGACCTTCCTGAAATCCGTAAGGAGCTCGGTCAGTATTTCACCTCCGTGCACCGCGCCGATCAGGTGACTGGTGCCATTCTTGCAGAGATTGATAAGGCCGGCCTACGCGACAACACTCTCGTCATTTTCATGTCGGATCATGGAATGCCCTTACCATTCGCAAAAACCAATTGTTATGTGGCCTCCAACATCACCCCATGGATCGTCCGTTGGCCGGGCCGCGTGAAGGCCGGCACTCGCGATGAAAAGCATTTTGTCTCTGGCATCGATCTCGCACCAACTTTGTTGGACGCAGCGGGACTTTCTAACCTAGACGGGGCGGATGGCAGCACATTTCTTCCTGTCCTCGATGGCAAAGATCAACCCCAACGCAACAAGGTCTTCACTTCAATCAATACCATCTTCAGCAAAAAAGACTACACCATGCGCGCGGTCAACGACGGCGACTTCCTCTACATCTGGAACGGCTGGGCCGGCGGAAATATTCCTTTCAAAAACGAGTCCATGTCCGGCCTCAGCTTCAAGGCCATGCAGAAAGCGACGGAAAACAATCCAGAGCTCGCGAAACGCGTCGACTTTTTCCTCCATCGCACCACCGAGGAACTCTACGACATCCGCAAGGACCCCGATTGCCTAAACAACCTCATCCGTATGCCGAACGACAGCCACACTCCACGCGCCTCCGCCATGTCAAAAGCCCTCTGGCACCAGATGAAAGATACCCAAGATCCTCAGCTCAAAAGATTTGAAGCCCAAGTCGAGCTGGCATTGGATTGATTTCCCAAATCTCGCCAACATCCAGACGTAAAATCTTCGTAAATCGCACCGAGGCACATTGACTCTAAGGCCGAGTCTCGGCATCATGGTCGGCATGTCTGAAAAATCCGTCCCACTTTGGCTCAAGGCGCTGGCAGTTCTCAGCGCCATCGTTCTCGCAACCGCCTATATCGCCTACAGAGACAGACTAGCCAACACTCCGTCCGAAGATCTAACGAATCAGGATTCCCTCGCAACCGAAACGGAAGAGCCCAAGGCCAATTCTGAAGATCCGCAACCAATCATCATGAGTTCGTCAAAATCTGAAATGATTCCCTTGGAAATGACTCCGGAACTGAGGCGTGCACTCATGTCGAGTTCAAAGTCTGGCCTCGTAATACCTCTGCCAGAAACCGAAGAGGAGGTCGAAGAACCCGCGCAACAGAAACTACCACGTACCGTCAT
>JBGCEE010000011.1:0-40460 GCA_045106015.1 Akkermansiaceae bacterium | reverse complement strand
GTGACGGGGACGAATGTGACGGGGACGAATGTGACATGGCTGCCAGAATCACTGCGGCTCTTGATTACGTTGCCGCTCACCCGAAGGAGTGTGAAGCCCAGGTGTTCAGCATCTATTCTTGGAACTAGTTTTCAGAGGGTGGCGGTCTATGCCCAACCATGGGGCAACCACCAGAATACAAGGCCGATACAAGATGGCTTAATGAGGTGGTGGAGGCCCTGTCCGCCTGGAGCTATGAAAAAAACTGAACGCCACGAGGTGATCTGGCATCTTTACATGGCGTGATTTCGCTGTATGCCATTCAAGATGAAATCACCAAAAGCCCTCGTAATCACCATCGCCGCTTCTTTGAGTTTATTTTCCAGTTCCTCAGGCGAAGTCCTTTTTGAGGAAACTTTCGAGGGAGGAAACGGGCGCTTGGCAAAACGCCTGATTGGAAAGAAACAGGTTACTTTCGCACCGGGCAAAGGGCCGGACGGCTCTGATGCGATCAAGGTTGCTTACATAGGCACTGGGAAGGGAAGTGATCGCATTGTCATGGGCGAAGACCTCAGCAAGGCCGTCCAGGCTGCCACGCTTAGCTTCAATGTAATGTTCGACGAAGATTTTCAATGGGTGAAAGGAGGCAAGCTTCATGGTCTTGGCCCCAAGAAGCCCGTCACCGGGGGTGCGCCAAGGCGACCCGACGGATGGAGCGCCCGCATGATGTTCAAGGAGGACGGACGGCTCACTTATTACGTATATGATCAAGATGACAGAGAGAAGCCCGGCCATTCCGAGAACCGCCCGCGCAAGGCTTTCAAGGCGGGAAAATGGCATAACGTCGTCTGCAAGGTCATCGTCAACGACGTCGACAAGAAGAACGGTAGGGTGGAGGTTTTCGTTGATGGCCGCTCAATTAGCAGGATGACGAAGATCGAACTTCGCGGAGAGGACAGTCCTGAAACACTCATCACCCACTTCATCTTCGCAACCTTCCATGGTGGTGGCTCGCCCGATTGGGCTCCGAAAGATAGCTCGGGAAAATACACGACCGTCTACGCCTACTACGATAATTTCAAGGTGGTTGAAGGCGCTGACTGAGCCTCGATATGTCATTGCAGAATAAAACTGGCCACCCCATCCCAAACCAGACCGAAGCTGCCTGTATGTAGCAGGATGGTCTCGTTTACCAGCGGAGCACTAAGCCCACCCAGCCGACAACTGGGTTGCGACAGATTCACTTGGATTGAGCCGATCGGGAGCGGTCGGCAGGAGGAACGTTCCGAAATTCAAATCGCATATCGTTGGGACTCAGAAAAAGGACGTTGGAATGCGGTTCCGCAGTTTGTAGGAATACACGAAACTCGTAAGACTGGGCATACTCTGATCGTTCCAACACGGTTAACCGATATGAATGTAACGAAAATCCTCCCACTCGCATCCGTGGCAGCCGCCTTTTTTCTTTACCTTCACTCCGCAGATGCTCGGACATGGACAAGCTCCGACGGAGTAAAAACCTTCGAGGGCGAACTGCTCTCCTATGATGCCGCCTCCGGCAAAGTCAGCGTGACGCTAGCCAGTGGAAAGGAACTCACTTTCACGCAGGACAAACTTTCCGAAGCGGATATCACGTATCTCAAGGAAAAGGGCGATGTCGCATCTACGGAGGAAAAGCCAGTAGCCGGATCTTCCACGGGAGCCGTCGAAGATGTCCCGGAAACAATCCCCGATCCTGATGGTTTGCCTATGCCCGTGTTCAAAGATGCGGTGGGTCAGATTGTAGCGACTCTTGGGGCGAAGCCTGAAAAGCCTGCCAAGCGTGGCTGGATCTCAAAGGCAAAAGGCAGCGTGCGTATCGTGGGTCAATTTCGAAAACCGGCAACGTCCGAGGCTGGCGAGCTGCGTATGCTTGTCGATGGCGAGGTTATCTGGCAGCGCACTTTTGAAGCTGGTGACACCATTCCCCATGCCTTTGATGTCACCGCCCTTGAACTGGAGAGACACTCTACAATCGACATTTTATTACTGGCTTCAAAGACGTCCGAGCAGTGCGTTCTCATCGGCGGACTCCAGATTCTGGCGGAGCCCTTTCTCTCACGCTGGCATGCCGACGCGCCTACGGGATATCCGACATGGTCCGAAGAAGAGAAGGTGGCGTTGCGCCAAAAAGGACAGGAGATCCTGCAAGCGATCCGGGATGCGTCAAAAGCCAAAAGCCGCAGAATGGTGATTCCACCAGGGGACTATCTCTTTCATGCCAACTGGAGCCATGCCTCAACCATGACCAATCTGACTGACTTGGAGATCATTGCCACAGGCGTCACCTTTTGGTTTGAGCCGCCCATGATACACGGTTTGTCGTTTGACAATTGCAGCAATGTCACCGTGCAGGGACTCACCATTGACTTCACTCAGCCCTGCTGGTTTCAGGCTAAGGTCAACGCTGTTGATCGAGAAAAAGGAACCGTGAAGGCAGCGTTCACGAAGGGATACGAGGCACTTAACCCCGAAGGGGAAATAGTGAACACGGACGAGGGGCGAGCGATGATGTTTTACGACGAAAGGGGTCGTTTCATCAGGCAGGGCCATGCACCCGGTTCTTGGCAGGTGGCTCCGGGGAGTAATACCATTGTCTGTTCTGAAATCGGACGCAGTGGCATTCCTGAAGCGCTGAAGGAAGGTGACTATGTCGTGGGAACCATCCGCACCGGTAGCGCTCTCCGCAGCTTGAACTGCAGCGGAATGACTTATGAGGATGTTAACATCTTTTCCAGCCCAGGTGCTGCGGTCGTTGAGCGCTACGGCGGTGGAGGCCATATTTATCGGCGAGTAAGGTGTACACGCCGCCCCTTTACCAATCGGCTTCATGCATTCGGATCAGACATCTTCCACCTTTCGGGAGCTGATCGTGGCCCCCAGCTTGAGCGATGCGAAGCGGCCTATGGAGCAGATGATACGCTCAACATCCACGGTAGATTCGGAAGGGTGGTAAGGGAGGAGTCTGGCAACACCTACTTTCTGCAGGGAGTCTATGAAAAGGGTGACAAACTGGAATTTTGGGGCCACACAGACCTTGAACTCCTTGGCAGCGCAACTGTGCTCTCTGCGGAGAAGACGACGGAGGGGCCGACAGTGGAGATTAACGAAACCTACAAAGCCACAGCGGATTTCCTGGTGAAACTGGACAAGCCGTTAAATCTTCCGGAGCTCTCCCTTGTGGTCATGGATGGTAAATGCAGCGCCCAAGACTGGGTCGTTCGGGACTGCTGGTTCCATGATGATTTCCAGCGCACCATGGTCAATGGCGCGCCGGGCGGGCTCTTTGAAAACAATACCCTCCAAAACTTGGGGCATGGTCTTCCCGTCCATTTTGAAACATGGGGTCCTTGGATGGAAGGACCCTTTGCCTCTAACCTCACTATTCGAAATAACCGTTTTCTTGAAGTCCCGGCTCCTTATATTGAAGTATCGATGCACCCGGCGGGCCCCGGTAGCAACATCCGCCGTTTTGAAGCCAAGCCGGTCAAGAATATGACCATTGCTGGCAACTATTTTCAGCGCAGCACGGGAGTCCCGCTCAGCATACACAACGTCGATGGCCTGAAGATCCAAGGCAATAGCATAGATTATCCATCTGATGCCCCCATGGCTGAAGGTTTGGCCAACAGCTCGAAAGTGAATTGGCTCTATCTTCAAGATTGTGACAAGGTTTCGCTACAAGGAAACATGGAGAATCGGCGTTAGCCTAGAGCTGACCATTACCTCGAACTCAACGACATGTGGGCTCCGGTGATCCTCCAGATGGGCCGCGCCAAGGACTACGCGAGCTTCGAGGCCTTCCAAAATTCGGTGAAGGGAAACCCGTTTTCCTGCGTAAAGGAAAAACTGACCTACAACTCGGAGACCGGAGACACCTACGAAGCTTGGGCGAAGTTCCCGCAACTGCCGAAGATCAACGGCGAGAACCTGAATCTGAATCCCGAAAACACCTACGACAGCCCCTACCTAAAGATGAAACACGGCACCGACAAGGCCGTGATTTCGAATCGAGGGTATGAGGATGTGGTGCTGGATTTCGACCAGAGCAAATGAGTCAGAATAGAACCACCCCAATAAAGAGATGATTATGAAACGATCCAAACACGTTGTCCCGCTCATGCTAGCGGGTATGTGGATCCTAATTTCCACCGCCCCGTCAAATGGAGCCGGTTGGATCGACACGGCGCGGGACAGCGATGCGGAGGTCAATACGCGGGTGGCAGCCTTGAAATCCGGGGCGGAGGCTGGTGAGGCGGTGCGCGAAGATGCGGTTCCGGTTTTGATCGATTTGATCCTGTGCGATGAGGAGGCGGCTGTGCGCATCGCTGCAACCAAAGCGCTGGATGCGCTGGGTTGGGGCGAGAATCCGAAGGCGATTGGCACGCTGGTGCTTGCCAGCGAGGCGGGCAGCGACTCCCTCCGCACGCTGGGTTCGGAGCAGATGGCGCAGCGTCGCAACTTCGCGCATGTCTTGGATCTGGATGCGGTCTGGAAACTGGACGTAGGGGATGCCGCGCCGACGCTGCGGCGTGATCCTGTTGCCCCAGAAAAGATCGCGGTCGGCGGAACGGGAACGGCCGAAGATCCGTATCTGATTGGCACGGCGGAACAGCTCGACAAGATCCGCACCCAGATCGGGCCGGATGTGCATTTCCGGCAGGTGGCGGACATCGACCTGGCCGGGTTTGGCGATCCGACGGCCGGTTGGCTACCCGTTTCCGGTGAGATCGGCTCGTATGACGGAGGTGGCTACCGTATTCTCAATCTCACGATCAACCGTCCCCGAAACGCTCCCGTGGGATTGTTTGGTAACTTGAATCTCGGAGAGGGCGGTAGCCTCTCCCGCATTGCGCTGGAGAATGTGGATATCGTGGGATCCACCAAGGTCGGCGCGCTTGCAGGTAACCTTGGCTCCCCGAATAGGAAAGAACGTGTGGAGAACTGTTCTGTAACGGGGACGGTTTCCGGGCGTGAAATCGTCGGCGGACTTGTGGGGGTTGTGTTCGGGTACGATGTGACAAACTGCTTGGGTAGCGCGAAGGTCACAGGGTCGGGTGCGGAGGTCGTGCCGCTGGTCCCGCGTCTCTGGTGGAAGGCAAGCATGCAGAACAGTTTCTACGATGCTGACAAGGTGGGGCTGGAGACCGAACAGGCTGTGGCGCTGTGGGCTCTTGGGAAACACGCCCCCGGCCTGGACAGGCGGAAGGTGTTGTACAACCTCTTGCGGGCGGACGATGTCCTGATGCGGACCCGGGCGGTGGAGATTGTCACTTCGCTGGCTCCCGATCCGGAGGAGCTTCGGAACGCGATGGTCGCGGCGCTGATGGACGAGCGCTACGACGTGCGGCGGCAGACGCGGCAAGTGACCGATGCCTATGGCGACGCGGCGAAGGCCACCATCGTCTCGGCCTTGAAGGATGCTTATGCGAAGCCGGATGTGGATGCTGCGACGCGCGTAGGGTTGGCGCGTGCGGCGGGCGAACTGGCGGTGGAGTCGAGTGTGGACTTTCTGATTTCAATGCTGGTTGATCCCGATGCCAGCGTGCGCGATCAGGCGATCAGCTCCTTGCGCTTTCTGGGGATCCCGTATCTGGAGCGTGCCTCGCTCAATCCGCCGTCGGCTTGGTGGAGCGCCCGACCGGAGTGGAGCGCCCGTGCGGTAGCGGCCCTCGAAGCTGTGGTTGGCGGTGATGCCGAGGAAAATATCAAAACCAACGCGAAACAAGTACTGGTGCGGATTCGCGGTGGGGAAGGTTCGCAACCGACCGCAGTGACACTGCTGGAACCGAAGGTGGAACTGAGCGAAGCGCTGCCCAAGACTGAACGGAAGCTCCTCGAAAAGGCCTATGCCGAGGTGGATGACTGCCGCCGGATCGTGATCGAGAAATACACGCAGGGTCTTTCCTGGCCATTTGGTGTTACGTCTGAAGCCTTTCAGTCTTCGGCGAATTTTTATACCAATCGAAATATCGAGGCGGCCAACCGTTATCTAATGAACGTGACCGAGTTGCCGACGCAACGGTCCGAGGCGGGTGGATTGACGGCACCGGAATGGCCGCTGATCTACGGATTGTACAACAGCCGCAGCGATCATTTTCCGGGGCGTATGTCGCCCGAGGCGGAGGCTCTCTTCAAGGAGCGCATGATCACCTTCCTCGAATGGAGAAGTGAGGTCTTCGAGACATACATTCAGCAGGTGTGGAATCTCGCCGGAACGGAGAACCATCACATCACCTTCGGCCCCATCCTCTGGTATCTCTATCTGGGTCATCTTGCAGAGGATCCCGCGTATGCGTCGCGCGAGTTGGCAGACGGCTTGACCGTGACCCAATGGTGCGAGCGTTGGCGGGCCTACACGAAGGAGTGGCTGAAAGGGCGCGCCTTGAATGGCCTGTTTGTTGAACAGGGCGCCGGGTATATGAAATACTCACTGCCCGGATTCTTCGCGTTGTACTCAGGCGCAGAGGATGCGGAGGTGCGCAGGCTTGCCGGGATGTTCCTGGATCTGTTTCTGATCGATGAGGTGCAGTTCTCTTTCGGAATGGAACGGGGAGCGAGCAAGAGCCGTGCGGGCGCCACCCCGGGGACGCCCATCCCACATATTTTGAAAGCTCTCTACGGTGAGGGGGTTCAGTTTCCAGGGCACTATGGATTGCATGGCGCGGTGTTGAGCGGATACCGTCCGCCGCCGGAAATGCTGCTACTACGTCGGCAGTATCAGTTTCCCGAAAAGCCGGTCGTCATCGTGAACCGCCGCTTGGGCGAGAAGGGCGACGGGGTCGCGTTGACGCCGGATTCACATATTCTCAGCTACGGCTACAGGACCCGGCATTTTCTGATCGGATCCGCTCTTCGCGCACCCGATCTGCAATGCAGCGTGCTGTTCGATCAGCACCTGGTTAACCACATGATCTTTGCCAGCGGTGACGGCGTGTATCCGGATCCGATTCAGGGCAGCGGAGGTCGTTATGTCAATCCCTACCACAGCTTCCAGCACGAGACCGTCTTCATTTTCCAGAAGAACAAAGGCGCCTACGGAACCGGTCTCATGCGCGTCTATGTGAAGCCCGGGACCAAACGGGTCGAGCGCAACGGCTGGGTGTTTGTCGATGACGGGAAGGCCTACTGCGCGATCCGGGCGCTGGAGGGTGGCGGCCACTGGTCCGAGGATGGAAAACACTACCTGCCCAAGGAGGATCTCAACCCCATCCTGATGCAGGCGGGTGATGTGGATCTGTTCGGTTCGTTCGAGGGCTTCATGAAGGCGGTCGAGGCCAATACCCTGACATTGGATGGTGAGAAGGTGGAATACGCCGGACCCGGGCAGCCTCGTATCGAGTTCTTCGCCCGCGCAACGGGGAAGGCCTCCCGGGTCAATGGGGAAGAGCTGAATATGATGCCGGACGATGTGTATTGGGGCCCATACATGCACCGCAAGGCGGGGGAATCGAAGGTCACCCTCACCGTCGGCCCTTATCGCACGGTCTATGATTTTGATTCGGGGACGATCCAACGCTCCGTGGGCAAAGAACAAAACCAACCCAAGGGAATTGATGATTGATAGTAGAATTGGTATGCTTGCGGGTCTGCTGTTGGCAGGTGGATCCGGTCTGATGGCGGCGGAGAAACCACTGGATTTCTGGGACGAGGAGATCCGCTCGATTGCCACCGCCCCGGTCGGAACGCATGTGAATCACCCCCATTTTCCCGCCCTCCGGTCCGGCTCAACGGCTGTTTCAGGAGCCACCCGCCAAAAGCAAAATCGTAGCATTTTAACCTTCCAGACCGGCAAACTGTGGAACGTTACTGCTCCGGAAGCTGGCTTCACTGACGCTATGACGATGAAAGAAGGCAGGCATGGAGGAGACGGATTGACGATCGGACGGAAATCAATTCTGTTTAGCCTAAACCACGACGAATGATGAACAGGATTATACTGATAGGATTTCATTTAGCCTGCATCTGTCTATCTGGAGCGGTTGCATCGGGTCAGACTGGCGATACGCCCGTGCTGACCGTTCACAACAAAGGCATCGGCGGGCAGAACAGCCAGCAGGGCAAGGCGCGCTTCGCCAAGGATGTTCTATCACTTCAGCCAGACTACGTTTTCATCTATTTCGGACTCAACGACACCCTCAACGAGCCCAGGTTTCTTTCCGAAAAAGAATACATAACCAACCTTTCCTGGATGGTGGATCAAGCCGAGAAGGCGGGAATAGTTCCGGTCATCTGCACGATACATCCAGTAGAGGAAGTGGCATTGATGAAGCGCCACAAGAAAGAGTCATACGGAGCTGTGGGCCCCAACGGAAAGATCGACCGTTACAACAAGGCATTGCGGGTATGGGCGGAATCTAAGGGCGTCAGTATTGCTGATTTTGCCGAAGTAGTGGCCACCACTGATCAACCGGATGAGCGACTCGTGAACAACGATGGTGTGCACCTCACACCGCTCGGTCATCAAGCACTTGCTAAATGCTTTTTCGATGGCGTCGCAGCAAAGCTGAAGGGTAAAATCACCATCGTATGTCTCGGCGACAGTGTCACATGGGGCGCCGGGGTTAAAGGCTCCGGGACTACGAGTGGTGAAACGTATCCATCCTATCTGGGCCAACTCAGCGAGCCAGACCGGAAGTTCGTAAGCGAACACTCTAGTGTCCAGTCCAGCGATGCCGAAGAAGCGGTGTTCGACCGCATCCGCCGCGTCCACGGCAAGCACGCTGACGAACTCTTCGAAAGCGTCCTGCGGAGTAAAAGGATCGCACCTCTGCAGGGTGGCTTCGCCCACCTTTGGTTGAACCGGGATATTGCTGAGGGCAACCGGCTGATCCGCGAAGCGTATAAAGCGATCATCACGAACGAGGGTGGAACGGGTGTGATGACCCCAGAGATCGCCTCCTCCGAACACGTGAAGTGGCAGATGCGGACATGGAACCGAATCTACCAGCTCTATAACGACAAGAGCCGTTTTTATCCCGGTCGCCTTGGAAAGGAAACACAGACCATGATTGAGGAGATGTTCTGGCTCTATGTCTGCGACAAAAGCCGAATCGAGCGCGCAGCGCCGCAGCATGTTTGGGGCATCCACGGCTCCGAAAACCACGAGATGATGCATTACAGCAACGCGCTGCTCGCCTTGCAGGCGCTCAAGAAAAGCCCTACCTACAAAGACCGTAAGTTGCCCGATGGTCGCAGACCCGTTGAGCACTACCAGGCATGGAACGCTTACTACAAGCTCTACTGTGTCGAGCGCGCCAAGCACGGCTTACTTATCGAGTTTTTTTCCGCCTACGGCAAATACACCATGCCGGAACTCTTCAACATGTATGATCTGGCGGAGGATCCCGTTCTCCGCTCAAGGATGGGTAAACTACTCGATCTCATCTGGGCGGACTGGTCACTCAGCCAAGTCAATGGCGTCCGCGGCGGTGGCCGGCTCCGGCTTTACCAAGGTAATACTGCAAAACCTGAGAGTGCCTATGGCTGGGGCGCGGGCGACATATGGTTTAGCATGAGCCGTTTTCTACTCGATAGCGGGAATTGGTGGAATGCGGGTTCTTATCACCCCAGCCCTATCATCGGCTACCCCTGGGTGCTGGCAACGACGCAATACCGCCTACCGGATGTGATCATCGACATCGCGAAAGATGCCGAGGGACTCGGCGAATATAACTACGTCGCGCGGCGCGTGGCAAAGCAGCGCCGCACAGCGGCGAAAGATGTGCCCGTCACCTTCTCGCCTTGGTATGCCTTGGATCCCGAGGATAACAGGATGGTGAGCTACGACCACTGCACGCCGGACTACGTGATGGGATCGCTCATGATCGATCCCACCCTGCCGCATGCAAGCTCCAACGACTACCTGAAGGGAAATGATCTGCCGGAGGGTTATCCCCCTTTGACCGCACAGAACCGCTACCACTGTATCGTCTTCGCATCGGATGTGAACGCCCGTGTTGTCCCGCAATGCGAAGGACTGGCCAACGGCAAAACCTACGGCGAACAGCAGGCGGTGCAGCACGATAATGTCCTGCTCGTGCAACGCCACGCCAAGGCGAAGCAGACCGGAGACATGCGCATCCTATTCGGCCTCAAGGGGATGAAGGGTCGCCTCACCGAGCGCGACGGCTGGCTGATCCTCAGGGAGGGAAATGCCTGGCTCGGAATCAAAGGGTTTTCCCGCACGGAGCCCAATGAATCCTGCGGCCACAAATGGGACAACGAAGTCTTCCTGCGCATGAACGATGGCAATGCTCCGGTCGCGCTCATTGCCGGCCGCAGCACGGATTTTCCCGATACCGACGCTTTCGCAAGCTACCTCGGAAGTTTTTCCGGCACGCCTAAGGACGGATGGTTCGAGATCAAAAACGAGAAGGTATCACTTGCTTTGGAGATGAATTCTAAGGCCTTCCCCAAGGTGAACGACACACCCATCGACCTAAGCCCCAGAATGCTTTTCGACAGCCCATTCCTCAGTTCGGAGCAAGGCAGCGGGATAGTGACCATCCGCAAGGGTGGTCGCGAGCTGAGGATAAAAATGGATGAGTGACGGGATGTCCGGGCGATTCATGGCAGAGGATGACCACCAGATATCTGCCGCTTGATGAGGGGAAGGGTCACCTCCCTGATACCATCGGCGCCCGGGTGGACGCCATCGTTGACGTAGAGCTGGAAGGTGATGGGGTGATTTTTCCGCAACGCAACCCAGTTCGGGTGGTGATCAACAAGCATGAGATTGCGTTCGGCGGCGACATCGCGATACATTTTGTAGTAGGCTGCAAGATTCGGGCGGATGGTGGCGGAGATTCCGCTGCCAAAGGGCGAGTCCCAAATGGTGTTCATCGTTTGCAGGATAATTTCCACATCTGGGTTCTGTGCCTTAATGGCATCGATCATTGAAATCAGGTTCGCCTTTGCGCTTGGATCGCCTTCAACCGGGAGTTTCACGCTACCGTCCCTGTAATTTCCGGCGTCGTTCATGGCAAACTCGATGAAGACCACATCGGGGTTATGGTCGAGGACTTTGGGTTTTAACTTGGCGATACCTTCGATCGAGTCCTTGCCGCTCATCCCGCTGTTGATGACGGTGACTTTCCCCGGATATTCTGCGGAGAGCCAGGACTCCAGCCCGTCGACCCATGCTCCACCGGCAGTGAGGCTTGTGCCATAAGCGACGATTTTGGTTCTCTGTCCTGCGGCCAGTCGGGCGAGAAATTTCGCGGGCTTGGATGTGAGAGGATCAATCTGGGGGCTGTCCTCCGCTTCGGAGAGTTTTGCGGTATCTTGTGTGTCGGGCGCTGATGATTTTATCAATTCAAAGCGACTGTAATCTGCCAGGATCGCAGTGCCGCTTATACCGACAGCGCGGAAGGAGGAGTTTGTCGCGTTGAGGGCGGCACTTGCTACGAGTGTGTATTTCAGATCCGTGGTCGATTTCACGTAGTGTGAAACCGTCCCGAAATTCGTCGAGCCGTTCCATTTGGTTAGATCCAGAACGACCCGCAAATCCACGGCTTCATCTGCCTTGTGCGAGGAGCCCTTGGCGTCGGTGAAATGTTTGGAACCGGGGCCGCGGAAGGCGCGGATCGCGGAGTTCCCGCGACGGATCAGAAATGCGGAGCTTTCATTGCTCTCGTCCTCAAAGTTCGTTCCCGTTGTTGGCGCGGCGCTGAGCCAGAAACCGATTCCCTCCCACAGTTTGCCATTGGGATCTCCCGGATTCGCAATCACCCGCGCGGTTAAGGTAAACACGGCGTCCGTCTTGCCGCGGTTACCATTGATCAGTTCGCCAAGTGGGAGATAGGCGCGACGGCTACCCGCACCTGCGGAACCATCAGCGAAGTATGCTGGATCTGCCACCCAGACGACACCGCTCTGACTCACATCTGGTAAGTTTCCGTTGAGAGAGATACGCCCAGAGCTGCTAAAATCGTCCTGAAAGAGAATCGTGGCGCCAGCAGTGCTGACCAAAAAAGCTAGCAAGGGCAGGATGAATGCCAAAGTGGGCCATTTCGTTTTGATCATGTGTGTCGTGAGGCTGAGAATTGTAGAATTCGGAGTGAAATAATTCCAATTTTAAATCTGCGGGAAGAGCCTTGCACTCAAGAATGCCCGCCTCCAACTTCGACCTAGCAGAAGAGCGGAACATGCTGAAGAATGTTGCCAGGCAGCTTATCTGGATAAGCTGCAGGAACCGCCCCGGCACCTCCTAAGACACAACCTTACAAGAATAAGTGAAAACACTTCCAATGCTTCTCTTCTTTCTTGGCATCGGTGGCGCAGCACTTGCCGCTGAATCAGGATCTGCCTACGAAGCACTCATTGCACAGCGAATCAAGGATTCACTGGCGACCTTGGATCTGGATTCGCGCCTCGCAAAGAATGAGGATTGGGCGGATCGGGTGGCCTTGGTTTTACTGGCGCAGGGCAACAAGCAAAAAGAAGCCAACCGGCTCGTGCTGAAATTCTGCCATCGAGATCCGTTGACGACCTATATTGGTAAAGTGGTTCCCAAAGTGCGCTGCGAAGGGCTCCTCCGCGTTTATCTGACTAAGCGGTTCCGAGACCAACTGACCGACGAGTCCAAGGAAGCCATCGAAGACTTCGCTTGGGATCTGTTGACCAAATACAACCGCGGCATCACTCTTGCAGAGGCTGGCGAAAGCTTTTTCCCGGACTTTGACAGTTCGGAAAACCACTATCTCAACGACCGTCGCCGCTACCACCTCTCACTTGAGATCCTGCGCCGCTCCAAGCGTTACGGTCCCGAGGCGGAATTCGAGGGCAAGACCATAGCCTCGCATTGCAAGGCATGGGAGGCTTTCTGGATCCGCTATTTCCGTGATCGCGCAGGCGAAGGAACCGACCTCGAGATCGCACACCCATCCTCATACGGAAGCTGCACGGTCGGGGTTTATTATGATCTCCATGACCTCACGGAAAACCCAGAATTGCACGATCTGGCCGGCAAGTTCCTCACGCTCTACTGGGCGGAGATCGCGGGTGAGTTCGAGCAGAGAACCGGCCAACGCGCGGGCTGGGGTTCCACCCGTAATCCGTTTTATGACGGCGTGCGCAGCTACTGGGCAATCTCCCTGCTGCAATGTTACGGCTGGCATGATGACGATTCCACTATGGATCCCTTGGGCTTGTCATCTTTCCTGACCAGCGACTATCGCCCTCCGGAAATCCTCCGTGCCATCGCGAGCAACAAGGATCGTGGCTGCTACCTCGCTACATCGCGTCGCGCCGGACTGGCCGATGACAACGAACATGAACTACCCATCATTTTCGACGAAAACGGCGACTCCCATCTTCGTCGCGACGTTTACTACACGCCGGACTACGCGATCAGCACGATTAGCTACGACCCGAAACGCAACTATCGCAATTCGGTCACCCTTGCTCAGGCGATGGGCGTCACCTTCGCCAGCGACGCTCATCAGCGCATCACGGTCATGGGAACAGGCTACTACGCAAATCGCGCCATCAGCGGGGTCACCGGCACCGCCGTCTCAATCATCGCGCGGGATCCGAACGCGAAATTGGGACGCGGCCGCTTCATGAGTGAGGGCACGCGCGTGTTCATAGGCAACGGCCCGCTCTGGGACAACCGCGTCGAGCATCCCTCAGGCTGGTTCTTCACCCACTCCGGGGACGCCTACGTCGCCATCCGCATGCCCGGCGGCTACACCGCCACCACACGCACCTACATCTGGCCGGATAGGCAACTCAAGGAGGTCGAGGAGCAACACGGTCATCATCTCGAGTTCAACGACATGTGGGCGCCGGTCGTCATCCAGATGGGCCGCGCGGCGGACTACAATGGCTTCGAAGCCTTCCAGAATTCGGTGAAGGAAAACTCGTTCGCCTACGAGGGCGGAAAACTGACCTACCAATCCGAAGCCGGTGACACCTACGAGGCTTGGTCGAAGTTTCCGCAACTGCCGAAGATCAACGGCGAGACCATCAACCTAAATCCCGAATACACCTACGACAGCCCCTACCTAAAGATGAAACACGGCACGAACAAGGCCGTGATCTCCTACCCAAGACACGAGGATGTGGTTCTCGAATTCTAGAAACCTAGAAAGAGAACGCAACCCCTCTTCCCCCCGCAACCCCCTTTCTCCCGCCCTCCGGTCCGGCCCGACGGCTGGCTCAGGGGCCTCACCGAAAAGCAAAGTCCTAGCAGTCAGTGAACTTTTTTTGAATCATACAGGAGCAATAATATGAATACTCGAATATATACGAACTGTGTCTGTCTGATTGCAGCGCTTCTTCCCTTGCTTCCCATAACTGCTGAGGATTCATTCAAACCAGAACGGATCTACGCCGGCACTAAGTTTCAGACCAAGACCTACATGCATCAGTTCGTCGAAAATCCCAGCGGGACGAAATACGCCTTCCGTTACTTCCCTGGGAAGAAACAACCCCAAGGTGCCAAGGGCCCAAACAGAATCGGAAACCCCTGCGAAATTTGGATATGCAATAGCGACCTTTCTGGGCATCACAGAGCCTTTACCTCGCCGAACAATGGAGAAAGCGGACATGGTGATGGTGTCATTGTGTGGGTGACCGACGACCTGATCTATTATTGTGGTGTCGCGTATCAGCTAAGTACCGGTAAGGTTCTGTGGCAGTTTGATAACCGTTCTCCTTACTTGATCCCTCATGCGCAGAGTTTTCCTGTAAGTCCAAAAAAGCTCTATGTGCGAGTGCAAGGCGGCTTTCAAGGCAAAGGAATATACTGGCTCGATCCTTCTTCCTCGACGAAGCCGGAGCTTCATCTGGTAACGGACATGAAGAACCTTCCTGAATATTATAAAGGGAAATGGGAGCAAGCCAACACGAGCTACGTTTACCAAAATCCGAGTGATACTAAGTTATTCATGGTTGTCTTAGACGGAGAAAAGCGGAAAGAGCATGCTTTTATCATCAACGTGAATGATGGCTCAGTGCATTCCTACCTCGGGCGAAACGGTGTGGGTCGCTGCAATAACGGTCATGTGCTGTGGTACGACGACCAGACCCTCATGGCCGGAAACGAACATGCAGGCCTGTTTGATCTCAAGGGAAAGTTGATCCGTCGTTTGTCTCCCAAGCATCAAGGAGGGCACATCTCACTCTCGCCAGACAAAAAATGGTGGGTCGGTGATATGACCCCAGAAAATGCCGTTCGACTTTATCGATTTGGATCAATGGAATCAGTCGTCATCAGCGGTGATGCTAAGTACGACAACTGCCACCCTTCATTTTCGCGAGACGGACGATATGTCTTCTTTCAAGGGAAGAAACCATTTGAGCCACACGTAGGTGTGTACCGAGTTGATGTGTCAGGGATTGTGGGAAGGGGAGAGAGCCCGCCTAGCAAGAAATAGCCCGTTTAAAAAAACGATGGGCCTCCGGTCCGGTCACCGGCTCGTTCCAGAGCCTTCACCTCAAAAGCAATTCCTTAGCAATCATGAAGACCACGATCCTGTTTCTTTCGCTGCTTTCCCTTTCGGCTTTTGCCGGGGAAACCAGCGCCCTCGTTTTCCTCATCGCCGGGCAATCGAATGCCGGAGGGGTCGCCGCCTTCTCGCACGAGAGCAACGTGAAATCGGGAATCGCCGGGAAGCATCCGGCCATCCCCGGTTCGACCGCCAGCGAGGTGGGCATCCCCACCACCATGGATGCCTATCCGCGAAGCTACATCTGGGCGAAAGGCTTCGAGCGCTTGAAGCCGGGTAGGAACCTCAAAGCCGGATACAAGGATCCGAACCGCCACGGTATCGAACTGCCCATGGCGATGCTGTTGGAAAATAAGTTTCCCGACGCCGACAAGTTCTTCATCAAGCACGGCCCGGCGGGGCATAATCTCCACACCCAGTGGAAGGCGGGGAGCGGACCGGATTACCGGGATTTCAAACGGCAACTCGACGCGGCGATGGCGGATCTGGACAAGCGCTACAAGAATGTCCGGGTCATCGGCCTCTACTGGGACCAGGGCGAGTCGGACAAACCCGAGGCGAACGAATACGGGCGGAACCTCCGGGCGCTCTTCGCGGCGTTCCGCAAGGACACCGGCATTCCGGATCTGCCGATCTTCGTGCGGAAGCATCTCTTTCAGCATGGCGACGAAGGCTTTGCGCCGATCATCGAAGCACAAGTGGAAGTTGCGAAAGAGAACCCCGCCACCCACCTCCTTGATCTCGACCTCGGATCCAACGAGAGGAATTTCACCGCGTGGGCATGGACGCAGAACAACGGCCACCTGAGCAGCAAGGCCTATCTGGAATTGAGCGGACGGATCATGACGATGATTCCCAGCGACCCACAGGCAGGGAACAAAGGCATGGGCGACTGGCCGAAGATCCTCGCGTCCGGGGACTATGCCGCCATTGCCAAGGCATACGCCGACTACATGATCGACCACGGCCGTGATACCTACGGGAAAGTCCACACCCCCCTCTTTTTGACGACCCTCGATCGCAAAACGGGAACCCCCTTCAACCCGCCCTATCCCCGTGTCATCGCAAAACCCTTCGCCCCCGGTTTGCGGCGCGACCACAAGATGCGTCCTTACGACCGCACCTATGAGGGCAGCAACCCTCTCCAGGATCTGCCGCTATACGGCTTGTTGTATCGGCTCGGTGAATTGACCGGCAACAAACGTTACGGCGAAGAGGCGGACAAGAGCATCACCTGGTTTTTCAAAAACGGATGGCATTCGAGAACCGGTCTCCCGGCATGGGGAAGCCACATGTATTACGACGTGAACCAAGATATCCCGGCTTATGCAGGTGGCAAACCGAAGAAGGGTTACGGCGGCCATGAATACAACCTTCCCTGGCCCTACTGGGATCAAAATCCCGAGGCGCTGAAGCGCTTTGCGCATGGAATCTGGAACGGCCACATCAAGGACAAGGAGACCGGCCGCTTCAACCGCCACTCGGACGATGCCAATGTCGGCATGGAATTCCCCGAGACGGGTTCGTGCTTTCTGGACATCTGGGCCCGCGAATACGGACGCAGCGGCGATCCGGCAATGAAGGGTTACATCCAGAAATTGCTGACACTCTATCGCTCGATGCGAGACCCCGAGACCGGGGCGATGAGCTGGTGCACCTCCTCCGAGCCGACCCGGCGCGAGATGTCGAATGTCCAGATGAACCTTTCCATGGCATCCATTCTGCAGGATGCGGCGGGGCATTTGGATAAGCGTGATCCGGCGCTTGCACGGGACATGCGCGGCTTCGTCCGCGAGATGGATGACGAGTATCTCTCCAACGAATACGACGCCATCCTCGACGTCGCCGGAAAGGGCATTCTCAGTTGGTATCTGGTGGCGGATCGCACCGCACCCGCCGATGGCATGGAATCCCCACCAACAGGAACGGACTCCTCGATTGGATTCCCCTTGAAGTCCGCTGACGGCAAAGCCGCCGCTTCGCTCTACTACCTCGCCCCCTGGTTTCCGGGCCGTTCCTACGCCGGGTTCGGCGTTCTTTTGAAAAACCGCCACCTGCGCTGCGAGGAGAAGCACACGACCAGCTATCGCAGGGCGCTGCTGGATATTGCCGACATCTACATGACCATCGGGCCTGAGGTGCAGTTCGCGCTGTATCCGGACAATATCTCCGATGTCGTCGAGTTGCTGCGCTATGTCCACACATTGACCGGGGATCCCGCCTACCTGCACCGGGCCGACCAGATGATGAGGTTGGGGCTGCTCCTTTTCTTCGATGACACGTCGCCCCTGCCGAAGATCAACAATTTCGACGATTGGTATGAGTCCAGCAGCAAGAACGCGTCGTCCGTGGCGATTCTGCGGCAGATGCTGGAACTGTCGCTGGATCTCAAGGCCTTGCCGGAGAGCCAGCGCGACGCACCTGTCGTCAAGGCTGAGGAGCAAGGGGGAATCTGGAAGGTCAGGTGGGATGACGCATCGACAGACCTCCTCGCCCGATATGGCCAAGGCCATGAGCTCTATCTTTCCCGGTTCAAGGCAGAGGGCGGATGGCGGATCCGCCTATCGGATACGATCACCCGCATCCCCACGGCGGACGAAGCCGACAAGCTGAACGGCAAGATGGATAACTTCACCGGCAAACGCAGCGCC
This sequence comes from Akkermansiaceae bacterium, assembly GCA_045106015.1. Classification (GTDB taxonomy): domain Bacteria; phylum Verrucomicrobiota; class Verrucomicrobiia; order Verrucomicrobiales; family Akkermansiaceae; genus Luteolibacter. The sequence continues at coordinate 22,336 of JBGCEE010000011.1, read as the reverse complement.
GCCTCCTCCATCGACTACGGCGACTTCAAGGATGCGCCGCAACAGGTCACGATCGTCATCCGAAACGCCGGCAAGCAGGCCTCCGCCCTGACGGTCACAGCCAATTTCCACGACACCTACCACGACAACGGCCAGCAAGTGGTCACCCGGAGCGTGGCTCCGGGCAAGACGGAATCATTCACCTTTTCCGCCCCGGAGAAGAAGTGGATTCGGCGCTTCGAGGTGACCGGAAAGAATCTCGCCGAACTTTCCCTGGAGGAGATCCGTTTCGTCTTTGTCCCGAGAAACAACTAGCAGGGAAACAATTTATTGCTGCTAGATGACATGCGACGCACCTTGAAGCATCTTTTGAGACCTCCGAACTCAGAATCCCTGCATTAAAATTCCCTGAGAACCATGAAATTTCAGACTACTATTTTAGTGTTTTTGATTTTCGGATTGGCGGGCAGCATCGCTGCTGCCGACGACGAGAGCAACGACGCCAATCTGTCACACTTCACCAACAAGGTGCTACCCTTGCTGCAGGAGAACTGCTTCAAGTGCCATTCGCATGAGGCAAAAAAGACCAAGGGCGGACTGACCTTGGATTCCCGTGCTGGCTGGGCCACCGGCGGCGATAGCGGGCCGGCTGTCATTCCGGGAGATATCGGAAAAAGCCTTCTGATCCAGGCCATCCGGCGCGAAGACGAAGATCTTGCCATGCCGCCAAAGGAAAAGGATGCCTTGAGCGCCGCCGAAATCTTGCTTTTGGAAGATTGGGTGCGCAACGGTGCCATCGACCCACGTGTGGGCGGCACCGCCACCGAAGTGAAACGGCCGGATGCCGATTGGTGGTCACTCCGACCGCTGAGCTCAGCCAGTCCGCCAGTGGTGGCGGGAGCTAGCCACCCCATCGATGCCTTTCTTGAAAGCAAACGCAAGGAAGCTGGACTATCATCCTCCCCTCGAGCTGACCGGCGGACTCTGATACGCCGGTTGACCTACAACCTCCACGGACTTCCGCCTTCTCCGGAAGCCGTCGAGAAATTTAAAAACTCCACCGACCCTGCTGCTTACGGGAAGCTTGTGGACGACTTGCTAAACTCCCCCCGATACGGCGAGCGCTGGGCGCGACACTGGCTCGACACCATCCATTTTGCCGACAGCCACGGCTGCGAACACGACATCGAGCGCCCGAACGCCTGGCCATTCCGGGACTATGTCATCAAGCGCCTGAATGCCGACATTCCCTGGCAGCACTTCATCCGCGAGCAACTGGCAGCAGACGTGTTTCAACCGGAGCAAAACGTGGCACTTGGCTTCATCGGAGCGGGGCCGTTTGAGGAAAGCCGCCGACTTACGGCTCCCGTCACTTTTGCCTACCTCGACCGGGACGACATGGTCACACAGACCATGTCCTCATTTACGAGCAGTACGGTTCACTGCGCCCGCTGCCATGATCATAAATTCGATCCGATCTCGCAGGAGGACTACTATTCGCTGCAAGCGGTTTTCGCGGGAGTGGACAAAGGAGACATGCCCTACCTCTCGGATCCCACGTTGCAGAGAAAACGTCAGCCATGGGAGACTTTATTGCAGGCAGCTGAACGCAAGGACGCAACAGTCTTGCTGGCCGCAGATCAAAAACAAACGACAAGCGAGTGGATTGTCGCCCACGATGGAGCCGCGACTTGGGAACCACTGCAACCCACCACATTTGTCTCCGTCTCCGGCGCCGATCTAACAGTTTTGGATGACTCCTCTATTTTGGTCAGCGGCAAGTCGCCTGTCACCGATAGCTACGTGGTGACGGCCGCTCCAAAAATCCGAACCGTGACGGCACTCAAGCTGGAGTTACTGCCGCACGAATCTCTACCGAAGAACGGCCCCGGTCGCCAGCCGGAGAACGGAAACCTTCACCTCAATGCCATCACCTGCCAGCTCTTTGAGGCGGGTTCCAAAACCCCGGTCAACCTACCGATCGCATCCGCCACGGCGGACTTCAACCAAGATGGATGGACTGTTGCGCACGTTCTCGATGCAGATCCCAGAACCGCTTGGGGGATTCATCCGAAAGAGGGTGAGAAACATGAGGCGATATTCGTCCTGGAGAAACCAGCGCAACTTAAGCCTGGGGCACATCTCGCCGTGACGATGACACAATCGCACGGAGACCAGCACGTCATCGGTCGCTTCAGGCTATCGGTATCCGACGCACCAGCCGAGCACGCCGTTGTTTTGCCGCCCGAAGTCCGCAAGGCGCTGGAAAAACCCGAGGCCGAGCGCAGCACTGACGAACAGCTCACACTCGCCGCGCACGTCGCACATCAGCGCGCCACTGCGGCCATCGCCTTGCTGCCATCAGACACTGGCAGAGTCTATGGGATGAACAAAAAGAGTCTGCCGCTGACCGTCAACGTCCTCAGCCGTGGCAACATCGAAAAACCATTGGATGAAGCCCGTCCCGGCTCACTATCCGCCATTGCCGCACTAGAAGGCAGGTTCACACTTGGTGATCCGAATAATGAAGCAGCACGCCGCGCTGCGCTGGCGGATTGGCTGGCTTCACCGGAGAACCCCCTGACATGGCGCAGCATCGTCAACCGGGTTTGGTATCATCACTTTGGCCGGGGCATCTGTGACACACCCAATGATTTCGGCCGCATGGGAGGCACCCCATCTCATCCCGAACTCCTAGATTGGCTGGCGGTTTGGTTTCGGGATGATGCCAAAGGATCGCTCAAGGAACTGCACCGCCTGATCGTGACCAGCGATGCCTACTGCCAGCAATCCGTGACTCGCGCCGACGCCGCTCTCGTCGACAGCGACAACCGCCTTCTCTGGCGGATGAACACACAGCGCCTCGATGCCGAGCAGTACCGCGATGGCGTACGCCAGATCTGCGGGCGCATCGACCTGACCATGGGCGGCCCTGGCATCAAGCACTTCAAGCAGACAAAAGGAGCGCATTTGACGCCGAAACTGGACTATGACGATTACGATTGGAACGGCGACGATGCGGCTCGTCGTGACATCTATCGGGTGGTCTGGCGTGGCATGCCCGATCCTTTCATGGAAGCGCTGGATTTCCCCAACCTCGGGCAAATTCCGGAGAAACGCGGCCGGGGTTTCTCTCCCTTGCAATCGCTGGTCCTACTCAATCACGACTTCGTTTTGCTCCATGCCGACACCCTGGCGAAACAACTGGAAAAAGAATCCAAATCGACCCCACAGGCGATATCCGCAGCCTACCGGCAGATTCTCCAACGCGAGCCCAACGACTTCGAGAAATCGAATTTGCTGAAATATGCCGAAAAACACGGACTCTCCGCGATGTGCCGCCTGTTGTTCAATACCAACGAATTTCTCTACGTCGAGTAATGTAATATGACACCATTTCAATCCAGCTTGTATTCACGTCGCCGTTTCCTGAGCCAGGCGGGTGGCGGCTTCGGAGCCATGGCGCTCGGCAATCTGCTCGCATCCGAGAACCTGAAACCCAAGCCGGAACTCAACGGTGGTGTCCACCATCCGGCCAAGGTCAAGCGCGTCATTCAATTGTTCATGACCGGCGGCGTCAGCCCGATGGACACCTTCGACTACAAGCCGGCGCTGGAAAAACTGCACGGCCAGAAACTAGGCCCGAAGAACAAGCCGGAAGGCTTCGTCGCCCCCGCCGGCGCAATGATGAAGAGCCCGTTCGAGTTCAGGCAGCATGGCGAAAGCGGGCGCTGGGTGAGCAGCGTGTTCCCCCGCCAGGCAGAGATCGTCGATGACCTGACCTTCCTCATGGCCATGTCGTCAAAAACCAATGTACACGGGCCTGGCACATTGATGATGAACACCGGCTTTCTTCTAACAGGATTCCCCTGCATGGGGTCTTGGGTGTCATACGCACTCGGTTCCTTGCGGGACAATCTGCCGGCCTTCGTGGTGCTGCCGGACCCGAAAGGATTGCCCTACAATGCCAAGGCCGCATTTTCCTCAGGCTTCCTGCCGGGGGAGCATCAAGGCGCCATGATCAATATCACCGGCAACGGGGATGCCATCTCCAATCTGTTCCCCGACAAACGACACCAGTTTGCAGGCGGAGCTGCCGATGCCGACGGGATTGAACTCCTGAAACAGCTCAGCCAGCACCATGGCAGCCATGACCCCGAAAACTCGGTATTGGAGAGCCGCATCAAATCCTACGAGCTCGCTGCGAAAATGCAGTTGGCGGCACCGGAAGCCTTTGATCTGTCACGTGAAACGAAAATCACCCGCAAGGCCTATGGCTTGGATAATAAGGTGACCGAGGACTTCGCCCGCAGGTGCATCCTTGCCCGCAGACTCATCGAGCGCGGCACACGCTTTGTCCAGGTATGGAGCGGCCCCGATGGCCCTGTGAACAACTGGGACAATCACAAGAGCATCATCGAGGAACTGCCGCCGATGGCCGCTTCGGTTGACCAACCCATCTCCGCTCTGGTGCGTGACTTGAAATCACGCGGACTGTTCGAGGATACCCTGTTAGTCTGGACAACCGAATTTGGTCGGACCCCGTTTGCGCAAGGCGGTGTTGGACGAGACCACAACGGCGGATCCTTTGTCACCTGGATGGCTGGCGCGGGACTAAAACCGGGCGCAGCCTACGGTCAAAGCGACGATTGGGGCTACCAGACTGCCACCGGCAAAACCTACTGCTATGACCTGCACGCGACGATCCTGCACCTCATGGGCATTGATCACGAGAAGTTGTCGGTCCGTCAAAATGGCATCGACCGCAGGCTCACCGACGTCCACGGACATGTGGTCAATGACATCCTGGCGTGAAGAACTCGCAACAATCCGACAAACAGCGATTGCATTCACCCCCCATTTTCCCGTCCTCCGGTCTTCGCCAAGAATTCGACCCATGAACCGCCCATCTATTAGTAACTGCATCATCAAGCGGCCTGCCACTTTGCTCCTTACCTTCCTGCCTTGGATATTTTCGCTGGCCCTGACGGCGGCTTTTGATCTCCCGGCGAAGGCGGGGAATGAGCGTCGGCCCAATATCCTCTTTATTCTGACCGAAGACCAAGGGGCGCAGATGAGCCTGCTTGGCACGCCGGGACTTTCCACCCCGAACATGGATCGGCTCGCGAGGAGCGGCGTCTATTTCAACCAAGCCTTCGTCAATTACCCGGTCTGCTCACCGTCAAAGGCGAACATTTACACCGGGACTTATTGCCATACCAACGGCCTCCGGGGGGTCACCACCAACTGGCACGGCCGCGAAGACACGATCCCGGATGGCATTGCCAACCATCCTCTAACCAAACGTCTCCGCATCCGTGAAAACCTTCCCACGTTGGTGGAGTTGCTACAGGAGTCCGGCTATACCTGCGCCATTACCTCCAAGCTCCATGTCCAGCCAGTCTCCAAATTTCCCTACGATCATTTTCTGAAGGGAAATCCCACCTTCGAAGTGGTGCGCGACCATTTCGCAAACGCGGGAACAAATCGTGCGCCGGTTTTTTTCTTCGCCAATATCTCCCCGCCGCACCGTCCCTTTCGCGACAGCGACAAGATCGATATCGGGATAGACATGGACGCCACGGAGCCGCCCCCGTTCTTGCCGGATACACCTGCCTGCCGGAAAGATTGGGCGGAATACCTGGCGCATTGTGAACAGGCCGACCGTATCGTCGGCGAGGTGATGCGTGGCCTGGATGAATCCGGTCAGAAAGAGAATACCATCATCCTTTTCATGGGGGACCACGGCCCCGCCTACCATCGCGGCAAGCTTGCGCTCTATGACTTCGGTATCCGCGTGCCGCTCGCAATCAGCGGGCCGGGCATCCATCCGGGAGCATTCACCGACCAGATGGTTTCGGGAATCGATCTGATGCCCACCTTGCTGGAACTCTGCGGACTAAAGGACAAGACCCCCGCGCTCCAGCATGGCCGATCCATCGCGCCCATGCTCCGCGGCGAAACCGATACCACGGGCAATGATTACATATTCTCGGAAATCCACCACGGGGCCATGTCGCGGGATGACGGGAAAGGCATGCAGGAGCGATGCGCTTACGACGGCCGCTGGAAATTGATCTACCGCGAGAACTGCACCGAACCGCGCCAGGTCAACGCCGATCTGAAGTATTTCCGCCATCCCGAGAACAACTCCTACCAGGGCAATCGTGTCTATGACGAGATCGTCAAACGCCGAAAGGAATTTCCGGATGCGTTCCGTTATCTCGCGCAAATCGACAACGGTGCCCTGATGCCGGACAAGCCCCTTCCGAGGCTGGAGCTTTACGATCTCAGGGAAGATCCATGGGAACTCAATGATCTCTCTGCTGTGCCCGCCCACAAGTCTGAAGCCAGACGCCTGTTTGGGGAACTACGGAAATGGGCGGTTGAAACGAATGATGTTTACACCGGACTGAAATCACTTCCGGCGGAAGCCGACAAGCTTCCCATGGATATCGGCCTGCAAGCACCTGCGGTGCATCAAGCACACACAACTGACAACTGGGTTGCGACAGATGCACTTGGCCGAAGCCTGCCGGGTCATAGCGAGGTGGGCGACCGTCGCCCCGAAAAGCACGTCGGCATCTTTTACTTCGTCTGGGTCGGCAACGATACCGGGAAGGTTTACGACATCTCGAAAATCCTCGTGGAACGCGACGAATCGAAACGGCGGTGGGGACCCGAGCGCGAGTATCATTTCGGATGTGAACCCGAATACGGATACTTTCATGCATCCGATCCATGGGTGATTCGGCGCGACATGCAGATGCTCGCCAACGCGGGCGTTGATTTCCTCTACATCGACGTAACCAACGCCTTGATTTACGAAGAAACGGTCGACCAGCTACTGAAAGTCATTCAACAAATGCGCAAAGAAGGAATTCCCGTTCCCCAGGTCACCTTCGTCACGAATGCCGCCAGTGGAAGAATCATCAACCGCATCTACGACCGCTTTTACAAAAACCCGAAGCACCGGGGCATCTGGTTCGAGTGGGAAGGAAAGCCGCTGATCTTCGGGGTTGCCGACGATCCCATTCTTCGCAAGGAGGTGGGCGAACACTTCACGATCAAGCGAAGTTGGGCTTGGACAGATGCGAAGAAAAAGCCGGATCATTGGCAATGGTTGGATACGTGGCCGCAGGATTTTGGCTGGAGCGAGTCACCGGACGTCCCCGACCAGATCCCGGTGGCTACCGCCTCGCACGCGAGCAATTCCATCGGGAAAAGCTATCAATACCGAACCAAGGGAAGCCCGCCGGTGGGGCCGGATTACCTTACGGAAAAAACCGGCCATGGGCTCTTTTTCGAGGAACAATGGCAACGCGCCCATGAAGTCAATCCGAAGGTTGTCATGATCTCCGGTTGGAATGAATGGATTGCGATGCGCTTCATCAAACAGGATCAGGAATCAGCCTACGCCGGACGCCCCGCCATGAAGGACGGCACTTGGTTCGTGGATGTTTTGACCCCGGAGTTCAGCCGGGACATCGCCCCTATGCGCGGCGGCTACACGGACAACTACTACTACCAGATGATCAGCCACATCCGCCGCTTCAAGGGGCTTTCACCTGCGCCTGAACGGGCGGAGCCGCAAGAGATCCGGATCGACGGAAATTTCAAGGACTGGGACGGAGTGCCTGCCAATTTCCTCGATCCCGGCGGCGACACCATGCACCGTTCCTTTCGCGGGACGGATCCGGATACGACCTATTCGGATGCCTTCGGAAGAAACGACATCGTCAGCACGCGGGTCGTTGAAGGGCGTGATCATGTCAATTTCATGGTCAGCACGGCGGGGAATCTGACCCCACACACCGATGCGAATTGGATGATCCTCCTGATCGACAGGGATCAGGACAAAGGAACCGGATGGGAAGGCTACGATCTCGCCGTCAACTGGGCACCGGGGTCTGCCACCGAGTCCAATTGCGCCAGGTGGACCGACGGCAAGTGGCGCATGGAAGGCAAGGTCGCGATCGGCTACGAAGGCAAAAATCTCGAGATTGGCGTGCCGAACAAGCTCTTCCCCCGCAACCCGGCCGAGGGCTTCGACTTCAAGTGGGTGGATAACGTCAGCCTGAAATCGGTGGAATCCCTTTTTATCGAGGGGGACGCCGCACCGGACCGACGGTTCAATTATCGATACTAAAAAAGGTGACGACCAGTCACCTTTGGCGCTCGCTTCAAAAATCCAGCATCTCTAATGACTCAAACCCAGTGGCCAATCAGATGGCTAGCAATTGAAAGCAGGGGAGTAATGCTCAGCTACTATGTTTACCAAACAATGGCAGGTTCTTGATGAATTAAAATTATACATTATTCGTCTGGGTTTCGGACATCGAAAGAAACTGTGGGAGTCGCTCGGTTGAAAGGAGTGGTATTTGAGGTAATTCTAGTCCAGAAAACATTCCCTTTTTCCTGACCCATGCCAACCCTACGCGAAGCAATTCTCTACTGGATCAAACTCGGCCTGATCAGTTTCGGTGGTCCGGCCGGACAAATTTCCATCATGCATCGCGAGCTTGTGGAAAAACGAAAATGGATTTCCGAGAGTCACTTTCTTCACGCTCTGAATTTCTCCATGTTGCTTCCGGGTCCAGAGGCGCAACAGCTTGCCACCTATCTCGGTTGGCGACTGCACGGTTGGCGGGGAGGAATTGCTGCTGGAGGATTTTTCGTTCTGCCCTCGGCCTTACTTCTATTCGCGCTCAGTTGGCTCTACATCGCCGGTGGGCACATTCCCTGGCTTGCGGGAATCTTTTACGGCCTGCTTCCGGCAGTCATCGCCGTTGTCCTGTCCGCAGTGATTCGCATCGGAGGAAAAACGCTTCGCAGCACCTCGCTCTGGATTATCGCGGTCGCCTCATTCGTTGCGATCTACTTTTTCAACATCTCCTTCGTCATCATCATTCTCGGAGCAGCATTCATCGGCTGGATCGGGCACCGTATTTCTACCAATCAGTTTCCCGCAAGCAAAGGCAAGAGCTTGGATGGGAAAGAAGAAGACGAATCACATTTTCTCGACCTCCCTAGTCCACCAGTGAGCACATGGAAGCGAGTGTTCACCGTCTCAAGCATCTGCATCTTTCTTTGGATACTTCCTATCATTTTGCTCGGCACGTGGCTTGGGTGGCAAAGCACCCCTGTCGAGCAAGGCTTGTTTTTCAGTAAAGCCGCATTGGTGACTTTCGGCGGTGCCTACGCGGTGCTTCCCTATGTTGCGCAGCAGGCAGTGGAAAATTTCCAGTGGCTCACCCACCCACAAATGATGAGTGGACTCGCCTTGGCGGAAACGACCCCCGGCCCTCTTGTCATTGTCCTGCAGTTCGTCGGATTCGTCGGTGGCTGGCAGCATCCGGGAAACTTTAGTCCCCTGGCCGGAGCCGCAATCGGTGCCTTCATCACCACTTGGGTCACCTTTCTGCCCTGTTTCCTGTTCGTCTTTCTCGGTGGTCCCTTCGTCGAGAAGCTGCGCGATCTACCAAGGATCGGCGCAAGCCTCACCGCGATCACGGCCGCTGTTGTCGGGGTAATCCTTAATCTCGGTGTGCAATTTACGACCCACTCCCTCTGGCCTGAAGCGGGCGGGCCACTGGACCCATTCGTTGCCATCGTGGCCATCGCCGCATTTCTGGGGCTCTGGCGATTCAACATCCCGTTCACCATCATCCTAGCAGCTTGCGCCCTGCTGGGACTCATCCAAACATTCCTTTAAAACCAACTCACAAAACGATCTGGTAGAATGATGGGTTCAAGGTTTGAAAAACTAGGCTGTGCCTTCGCAATCAGAAGCTGACTGCTTTTCGGCATAAGAAAAAAAGGGAGGCACCCAAAGGCACCTCCCCAGTTGTGTTTCGGTTGGTAGTTTCCGAGACCTCAGTCGACTTGGACCTCGATCTGTTTCGGAAGTTTTTCTTCGTTTTTCGGAAGCAGAACTCGGAGCACCCCGTCCTTGAACTTGGCTGAGATCCCTGTTCCGTCTGCATCTTCAGGCAGCGAGAAACTGCGGTAGAAGGTTCCATAGCTGCGCTCGATACGATGCACTTTTTTATCTGTGTGCTCGCTCTCACGCTTCCGCTCACCCTTGATCACGAGAGAGCCGTTTTCGACGACGACTTTCACGTCTTCTTTGGCGAGCTGCGGCAGATCAGCAGTGATCTCGTATTCCTTCTCGCTCTCCGTGATATCCACGGATGGCGACCAGTCCGAAGAAAGCAGAAGCGAATCATCACTTCCGTTCGAACGTGCAGAATCCAAATTCATCGCACGCATCACACGGCTTTGTAGTCTTTCGAGTTCATTATATGGGTTCCATGTCGTCATTGTTGTCATCATTTTAGTTGGTTAGGTTTGATTGTTTGCCACCGATTGGCGGCGTTACTTGTTACAATGCAACAATCAAGCCATCCGCCCATTTCCTTGAAACATAAGGAAAAATGGAATCCACTATTCTCGAAGTGCGTAATTTTGACGCTCTTTTTGGTCAACATTTCACGATACGAGGGAAATATTGACCCGCTACATGCAAGTCGAAATCGGTCCATACTTCCCATGCATCTTGCTTGAGCTTTGGGAATTGAATCCTAGAGTTTCGCCATGCGCATCTTGATCAAGCACGTCCTCAATCGAACCGAACCTTCGGACGCTCTCGAAGTCGCCGGTTGGGTGCGAACTCGCCGAGACTCCAAGGGCTTTTCCTTTATCGAATTGAACGACGGGTCGTGCTTGGGAAATCTACAGATCATCGCCGATGCTGATGTTCCCGGCTACGAACACATCCAGAAAATGACCACAGGTGCCTCGGTATCCGTTTCTGGAAAGCTCATTCCTTCCCCTGCGAAAGGACAGGAATGGGAGATGCAAGCCGCCGAATTACGCTTCATCGGAACAGCACCAGATACTTACCCACTCCAGAAGAAAGGTCATTCGCCGGAGTTCCTTCGCTCCATCGCCCACCTGCGCCCGCGCACCAACCTCTACGGTGCCGCCTTCCGTATTCGCTCGCGCATGGCCTATGCGATCCACCGCTTTTTCCAAGAACGCGATTTCATCTACGTTCACACCCCCATCATCACCGCCAGCGATTGCGAGGGGGCTGGTGAAATGTTCCGCGTCACTACTCTTCCCGACGACAAGGCAGCGAAAGTTGCCGAAGACTTTTTCGAAAAACGTGCGTACCTCACCGTCTCTGGCCAGCTCGAGGGCGAGACCTTCGCCTGCGCACTATCAAATATCTACACCTTCGGCCCCACCTTCCGCGCTGAAAATTCAAACACCTCCCGCCATGCTGCAGAGTTCTGGATGGTCGAGCCGGAAATGGCCTTCTGTGACCTCGCCGGAGACATGGATTGCGCCGAAGAGATGATCAAATTTCTCGTCACAGAAGCGCTGAATGATCCCGATCTCAGTATCTTCGAGCGCTTCGTCGATAAGGGCCTGCGCACAAGGCTTGAGCACGTTGTGGAAAAGTCTTTCCAGCGCATCACCTACACAGATGCGGTGAAACTCTTGGAAGAATCAGGTCAAAAATTCCAATACCCCGTGAAATACGGACTCAACCTCCAATCCGAACACGAGCGCTGGCTGACCGAGGAGTATTTCAAACAACCGACAACCGTCTACAACTACCCGAAGGAGATCAAACCCTTCTACATGCGCCTCAACGACGACGGTAAGACGGTCACCGCCATGGACCTCCTCGTTCCGGGTATTGGCGAAATCATCGGTGGCTCCCAGCGCGAAGAGCGCTACGACGTCCTGTTGGAAAACTTCAAACAGCACGGCATCGATCCAGAAGCCTATGCATGGTATGCCGATCTACGGAAATTTGGAACCGTCCCACATGCCGGATTCGGCCTCGGCTTCGAGCGCCTGCTCATGTTCGTCACTGGCATCCAGAACATCCGCGACGTCATCCCCTTCCCGCGCACTCCGGGAAATTGTGAATTCTGATCGCGCAACTCGCTCACTCAGAAGGGCGAAAAACACTTGCGCCAAGGCATTCCGCCGCCTAAAGCCTCCGCATGGCTACTGAAAAAACACTCATCCTTTTTAAACCAGATGCAATCGCTAAGAACCTCACTGGCGAAGTGCTCTCACGTTTCCAAACCGAAGGCTTTCTCATCCGTGGCATCAAGATGATGACCCTCAGCGATGAAATCCTCACCGAGCACTACTCACACATCGCCGACATGCCTTTCTTCCCTTCAGTCCGCGGCTTCATGCAGGAAACTCCAGTCATCGCCCTCACTCTCGAGGGGGAAAACGTCATTTCCCGCGTCCGTGATCTACTTGGACCGACTGATTCGACCACTGCTGATCCCGGAACCATCCGTGGTGACTTTGGCGACAAGTCCGGCGATTCCAAGATGCGTAACGTTTGCCATGCATCCGACTCCCCAGAAGCTGCTGCTGCTGAAATCAAGCGCTTCTTCGGAGACGACGAAGTCTTCTCGTTCTAAGAAATCTCGCGGCGGGTGAATTTGAAAAATCACCCAGATTCGCATGACCTACAGCCTTCTTCTCCGCTCGCTTGATAGCAAACCGACGCGCGAAGAGCTTGAGGAAATTTCCGTTCACGTCCCCTCCATCGCAAAGGCGGACTGCCGCTATTTACTGGACGATTGGTTCGGCGTAGTCGTTTCCCATGTCGACTCAGAGACAGCTCGCCTTTTCCAAGCGGCCCTGAAACAAAAGGGTTACGAAACCGATCAGGTCGCCGACGGCGACATCCCTGCCCTTCATGGCGATTTCCGCTGCCAACGCCTGTCCATTGACAAGGAGTCCATTCTCTTCAGCGATGCCATGGGGAGAAATCACCAACGCTACCGCAGCGATCTAGTCTTTGCGGCTGCAGGAGCCATCGAAAAAAACCGCATGGTTTCCGACTGGGAAGTGGAACTAGAAACCCGTTTCACTGGCGACGGCGCCTACACGGTCCCAATTAACAAGCGGACCTACAACTTTGAGAAGAAGGCCTACTTCCGCTTCGATTTTTTCTTCACCTCCAGCCCAAATCGCCTCTCTTTGGAACTCGCGGCGGACAACGTCATTTTCTACATGGATCGCCCAGTCCGCATGCGGGACTCCCTGGATCTCAAGATCTTAATGGTGGATATCCAAGCCCTGCTACCACCTGAGCGAATGAACCAGAGCCTTCGAAATCTCTCTATCGATAGCGTTTACCCATCCATGAAAGCGTACGAAGAAGAACTCCGCTGGGCATTTTACCGACTCGGCGCGAAGGCCTGAAAGCCATGCTCACTTGCTTGCAAAGCACCGCATCATCAGAAACCATCCCAACGTGTTCGATACCAAAACCATAGAGGCAACCGACGACGGCATGATGGAGGCGCAAGAAGCCGCTGTTGCATTGCTCCATGAGGGTGAAGTCGTCGCCCTCCCAACCGAAACTGTCTACGGCCTTGCTGCCGACGCCTTCAATCCCGAGGCAGTTGCCAAAATTTTCGAAGCGAAAGAACGCCCTCATTTCGATCCGCTCATCGTCCACATCGCGACTCTAGCAGATCTCGAACGCGTTGCCGACGTTCCAGAAGACATCCAAAAAACGGTTGCCAAACTCGCCGAAGAATTTTGGCCGGGCCCGCTGACCATCATTCTGCCAAAAACCGCCGAAGTTCCTGACCTCGTCACCAGCGGCCTTCCAACAGTGGGAGTCCGCCAAAGCGGGCATCCCATTTTCCGGTCGATCAACAAGGCACTTGGAAACCCCCTCGCCGCACCCAGCGCAAATCGATTCGGCCGTATTTCGCCGACTTCAGCACAAGCGGTAATGAAAGAACTCGGAGGCCGTATCCCCTTGATCATTGATGCTGGCGCCTGCAATGAAGGCATTGAAAGCACAATCATTCGTATCGAACCACGCGAGGGGAAAAAGCCAATCTTTCATCTCCACCGCGCAGGCCCAATCACCAAGGAGAAGCTCCAGCCTTTCGGCAAAATTCAAAAGGTAAAACCTAGCTCCAAGCTGGAAGCACCCGGCCAACTCGAAAGCCACTACGCCCCAACCACCCCATTCCGACTCATTTCCAAGCCTGAGGATTTCACCCCTGAGCCCGGAAAAACGTACGGCCTCCTCAGCTATAAGGGCGAAGAAAGCGGCGAGTTTGTTCGTGCCCACCGCTGGGACAGCGTTGTCGCCCTAAGTCCAGGAAATGGCAAACAGGCCGAAGCAGCCGTTCGTCTTTTCTACCTAATGCGCGAGATGGATGAAATGGGTCTCGACGAAATCATCGCAGAACCGCTCAGCGAAGTCGGACTCGGAGTCGCCATCATGGATCGCCTACGCCGCGCGTCGACAGTCTAGGAAGCGTAGGTCAACTAAGCCGCCAAAGATACCAATCCGATTTTCCTTTGAAATGCCCTGAACCAAGAAATCAATATTGACAACCTTGACACGTCGGTTATGAAGGTCCTCGAAGGAGCAACAAGCTGTAAAATTCACATAATCCATCCAAAAAAAAATGAAACAACTATTACTAAGTGTTCTTCTGAGCTGCACTGGCCTACTCAACGCTGCTTCAATTTCAGTCTCATCCACCGCACCAACAACAGATACTGACGACATTGCCAATCTGGTGGCTGCGACAGGTTCAGAGCAGATCTGGAATGATCGGAGAATTCAGGGGCAGACTTTCAAGACAGCCGCAAGTCTCTACGGCCATGAGCTAAATGCTATTACTGTTCAAATTTTTGATAATGACGCCACACCGGGACCAGCTGATAGGATCGAAGGATGGAAGGACTACCGTTTCAGAGTTGGCAAGGTGGGGTCGGGAACCTTCACTCCTTTTTACGACGCGATCACTCGCTACGATCCTGACGCTACAGCCAATGATTATCATACACTGACATTCACTTCGCCGTTATTCCTAGCTGGCGACCAAGATTATGCTTTTGAAGTTGGGCTAGCTGCATCTCAAGACAGTTTTTCAACTGGAATTATACGGGTCAACAGATCGGGCGATACCTTTGCCGATGGGTTTCGTTACCAAACTTCTGAGAACCAGAATACGAAAACTCTACTCGAAACTAGTAACGTTCCTGGTTCGGGAACTTTAGATTTAGTTTTCGCTCTCGACATCACTTCCATCCCAGAACCCACGTCCCTTGCTCTTATAGGGCTAAGCGGATTGGCCCTTCTGCGCAGGCGACGTTAATCTCAGTTATCTATTTCGCCCGCGCTGCTGATAAGCAGCGCGGGTTTTTTTTTACCAATACAGCTGATGTCTTCAAGAAATAATGACTCTCCAGCACGCAGATCGTCACCACCCCGACGATTTTCCTCGCGCCGACTCTGGACCTTCAGATTGATCGTAGCACTTCTGATCCCTACTTTATTCCTTTTGATTTTTGAATCCGGTCTGCGACTTTTCGGTTATGGTTACAATTCCTCGTTCACCAAAACCGTCGAGATCAATGGGTTGAAGGAAAAACATCCTAACCGTTACTTCGGACATCGCTTCTTTCCGACCGAAATCGCCCGTGAAGCAACTTGGTTCTCTTATCCGGCAAAAAAAGATCCCGGAACCATACGCATCTTCGTTCTGGGAGGGTCTGCCGCTCAGGGAGATCCGGAACCCGCTTACGGCGTTTGCCGTCTCCTTGGTAAAATGCTGGAACGACGTTTTCCGGAAGTCAAATTCGAGGTGATCAACGCCGCCATGACTGCAATCAACTCCCACGTAGTACGGGAAATTGCAGATGATATTGTCGAGCACGATCCAGATCTTCTTATTGTCTATATGGGCAACAACGAAGTCGTTGGCCCATATGGAGCTAGCAATCCAATGGTTCCACTTGTCGACAATCTGGCAGTGATACGGAGTTCCATTTTCGTGAAAAGTCTCCGCATTGGCCAGTTGATCGAATCTATCATCCAAACCACAACCGCGGGCCCGTCCGAGCCGTCGCTCTGGCGAGGCATGGAGATGTTTCTAGATAATCCAATTCGAGCAAGCGAACCTGAACTTCAAACTGTCTATGGGCATTTTCAGAACAATCTTGATGCTATTCTAAGAAGAGCGGCTTCAAAAAACGTCCCTGTTCTTCTCAGCACAGTTGCCGTCAATTTAAGCGACTGCTCACCATTTGGTTCAAGCCACGGAAAAGACCTTACTTCGGACGAGTTAGCCAAATGGAATGAATTATACAATAGCGGCATTAGCCGGCGTGACGCCGAAGATAAAAAGAAAGCACTTATGGCTTTCAGTGAAGCTGCGCAAATAGATGACAGCCATGCTTTACTACATTTCCAAATCGCTCGAACCGAACTTGAACTTGGCCAAGTAGAACAAGCCAAGCAGCACTTCGGAAAAGCACGTAATCTGGATACGTTGCGTTTCAGAGCCGACACAACAATCAACAGAATTATCCGTGAAACGGGAAAATTTCATAGCAGACATGTGACAATTGTGGACAGCGAGCAACTTCTTTCCGAAGTCTCTCAATCGGGAATACTTGGCAGCGATTTTTTTTTAGAACATGTTCACTTCAATTTTTCCGGAAACTACGAACTAGCCAAAATTCTATTGAAAGAAGTCGAACTAAAACTGGGAAATCGATTGAAGAATCCTCTAAGTTCGATCCCTTCCAAACGCGACTGCAAAAGACTGCTAGCATATTCCGAATTTGACGAACTAAGTATTCTACAAATTTTGTTAGGAAGACTTTCCAATCCTCCATTTACGGAACAATTTGGCAATTCGCAGAAGCTTGAAGAAATCGCTGCAAAGGTTTTACGTATTGAAAAAAGTCTCCTCGAAAACGGATTCGAGGGTGACCAACAACTCTATAAAGAAGCCATAAGCATCGCTCCTGAAGATCCATGGCTCTATTATCGCAAGGGTTTCTTGTCCTTAAGCGGATCAAACAATTTTAGACAGGCCGAGAAAGACTTCCAAAATGCAAGGCTTAAAGGTTTGGATTCAGCGGAGCTATGGTTGGGAATCGG
The DNA here is from genome assembly GCA_045106015.1 of Akkermansiaceae bacterium. Lineage (GTDB taxonomy): Bacteria > Verrucomicrobiota > Verrucomicrobiia > Verrucomicrobiales > Akkermansiaceae > Luteolibacter. The sequence continues at coordinate 5,385 of JBGCEE010000011.1, read as the reverse complement.
AATGTCTCGGTTCCGACAAGGTGATCTCGAGAAAGCCATCCAAAGTCTACGAAAAGGCTTGGCTATCAATCCCAGAAATTGGCGAATCTTAAGCCAATTGGGCTTTATCCTAAATCTGCAGGGAGAGCATGAAGAAGGCCTTCGCCTATGTCGCAAAGCAACAGAAATATCGCCTGACAATGATGGCGCCCAAACAAACCTAGGGCTCCTACTTCTAGAAGGTGGCAGAAGCGACAAAGCTCTGTCCTGCTTCACGAAGGCCATAGAGCTTGGTGGAGAATCTGGTCCAAAGTTGGCAAATCTTGGATTAGCCCTAATGAGCCTGGGACAAAAGGCTGAAGCAGCTGAGACTTTCAAGAAGGCATTGGCAATTGATCCGTTGAACTTTCGAGCGAACCGAGAATTGGGAGACATCCAGATGATTGCCGGAAACCTCTCTGATGCTCTGAAACATTTCGGTCGTGCCTATACCGCTCGACCACGAGATCTTGGCTGTGCGAACAATTACGCTTGGTTGCTTGCGACTATTCCCGATACCTCAAAAAGAAACGGTAAAAAGTCTTTAGATTTGGCGATTACAATTTCACGCAACACGGGGAATAATGATCCTGCCATTTTAGATACACTTGCCGCTGCTTACGCTGCAACAGGTAACTTTGAGCAAGCAGTGATTGCAGCCAATCGAGCGCTTTCACTTCGCCCAGCTCCAGCTCTCGCAAAACAAATCGAAGAACGTCTCAGTTTGTACAGGAAACGAGAAACATTTATACAATACTAAAAAGGAATATCAGCCCATTTTTTGGGAAATTTTGCCAATTAGATGAATCGTCAGTAAAGACCTTTTCGGGTAGAATGGAACACGAGAAAATCTCCCACATTTTCTCATTTCGAGAACAGTCGGCGAGGTTGGCCTCGGAGTCGCCATCATGGATCGCCTACGCCGCGCGTCGACAGAGTCTGGCGCTACTTGATATCGAGACCTGCGGAAAACGTTTCAAAGTCCTTCTTCGCAGCAGCGCTCATATCTTTCCCTCCAGCCGCATCGAACCACTTCTTTGCCGCGCCCTCACACTGCTTTAAAAGATTCTCCGCACCGGCCTCTTCCTTCCATCTAGCGGGCGGGTATTTGCGCATAAAGATCACGAGCTTTTCATCAGAGATGGTCTCTGCATTGGCCTTGGCAAAAGCCGCACGAGCGACTTTGGGCGGAACTTTGGGATAAGAAACAGGAGAGGGCTTACTCGGCAGATCGATCTTCGGAATCCCATCGAGGTTTTTCCACTCACTGCTGATTTCGACCGCTTCAGTCGCAGATTTCCCAGGTAATCCCGTTGCCAGCTGAAAACACTGCATCGCAAGATCCCACGCACCCGGGGAGATCCGGTGCCCCACATCCGGCCAAGTTGCGGCGATGAAAGTAAATCGCTTGCGATCCATCTCATCACAAAATCTCCCGAACCATTCCATTCGCCCATAAGGAGCCCCACCAAATGCCTTTCCCGTATCTTTTTCTCCACAGGAGATGGCGAATGGGATCTTCTTTGCGGAACTACTAATTTTACCGTAGTTGTCCGTCGCCCATGTTCCTCCGGAATGCGCAGAGGCACCGCAGACATACTTTGGATGATTCATCGCAAACCGATGAACAAACTGACTACCACCCGAAAATCCGTGCAGAAACATTTTATCCTTCAATCTGTATTCCTTCTGAAGGTTCTTGAATAACTTGATGAGCTTTTCCGCATGGACTCCATCGCCATTTTGATATGGGCGATCCCCTTTTGTCTGAAACGAAGGGCCTATCACAATCACATCCCCACGGCTCGCCCAACTCTTCATGCCCCCAGCTCCGTTTCCTTTACCTCCCGCACCGTGGACTCCGACGACCAATTGGTAGGTTTTGTCAGGTTCAATCGTCTCTGGGGTGTAAACATGGCAGTCCATTCCCTGCGAGTCCTTGATCACTTCCTCGCCAGCGGTCGCAATCCAAGCCATCGCTAAAATGACTACCGAACAAATCATGAACATTCTCATGCACGGAGCTTCACTCCATATCGTTCCATCGGCCAATCATATTTGACTCAGTTTCGATTCTTCCCATCCGAGCGACAGGTCTCTATTTTCCCGGAATGCAACCCCGTAACAACTCCACTTTTCAGACTCTCAGCGGATGGTTAATTTCTGCCAGCGTATTCGTTCACGCGAGTGAACCGCTGCCTGACCTAGCGAAAGATCAATCCTCTTTCAACGAGGCCAATAAACAAACTTGGAAAGAGGTTTTTTCTGACCCGGCAACAGGTGACTGGAAACAAAAGTGGTTCCTCGATGGAGAAACCGGAGTCGTCCAAAACGATGAGAAAGGCATGACTCTAACAGCGGGTCCAGAGTTCAGGAACGATGCACACCACATGGTGCTGTGGACCAAAAAGAATTTTGAAGGAGATCTGAAAATTGACTTCGACTACACGCGACTCGATAACGAAACCCGATGCGTCAACATACTCTACATCCAAGCGACGGGTAGTGGCGAAGGTCCATATGCCGAAGACATCTCGAAATGGAATGATCTTCGGAAAGTGCCCTCAATGAGCACTTACTTCAAGCACATGCACACCTACCACATCAGCTACGCAGCATTCCCGAACAATGAGGATGCGACCGGCTACATACGCGCTCGGCGTTATATGCCAGAGAAAGCCGGACTCAAGGGCACTGAGCTAAAACCAGAATATCTTCCGCAGGGCCTATTTCAACAAGGAGTGAAACATCGCATCACCGTCATCAAAAATCCTCGTGACCTTTTCATGCGTATCAAGAGTCCCGAAAAAACTCTCTACTGCCACATCAAGAACAAAGGTTTCCCGGTGATCACGGAAGGTCGTATTGGCCTGCGACATATGTTTACTCGATCTGCCCGTTACGCGAATTTTAAGGTCAGCATCCCAGAGGAAAAGAATTAGGAATCGCGATCCTTCTCCTTTCAACTGGGTTTTGGCCTTGGAAAATACTTTTCCAGCATTGCCCTCCGTACTCACAACCATACCCTACCGCATGCTTGGATTAATGAACGCGCCTCGCCTCATGTTTTGCAGTGGAATGCTTGCTGCGACTTCGTTCGTAAATGCCGAGCCAGAAAAACCAAATTTTCTCATCATCCTTGCAGATGATCTCGGGTATTCGGATCTCGGTTGTTACGGAGGTGAAATCAAAACCCCGAATCTCGATGCGTTGGCAGCGAATGGTTTGCGTTTTACCCAAGCTTACAATTCGAGCCGATGCTGCCCTTCGCGCGCCAGCTTACTCACTGGTCTCTACCCGCATCAGGCGGGAATCGGCCGTTTCGTCGGTGGGGGCAAGCTGCCTGGCTATCGAGGCAAGCTAACGGAGCGCTGTGTCACACTTGCCGAAGTTCTGAAACCAGCCGGCTACGGAACCTACGCCTCTGGAAAGTGGCACGTAAACACACCGGGGCCCATCGAACGCGGTTTCGATGAATTCTACGGATTCGTGCACGGCTACGCCATCGACTCTTGGGATCCATCAATGATGATCCGCCTACCAGAGGGGCGACCGCAAAGAAGCTACGCGAAAGGTGAATACTTCGCCACAGAAGCCATCACTGACCATGCCTTGGACTTTCTTGAAATCGCTCAAAAAAAAGATACTCCGTGGCTACTCTACATTGGCTATCAAGCGCCGCATTTCCCAATTCAAGCACCCAAGGAACTGACGGAAACTTATCTGGAAACCTACTCGGAAGGCTGGGATGTAATCCGCTCCAAGCGCCTTTCCAAAATGAAAAAACTCGGTCTAATCGACCCCGATTTAGTGCTCCCACCCTTGAGTCCCATCGACAACAAGAAAGTCGCAAAGCGAATCGGTTCCATGACAGCGGACGGCATGAATCCTCCATGGAATTCATTGGATGAAAAGCGGCGGGCAGATTTAGCCAGACGCATGGCCGTCTATGCCGCGATGGTTGAGAATATGGATCACAACATAGGGCGATTGGTTCGTGATCTCAGGCAACGCAAAGAACTCAAAAATACGGTCATCCTCTTCACTAGCGACAACGGCGCCTGTGCCGAGTGGGAACCGTTTGGTTTCGACTTAGATCCAGAACCCTTTGCCAACAACAAGCCAGGATACGGGATGAATGGCTACACTCCGGGAGAGCCAAACATTCTTCATGAAGGCGAAAAACTCTCCGAAATGGGAGGACCGGGTAGCTTGTTCAGTTACGGTTCCGCATGGGCCAACGCATGCAACACCCCCCTGTCACTCTACAAGCACTACGCTCACGAAGGAGGTATCCGCTCACCGATGATCGCCCACTGGCCAGCGGGCATCAAGGACGCTGGAAAAATCCGCGCCCATGTCTCACACCTCATGGATGTTATGGCCACCTGCGTGGACCTCGCCGATGCGGACTACCCTCAAAAACACAAAGGGAACGACATTTTACCGATGGAGGGCCGGAGTCTCACCTCAGCCTTCAATGGAGCTCCCGATCAATCAAGGAGTCTCATTTTCGAGCACGAGAGAAACATCGCGATACGCGAAGATAATTGGAAACTCGTCAGTGAAAACGGCCTTGGGAAAAATGACTTCAAAGAAAACGCAAAATGGAAACTCTACGATCTTTCCAACGACCCTACGGAGCAAAATGACCTCTCCTCAGAACAAGCTGAACAAGTCAAAGAAATGAAAGCACGATTACTCAAGGAAGCGAAGAGAACACTCATTCTCCCCGCACCATAGTGAATCGTAAAAAAGTCCAAAGCGCTGGCAGTTCTATCGCTCACTGTTCAAGACCTCCGCATACCAAGCCATCACGGAAGTCCTGAGTCTCTCAGTCAGCTCCTGATTCTTATCTGCGAGGTTATTTCCTTCGGAAGGATCAACGGAAAGGTCATAGAGTTCCGGACGGTCTCCATCGTAGTCACAAAGCAGTTTCCACTTTCCTTCACGCACCGCAAGGTCTGGCAAATTTTCAAAGCCATAGAAGTTCTTTCGATCGGGAGGACGACTAAAAAATAGAGGCGCGCCTCTTGAGTCAGACACTTTTCCCAGCAAGGTTTTAAGTAATTCTTCGCCATCAAACTTTTCGGAATTCGATGAATCGCCGACCAGTCGAATGAGGGAGGGCACGAGATCCATAGCAGAAAATACCGACTCCTTGTTTCGTCCTCCAGTCGCTTCTTCATCAACCAGTCCGGGGCCCCATACAACAAGCGAAGACCGGATGCCTCCTTCATAGAGATGGGTCTTGTAGCCCTTGAGTTTACCCGCTGTGCCCGCGCCCTTCTCAGGGCCGTTGTCAGAACAAATGAGTATCAACGTGTTTTCCACTAGCTTGGGATCACTGCGAACTCTTTCGAAAAG
>JBGCEE010000010.1:0-118103 GCA_045106015.1 Akkermansiaceae bacterium | reverse complement strand
GGCGCTCGCGAAGTCCTATCTTGAGCTAGAAGAGACTCTCGAGGGTCGGCTCGAGATCATCAGTATCAATCTTGACGAACTTCCGGACGCGGGAGAATCGATCGTTCGTGGCTTCGGCGTTGACTGGCAGGTCCTGCGTTTTCCGGATGGAAGGGAGAATCCGATTTACAAGGCGTATGTGAGGACCGATCCGAGAAGGCTTACCATGAGTCCGACGGGAAATGTCGCGATGATCATGTCCGGTTCGACCCGGCGGAAAGTGGGATCCGATGGAACCCCTGACTACGGGCGCATGTTTGGATCGACACTCGCGAGACAGTGGACGAAGCCGCGGTATGTTCAGCACGTCTCTTCCCTTTTGGCTGGTGATTTCCTCATTCTCGATCCGGCGGGTGGGATTGATGCTGCACGACCACCCGAGCTGAAGACGGTTGGCGGAAGTGAAGCTAAACCACTCGCTCGTGGTGCGGATTCCGTTCCTGAGGAAACGCTCAATACGATTCAGGAGGCTTTCGTCGTGCCACCTCTGCGCTATCGCGCAACTCCAGCCGAGGTTCGTGCGAGTTATGAGAAAGCGATCCAACTTTGCCGGAGTGCGATCTCGATCCACCCCAAGGCACCGGATCTTTGGATCGTGCGCAACCGTCTGATCGTCGCCTTGCTCGGGCTTTGGAAAACCGATGCGAGTTTCGCTCGGCTCGAAGAAGCAGCAACAGAAGCTGAGAAGGCGATTGCCGCTGGTTATCCGGAAGGCTGCGATGTCATCGCTCGTTTTTGTCTGGCTCGGATGGCTTTGCGCTCGGAGGAAGTCAATGCACCGGCCTGGATCGATGGGTTTGTCGCGGATTCGGGAGGAGAATCGGCTTCGGGTCCGGCTCTCGCCGCTGCGGCGTTGCTGTCCCTCGAAGTCGCTGACAGGGGAGGTTTCGAGCGTTATCGCGAAACGATCCTCAAGAAACATGGCGACGAGCCTATGATGTGGACCTTCACGGCGTTTCTCCTCGACCGCTATCACAAATACTGGCTCTTCCAAGTGCCTTTCACTGCCGGTTGGTCCTTCGGCCGAAGGGAGAACTATTTCATTACCAAGGGCGATGCGGATGAACACCGTCGCTCGGTGAAGACAGAGCTTCGTACGCTTGATGGCGAAACCTTCCGTATTCCAGAAGATCTGGACAGCGAATGGACCGCCGTCTTTTTTGCAGCTCCCGGTCCTTGGAGTAGCAAACGAGATGACGGACTGCCGCCTTCACCGATCCGATATCTCGGCTCGCTTGTCGAAGCGGCCGCAAAGCGTCCCGGTGGCGATTTGAAAGTCTATCTCGCAATCCTCGGTGATGACCCTGAAGCGATCCGGAAGGGATTTGGAAAAAAAGAGGCGCTTTGCGAGGTGCTGATGGTTCCAGGCGGTATTCGGAATCCGCTCGTCCAGCAGATTGGTATTCTTTCTGAAGATGAGAGCCTGAATTGTATGCTCCTCTCGCGTGATGGCCGGGTGGCAGCTGCCATTTCTGGGCTTGCCAAGCAATCGGGTCGAGGCAGGGCAACAACCTTGGAGAGTGTTGTCGTGCGTGATGATGAAATCAAAGTTGCGAAAATGATCGCGGATGGGAAAATCGAGGAGGCCAAGGATTTTATCTTGGGACTGGCTCCACCGTTTGATCCTGAGGCGGTCGACGATCGCGGTCGCAAGCTCAAGAAGCCAAGCTACAGTCTTTCTCATCTTCGTGCTCGCGCTCAACTCTACTTGGCGATTGGTGAGTTAGAACTGGCCCTCGCTGATGCTGAAGAGGTTGTTCAACGACAGCTAGGAACTGACGGCGGCATGAGTCTCCGAACTGATGAACTGGATAAGTCAGAAGAATTGCGTGAAGAAATTCGGAAGAAATTAGCTGGAAGAGACCAGTAGGATTAGTGCAGGAATGTTTCTGAAGTTTGTGACTTATTACTTCTCCTTTTGAAAAAACGGCTCCATCTCCTTTACTTATTTTTGATTTGTTCTGTTGGTGCCCAAGATTTTCTTGAACCCCTCATCGTAACAGCGACGCGTTCCGAGTTGGTTGCTGCGGATGTGCCTTATTCCGTAGAGGTGCTCGATTCTAATTTCATCAAAGAGAATTCGCGACGGACTCTTCCGGATGCGTTGCAGTATACGCCGGGCGTATTGGTTCAGAAAACAACGCATGGGCATGGCTCGCCATTTATCCGTGGGTTTACTGGACGTCAGAATCTTCTGATGGTCGATGGAGTGAGAGTGAACAATTCCACATTCCGGAGTGGTCCGGTTCAGTATTGGAATACCGTTGATGCACTCTCGATTGATCGGATTGAATTGGTTCTTGGTCAGGGTTCGGTGCTCTATGGTTCTGATGCGATTGGCGGGACGTTGAATGCGTTTACGAAGTTTTCGGACTTTCGTTCGAGGTCGGATGGAGAAATCTATCAGGGAGGTTCGTTTGCTTACGAGTATCGAACGGTGGGGCAGGGGAGCCATGTTGGGCGCCTTGAACTCGAAGCGGGCGTTGGCGGGAAATTCGGTGTCTGGCTCGGTCTCTCTGGAAAAGACTTTGGTGATATCGAGGATTCAGCAGTCGGCTTGATGAGGGGAACCGGGTATCCGGAGCAAGATCTCGACTTTCGTTTTGATATGGCCGTTGGAAATGATGCGACGCTGACATTTGCGCATCAATATGTGAACCAAGACGGGATTTCACGTTGGCATCGAACGTTGAATAATCCGGGTTGGGTGCATGGAAAACATGTCGCGGCGCCGGGACTGTTTACCGCCAATACCTATGACCAAGAGCGGTCGCTGACTTACTTGAAATATTCCGGCGAGAATTCTGAAGCGGATGCGGTGATTCGCAATTGGAGTGCAACTCTTTCTTATCAGGATGTGGCGGATTCAGAGTTTCAAAATCGCAATCCAAGCAGTGACTCCATACGGCGTTCGCATATCGATGTTCAGACCTTCGGTTTTGATCTAAGTTTGGAATCTGAGATCGGTCCCGGCCGATTGGTGTATGGGTTTGATTACTATCGTGATGAGGTCGATTCGTCAGGATCGAGAAACAATGCTGTGGGAACTGCTTTTTCAGAAAGCCTGCCGGTGGCTGATCGTTCGAGCTATGATTTGTTAGGAATTTTTTCCCAATACCAATGGGATGTGAGTGATCGTTTGGAGCTTACGACAGGTTTGCGTTACACTTACGCAAGGGCCGAGCTTGGTCGCTTTACCGATAGCACTGGAACATCACGAAAGGATGTTTCTGAGAGTTGGGATTCGCTGGTGGGTTCGATTCGTGGACTTTATCGAGTCGATGACCATTGGAGTTTATATGGCGGGATCTCGCAAGCTTTTCGCTCTCCCAATTTGAATGATCTCTCAGGAAATGTGACGTCTAAGGCTGGGATCGCTGCGTTGGGTTCTACGAATGTTGAACCAGAGGAATTTATCACCTATGAACTTGGGGCTCGAAGAAGTTCGGATGATTTTTCGTTTCAAGCAGCGGTTTTCTACACGGACATCAGTGATGTGATTATTGGTGTTCCGGTGCCACCTCCTGCATCTGCTTCAGTGACGACCAACGGTGGTGACGGCTACGTCTATGGTGTGGAGTTGCAGGGAGAATGGAGATTTGATCCGCAATGGAGTTTGAGTGGTTTCGCTGCTTGGCAGGAGGGGCGTGAGGAGACGCCGAGCTTTATCGGCGGGCCGACGGTTGAAAAACCAATGACGAGGCAGCTTCCTTTGACTGGATCGCTCGCGCTACGCTGGACAGCTGAATCAGGAAAATACTGGGTGGAGGGTCGAGTTCTCGGGGCGACAACAGAGGATCGAATCACCGCTGCGGATCAAGCGAGGGATAACCAACGAATTCCGACGAATGGCACGCCCGGGTATCTCGTGAGCTCATTGCGTGCGGGTTGGCAAGTGAACGATCATTTGGACCTGAGCTGTGCGGTTGAAAACCTATTGGATGATGACTACCGGAATCATGGTTCCGGTCAGAATGAGGCTGGAACGAATGTGATTCTTGGTGCTCGGATTTCTTGGTGATACCAACTCACAAAACGATCTGGTTGAGTGACGGGTCAGAGGTTTGAAAAACTGGGCTGTGCCATCGGAATCAGAGCAGCGACTTTTCCAGTTCGCTTGGCTCTTTGGTGTAAGAATCGCTATACATTCGCCATGGCCAAGCCGGCGATGTGGCCTCCGGTCCATGCCGCTTGGAAATTGAAACCTCCCGTGATGCCATCGATGTCGAGACATTCGCCGGCAAAGTAGAGACCGGGAACGAGTTTGCTTTCCATGGTTCGAAAATCGACTTCCTTTAGCCGGATCCCCCCGCAAGTAACAAACTCCTCTTTGTTCGTCGTCTTGCTGGTAACGGTGTAGCGGCCTTCGATCAGTTCTCGGATGAGTTGGTTTTCTTTGCCCTTCGCGAGCTGTGACCACTGCGTGTCAGAAGAGATTTCGGAGATGTGCAAGAGCCGCTCCCAAAGACGACGAGGGATTTCCTCTGGGATACGGTTCTTGACGAGAGCCTTTCCAGATGAAGCGCGGAATTTTGAAAAATCTGAGCGGAGTTTTTCGGCTTTCGTATCGCCAAGCCAGTTGATGGAAATATCGAATTGGTAGTTTTGCTCTTGGAGGGAACGTGCTTCCCATGCAGATAAACGTAAGATCGCTGGGCCGCTAAAACCCCTGTGGGTGATGAGAATTGGGCCCGTCTGTGGTGAATTCTTGGGAAGAGATCGGACCGTTGCGGATCGAACGGCGAGTCCGGCAAGTCCTTCGATGCGAGGGTCGGCGACGTTGAAGGAGAATAGAGAGGGTGCGAGGGGTTCGATCGTGTGGCCTAGGGATTCAATCGCGGAGGTCAACGGTGAGGCTTTGAGTGAACCTGAGGTGATACAAACTTTGTCGGCTTTCAGCTCGGAATCATTGCCAAACTTCAGGGTGAATTGATTTCCTGATCGGCATATTGCTTTCAACGGCATTCCTTGATGAAGCTTGATGTTTGCCTTCCGTGCGCTTTCCAAGAAACAATCAATGATCGTTTGCGACCGGTCAGTATCTGGAAATATCCTCCCATCAGCCTCTGTTTTTAAGGTCACACCACGCTTTGCAAACCATTCAATCGTGTCCTGAGGTTGCCAGCGGTGAAAGGCACCTCGAAGTTCCCGAGGTCCACGGGGGTAGTTTTTTGCAAGAAGTGCCGGATCGAAACAGGCATGCGTGACATTGCAGCGCCCCCCTCCGGAGATTTTCACCTTGGTGAGGAAGGTATTTCCTTTTTCGTAGATTCTGACATTTGCTAAGGGATTTGCCTCCGCAGCGGTGATTGCAGCGAAAAAACCGGCTGCACCGCCACCGATTATGGCAATGTTTTTGCTCCCTTTGGTGGGATCTGCTGTAAGGGAAGTGGAGATGGGCCCGAGCTTTCCTCACGTATCGATGGAGTCCAGACCGTTTTTTTAGTGTCATGGTATTTTCTCAATTGGATGGCTTCTCCGTCCTTGCGATCGAACGAAATTTGGGCAACATTCCTTGCATGCAAGCGGTGACCGACAGATTGAGGAATTTTTTACAGTTTGTAGCGGTGAAGTTGATCGACGATCCATCGCAGGCGCAGATGAAAGTAGCGGAGTTGGGGCCAAACCGGCTTAGGTTCAAGCTCGTGCTTGGTCGAGAGGACGTTGCGATGTTGATTGGTCGGAACGGTTTCACTGCCTCGGCGATCCGCAGCGTTTTGAAAGCTGCTGCCGAAAAAGAAGGAGTTCAGGTTTCATTGCAGATCCATTCTCATGAAGAAGAGGCTGAAATGATGGCCAAGGAGGCTTGATTGGCTTCATAGTCGTCTTGGTAAGTGGGAATTCAGCTTTTTGAGTTTCCCAGTCCAAGACGAAGAAAGGTTTTTTTTGCTGTAATTCGTGCGCATTCGTGCGATCCATCCGCCGCAATCTTCCATGTCCACTGAACTGACTCGAAATTTCTCCATTATCGCCCACATCGATCACGGGAAGACCACGCTTTCGGATCGCTTGTTGGAGGCGACAAGTACGGTCACGATGCGGGAGAGTTCTGCTCAGCAGCTCGACTCGATGGATCTCGAAAGAGAGAAGGGCATCACGATCAAGTCACATCCCGTGACGATGAGTTACAAGGCGAAGGACGGTAAGACATACAAGATGAACTTGCTCGATACGCCCGGGCATGTCGACTTTTCGTACGAAGTTTCCCGGGCCCTGGCAGCGTGCGAGGGCGCAATCCTGATGGTTGACTCTGCACAAGGTGTCGAGGCGCAAACTGTCGCGAATCTTCATTTGGCGGAGCAGCAAAATTTAAAAATCGTTCCGGTTTTAAATAAGATCGATCTTCCTGCGGCAGATGTGCCGAAGTGCAAGCGACAGCTTGAGGATATTCTGTGTATTCCTGCAGAAGAGTGTATTCCGGCTTCGGCCAAGGCCGGTATCGGGATTGAAGATATTCTAGAGGCAATCGTGGCGCGTGTCCCAGCACCGGTCGAAAACCCAGATAAGCTACTGCGAGCGACAGTTTTCGATTCACTTTATGATACCTACCGCGGAGTTGTTTCCTATGTGCGGGTGTTTTCCGGTTCGTTGAAACGTGGCCAGAGGGTGAAGCTCTTTGCGACTTCCAAAACTTACGAGATTAAGGAAGTGGGTATTTTTACTCCGAAAATGACGGCGCGGGATATTCTCGAGCCAGGTGATGTTGGTTATGTGATTGCCAATATGAAATCTGCCAGTGAAGTGAAGATCGGTGATACGATGACGGATTCGACCCATCCGTGTCCTGAGGCATTGCCGGGCTACAAGGAAATTCAACCGATGGTGTTCACGGGGATTTATCCGGTGGATTCATCCGATTACGAAGCGTTGAAGATGGCTGTGGGTAAACTCCAGATCAATGACCCAGCGTTTACTTTTGCGCAGGAATCATCCGTTGCTCTGGGCTTTGGTTTCCGCTGCGGATTTCTTGGTTTGCTGCACATGGAGATCATCCAGGAACGACTGCGTCGGGAATTTGATATGGATGTGATTTCCACGTATCCTTCAGTGATTTATCAAGTGGATCTAACCGATGGCACGCAAGTCATCGTAGATAACCCAACCTTGTTCCCAGAGGCACAGGTCATTCAGGAAGTGCGCGAACCGGTTGTGAACGTCTACATCATGGTGCCCGGTGAATACATCGGTGACATGATGCAACTCGTTCTGGAAAAACGTGGTGAGGTGACGAACACGGAGACTATCGATGAGTTCCGCGTGATGCTCTCATGTGTGCTACCGCTTGCGGAAATTCTTGTCGATTTCAATGATCGCCTGAAATCCTCGACCAAAGGGTATGGCTCGATGGACTACGAACATGCCGGATACCGTTCTGCAAAAATGGTTAAAATGGACATGCTGATCGCAGGGGACCCAGTCGAAGCTTTCTCAACCATTGTGCATCGTGATAAAGCGGAGGGCTACGGCCGCAAGCTTGCTGAGCGACTAAAGGAAGTGATCCCTTCTCACTTATTTGTTGTAGCGATCCAAGCGGCAGTTGGCGGTAAGGTCGTTGCCCGTGAATCCATTTCCGCGATGCGAAAAAACGTTACGGCAAAGTGTTACGGCGGTGATATCTCAAGGAAGCGCAAGCTGCTGGAGAAGCAGAAAGCAGGTAAGGCCAAGATGAAGATGTTCGGTAAAGTGAACATCCCACAGGATGCCTTTATCAAAGTCCTGAAGAGCGGTGACTGAAGCCCACTTTGTTTTCGGCTTTAGTGGGAGGGTTGCTGATGTTGTTTTCAGTGCTAGAAGTTTTCAGTTTTGAAAGATACTGGTAAGCAAGCCCAGCGGCGTGGTCTAGGACGAACGCGATCACTAACCCAGCGCAGATGCCCGAGGCGGAGCCGATGATAATGATAGCGGGAAGCGGCATGTCCGAGCTGAACAGCCAAAGCCCGCCCCAGAAGAAACCAATGCCGGCAGGAAGGGCTACCACAGCACAGACCTGATAGTGCAGAGCGCGTAGGCCAGAGGATAATTTGCGGCGGAGTATACCGGTGAGTGCAGCGGCGGAAATGATGCCCAGCGATACAAGAATGAGGCAACAGGCGGCAATGATGATAGCAAGAACGACGCCGATGGCAAAAATGATGAGGACGACCGCGAGTGCAATCAGAGTGAATACAAACAACATCGGCGAGAAATCGTCACTTGGATCGACGGGGCTTTCCTCGACGGTGCATAGAGCGGTTGCGGTCGTGAGAAAAAGAAATGTCAGAGCGTGTTTCACGGATGGGATAAGGGTGGTTGAATTCGTGATGGTGGACAAGCTGGAAGGAATTGATCGGAAGTGCGACTTTTCAGCGTGCTCCGCTCCAGCTTGCGGGTGAATTGAATCTCTGCATGATGGGGGTGTGGCAGAGAATGTTTCAAAAGATCGATTGCTGAAGACACCGAGTGCAGCGCTAAAGGAGTATTTTGGATTCTCCAAGTTCCTCGATGGGCAGGAGGAAGTGATTTCTAAGATTGTCGCTGGGAAAGATGGCTTGGTGGTGATGCCTACGGGCGGGGGTAAGTCTCTTTGTTTTCAGATTCCGGCACTTTGTTTTCCGGGAGTGACTTTAGTGATCTCGCCTTTGATCGCGCTGATGAAGGATCAGGTGGATGCTTTGGTCGAAAGAGGAATCGCGGCGACCCTGATCAATTCGACCTTGTCTTGGCCTGAGCAAAAGGAGCGCTTGGACGGAATGAGTAAGGGAGATTTTAAGCTCGTCTATGTTGCTCCGGAGAGATTTCGAGCAGATAGTTTTCTTAGGGCGTTGGAGGGCGTGGAGATTTCGCTATTTGCGGTTGATGAGGCCCACTGCCTATCACAGTGGGGTCATGATTTTCGACCCGACTACATGCGACTTGGGAAAGCTTTAGAAAAGATTGGTAACCCACAGTGTGTTGCATTGACGGCGACGGCGACCCCAGTTGTAAGGGAAGATATCATGCAGGTCCTTGCGTTGAAAAAGCCTTTTGAGCAAGTCAGTGGTTTCTCCCGTCCCAATCTTTCCTTGGGGATTACCGCGGTGGATAAGGCATCGCAGAAGGACGAGCGAATCAAGGCTGTGGTCGAATCCCACAAGAAGGGGATTATCTATTGTGCGACTCGTAAGAAAGTTGATCTGGTCGCAGAAACTCTCGCGAGCTGGGGCGTGGATTGTATTTCCTATCATGGTGGGATGTCCGATCAGGAGCGAACGGAAGCTCAGCAAATTTTCATTTCCAAGAAGGTCGGTATCGCGGTGGCGACGAATGCATTTGGCATGGGGATTGACCGAGGTGATGTTCGTTTCGTTGTCCACTACGAGATTCCAGGTAGTGTTGAGGCATACTACCAGGAGGCTGGACGTGCGGGACGAGACGGAGAAGCGGCGGTTTGTGAACTGCTCTTTAATTACGCTGATACGAGAACTCAGGAATTTTTCATTGATGGGGCAAACCCTTCGGCAAAGACGGTCCGCGAAGTCTATCAATATCTACTCGATGAGGCTGATACGAATCATGAAGTCTATCGCTCACTTGAGGAAATCGCCAATCATGCGGAAGTAAGAAACTCGATGGCCGTTGGTAGTGCGTTGAGTATTTTGGGAAGAAGGCGCTTCATTGAACGTTTCGATGTGAAGGGAAAACGCATGCGCGGGACTCGACTTCTACAGCCAAATTTGCAGTCGCGTGATCTGTCACTGGATGAAGAGGGGATGGAGAGAAAGGATGCGCGCGACCGCGAAAAGCTCAAAGCGATGGTGGAGATGTGCTATGCAAGGGTCTGTCGCCAAGAATGGATTCTTCAATATTTTGGCGAAGCGAAGGCGGCAAAGTGCGGAACCTGTGATGTGTGTCTCGGTCGACGTGCGGGTGAATTTCGTCCTCCTTCCAACGAGGAGAAGGTCCTAGTCAAAAAAGCCTTGGCAGGCGTGGCGCGCATGTCGCGACGCACTTCGAGAGGCTGGGAGGGGCGATTTGGAAAAGGGCGAATCGTGCAGATGCTCTCGGGGAGTAAGTCCCAAGAGATTTTAAATAATCGTCTCGACCAGCTTTCAACCTATGGGATTCTTTCGGATCGAACGACAGGTTACTTAAACAGTTTGTTCCGGTCCCTTTCTGAAGAGGGTTTGGTGGTCACGCAGGCAGGGGAATATCCTCTGATGACACTTTCTTTAAAAGGTGAGTCAGTTATGAAGGGGGAACTGGATTATGAATTGAGATGGCCTGACGAGGTGGCGAAGGTGAGAAATTTGGAAGAATCCGAGTTTGATCCTCAGTTGTATGGAATGCTGAGAGATCTTCGCACGAAGATTGCAAAGGCAGATGGCGTGCCGCCCTACATTGTGTTTTCCAATAAGGTTTTAGAAAATCTCACAAAGTATCTACCTGCAAGTGTTGAAGAGGCTCTTGAGTTGCCAGGGATCGGGGAAGGTAAAGCCGCGAAATATCTTTCGCCATTTCTTGAAATGATCCGGACCTTCCGAGCAATGAAGTAGTCGTTATTCGGGAGTATTCACGATAATCGCCCGTTTGGGTGGTTCGGGAACGGCTCCAACCACCGGGCGTTCGTCCGACTCCTCCTCGCCTCCAAGCAGGTTTTCTTGGTTTTGCTCTAAATTTGAATTTTCCTTGGAATCTGAGGTTTCGACCTGCAGAGGAGCTTCTGGAACCAGAGGAGTGGAATTGCCAAATTTACGGTCGAACTCTTTGAATGCGGTATAACCTCCCCATGAGAGTCCGGCGGTGATGACGACGAACCAAAGGGCCGAGTATGAGTTTCCAGAAACTGCCGGTGCTTTTTTGGAGGCAGTGCGGTCTTTTTCGTTAGGCTTTGGTCTATTGACTAGTGCTTCAACACCTTCGGAATCGATGACAGGAGCGGAAACCAAATTTTCTAACCAGAGATCTACGTCAGCACCGATGTAGTTCGCATACTGCTGCAAAAAACTCCGCGCATAAAGGGGGCTGCTGAAAAAGCCAAAGTTTTCTTCTTCTAAAGCCAATACGACATCTCTTGGGATTTTTGCGATGTATACAGCATCGTCCACAGAGACTCCCGATCTCTCACGAGCGCTCTTTAGCTGTTCGCCTAAATTCTCTACCATGGACTCCCGCTATTCTTCCTAAAGAAAAGTGGATTTGTCGAGATTGCAACCGGCTTGAGTCGATAATTCCCCAATCATTCTCAAACACCGAATTAAATTGAGTTGGCTTTGTTTAGTAATCAAGAATGTATGCCTCGCCGGATAGCTTTTCAGCTTTTTCATCTCTATATGCGCGACTTTGCCGCTATTGATCTTGACTGAAAGGGGGTTGGGCGGGCTTGATCGTTCGTCATCAAAATCACTATGAGTTTCTCCGATTGTTTTTCTCTCAACTTTAGATACTTCTCGAGCCGCATCGCAGCGATTGCTCTTGTTTTCATTACTTCGTTTATCGGCTCTGCGGAGGCCCAAGACTTCGAAGGGAAACGGGTCACAGAAGTCTCGATTCAATATCGCGGCGCTAAGACTGTAGATGAAGCTAGGCTAAGAAATCTAATGTCTACCAAAGCTGGGACCGTCTACCGAGCCGAGCGTTTGGATAACGATATCAAGACACTATTTGAATCTGGATTGGTTGATGATATTCGATTCTTAGCTGAGGAAAAAGGTGGGGGAGTTCGAGTGATTGCCGATGTTTTGACTCGCCCTGCAATTAACGGAGTAGGCTTTGTTGGAAATACGGTCTTTTCTGATCAGAAACTAGCGAAGGAAACCAAGCTGAAAGCAGGCGGCTCCATGAGTGATTCTGAGATCTTATCCGCGCGCCGGAATATTGAGGAATATTATCAAGGTTATGGCTATCCGGATGTGCTTGTTTCCCACCGGACTCAAGATACAGGGCAAGCTGGTATCTCCGATCTCATTTTTGTGATTGATGAGGGAAGTAAAAACGAGGTTCGTAAGATACGTTTCGAGGGCAATAATGCGTTCACGACTCCTGAGTTGAAAAAGGAGATGAAGACGAAGGAAAAAGGTTGGTTCTCATGGTTGACGAAATCGGGACGCTTCGAGTCGACGGCCCTTGCTGATGATCTTGACGCAGTCCTAGATTATTATCGAAGCAATGGATATCTGAGAGCCAGTAGTCCTGGAATTCGACGTGATCCGGTTGGTGACGGGCGCGTGGATCTTGTGATTCCTATTGACGAAGGCGCGAAATATACTGTGAACGGAGTCAGTTTCGGGAAAATGAGTGTGTTTTCGCCTGACGATCTTTATCCTTCCATGACTTTAAATGGAGGTGATGCCTATTCCTCTCAGAGGATGCGTGACGATATCAGCACCATTCGTAGGTTTTATGGATCACGTGGATATGCAGATGCGGTAGTCATTCCAGATATTCGAGATGCAGGACCCAATATGGTGGATATCAAATATCAAATCACTGAAGGATCCGTCTACCGAGTTGGCCGCGTGAATATCCAAGGCAACGTCAAAACGAAGGACAAAGTCATTCGCCGGGAAGTGCCTTTGAAGCCGGGTGACTGGTTTAATGGTGTCGAACTCGAGACCACAAAAGCTCGTCTGAATAATCTTCAGTATTTTGGTGATGTGCAGGTAACTGGCTCAACAACAAGTGGTGGTTACCGAGACGTAGATATCGTCGTTGAGGAGCGAAACACTGGTTCTGTAGGAGTCGGTGTGGGTTTCAGTTCGATTGACAACGTCGTCGGATTTCTGAACCTGGAACAATCGAACTTTGACATCATGAATCCTTGGAATTTCACGGGTGGTGGGCAGCGCTTCAGCATGAGCCTTCGTGCTGGTTCCGAACGCAATGAGTTCACCGTGTCGTTGGTAGAGCCATGGTTCCTCGATCGCAAACTGCAGTTAGGTGGAGACTTGTTCTATCGCCAATCGGCATTTTTTAGTGACAACTACGAACAAACAAACTTGGGTGGGTCCATTTTTATCCGTAAGCCGTTGACTGAAAAGTCTTCGATTAAACTTCAATACACTTTGGAAAATGTTGAGGTTGATCTAGAGAACAATGTTTCCGCCTTCTATCGCAGCCAAGTTCCAGGAGGTGACTATTTGCGGAGCGCGCTTTCGCTCAGTTATCTTTATGATAGCCGCGATAGCAACATTACTCCTCGTAGCGGTGAGAAACTTGATATTTCGATGATTTTTGCTGGAGGTGTTCTTGGCGGTGATGTTGAAACCTTCACCATCTCGGCATTGGGATCGAAGTATTGGAATTTGAAATGGGATTCTATTTTCTCTCTAAACGGCGAGGTTGCCTTTGTGGATGGATACAACGGAGAGGTTCCAGTATTTGAACGGATGTTCCTCGGTGGTGGCCGAACGCTTCGTGGTTTTGAGTTTCGTGATATCGGCGGTCCTCGGGATGATGGTCCAGGTGGTTCGTATGAAGTGGTTGGTGGGCAGTCACTGGCTTTCCTTACCGCTGAGTATACCATTCCAGTCATAGAGACGATCAGGGCGGCCGTGTTCTACGATGTTGGATTTGTTAATTCAGGGTCATGGGATATTTCTCCTGATGATGTTTATAGTGATGTGGGGCTTGGTCTTCGTATCAAGCTTCCGATCAGTCCAGTTCCTCTCGCATTGGACTATGCAATTCCTGTCACTTCTCCGGATGACGAGGCAGACCAGGGGGGACAATTTAACTTCTACCTCAACTACGAGTATTGATTCGGGGGATTTTCGAATCAATTTAGAGTTAAAACGATACTACTCCATTAGATGCCCTCCCTCATTGTCTTGGCTGCAGGAATGGGCAGTCGTTACGGCGGCCTAAAACAATTGGATCCTATGGGTCCGAATGGTGAGACTGTCCTTGATTACTCGGTATATGATGCGATTCGAGGAGGCTTTGATCAGGTGGTCTTCGTGATTCGTGAAGACTTTGCAGAAGCGTTCAAGGCTGGGATCGGTGAGAGATTTGCAGATAAAATACAGGTTGATTATGCGTTTCAGCGATTAGATGACCTGCCGGAACCTTTCATCCCTCCTGTGAGTCGGAGTAAGCCGTGGGGAACTACCCATGCGATCCGAGCCGCCAGAGAAAAAGTCGCTGGAGCCTTTGCGGTGATTAATGCGGACGATTTTTACGGACGAGATGCTTACGTTCAAGCGAGTGCGTTTCTAGCGCGTTGTGAGAATGATCGATGCGGTTTGGTTTCCTATTCTTTGGAGAATACCCTGTCCGAGCATGGCCACGTGAACCGTGGTATTTGTGAAGTCAGCGCTTCGGGCACGCTGATCGGGGTGGAAGAGGTTCTAAAGATTGGCCGGAACGAAAACGGGCTGGTTACCGGAGTTGGCATGAACGGGGAGATGAAGACTTTAGAACCAACTGCGCCTGCATCGATGAACTTTTGGGCGTTTCCGCATTCGTTTATGCATGCCTTGGAATCAGAATTTATTGAATTTTTGAAAGAGCACGGAAGTGAAGATGCCAGTGAATCTTATATTCCAACGGTCGTGGATTCATTGATACGAAGCAACCAAACTGTCTGTGAAGTATTGGAAACGACGGCCACTTGGTTTGGAGTGACTTATCCTGAGGATAAGCCTCATGTTGTTTTATCAATCGGTGAATTGATCGAGCGGGGTGATTATCCAAAAAGCCTGACTGACTAGCTTCTTCGATAATGAAACGGGCGTGGCCTGAGAAAACAAGCCACGCCCGAAGATGCACATTCCCCCCAAAGAATTTCCGATCAGTCAAATCGGTTTCGTACTTCCCCCCGGAGCTAGAAACCGAAACATTGAGTAATCGGAAAAATGGAAATGTCATATCCCGTAATATTCAAGCGAAGCCGAATATTTAGAATACGCGATAGTAAATACCCTGAAGTTCTAAATTCTCCAAGGAAAAACCCAAATTGGACTGTTTGAAAAGTCTAGGATTGAGTGAATTTTGGCGTCTGCAGAACTTACGGGATAGCTATTGGAAAGAAAGGCCAGCAGGACTATTTTAGCGAAATTTTAAAGAAGTCTTTCATCACGGATTGGTAGATTTCTTGCTTAAAGGGAGGTAGCCAATTCAATTCGAATTTTTCCGGTTTGATCCATCGA
Source organism: Akkermansiaceae bacterium (assembly GCA_045106015.1). Lineage (GTDB taxonomy): Bacteria > Verrucomicrobiota > Verrucomicrobiia > Verrucomicrobiales > Akkermansiaceae > Luteolibacter. The sequence continues at coordinate 102,960 of JBGCEE010000010.1, read as the reverse complement.
TAATCGCGGAACTCCTGTGGCGATTGATCGACATCAATTTCGGGTGCATTTGGATTTAGTTCGCACAGGTAATAGGTCTGTTCTTGCCCGTGGTTACCATGTTTTCTGAGCTTTTTCCGCTGAGTGTCAGGTGGGTAGAGGTAGCGGTATCCATCTTTGGATTTGATGATTTTGTAGTGCTTTTTATCCAAGCCAATCTCTTCTCGAATTTCTCGGAAGAGGGCCTCTTTGTGACTCTCTCCCGCATCGACTCCACCTTGGGGAAACTGCCAAGCACCGGGTATCGTTTTTCGCTCGCAGATGAGTAGCTTCCCACGCTCATTCAGGAGTAGTGCCGCAACATTCGGGCGATAGCGAATCATGGGTGGAGAATGCTTGTAAATTTATGATCCGACAATAATTAAGTTTTCTGAAATATTATGCAGACTCGCCAAGAAGAGTTGAACGTGGCAAAACAGAATCGTTATGAAAATCCTAGCCGTATTCGCCACCGTATTTTTCGCGCTATCCGCATTCGCAGCTGCACAAAACAATCAGAGAGATCCGAATAATAATACGAATGATCCGGAAAATTCGGAGGCGACTGATAAAGAGGGTCGTAAGGGTTACTGGGAGGCCAATGTAAGCGGCGGAAACTATGTGGTAGCGTTGTCACGCATTACATCTGTGAGTCGTCACGAATATGTCCTCGACGGTTCATTGATCGTTGATGAGGTCACGGTTGATACACAAGGGCAAGCGCTTGCTAGATTCTACTTCATCCGACCGGTTACTGATCGAGCCCCCGGAACGGCGGTTGGTGCCGTAACTGAGCGCACTCTTGGTTTGATTGAGCAAGCAGCGCAACGAAAGGGCAGTACGGTTCAGGACATGGTTGTGAAGAAGTATCCATTGACCACTCACGCAAAGACGATTGAGTATCGTCTGTTATCCGAGGCTCAACTCGGTGTTCTCTATGGAAGTGTAAAAACGGCTTGGCAAACCGGAAGAGGAAGAATCTTTTCTGGCCGATAGGTTTATTGTCCTAGTTGAGAACGTGCGTGTGGATTCTTCGAAATGACTGGCAACGAAATCCGCGAAGCATTGGATCGTGCGAAGGTATTGCCAAGCAAGCAACTGGGTCAGAATTTCCTGATTGATGCGAATATTGCTCGTGCGATTGTTGCACTGCTCGAACTTTCATCAGATGAAGCTGTCGTCGAAGTCGGCCCCGGTGTTGGTTCCCTAACAGAACATCTGCTGGAAAAGGCTCGACGTATCATTCTGATCGAATTTGATGCACGTTTGGCTGAAGAACTAAGGAATCGATATGCCTCAAACGATAAGGTCGAAGTGCATCATGCGGATGGGGCGAAATTTGATCGTCGAGTTTTGTTCAGACATCGGCCTGTGAAGTTCCTAGGGAATCTCCCATATTCATCGGGTGGGGCGATTATGAAAAACCTGCTTAGTCGTCCGCATCCGTTTTCACGGGGAGTCATCATGCTACAGAAAGAAGTGATCGACCGCTTGGGTGCTCAGCCCGGGACGAAGGATTACGGGATTCTCAGTTTAAGAATGCAGGTGAACTGGGAGGTAGCTCCAAAGCGTATTGTGCCGCCTGAAGCTTTCTATCCCCGTCCACGGATTGATTCATCGGTGGCGGTGCTGACTCCGCGTGATCAGTCACAAGAGGCACCCTTCGATGCCAAGCTTTTTGATGAGTTGGTTCGCAGAGGATTTTCTCAGCGACGAAAGCAGTTAAAAAAGCAGCTACCGGCCTCACCGCCTTGGGAGGAGGTTGCCACCAAGCTTTCACTTTCACAGACCGTCCGAGGTGAAGAACTCAACTTGCCGAAGTGGTTAGAAGTGACGCGATCCTACGATCCAAATCCTCTGAAAGATCATGCTCAGAATTCGGAAGAGCTTTTCGACATTGTCGACGAAGACGACATCCCCGTCGGGACTGCGACTCGTGAAATGGCACATGCTCGAAACTTGATCCATCGAGCGATTCACGTATTTGTTTTTAACAAGCATGGTGACCTTTGGCTCCAAAAGCGTTCATTGCAGAAAGATACGAATCCTGGTTTATGGGATTCAAGTGTTTCAGGGCATCTTGATGCTGGAGAAGACTACCGATCAGCTGCAACTCGTGAACTGGGTGAAGAGATTGGCCTGCGGGAGATAGATGCTGAATCCTTGAATTTTTGTCTTTCAGTCAGACCGTCTGAATCAACTGGCTGGGAACATATTCACGTATTTGAGACCACGTATAAGGGAGCGCCAAAATTTCCAGCTGCGGAAATTGATTCGATGATGCCGTTTTCTTTAGTCGAGATCGAAGCATGGATGAGAGCTAGCCCAGCTGATTTTTCTTCTGCATTCCGAGTTTTGTTCAGAGATTATTTGAAGCTCAAATCTTAAATTTTGCGGGTACTTCGAAGTGTCTCTCTTCTTACTTCACATTATTGACTTGCAGGACCTAATGCCTCTGGTAGCGATGAGAGAGTGACTCATCGTGCCGTGAAACTCATTTCCTTTGGCTGTATTCTTCTTTTTCTAGCTTGCGGGGAAAAACCTGTTGTGGAGAAACAACAGGTGAGCACCGTTGAAGGAGCGTCGATACCTGACTGGAAATCGCATCAGGTTTCTGGGTTCAAGGTGGTGAAGGAATTTCCTCATGACCGTAATGCCTTTACGCAAGGGCTGATTCTGTTGGGTGGGAACTGGATTGAAAGTACAGGTGGCTACGGAACTTCGAGCCTTCGTCGTGTCGAGAAGGAAACGGGAAAAGTTCTGACGAAGAAAAATTTGACGGAAGATTTTTTTGGAGAAGGTGTCGTCGAACTTGATGGTAAGCTTTTTCAGCTAACCTGGGAGAATCAGCAGGGATTTGTTTATGATTCCAAAACGCTAGAGCGGTTGAGGGCCTTCGCTTACAAAGGTGAGGGTTGGGGGCTTACCACAGATGGTAAAATGCTTATCATGAGTAACGGTAGTGATCGCCTTCAATACCTAGATCCCAAGACTTTCCGAGTGCTCAAAGAAGTATCGGTGCGGCTGAACGGTCGGCCGGTGAATATGCTCAATGAGCTAGAATTTGTGGAAGGCGAGATTTTCGCCAACGTCTGGCATGCGGAACAGATTCTCAGAATCAATCCCCTCGACGGAATGGTCGTTGGGGTGATCGATCTAAGTGGTATCGATGCGAAAGATAAGAGGCGTGATCCAGAACACGTCTTGAACGGTATTGCCTACGACGCCGAATCGAAAGAGCTATTCGTTACGGGTAAGTGTTGGCCAAAAATCTACCAGATTGAACTCGTTCAGAAGAAGTGAACTTTACTCATTTAAGGTTTGGAGAGCCAATACGCCGCGACTGCTGCGATAAGTAAGAGAACGGCGAGAAGGTATTTATTTTTCACTGTTGTGAGTTCTTTGGTGAAAGGTTCGTGAGAAATCGTTTCGACCGACTAATCGCTCGCTTTTGAAGAGGTATTGAGCATCGCCGAGATGGCGGATACTGGGACGCAATTTTTGACGACCATTTGAAGTGGGCCTTTTGGTTCTGCCCCTCGTGATGATTTGTAGTAGATCGATTGAGTCGATGTCACCATCCCGACGACTTGTTGATTACTGCCAAGAACTGGCCCACCCGAGGAGCCCTTTGCATAGTCTGCGGTAATCGACATGAGATATGGCCCGTCCTTTTCTTTGTTTGATCTTTTTCTGTGGTAGCGGGAAACGTGCCCAAAGGTGTGAGTGAAGAAGCGACTGTCGGGATTACTGATGACCTCCACTTTTTCTCCGATAGGTGCTGGTTTACTCAAGCGAAGCGGTTTCAGGTTTTTTGCATCCACTTTAAAAATGGCAATGTCATTGGGTTTGTCAGCGGCGAGGATTTTTTCAATACGGTGTACGTTGCCATCGACTCCGGTTACGGCCATGGCAGCCCCTTTGGCCTTCTCGATGACATGGAAGTTCGTGACCATCAGACCATCGGTTGTGAGAGCCCAAGCGGTGGCGATGCCACCTAGATGCCACTTGGAACATTTCCCGCAGTTGTAGGCGGAAGAGATGAGGTAAACGGATTCGTTCGGAGTCCCATCGGAATCTGATTGTTGAATCGGTTCATCCAGTTTGGAGGGGGCTGATTCTAGTTGTTTGCGAAGCTCATCGGCTGAGGGGCCTTCTTCGGCTTCTGCGTATTTTGAAATCGTCTCTGACAACGATTTTGCAATTTCGCGGTCATCGATGATGATTGGCTTGGCGCTGAGGCAAATGGTCGAAACCAAACTTGCGAGTAAAGTGAGACGTATCATATGAACTGGGGTTGTGGTGATTACTATGAAGCTGTGACCGCTCCACGGTCGTCGCTTAGTCCGGATTTTTCGAGGAAATAGTCGTAGCCACCGGTGTAACGAGTAACGATGGCCCCATTTTCAGGGTTTTCTTCGTTACGAGTGATGTGCAGGGTTGTTTCGGCAAGGTTGCGAATGAAGTGAACATCATGAGAAATGAAAACAAGGGTGCCTTCGTAGGACTTCAGGGCGTTGACTAGCGAGTCGATTGAAAGAATGTCGAGGTGAGTTGTCGGCTCATCCATTAGAAGAAGGTTCGGCGGATTGACGAGGAATTTGACAAGATTGAGACGAGATTTTTCGCCTCCCGAAAGAACACCGCAACGTTTCTCCACATCGGCCCGACGGAAGAGAAATGTGCCGAGGATGGCGCGGGCGTCTTCTTCGCGGAGGGTATCGCAAGCGCCCATCACTTCGTCCAAAACCGTGCTGAATTCATCTAATGCTTCGGCGCGGTGCTGGGAGTAGTAGCCAATTTTGGTAAGGTAACCCGTTTCCATCTTACCACCGTCGATTTCGAGTTCCCCAGCGAGTAGTTTTAGAAGAGTGGTTTTACCGGCACCGTTCGGGCCGACTAGGACAATTTTATCTCCGCGTTCGATTGTCAGGTCGAGGTCTTTGTAAATGCGCTTGCCTGGGTAGGACTGGCAGGCCTTATCGAGTTCGATGAGCTTCTGATTCGACCGAGGCGGTTGGGGGAAACTAAACTTGAACGGCTTGCGAGGTGCGCGGGGTTTCTCGATCCGTTCTATCTTATCAACCAGTTTAATTCGTGACTGGACTTGAGCTGCCTTGGAACCTACTTGGCGGAAGCGCTCGATGAATTCCATGTGGGCTTCGATTTCTTTGTTCTGGTTGCGGTAGGATTGGACTTTCCTATTGTAAACTTTTTCGCGCTCTTCGAGATACTTTGAATAGTTACCAGTGTAGGAAATGAGTTGCATGGCATCTGGGTCGATTTCGATGACGGTTTCGATCATTGCGTCCATGAAGTCGCGATCGTGAGAAATCATGAGAATCGCTCCAGAATAGTTGAGCAGGTATCGTTGAAGCCAGAGAAGTGAGATGAGGTCCAGGTGGTTGGTTGGTTCGTCCAGCATCAGGAGATCAGGTTCCATGACGAGGAGCTTCGCGAGATGTGCACGCATGACCCAGCCACCGGAGTATTCGCGAGCGGGTTTCAGAAAGTCTTCCTGTTTGAATCCGAGTCCAGATAGAATTTTTTTTGCCTTTGGTTCGAGCTGGTAGCCGTTAAGAGCAGTGAACTGATCTTGGGCCTTGGCGAACTCCGGGGTGGAGAGGTCTCCGGATTTTTCTCCTTCGCGGATCGTTCGAAGTAGGCCGACCATTTCCGGTGTGATACCGATGGCGATCTCGAGAATGGTTTCGTCCGAGGGTTCACCGGCCTCTTGGGGGAGGTAACCCGTGATCGCATATTCATCACGATCGATGGTGCCTTCGTCGGGTTGGTCCTCATCGAGGATCATGCGAAATAGAGTCGACTTACCTGCACCGTTCGGGCCGACAAGGGCAACGCGTTCCCCCCAGTTGATGGACATGTTTGCCTCGCGGAGAAGAGTTCTTCCGCCAAGAGTCTTGGTCAGTTTTTTAATCGTTAGCACCCAGATGGAGTAATGCGGAAGGGTGGGAAGATCAAGACCAAGTCACCGTTCTACTGAAAGTTGAGCTAGCTGATTGAGCAATACGCCAAAGCGAGGGATGGCTGACTCAAGAAAGTCCTGATTCCGTGCTTCACTTGGCGGAGTGGCTGATTCTTTTGGTGACAGTTGTTTTGCGAGCGATGCACTGGTTCCGCTTCACTCATTAGTTCATCGCCGGACTATTCAGCAGTCGCAGCTGCCTTTGCGTCTTTGTAGGCCTTAACAAGGTTCTCTGAGTTTTCCGAAAGATTGGTGAGATTCATCCCATTGATTTCTCCTAGCCCAATTGAGCCGTCTGCTGTCATTGATTTGACGATTTCGGTGGCTTGTTCGGGTGAAACCTCGTCATCCAAGGCGGCAATTTTTTTAACTGCCGCATCAAAGAATTTATTACCTGACGATTCTTGGGCGGCGCTTTTTGTGGTTTCGCTATCAGTTGCCTCCTCTGAAGAAGACTGGTCGCTGGAGCAGGCGCAGAATGTTACTGAGGCGAAAATGAGTAGGAATTTTTTCATGGACGGAAATCGTCTCAATTTATTTGAACGAATCGAGGAAAAAATCATTCCGGTTGCTGTTGGGAAATGCAGTGGAGCGAGCCGCCTTCTTGGACGAGGTCGAGGCAGTCGATAGGGATTATTTTGCGGTCGGGGAAGTGTTCGGAAATGATGCTGAGGGCCTTTTCGTCGTTTTTCGGTTGGCGGAAGGTGGGGACAAGGACGGCGTGATTGATGATTAGGAAATTTACATAGGAAGCTGGTAGGACAGGAAGCCGCCAGCCGGGAATTTCGCAAGCTTGAGGGAGGTGGATGCGAGATAGTTGGTAGGGTCTACCGGACGGCGTTTGGAATTCTTGGAGGCGTGCTAAGTTGTCCTTGAGCGGGGAGTGGTTGGGTGAGGAAGTATCGAGTTCTTCGCAGGCGATGATGGTATCTTCCTCCGTAAAGCGAGCGAGGTCATCGATATGTCCGTCGGTATCGTCTCCTTCGATTCCTTTTTCTAGCCAGAGGATCTCTTTGACGCCGAGATTCGCGCGAAGCTTTTCTTCGATTTGCTCACGAGAAAGATGTGGGTTGCGGTTCGGATTCAGCAGGACGGATTCAGTGGTGATAAGTTGGCCGCACCCGTTGACTTCGATGGCGCCGCCTTCAAGAATCATACCTCCCTCGTAACGCTGGAAATGTAGTGAATCTGCGACTCTTTCCGGGATGGCATTATCGAGATTCCAAGGTTTGAATTTTCCTCCCCAGGCGTTGAAATCCCAGTCGGTAACTGCGATTTCCTCGGTGACGGTGTTTTTGACAAAGATCGGCCCGTGGTCTCTGCACCATACATCATTGTTTGGATGATCGTAGAAGCGTATGTGAGAAGGGTCTGCGCGCGATTTGTTGCAGGCAGCGGCAATGGCTCCGTGAATCGAAGCGGGTGCGTTGATGCGGACCTTTTGGTAACGCGATATTGTTGCCGCGATTTCGGCAAATTTTCCCCAAATAGCTTCACGTTTCTCGCCACCCCAGTGACGTGGATCATCGACTGGCCATGAAAGCCAAGTGGCGCATTGTTGGCTCCATTCGGCGGGCATGGAAAAACCTTCTTGGGCGGCGGTCATGGTCGACAGTCTGCGCAGTGGTGGTCCTCATGACAATTGAAAGAAGTCCTGTGCGGTCGGGCTGGGGTGAAATCGGCTGAAATTCGCGCTTGTTTGCTTGCTCTTAGAAATTCAGCCTATCGGGACATGAGTGGGTCGGCATTGAATTTTGAAGTGTGTGTTGCGGGAACGGGTAGTTACGTGCCTGAAACGGTTGTAACCAACGACGAACTCGCGAAAAAGGTCGATACCAGCGACGAATGGATTTTTACACGAACTGGAATCAGAGAGCGCCGAGTGGCAGCAGAGGGAGAACACACCTCGCATATGGCAAGCGCTGCTGCACGGAATGCCTTGGAGCAAGCCGGACTGGATGCTTCGGAAGTCGAGTTGATCATTGTGGCGACAATCACTCCAGATACGTTGACACCCGCGACGGCCTGCTATGTGCAAGAGCAGTTGGGTGCGAAGAAGGCGGTTGCTTTCGATATTTCTGCCGCTTGTTCTGGTTTCATTTATGCGATGAAAATTGCCAAACGAATGATTTCTGATGGAGCTTTTGAAAATGCCTTGATCATCGGCGCGGAAAAACTCTCCGCCTTCGTGAATTGGGAGGATCGGACGACCTGCGTTCTCTTCGGAGATGGGGCGGGGGCAGCAGTCCTCCGGCGTGCTGAGGCAGGCGAAGGTGCGATTCTCGCAACGGAAATGGGAACAGATGGGAGTCTCACTCATTTGCTCAATATTCCAGGCGGTGGCTCGGCCTTGCCGATCACAGCAGACAACGTCGGGACGCACCTGGCGACTCTGGCGATGCAAGGTAAGGAGGTCTTCAAGCATGCGGTAACTCGCATGAAGCAAGCAGCGAATACTGTGATTGAGCGTGCCGATCTCAAGCCAGAGGATATCGCCTGTGTGATTCCTCATCAGGCAAACCTGCGAATTATCGATGCGATTGCAGAACGCTTGTCCGTTCCGGAGGGGCGAGTCTTCGTCAATTTAGATAAGTATGGAAATACTTCCGCGGCGGCGGTGGCGATTGCCTTGGACGAAGCGAACCGATCGGGCGCTTTCAAGCGAGGAGATCATATTGTTCTAGTCGTTTTCGGTGCCGGCTTAACTTGGGCTGCGGCGGCGATCCGGTGGTGAACCTGGATTAGAAATAGTTGCTGGGAAAAATAGAAATAATTTCTAAAAAATCATTGACGGAAACCGGAAGCTGTGATTCTTTCCCGACGTCGCAAGACAAGGCGGCTCGACTGAACGTCCCTTAGGGTTTTGGGTTTTTCCCGGGGATAATCCGTCGAGCCGCATTTTTTTTGTTTTGAACGACCACGACCGTTTTTGAAATACCTGAGATAATTTAACGTATTGTGACACGGTGACAATTTGGAGTGATGGCAAGTTTATCGATGATGGCGACTTCCGAGTCTCTCCTTTGGATCGAGGTTTGTGTCACGGTTTGAGTCTTTTCGAGACCTTATTGGCCGTTGGCGGGAAACCTCGTCTTGTTGGAGAGCATCTTGCACGTTTGGAAAGCGGTTTGGATCGCTTGGGGGTGGATAGTGTGGCCATGGACGTTGGTGGGTTGGAAAAGGTGATGGTTGCTCTTTTGGCAAAGAACGGATTGGAAAGTGGAATGGCGAGGATTCGTTTCACCGTGAGCTTTGGGGAGGGCCCGTTGAATCAAATTGACAGCGGTAGGGCTTGGGCGTGGATGACGGCAACTCGGGCCCAGACAGCGGGCACGACGGTGAACATGACTACAGCACCATGGCGGCGCGATACGGAAAGTGTGCTGCGTGGACTAAAGGTTGGAAACTATGCAGAACACTTGGTCGCGACAGATATGGCGAGGCGAGAGGGTTTTGGTGAAATGCTTTTTTTCAATACTTCCGACGAACTATGCGAAGCTGCGATGGCAAATGTGTTTCTGATAAGGGGAGGAAAACTTTTTACACCGAGTTTGGATAGCGGTTGTCTCGCTGGAGTAACGCGTCAGTTGGTTATTGAGCTGGCGAGAGAAAAGAATATTCGCTGTTTTGAGAAACCTTTGAAGAAGAGTGATTTGAAAAAAGCGGACGGGATATTTTTAACCTCTTCGGTGACTGGCCCTGTCCGAGTATCGATGTTTGGCAGTAAGCAATTTGCCGAACAACTGCTGTTCAATCAGGTCAGAGAACTTTGGTTGAAGGCGATGGGTATTGGGGAGTGGGTCGAAGATTAGAGGGAATCTATTTCCTCGTATCGGTTTTTTCCCGTTTTTGCTTTCCCCAGATGGGTCGATTCGCCCAGCATTCGGGCTGTAACATAAAAACAACCACTTATTATCATGTCACGTCCAGTCACACTCTTCACCGGCCAGTGGGCCGATTTACCACTTGAAAAACTTGCTCCTCTCGCTGCGGAGATGGGCTACGATGGTCTTGAACTAGCCTGTTGGGGCGACCATTTCGATGTTGATCAAGCGGTTTCAAAGAAGTCCTACGTTAAGGAAAAATGGGAGCTGCTTTCCGATCACGGACTAACGAGCTTTTCGATTTCCAGCCACCTTGTCGGGCAGGCGATCTGCGACAATATTGACGAGCGCCACAAAGCGATTCTCAGCCCTGAAATTTGGGGAAATGGTGATCCGGAAGGTGTGCGTAAGCGTGCGGCCAGACAGATGATCAAAACGGGTAAAGCTTGCCGCAAATTTATCGATGCGAAACCAGGTCGCGGGAAGAAAGATGACTTTCCTGCGGTGGTGAACGGGTTCACAGGTTCTTCGGTATGGCATGGACTCTATGCCTTCCCTCCGACGACTCAGGAATTTTACGACAAAGGCTTCGAGGATTTTGCTAAGCGTTTTGGACCGATCCTTGATGCCTTCGACAAGGTGAATGTGAATTTTGCCCTCGAGGTGCACCCGACTGAGATCGCTTTTGATATTGCGACCGCTCAGCGCGCTCTCAAAGCGGTCAAAAACCATAAGCGCTTTGGATTCAATTACGATCCATCTCATCTTGGCTATCAGGGAGTTGATTACGTGAAATTCATCCGCGAGCTCGGCCACCGGATTTATCACGTCCACATGAAGGATGCGTGGTGGGGTCATGGTGATGGTTCCGTAGGAGTATTCGGAGGCAATACCGATTTTGGAGATGCGAGGCGTTTCTGGGATTTCCGTTCGCTAGGTCATGGTGATATCGAATTTGAAGATATCATCGTCGCATTGAACGATATTCAATACGCGGGCCCGCTTTCAGTGGAGTGGGAAGACATTCGTATGGACCGGGTTCACGGTGGAACGGAAGCTGCGGCCTTTGTTCGCAACGTCGACTTCCCAGGCTCCAACGTCGCTTTTGACGCAGCATTCGATAAGGACAACCAGTAACCCAAAAGAGAAAGATTATGTCACTTAAAGTAGGAGTTATTGGAGCAGGATGGATGGTGAAATACCATGCGGAAGGCTTTCGTGCCGCAGGAGCGGAAATGGTCGCGGTCGCAGACCCAGTCGTAGCGGCTGCAGAAAGCGCTGCTAAAGAGTGGGGAATTCCCAAGGTCTTTGATTCAGTAGATACAATGCTGGAAGAAGCGCCCGAACTGGATGCGGTCAGTATTATCGTTCCCAACAAATTTCATGCGCCGCTTGCTCTGCAATGTTTGCGTGCGGGAAAACATGTCTTTTGTGAAAAACCACCTGGGCTAAATGCCGATGAGGTTGCCGAGATGATTCAAGTCGCCGAGGAGACGGGGAAAAAATTGATGTTCAATTTCAACAACCGAGCTCGCCCAGAATCGCAAGCGATGAAGGGATATGTTGATGACGGGACGGTTGGCACGATCAATTCGGCCCAAGCGAAATGGATTCGCCGTACGGGGATTCCTGGATTCGGTGGATGGTTTACCACTAAAGCAATGGCTGGAGGCGGTGCAACCATCGATCTATTGCACATGATTGATTTGGCGTTGTATTTGATGGGTTACCCAGAGCCATCGCATGTTTTGGCAAATACCTTTGATACGCACAGCAAGGACCCGGGCTTTAAGGGGCCTTGGGGCATTCCGGATAAAGAAGGTGGCACGACCGATGTTGAGTGTGCCGCTCATGGATTTGTCCGTTTTAAAAGCGGTCAGGTTTTGAGTCTGCAAGTCTCATGGGCAGAAATGGTCAAGCGTGAGGAAGTTTCCGTGGTATTCCAAGGAACCAAAGCTGGCGGCAAGGTCGAACGTTTGTTCGCGCGAGATGGCTTTGACGAAACGGCCATCGATACCTGTGAATTGTACGTGCAGGAGAACGGCAACAGCGTAGACCGAACGGTCATTGTTGAAGAATGCGAAGATATGGGGCGGATTTATTCTGCTGCAAATTTTATCGATACCATCAATGGAGTCGCGGAGCCGTTCAATACGCCAGATCAAGCGCACAAGCTGATGTTGATTATTGATGCACTCTACGAGTCGGCAAAAACCGGTGCGCCGGTGACTTGCTAACGTTCGGACTCTTTCAATGAATTCTAAAACAGGAGGTGAGGATGGAATGGCTGAAACCATTCCGCCCTCGCTTCTTCTTGTTTTGAGTAACTTTCCAGACACTGATGTGGCACGGTCCATCGGGCGAGAGATGGTGTCGAACGATTTGGCGGCTTGTGTGAACCTAGTTCCGAAGGTTGAGTCGATCTACAAGTGGGAAGGAAACTTGGAATCGAACGATGAGGTGCTTGCGATTTTTAAAGTCTCTTCTGAGAGGTATTCAGACTTCAAAAAGACTCTCTCCAAAAAGCATCCCTACGATGTGCCGGAGATAGTAGCTCTACGTGGAGATGATGTGAACGCGGGCTACCTCGAATGGGCTCTAGGCAAAGGGAAAAGGTTCGAGTAACCTGAAGTAGTGAGGTCACTCCGGTCACTTTTGGAAATGGTCCGTCCACAAAGATAATTTCATCTGGGTAATGATTAGGTAATTGTGAGCAAAGCAATATGTCGGCTAATTGGGGGACTGCACTCCTTGATCAGGAGGATCGATATGAGCTACCCACAGGATGGCATTGAGAAGAAGGCGGCGAAATTCAGGATTCTCGAAAGTTTTATGAAAGTGGGGGCCGGTGCAGTTGAAGGTGCGGCCGCCGTTCTTGCGCTCGAAAGCCCAAGCGATCGTCTGGTCTTTGGGTTCACCGACCGCTGGGTCAGCAGTTAGGATGGGTGTTATTTTCCCCTGATTTGGATCGAAAAATATACGTCGATAAAATTCTTCTTGATCGAAGCGTAGCTCTCCCACCCCTCGGGCAATCGGGTGTTTTGGTGCCGCGATGATAGCTTTTAGATTATTCGTCATCGGGTGGGTGGAGTAGTTGAGCTTCTTATTACCGCCGCACCAGCAGGTGTATTCTGCTTCTACTTCATCGCTGACTGCAGTCGCCGCATGTAGTGCCATGAACCCAACACCTTTTCTCATCAACTCGTCGAATTTTGCTTTCGTTTTTTTATCCTTTTCACTGATGAGGTGCTTTTCCCACCCCTCCCACATCAGGATGATCGCTGCGGCCTCGTCCAATTCGCTGAGGTCGTCGGGAAGCTTATCAAGATAGAGAGCGGTTTCGATGTTTTGGTCAGTAATATTGGTCGCCTCATCAATCGCTTTGCGTAGGAAGGTTGCCCCGGCTTTGTGGTCATGCGCACCGGGTCCATGGCTGTCGGTACCACCGATGAAAATGATTTTCCGCTTACCGAATCCGGATGCCTGTAGTGATTTCCACTTCGTCATCGACGCCGCCAAATGCTCGCGGGTATCACCACCAATACCCCAACACATTAGTCCGATCGGGCCTCGGTAATCAAGGTCACGGAGAATGCTCAGCAAGTTTTCGATGTCAAAGTCACCTTGGTTGAGTGGTAGCACCTGTGCCTTGTCTTTGGCGCTTCCGTTGAGATTGACCATTTTCAACCAAGGAAGCGCTTCTTTTAGGATAGTTCTTAAATCCCTAACGGGTTTCACATTCATCCAGTGATAGAGGTTGAATATGACTCCGACCTGCTGGGGGCGGTTCACTTTTCGAGCAATACGAATGCCCTGCTCAAGTGTTTCTGTATAGTCACCGGTATGCGGGTAGATGGCGATCTCAACACCATGAGGTTCGGCAAGATCCGCGATTTGATTGAGTATCGCTACGGCTTTGTCATCGAGGTCTTTTTCACGACCACCTAGAAGCAGCACACCGAGGGTGCTCTTGTGTTTCCCAAAAGTTGGCATCGTGGCTTTGAGCCTCTCAATGTCGATCGGTTGAGCTGAATCGAGTCTTAGCCGCGCAAATGCGACGTTGAGTCGTAATCCCTGTTTCTCAAGAGATGCCGTACGTTGAAGAACGGTGACGTTCTCCGGAAAACCAAACCCTTTGTATCCAAATTCCTGGCATAGGTGACCGCACCCAGAGTAGCCAAGTTCACGAAAGAGTTCCGCCTGTTCATCGAGTGTGCGCTTGCCTGTGTCGAAGTGGCTCATGCAGATTGGAAAAATTTCCCGCCTGGTACCAATGGTATCTTCAGGCTTGGTGGTCAGCTTATTGAGCGTGTAATAGGCGTCAGCATTCCATAGCGTATTGCCTTCCGCTGATGTTACGTTCTTTAGATTGAACTCGTAGATTTTTCCAGCTTCCAACTCTGTTGTGCGTATGGTCGCTACGCGCCGATCCTTGGAGATCTCAATTTCCCTAACGGCTAGCTGTTTCACATCGACCTGTGGAGATCCGTAGAGGTGATGATATTTGTAATGGTAGGACTTTATTCCAAGGGCTTTTGAAAGATCGTGTTTTGCGAGTGGCTTCGTGAAGGTGATTTTAAACCCGTCATCGAGTAGGTTGATACGCTGCATTTCGAAGGGAGTTGTTCCCGACCATGAAATTTCTTGTAGGCCAGTGGTCGCAGGTCCCCAGCCTCGGCAGCCAAACTCAACAATAAGACTGCCCTTTGGTGAAAAGTCCATCCGGCAAAGCGCCTTTTGTAGACCATTGCCTCGTAAAAATGGAAAAGACACACCTTGGTATTCACCTTCGATTTTTTCCAGATACACGCGGCTGATAAGGGGGGAGACGTTATCGCCAACAAAAAACTGCCCGGCAAACGGCCCAAAGCTTCCGTCCGCAGGAGCCAGCACGGGTTCCGACGGGGAGTTCCCAAGAATTCCGTGAGGGAAAAGAACAGCTGGTCGCTTGCGAATCTTGTCCAGCTTGGTGGCCAGCTGATCGAGCGGGATGTTCATATCTAAGGTCCGCTTCGGGTCCCATTGGTAGGACGATGGGTGACCATGAAAATCACCTTGCTCAATGTGATGCAACGCACTGGTTCCAACCCAGTCACCTTGATTGTCAGTTGCAAAGAGATCACCATGCGAATTGAACCCCAACCCGTTCGGTGCGCGTAGGCCCGAAGACCACCAGGTGAGCTTTCCCTTGGGGTCTACTTGAAATGACCACCCGCGCCCTTTGACTGGGGCACCCATAGGGCCTCCGAAGTTGTATTTCGAATTCCCTTTCCTACCAATCTCTCTGCCTTGTTTCCATGGCTTGTGCGTGGTGTGCATGCTGCCATAGAAATTGCCCTGCTTGTCACGGCATAGCCCATAGACAAAATCCGTTCGCGCTCCCGGCATTCTCCATTTTGCTGTGACCGTCTCATATCGGTCCGCTACAAGATCACCATTGATGTCACGGATACGCGTCAATTCTGGCCATTGGGTGACATAGACTTCACCTATCTTGTCCGACCAAATACCCATCGGTCCCATCAGGCCTGTGGCGAATCGATTCCATTGACCATCACGGATCGTCCAGACCTCGCCACGGCGCGTCGCGACGACTAAGGTGCCGTCTGGCCAGTGACAAACGCCACCTGCCTCGATCACGACGCCATCGGGAACGCTAATCTTGTCGACTTTGTAATTCAATCTAGGGGCCTTTGTCTCAGCGAAACCGAACAAAGGCAGCAGTGATAGAGCGATCGTCAAAGCTCTCATTGCTTGCCTCCTTTTGTGTAGGCGAGCTCCAGTTCGATGGTATCCTTCTGATCGATCAGAAGAAGATTCTCCGACCATGTTCCGGTCGATGCCTCTACCGAGATCGGCGATCCATCCGGAGGCGCGGTAAACGAGACCGGCTCGGCTCTTGGCGCAATCTGATAGACCTGCCGCAGTTCCATATTTACAGAAGCCTCTATGCGCATTTTTACGGCAGTGCTTCCATAAGTGAATTCAAATTGTGGAATGCCGTCGATCAGTTGGTAACCCCGATACAAGGGTTTATGGTCTCCAATTTTCAAACCTTCGGAAACTTCGGGAAGGTGGAACGGTTTACCTATAGGTGGGGTTGGGAATCCGGATTGGTTTTTCCAATGCGGTGCCATATCGAGATAGCCATCAGTCCATGCATAAACCAACTGACAGGTCTCGGCATCGAAGCAATAGGACATACCGTGAGGTAGTCCGACGCAGATTGCGCGTAGTAGTTCACGCTTATTCGGAAGGCGAATATATACACGATTCACCAGCGGTTGGTCGTTGGGTTTTAAGATGAAATGATTCGGATTGGCTCTCAGTTCTTCAGGTAAAGGCATCTTGTCCCCCAGAAGTAGATAGTCCCACAGAGCATCGATATTTTTCTGGCGCTCAGCTGGTTTCTGCCCCGCAAAAAACGCCGGCATGGGAACACCTGGTTTCAGGCGTTGCGGGTTGTTCATCCAGCGGACAAACCAATCGTAGGAAATTCGTTTGCCTAAGTAGGCGAGGTTCGGACCTTTGCTTTCCGCCGCGGTGCGATGGTGTTTGATATCGTGGCATGCGATGCAGGCGAAACCCGCCTCAGAGCCAATTATTTTCAGTCCCTTTTTCTCCGCTTTGGCGGGTTTGTGACGACGCTCAGCGTTCGGCAGCTTCTGTAGATCCTTCACAAATTGCACGAGTGTCTCGTCTTCTTTGAATTGTGGCCCAGTCATTGCGCCATACCACTTCATCGCATTGGCATGGCGGATATGAATCATCAGGGCTTCGGGCGCAAACTTATGATGCATGGTCGTCAGAAAATGAGTGTCGTGGCACGAAGCACACTTCATCTGCTTGATTGTCTGTGCCATGCGAAATGGAGGGGACGGATGATTGCCTTTGGGGTGATTGTGTGAACCTGAGATTTTATCATGCCACAGGGAAGTTGGCGGCACGGGTTCCTTGATGAAATGCTCAGACTGCCATGAAAAACCGACAGCGACATTGCCGGCGGGACGTTTGTAGCTGAGCGAAAGATCATGGGATCCAGCATCAAGAGCGATCGCATCTTTCACCACCTTGCCATTGATCGTAACAGCGCCCTTGTAGTCGAACTGATATTTCCCCGGTAGTTTGATCAGTAGCTTGCCACGATATTGGGCGGTAAATGCCGGTTTGATCGCGGGGTTTGGTGATTCATTTGCTGCCAAGCCCAGCTCAGGTATGCGAACCGTAGTAGAAACGGTTTGGCTGTCGTCACGGTAGGTTGCGACGAGTCCCAGAGTCTTTTCCGTTTCGGCTTGTGCCAACACCGCCACAAAAATGCTACATAGAAGTGGTATGGGAAAAGAAAGGGAGGTCTTGGAAATCATGATAGGTGCGGGGGGGAGTTTTGAACGATTTTCGTGGTAACCATGCCTTCTGAAGGTAACCCGATGAGGGAGTCAATTTTGGTGTTTCGTATCCATAGATACTGCCCACAAGGAACAAATTTGTCCTGCTTTATTAAGCGAATCGAGTATGTGGACCTCGTCAAAGTCAGGGGATGCTCGTGATGGACAGTGAGTTCGCAGTGTCACTCTCGTCTGGATCAAATGTCTTTCGCAATATGTAGGCGACCGTAGTAAATTCGACTTAGCTGCTTCTACTCGACAATGACAGGCGTTCCGATCTCTACGTTCTCGAAGAATTTTTCGGACATCTGATGTGGCATACGGACGCAACCGTGAGATGCAGCGTAGCCGGGGAGATAGCCGGTGTGCATGCCAATCGCTCCGTTGAATCGCATAAAGTTCGGCATGGGAGCGGCGTAGAATATCTGCCCGGGCTCGGGCTTGTCGACGCGCGTGTCAGCGTTGGAGTTGATCGTTTGACCGGTAGCAACATCTTTGATTACGCCGTAGAGAGATGATTTGTGGTTTTTACTTTTTTGACTGATTTTGTAACGGCCAGCGGGGGTTCCAGTGTCTTCTTTTCCTGAAGAAATTTTGGATATGCCGACCAGAACTTCTCCTTTATAGAAGTAGGCTTTTTGCTCGGCACGATTGATGCGGATGAGTGGAGACCCCTTTGCGCTGTTGCCGTCCCAATAAGAGACGTTATCGGGAATGGCGGGATTAGGGTGTTGATTTGATCCGGAGGTCTGCTGATACATGGGGTCGCCAATTCCAGCTAGGTAATCTGAACCCGTAGACGAAAGGTCGACACAGGAGTTGGATGAAACGCAAATTATTAAGAAGAACAAATATCTCATAAAACTTGAGAAAACGTGTGGCTTTTTGGTGCGTTTTGCAACTTCTGAAGTAGCGCGTATCATGCGGTTGGTTCGAATAACACGAATAGATCATTCGGAAGTTTTCGATCAACTAGGTTAAAAAGAATCAAAAGAAATGAATCGTTGAGAGCTCTTTGACCGGGAACGAGATGAATTAGTCTTCGATTTCTCTGTGATTTTAGCTTTCCTGAAGGCTGATTTTCGTTAATCTCACCGCCAACGCTCCTTGCGAGTTGGCGGTGAAATCCTATATTCTCTATGCCACCTAAAAACTTAAATTCTATGACTTTCCGAAAATTTTCCTTTGCTGCGGCCAGCTTGATCTGCTGCGGATCTCTACACTCTGCAGACACGATTGTGCTAAGAAGTGGCGAAAAGATTGATGGCTATGTCGTCAGAGAAGAAGGAAACAGCCTCGTAATCGAGGTGAAAGTGAGCAATACCATCAAGGATGAGCGGATCGTTGCAAAGTCAGACGTTCAATACATTGAGAAGGAAAAAGAGGATGCAAAAGCTTTTGATAAAATAGCTGATCTGTTTCCGACTCCGTCCTTACTCAAGGTCGAAAATTACGATGCCAGAATAGCTGCAGTTAACGAGTTCAAAGAAAAATTTCCAGAGAGTCAGTTTATTGCTGAGGCTGATGAGATGCTTAAATTGCTCACTGAGGAACTTGAAGTTGTCAAAGTCGGTGGTATCAAAATGGGAGAGGAGATGATCTCGGCCGAGGAATACGAGGCGAATGCTTATGGCTACGATGCTCACATTGCTACCAAGAATATTGCTGATTCCATCGCTCGAGGCGAATTTCTCAAAGCTCTGTATGCGTTTGAAGAATATGAAAAGACGTTCAGCGATTCAGTGGAAAGGAAGAGTCTAGTAGGTAAAATCCGCGGGCTACTGACGACCTATGGCTCACGTATCGATAGCAGCTTGGCCACGTTCGATTCCCGAATGGAGAGGCGCAATGCTGGTCTAGAAAGTATGACCGGAGATGACCGGACGAGTGCTGAGCGTGCGATCAAAGAGGAGCAGGATCGATTGAATTCAATCTTTCAACGGGAGAAAAAAGCAGGCGCTCTTTGGATCACTCCCAATGTAAATTTCAAAGAGTCCCTCGAAGAAGCAAGGCGTCAGGTGGATCGCGCGATTTCCAAGTTGGAAGGGGACTCTCGTAGGAAAGAAGTGGAGACCCCTCTAGCCGAGGCCTATCGTAATGCCTGGATTCAAATTTCGGAGGGACTTGATGAAGACGATGGCGCAAAAACTCTGTTCGATAAGTTAAAGCAGCTACGGATGCCAGAGGTCTACGTCAAAAAGCTTCGCGATCATGCGGGACTAGAGGAGTAGATATTAATTTCCTTCAAATGAGTAACAGAACTGCACAGCAGGATAGGAAGACTGCGGAAACTGAGATTGAATTATCGATAGATCTCGATGGTTCTGGGAATTCGGAGATTGATACAGGTATCCCGTTTTTCGATCACATGCTGACCTTGTTTTCGAAGCATGGCTTGTTTGATCTGAACCTTGGCGTCAATGGAGACATCGAAGTGGACTATCACCACACGATTGAAGATACCGGAATTGTTTTAGGTGAGTGCATGCGTGAAGCTCTTGGAACCAAGGAAGGTATTAGGCGATATGGCTGCGTATACCTTCCTATGGATGAGACTCTGGTCCGAGTGGTTGTAGATTTGAGTAATCGACCGCATTTGGAATTTCGAGCTCCTGCAGGGACGCCTTCGGCACCCAATATGCCCTTTACCTTGGTGGAAGAGTTCTGCCGAGCGCTGGCTTCGAATCTCCGTGCCAATGTTCACGTGGAGCTTCTCTATGGAAGAGATGGTCACCACATCGCTGAGGCCATTTTCAAGGGCCTCGCAAGAGCGTTGAAAGAAGCCTGTGAGAAAGATCCTCGTGTGAAGGGCATTCCTAGCACGAAAGAAGCGCTGTGAATATCGGGCTTATTGATTTTGGCGGAGGGAATCTTCGCAGTGTCCAAAATGCGATTCACGCACTGGGTTTCGAACCTAAAGTCGTTAGTGACCCGGTTGAGCTAGACGGGGTAAGTCATCTAATTCTTCCTGGGCAAGGAGAGTTTGGTGATGTGATGTCCCAATTGGAAAAGCGAGATCTAGTTGAGCCCTTGAAGAAGTGGATCTCTGCTGGGAAACCGTATTTCGGCATTTGCGTGGGATTTCAGATTTTATTCGAAGGGAGTGATGAAGCTCCCAATACCGCCGGCCTCGGAGTCGTCGGTGGCCGTTGCGTTCGCTTCAAAGATACGGAGGGAAAAAAGATCCCTCAAATGGGCTGGAATGCAGCTGTTCCAGAATCTCCAGATTCAAAATTTTGGAAAGGGCTTGGAAAGGCACCTTATTTCTATTTTGTGCATTCTTATTTTCCAGTTCCGGAAGATTCGTCTTGGGCGGTCTCCATCACGAACTATGCGGGAGAGAAATTTGTCGCCAGTGTCGAGAGAGGAGAAGTTCTCGCCTGTCAGTTTCACCCCGAGAAAAGTCAGGATGCTGGGCTGGCTCTGATGAAAAACTTTCTCAATGAGTAAGGCGATTGTTGCATCGAGTGTTTTATTTATCGTAGAGCGGGAGTTTGAATATCTGGCTGGGCCTACGGTTGGATTTGAAGTGGGAGATCAGACTTGCCAAAGTGCCAGGATTTTTTTGTGAGAGATCGGTCTCTTCGGCTGGGTCTTTCTCAAGGTTGTAGAGTTTCCATTTGCCGGGTTTTTTCTTGGCTACATCAAGGCGAATGGCTTTCCACGGCCAATCCGTAATGGCAATTTGACCGCCGTAACCATGAAATTCCCAGATCATCGGGGAATTGCGTTTCAACTGTCCTCCAGTGAGTGCCGGTGTGAGATCGATCCCATCCAATCCTGCAGGTGGCTTCGTGCCGGTCATGTTGCATAGCGTAGGAAACCAATCCGGGAAGTAAGAGGGAACGTCGCTAGTGGCAAAGGGATTTACCCTTTCTGGCCAACGAACAATCGTCGGCACGCGAATACCTCCTTCGTGCACACTACCTTTCCAACCACGGAGTCCGGCGGTGGAGTTGAAAAAAATCGGATCGGCTCCACCCACGTGAAATTTGGGATCTTTACTAGGTAGAGTAGGACCGTTGTCCGAGGTAAAGACGACGATGGTGTTTTTTGCGAGTTTTAGTTCATCGAGACGGGCTAGAATCGCTCCAATGTGTTCATCGAGATCTGAAATCATGGCGGCGTATGCAGCTCGAGGACGTGGGTGGGGAAGGTAGCCGTTCTGACCGCGATAGACTCCATTTTCCTCGTCCCACTCTGCGGGGTATTGGTCGATCCATTTTTGGGGCGCTTGTATGGCAACGTGAGGTTCCACGAAAGGAAGGTAGAGGAAAAATGAGTCGTCCTTATGCTCGGTAAGGAACTCAAGAGCTTCCTCTAGAATACGATCTGGAGCGTAAGTTTCAGCGCGGTAGGTTTCGGCTTTAACTTCTCCATTGGGTTGGCGCTTGTGGCCTGGGATAGGGTTTTTGTTGATGACTTCCTTGCCGCGATCATCGTCAAGGAAGGGTGGGTAGTAGGAGTGAGCATTGCGCTGACAGTTGTATCCGTAGAATCGGTCGAATCCTTGGTCGTTCGGGCCTCCAGAACTGTATGAAGGTCCGAGGCCCCATTTTCCGAAACCACCCGTCACATAGCCGGCCTCTTTGAGTGTCTCCGCAAGCGTGATGGCTTGGGTAGAAATTGGAAACTGGCCGGGAAATTTTCCACCCTTTCCCGAGTCGCGATTGTTGCGAATTTCTGCGTTGGCCAAATGTTTCCCAGTGAGGAGCACACAGCGAGCAGGCGCACAAACCGGTGCGCCGGTGTAGTGACGGGTGAGTCGAATACCTTCTTTGGCCAGTCGATCGATATGGGGTGTCTTGATCTTTGTCTGCCCAAAGCATCCGACTTCTCCATAGCCAAGATCATCTGCGAGAATAAACACAATGTTGGGTCGAGGCGAGGCAAGACCCAGTGTCAAACCTAGTGTGATCCAGAGAAGGGATGCCAATTTCATGATGATCGATTACACGCAGATTCTGATAGATTGGGCAAGAACTGGTCATGATCACAAAGTATCAAAGCTCCTAGACGCAACTATTTCTGAAGAATAGGATCTCAAGCTAGATGAAGGGAGGACGGGGCTAGGAAGTTGCGGGGGAATGGGAAGGTAGCGGCGGGAGTGTTGTGGTCGATGTGGGACTTGCGAGTTGGGACGAGGTAGGAGTTTGTCGAGTTTGATAAAGGGGGAAAGTTTTCAGTTTGAAGGGGAGAGTGCCTAGTGATTGGTGAGCTGGCTTGGGTTGAGTGGCGTCACAATTTTGAGAGTGAATTCTCGCACTGAAGTCTTCTAATATCTGCTTCAATTCAATTGATCCCCTTTGGGGTTGTTTAGTTGGAGCAGTTTTAACATGGTTTTCGTGGGCTTACTTTGAGTGTCAAATTCACATTTCCAAGAGTTGATGAAGTCGACCGGTTCAAGTTCACGAACTTGAACGGTGATGGTGGAAGGCTTCAGTTGCTGATCCTTCTTTTGATACTTTTGATTGTTGCTGGAACTAGCTGGTTCAATTGGGTTATTTCTCCAAATGCAGGGATTAACTGGGCTGGATTCGTATTATCTGGGATGTTTTTTTGGTATCTGCGGAGGCTACTCAATGTGACGATTGTTGAATACTCGTTGGATTCCTTACGAATTCGGCTAAGAAGAAAGACGTATCTAATTCCTTACACAGATATTCACTCGGTAGGCGAGTCGAGAAATTTTAGGCGAGGGATGGTCCTGATTGGGAGCACTCATTCGAGATTTATCACCGTCACGCTTCGGCGGATGTATCCTTTTGGTCATTCTTTCGGTTTCTATACGAAGAAGGATTATTCAGACTTTGATGGACTTTCTGATGTCGCAAAAATGATTGAAAACAAGGTTTCTTCGGTAAGCCAGAGGCAACACGAATAGCTGCAGGAACTTCTCAAGCAAACGGATGATGGTTTGACATGACATCATATGCGAGATGACCTTGGAAATGATGAAGGGAATTTACAGTATATTGGCAGTGGCTTTTGTGATGTTGATCGGTTGTGGAGAAGCGCCGAAAGACGTCGATGCTCTCTTTGATTCCATCGAAGTTGGGATGTCTGTTGAAAAAGTGGAGGGAATTCTTGGGGAGCCGACTAGTAAAATAGAGGATCTTACGGGCTATATGATGCTTTGGGAGATGGAGAGTGGAGAAACGATCGGTGTGACAGTGGATGACAAAGGTGAGGTGACTTCGACAAGTCGAGGGTAGGATATTTCTATCCTTAGATTTTCTAAAATTTTCAAGGATCTGGGGTAGTAAGATTTTGGCAGTTGCTCGAATGGTTTGCCGTGGCAGCATATGGCCGAATCGGACGGAGTCATGAACATTCAAATATCAAAGTGGGTATTGCCTTGGAGCTTTACTGCGTTAATTTTTGCCTGTCTAGTCGCGGCCCAAGAGATCGAAGCCCAGAACTCAAATCGTACGCCAGTAGCGCCAAGTGATTTAGACTCCAGTGCATCTTCGGGACTGTCGATTGAGGAGGTTGAGAAACAGGTCGCAGCGATAAAAAGCGATAGCAGTTTGCAAGATACGGTGAAGCAGGCGTTGATTGCTAAGTACGAGAGTGCCATTCAATCGTTGAAGCAAGCAAATGCGAATCTTGCTTTTACTGCGGAATTTGATGAGGTAAATCGATCTGGGGCACAACAAACTGAGCAGCTCAAAGAAGAACTTGGGAAGCTTCCTGCGGCCCAAGAGGTAGCCGACTTGGGAGAGTTTGTATCCACTGACCAGCTCAATCAGGAAATTGAACTTCGTCGAGTTTCGTTGAATGAAATCGAAAAGGAACTCGAAAGAGTTGAGGCTGACTTAACTCGAATCAAGGGGCGCCCTATTGAAGTGGCTGAGCGATTACCCAGAGCTCAAGAGGAGTTGAAAGGGATGGAGAGTTCGCTGAAGCAGCTTGGAGATCCAGAAACGGATTCGCCCAACCGGTCAGCAGAGCGTGTTCTTTTGCAGGCGTCTATTCAAGCGCTGACTAGTGAAATTGAAATGCTTGGAAAGGAGCAGAGTAGTCAAATTGCGAGGGAGGCGCGGAATGAGGCTCAACGAGATTTACTGTTGGGGCGGCGCGAGAACCAACGTGCGTTGCTAGCATCTCTGGGACTATTGCTTCAGGAACAGCGTCTCACGGATGTGGAGCGCCTCAGCCAACGGGTTGAAAAGGTTGCCAATCAGGCTTCTGAAAAAAGTGATTTGAGCGTAGAGCTAATTTTAGAATTCAAGACTTTGCTAGGTGATCTCGAGCAGAGAGCTCGAATGATGGAGGATTTGGATGCTGAGTATGATCGGATTTCCAAACGTCTCGACGAGGCAAGTGAGAAGTATCGACGTCTTCAGGAGCAGGTTATTCTAGGAGGGCTATCTGGAACTCTAGGGCAGACTCTCATTGCTCAATACCGATCTCTTGCAAGTCCTCAGAAACTTGAACTGTCGAAGCAGCTTAGGCAGAAGACTCTTCGCGAAGTCAGGCTTGAGAGTTTTCGGACAGAGGAAAAAATCATCAGACAGCAGCAGTTGCAGGAACGAGCCGGGACAGAGCCCACGGACTTGGAAAGTAAATTGTTAGAAATGCGGTCTGAGGTGCTTGTTAAGCTACAAAATAGCCATCGTGAGGTCGCCGACGATCTGTTGCGTATTGATTCGAAGGCCGAGAAGTTCGGAGGCTTGGTTCGTGAATTCCGCGAATACTTGAACGGGAAACTTTTTTGGACGCGAAGTTCACGTCCTATCAGTTCGGATACCTTTCGAGATTTACCCTCGGCACTCGGCTGGTTCTTTTCGGGGAAAAATGGGTCGGCGCTAGTTCGCTCTTTTATAGATATTCCGAAACGTCATCCTTTTTTCAGTCTCTTGGTTGGAGCTGTCATCGTGGCGCTATTGGTCACACGTGGCATGATTGCTGCGCATATGTTGGAGCGAGGGAAAAAGATTCGTCGAATTTCATCGGATCGGTATTCTCACACTCTAGCAGCGCTAGGCGAAACGATTTTGCTGACCTTACCGATACCCATTGTTATTGGTTTTTTGGGTTGGACTTTGGTTCGGAGTCCCGATGATTCGGGTTGGTTATTGGGGATTGGTCTCGGCTTCATATGGAGTGCGGGCTTTCTCGGCTTCCTTATTTTTCTCCGGTTTTTCTGTCGCCCAAGCGGCCTGGCGATTTCGCACTTCAACTGGGATGAGCGTATCGTGGTTCAGTTGCGTTCGAGTCTGCTCAGGATTTTTGTGCCATATACCTTGTTACTTTTGGTGACACTTACGACTCTTTTTGCCGAGGATCCACGTCATCTGGATAGTCTAGGTCGGTTGAGTTTCGTTTTGGCACAGTTATATTTGGCAGTGGGTATCTGGAGGTTGCTCAGACCCTCCAAAGGGCTCTTTACTAAAATTCTGCTAAAGCGTCCGCATGGAGCTATCTCACGTACGAGGTTTCTTTGGTTTCCTCTTGCCGTCGGTCTGCCACTCGGGACTAGTTGGCTAGCTCTGACCGGCTACATCCTGACAGCTTATGAATTAAATGGTGTCTTCTTGGGGAGTCTGGGAATTATTACGCTGGGGTCGATTGTATACTCATTAATCTTGCGTTGGTTTACGATCAAAGAGCGGAGAATGGCGCTTGCTGAGGCTATTGAAGAACGTCGAACTCGTAGGGAAGCTCAAGCATCCGGTGAATGTGAAGGAGAGGATGCTGCCGTCATCGAAGAGGTTGAGCAGGAATTGGATCTCAACGATGTTAGTACACAGACTAGGCGCTTACTGCGGTCATTGATGAGCGTTTTTGTCCTTATTTTGCTTTGGTGGTATTGGGAGAAGTCCCTTCCGATTGACGAGTTGTTAGACGGGCAGACGATCGGAAATTGGATTAGCTTTCTTCGGCTTGTTCAAGTGGTTTTGGTAGCGACTGTGTCGGTTACAGTTGTGCGTAATTTGCCGGGTTTGCTTGATCTTGCCGGTTTTCGTGAGTCGGGTGTGGATGCTGGAACGCGCTATGCGGTAGCAACGATCGCGCAGTATAGTTTAGTGGCGATTTCAGTTACATATTTGGCTCGTATTCTTGGGTTGGACTGGTCGCAATTTGGTTGGATTGCCGCTGCCTTGGGAGTCGGCTTGGGCTTTGGTTTACAAGAAATCGTGGCCAATTTCGTATGCGGAATTATTTTGCTATTTGAGCGCCCAATTCGGCGAGGGGATATCGTGACTCTAGAAGGAGTGACGGGGACGGTTTCTCGTATTCAAATGCGGGCGACAACGATCACGAACTGGCAGAGGCAGGATTATGTCGTTCCCAACAAGCAATTGATCACGGGGTCCTTGGTGAACTGGACGCTCTTGAACTCGATCAATCGTATTGAGTTGCCTGTCGGTGTGGCTTACGGAAGCGATACTGGCAGGGCGATGCAATTGCTAAGTGATGTTGCAAAGGATCATCCTCTCATTATGGAGGATCCTGCCCCATTGGTATCCTTCGATTCATTTGGTGATAGCACGCTTGATTTGATGTTGCGGGCTTACTTGCCTGACATGGACAATCGGTTGGGTGTCATTACCGCGTTGAACAGCGAAATTGATCGTCGTTTTAAAGAGGCCGGAATCGAGATTGCCTTTCCCCAGCGGGATCTGCACGTGCGGAGTATTGATCCGTCTATTCAACTCGGGGGGCTGAAGTAGTTGGTGTTACTTCGATGGAATCTTGTTGACCGTGTAGTAAAAGGTTCGATTATGAAGAGAAGAACCGTTGGGTGCTTTTAGGTCGGGTAGTTTGATTTCGTAGAGGCGGTCAGAGTCGAATTCAGAGAGGCTGAACGAGACTGATCTTTCCCCTTCGCTTTTTAGATTGGTGATTTTGTGGTCTCGTTTGTTTTCCGGCTTGCTGCCGTAGGTCCATCGAGGTTGATAAGTAGCGCTAGAGATTTTGAGGTCGCTCGGATTTAGGTCCGAGATCGTCTCGGTGAAATTCAGACGGAAGCCATTTGGGGTGATGTTGATCGATGCAACATCAAAAGGAGTGCCTCCGCTGTAGGTGATGCGCTGGAGGCCTTCGGCGGGTTTTCCCCAACCACGAACGGTTTGGCCGATGTATAGCTGTGTGCCATCTGGAGAAAAGACGGGGCGATTATTTCCGGAGCGGAGTCCACCACCGTTGAGAAGATAGGTAGCCATGCCTTGGTAGACACCATCGATCTTTTCGATCTGAATTCTGCAGATTCTTGTGCTGTTGTTATCTGGAAGGATATACTGGCCAGCGAAGTATTCCCCGAAAGAACCATCGCGAGGAATGGTTTCAGGTTTTGCGCCCGAGCGACAGAAGCCATGAGGGATGAGGACGGTTGGCTTGGTCCGGTGTTTGTTATAGGCGTCTAGATCGTTGCGGTAAGTGAGAAGGGGGTCTTTGTCGGCGGGCCAATCCTTGTCCCAAACCAATGAGGAAGGATGGCCGTAGAAGTTGCCTTTTTCAATGTGATAAAATGGAGTGATTGCTTTCCAATCACCTTGGTTGTCCGAGCACCATGTTACACCATCGGGATCGGTGTGGATACCATTGTGCATGCGGAAGCCGGAAGCCCAAGGAGTGTGCTTACCTGCGTTGTCCACGTGCATGATCCATCCACGATACTTCACTGATGAGTAGTTGCGGCCACGTCGACCAATTTTTGAGTATTCACCTTTGGTGTGTTCAAGAGTCGGGCCGTTGTATGACGCTGTTCCGATTGCGATGAAATAACCGCCCTTTCCATCGGGACAGAAATCGTTGGTTTCGTGGTAGTTTCCAGAAAGGCCCCAGCCGTCTGCAACGTTGCGGTAGCGGTCGGCAATTCCATCGCCATCGGTGTCTTCGGCGGATGTGAGCTCAGCCATTTGAGAAACTAGAATCTTTCCAGGCTGAGGAGCTTCGAGGCCGCAACCGTTGTGAAAGCCTGAGGCGAAGAGTTTCCATTTGTAGGCTTTGGGATCTTTGGAAGGGGTTGCGCGGAAAACATCCGAACGGCGGAGGCAGACGTAGAGTTCGCCCTTAGGATCAAAGGCTAGGCCACCGACTTCAGGAGGGACGCCTTCTGGGAGTGCGATGTTTTCGAGTTTGTAGGAATCTGCGAAGCTGCCGGCGTGAAGGGGGAGGAGCGTAGCTGCCAGAGATAGATGAAGAATGGTTTTCATGGAAAAGGTTTCTGGAGGTTTTCTATTCGCCTTTCGCGACGGATTGAATGAAGAGGAGAAGTGATTGGTATTCCGGATCGGTCAGCTTGTAGGGTGGCATGTAGTTGGGCGGAAAGCCTTCGACGATTTTGGCATTGGGAGATTTGATCGATTCGAGAATGTAGGTGGCGTCTGCCTTGATTGGTTTTTCACTGCCTTCGATCAAACGTTCTTGTTCGAAAAGGCCTGCGAGAGTTGGTCCATGCCCGGCTGATCCGTCAAGAGAGTGACATGCCGAGCAGCCAAGGCTGTTGAACAGTAATTGACCATTCGCGACGGTTGCTTCTTTGATTTTACTATTCCTTGGAAAGCCTTGGAAGGTACCTATGCTCGTACCAGTAATTGTTCGATTGAGTGTGTTTTTTGCCTTGGTGTTTTTTTTACTTCCGTATGTGATCGAATTTGCCGTTGGTGATTCGATGGATAGATCAAACGATAGGGGTGTTTCTTGGTTCGGTGTGACACGCATTGAAAACTCATATTTGCCGCGGGAGAATTTGAATTCGGGGGAGCCGTTCTTGAGGTCGTAGCCGATGTATTTCGGGTCCGGGAGGTCGGTGATACGTTTGCCATCGACGTAGATGTTCGAAATTGGATCGGCTTTGTAGAAAAGAGTCCCGACGAGGTGGGGGACGTAATTGTATTTGAGTCGGTTGCCTCGATTTACGTCTCCCCAATAGGGATACATATCTAGAAAACCTCCCTGCCAAGCATAGGAAATTCGGCATTCGATGGTGTCGAAGGCATAAGATAGAGAGGGTCCATGGTTGATGCCGATCGCAGCTGGTAGGCCTTTGATGGGCGTGTATTCGCCGCCAACATCTTGGCCTTTTCCAGGATTATATTTCGGAGATTTTGCCCCTTTCCCGTGGTGGGCGAAGTATGCCGTTTTAAGCCCTGGGTCAGGCATGTAGGTTCTTAAGATAAGCGGTTTTTCTTCAGAACCGAGGGGAAGGTTATTGAAAGTAATTGGCTCTGCAGAGGCAATCGAAATGGTTGCTGGGAGAAGGAGAGAAAGTAATTTCACATCTCTGATACAAGCAAGCCTTTGAAGGTCTTACAAAATGAAAATAGCCGTAATGGTTTGCGACTTCTTAAATCGACTTCAAAGGAAAGATGGTTACGTCAACGGGAGATGCACTGAGCATGGAAGTGGGGGGAGAGCTTGGTTCTTCAAAACCGTTGAGTGCGAAGATTGTGGTTGAGCAACTGCCACTGGCCATGGGCTCGATCTGGTAGGGGGTGTGATGGACTCGACCGCTGTATAGAGTGCCTGATTTACTTGTAGAAAAAAGTGAATAGCGTTCGACGAGGAACCATTCGAGTGAGCCCGGTTCGGCAGGAATGGGTTCGTGTGGGTGGGGGTATTTGAAGATCGATTCGGCAGTGGAGTTGTCTTTTCTAGAGCTTTTGAAGATCACACAATTGGAGTCGATTTCTGATTTCATGCACGCGTGCTGATAGGGGAGGTTGAACGTGCGGCGTGCGATTTCAACTGCGAGGGGTTGATTGCATTCTAGGGAAAAGAACCAGACGCCGGGGTTGCCGTTTTCGTCAAAGACGTAGGTGCGGAGGTTCAACTCGTGAAACCATGACAGCCATGGAACGGGTGGAAGGTAGACTGGACGGATTCGCTGCATGAGGAATGGGACGACTCCCATCCATGCCCTACCATCGAAGGTGTCCACATGCAGGCCTTTGGGAAGTCGAGCAGCAATGATTTCTGGGTCAAAGGGCCAGTGAAAAAAGCCAAGTTCTGCCCAACGTTGCTTCATCACGGGGAATCCACCCGGACGCTGTTGCTGGGCGAGGCGTTGCGAATCATTGGGAGGAGTGGTCATTCGGTGGATAGGTGGCAGGAATGAGCGGCAAAGCCAGCGCCGAACGCCGTGAGCCAGAGTGAGGATTCTTCAGGATGAGTTCGGAGTCGTTCTTCTAGAGCGAAGAGAACCGAGGGGCTCGACATATTTCCGTGTCGTTTGAGAATCTCACGTGTTTCGGTGAGTTGGTCGCTTGGAAGACAGCCTTCTAACGCATCAATCACATCTCGGCCGCCGGAATGGGCTAGAATTTGATGCGGATCTGAGTGCCTCCGCTCGAAGAGTGTTGAAACTGCCTGAGCGGCGAGTTGAGGGACCGAACGATGGAGTTGATTTTTTAGTTTTCCGTTTGCGTTTATGAAACGAATTTTTTCGCGTTCTTCAGGAATGTGGTGAGTATCAAAGGAATGAAAGAGGAGGCTTGAATCCGTGGTTTTTTTTCCTGTTAGAATTGTTGCTGCCGCTCCGTCACCAAATAGGCATAATGAGATGAGCACTCCAGGATCATTGTCGATATAGAAGGCAGACGAAGAAATTTCGACAGCGATGAGAGCGACTGTGTGATCAGGATTGGAAGCTAGGTATCCTTCTGCGGCTCGTAGTGTCGGAATTGCGGCACCGCAACCGAGTCCAACGAGATCTACCAGATATGCATCGGAACGGAGGCCACAGAGTTCTGCAATGTGGCTGGATGGTCCTGGGCAGAGATAGCCAGTGCATGTACAGATAAACAGGGCATCGATTTCTTGGGGTCCGATTCCTGCATTTTCAAGGGCTTGAACAAGGGCCTCTTTACCGAGAGCGGGAGCGTGGTTTTCAAAGGAATGGTTCAGAGATTCGGCATCTTTCTGAAAAACCGAGGTAAGATTGGCTTCTGAGAATTGGCGAGATTCGATTCCGGAGTTTGGGCTCTTGAGAACTTTTTCCAGTAGGGAGATCGAACTCGACTTCAGGGTTCCAAATTTTGGATGACCTTTGAGGGCTTTCCATGTCTTTTCTTGCGTGAAGCTATGAGAGGGGCTGGCGGTGGCGATGGACCTTAAGAACATGATTGATTCGTGTGGCAAAGGGGATTTGAGGAGTTGTTCGCTTGCTTTAACGAATCAGTCCGAGAACGGGAGAAATGGGTGTGATTTTCAGCAGGCTTGCGATGTGCTTTCTAAAAAGTAGAGGGTGGAGAAAACTTGCTGTGGAGAGGCGTTTTCGAAAGCGAGTTTTTAGAGATGCTTCGATGTCATTGTAGGCAGTTTTCCAAGTCTTTTCACCAGATGCGAAGTCGATGAGGTGTGGAAGAGCAATTTCAGCGGATTGGAAAGCCATGGTCATTCCGTTTCCAGTGAAAGGTGGAATGATTGCGTGTGAGTCGCCGAGAGAGAGGATGCCGGGTGTGGGGGCTTGTCGTCCGAGATCAAAACCCGCGATGGCAGAAAAGGAATCTACGCGCCATGAAGCCGACTCGACGCGGTCGGCAAGGGCGGTGTTTCCATTTTTTCGGAGGTAGGCAGGGAGGAGTTTTTCGTGCTGTTCAGAGATTGTGCGGTCGACTTTGAAGAGTCCGCAGACGTTGTGCCAACCATCCTCGACTGGAGTGACACCAAGGTAGCCATTGGGGCCGGAATGCATTTCGAGGTGGGCAGTGGTAGAGATGTCGCGGATGTGGGCTTTGAGGCCGATCCACTTTCCGCGCGCTGGAAGACGACCGGAGGCCTTGATAAAACCTGCTTGGTTCGGTTTTACTTGCTTTCGGGATGATGTCTCAATCGTTGCTCCGAGCTCAAGAGAATGTGTTTGGAGTCGGTCATCGAGTTTGTAGCGTGAAATGGCAAGGGCTGGACTAGGGAGAGTTGTGTCCCGAATTTGTTCGTTGGCGGCAAACCAGCTGACCGATGTATGGCGGGCTGAATCAGATAGATGCTCTTCAATGCCTAGGTTGTTGAGAGTTGCGTCTGAGATACCTGAGATAAACTCTCCGCAGACGCGATGGCGAGGGTATTGTCCAGCCTCGTGTAGGTGAACGGGGACGCCGTTTTTTCGAAGGCCAATGGCAAGCGAAAGCCCGGTAAGCCCGCCGCCGATGATGGTGATTTTTTCCTTCAAGTTCTAGAAGCTACCATGCGTAGCGATCCTCGCCATGTGGAACTTTCGTGTATGACAAATTCTTTTTCTGTAAGCCCGATGAGTTCAGCCAATTCGCCGATCCTAAAACCAGCTTCGATACTTACCCTCATGTCGTGACGGGTCACAGGAGAAATGAATGGGTAAGCGAGTTTCCCCATGAACTGGGGGATGTGAGAACGAAGAGGCTCAGAAAAAATCAAGGTATCAAAAGAGCGGATCCACGGTGCTAGAAGTCGTAGCTGTTCTTCGTTGAAATGATGGAGGATGAGATTGGCGATGAGAGTTCCACCGCACCTGGAAGGTTCGATTTTAAAAATGTCCCCACGAATCCATTCGACTTGTTGTGGTAAATTGGAAGGGCGTGGTGCGAGGTCGCGAGCGGTCAAAGATATTTTCAGGAAATGCCGACTGATTCGGGTCATGAGCATGCCGTCGCCGGCACCAATTTCGGTAATAGAGGAGGTGGATCTAGGAATGTTTTCGAGGATCCAAGGCTCGTTCCCCATGAAACAATTGATTCGGCGAAGATCGCGTCGAGAGCGGATTGCTTTAGGATCGTCATGAGCGAGATGATCTAGGATTTCTTCGGTCAGCTTTCTCGATTTCATCGGTTTGAAACATTCTGGGCCGAAAGTCGTAGTTTGCAAATGATTCGATTTTCGTAGAGAAGAGGGTATGAAAGTTTCTTATTTCACGGGTGGGATGGCGCAGACGAATGGGTATCTGTTGGAGACTTTGGATGGGAATTTTTTGATTGATGCTCCTTTGGGTGTTTCGGCTTGGCTGAACAAAAAAGGAATTCGTGTCGATCAAGTCTATTTGACACACCAACACTATGATCATGTCGAAGATGTGGCTGTGTTGAGCGAGGCAGGTGCCAAGGTGCTAGCTTGGGCAGACTATTCGAAGGATCTTACTTTGGAATCTTATGGAGCTAGTTGGGGGTTACCAGAGGTCAATGATTTCAAGGTAGATGAACTGATTCCAGAAGGAGATGGGAACTGGTTTGGGATGAAGACGGTTGTCAGTCATGTTCCGGGACATTCGGCTGACAGCATTGCCTTTTATCTAGCGGACCATGGTATGGTTTTCGCGGGGGATGCGTTATTTGCAGGTTCAGTTGGCCGGTGTGATTTACCTGGAGGAAACTTTGAAACTCTCTTGGGAGGAATACGAAAGCACCTGTTGATTCTTCCTGATGAGACCAAGGTTTTCTCTGGGCACGGTCCGGAAACGACGATTGGCAGAGAAAAAGCTACAAATGGTTTTTTAAGGTAAATCACTCTGGAACGACTTTCGCTTTGGGAGGCGGTGCGAGAAGTATTTCGTTCAACTCTTCCGGGGGAGAAGTGAAGTGAACGTTTTCCCATACCGTGTCCTTCAACGGACCCGTTCCCCTGAACTGGAAGAGACCGTAGAAGGGTCGCAGGGGGAGTGTGATCAACCCGAGTAGGCCACGGGCGTTGAGGCGGATGGTGAAATCGATGGATTTTTTCTTGAGGTCGACTGCACCGTCACCTGCAAATATGACCGAATTAGTTGCTGACTGAAAGTCCTTGGTGCTCAGGAGGCCATCTCTGATTTTGAAGGTGCAGAACGCGGAAGTAGCCTTTTCGAAACCCACCTTCTCGTCGTCGAGAACGGCTGATATGACTCCTGAGAGAGGTCCAAAAATAGGGACTGAAAATAAAGCGGCATCCTCCAGAGCGACGAGCCCTTTTCCGTTCATCGTTTCGATTTGGTTCTTGAGCATGGTGAATTCAAGACGCCCAGTTATTTCACCTCCTCCTTTGAGTTTGAAGTCGTAGGTCGATGAGAGTGCTTGAAGCGAGAGCTTGGACCAACTGACTTCCCCAGCGATTTTGGAATCTTTTCCCAGATCGAAGCCGATCGTTATCGGTCCTCCGAAGACATTTGCCGTTAGGTCAGAAATTCGGACTTCACGTCCCTTGATGCCAACTTTCCCCTTGGGAGATGAGAGGGTGATATTTTCTCCAAGGAATTTGTAGTCAGCTTCGCCTTGGGAGGAGAAATCCACGTTGAGATTGGTCCGGCCTTGTGGCGTGACATCGACGATGCCAGATCCACTGATATAGGGAGTGGTGTGGAATTTGTATTTTTCGATATTGTCCGCTATAGCGGGGGCAAAGAGGCGGATGAGTGGAGCAGCCCAGATATTTCCCTCGACGGCTTCGACTCCGACCGTTTTGGTGGGTCGATTGTAGACGATTCTACCGACAGATGATTTGCCGTTCGATGGTCCATTGTAGGTTTCTTTGAGAGAGTAGTTTGAGTAATTAAAATCCACTTCACCATCGAAGAAATCAAAGACGTCTCGATTGAGAATAAAGGAACAATTTGCGGAGTTCAGAGGAACGCCATTGAACGAGAGATTTGTAACGGTTCCGTTTCCCTTGAATGCCCATGCGCGGCGATCTCGGGTATCGATTGAGCCGTCTAGGAAAAGTTGGACTGAGGATTCGTCGGTCTCTCCAAATTTATCGATGATTTTTTCCAAAGGCTTACCGATGAAGAGAGGTTTGTAGAGATTCGCAGGTAGAGTGGAATCAAGTTGGATTCGGACGATGTTTTGCTTTTTTAGAACTTTTCCTTTGGCAATTCCATCTGGCCTTTCCAGTTTCATATTCTGCAAAAAG
This sequence comes from Akkermansiaceae bacterium, assembly GCA_045106015.1. Lineage (GTDB taxonomy): Bacteria > Verrucomicrobiota > Verrucomicrobiia > Verrucomicrobiales > Akkermansiaceae > Luteolibacter. Next base: position 67,948 of record JBGCEE010000010.1, on the reverse strand, counting down.
AAATCTCCATTTTGTAATGAGAAGGAAGTGTCGAGCGAATCGAACGGGATACCCCGGAAGATAAAGGACTCGAGAAACGCATGACCTGTCATGTTGACTTTCGGGTTGGTAAGATCGGTGAGGTCAAATTGACCAGCAAATTCAAGTTGCTGAGTGCCTCCGCTGAGTAGGTCGATCTTAATTGGAACATTTGTCCACGAGTTCACAAGCCGTGGAATGTCAATTGAGGACCTCATATCAAAACGTCCGTTTCGATTTAAAATCTGATAGTCGATGCTTCCGCCAATCAAGCCGCGAGAATCGGTTGCTTCAAAAGAAGAGATCGTGAGCAGGTAGCCCGAGAGACTTCCTGTCGCTGTGAGGTTTGTTAGGCTATATTGGTTGCGCGCGACTGAGGGTGCTTCGATTTCGAATGCGGCCTTAAACGTTTCTTTATCAGAAAGGTCTCCTTCCATTTGAACTCGGATGCTGGGAGTTTCTTCTGAGCCGAAGTCCCAGCGGTCCATTTCTTCGAGAATTTTTGCGACCATTTCGCGACGGCGGCCTTCGTTTTTTTGTTTTTCGGACCTACCCTCACCCGAGCTTTTCCCGAGAAGTCTAAGGCTGAGGGTTAGATCGACTCCACCGACCTGAGCGCTCGCATTTTTTACTTCGACGAGGCGTTCATTCGGCATGAAAATGGTGCCGTTTATTTTTGTGAAATACAGGGATTCGCCATCGGGTTGGTCAGGATCGACGGGTAAAGATAGATGGGCGTTTTTTAAAATAGCCTTTCTGAGACGAAATTTCCCTCCCGCTAAGTTTGCGTAGTCGAGTGCTAGTTGGACTCTTTCAAGTCTGGAGATTTCATGAACACGTTCTTTGTCTGCAAAGATACGGACACCTCTTGCGACGAAGCCTTCGAGCGGAACGTAAGTTAATGAGCCAAGTTCAACGTGAGCGCCGTGTTTGGATATTTCGACTTCAATGGCTTTCCGCCAATCATCGGGGAGGCCGGTTTGGTTTGCCCAGTAGAGACCGATCGCGCTGATTGGCAACAGTGTCACAATGAAGAGCCAAACAGCGGTCTTCAGGTTATGGACGATCTTGAGGCGGCGCATGATGACTAAATGGCTCCGGCAGAGCGAAACGAGAAGTATGGCTCTTTTCCAGGTGAGCGCCGCCCGACAATGATGTGGTCTAAGAACCGGATTTGCATGATTTCAGCGGCTTCCTTTAGATTTTTGGTGATCCGATAGTCGGCATTACTGGGAGAAGGATCGCCAGAAGGATGGTTGTGAAGAAGGATGAACGCATAGGCGTTTCGCGTAATGACGGGACGAAGAATCTCTCTGGGATGAGCGGTCGTTTCATTGACAGATCCGGACGATACGGTGGTGGTCGAGGTGTGCTGGAGGCGGGTATTTACGGTGACCACGAGCGCTGTTTCGGTCGGGAGATTGTTCATCTGGTGAGCAAAGTGTTCGTAGATGAGGTCCGGAGAGTCTAGCGGAAGGGTCGTAAGTTGCTCGCGGGAAAGGCGGGCGCCGAGCTCGAAAGCAGCTGTAAGTTTGCAAGCCTTCGCGAGTCCGATGCCCTTGTTGTTCATATATTCTGAAACGGGTAGGCGCCCGAGTTCTTGAAGGCCTCCGTATTTTTCGAGGAGGTCACCGGCTACTTCGATGACGTTTCTTCCAATGACTCCTGAAGAAAGAAAAATGGCCATCAGCTCAGCATTACTAAGTGATGCTGCGCCGTATTTGTAGATTTTCTCGCGAGGGAGATCTTCACCGGGGCTATCGTTGAGTCGAGACATGGAAATTCTTGCAAAGATTCACTCAATATTTTGCACCTGTTCGCGGATTTTTTCGAGTTCGGTTTTTGCCTCGACGATGGTTTGTGCGATCAAAGCGTCATTTGCTTTGGAGCCGATGGTGTTGAATTCACGTAGGAGCTCTTGGCATAGAAAGTCCAGTGAGCGGCCTGAAGCTTCCTTGGAATGAAGATATTCACTGAATTTGCTAAAATGAGAATCGAGTCTGATCAGCTCTTCAGAGACGTCACAACGGTCTGCGAAAATCGCGAGTTCTTTCGCGAGGCGTTCATCGCTGTCTTCGAGTGCGATGCCTAGATCAGAAAGGCGTTTGTTTAGTAGTTCTCTTTGTCTTTCAGGACGCGATGGAGCGTGGCGAGTGATGGCTTGAGTGAGATTCTCTAGCCCTTTTAGGCGATCCAAGAAGTCTTCAAGTAAATGGTTTCCTTCGGTGGAACGCATCATATTCCAATGGTGGATGGCTTCGTTGAATGCTGGCTCAATGACTTCCCAAACGGTATCGGGATCCAAATCTTGCGAGTCACCAACTTCGAAGATGCCGGGGAGGCGCAAAAAGTCTGTAGATGTGGGAGTGATTCCGCGACCAACGGCAGTTGATAGTTCCAAAAAAGCGGATTCTAGAGATTGAGCGAGTTTTAGATTGGCGCGAACTTTCGAAACCTCAGCATCTTCTGGTCGTTCGATACGGATTGCGACTTGAACTCGTCCTCGGGCGGCATGGGGGAGGGTTGCTTTACGGACACGAGATTCGAGTGCTTGTAATGAGCGGGGAAGATTGGGGATGACTTCAAGCTGTTTGCGGTTAATGGATGAGATTTCCACTGTCGCCATCCATTCGCTTGTCGCGTGAGTTCCTCGGCCAAAGCCGGTCATCGATTGCATGCCAAGCATTGAATGGACATGACTTGGTTTTGTCGATTCAGGAATCGGACCTACGGCGAATCGGCTTTGATAATATCCTGTATAATAATCTGAAGAGTCGTTTTTCCGCGGAAAGTATTGCGATTGATGGTGAAGGCAATATCCCAAGGGGGTTCTGGAAGGTCGCGTTCTCCGCCACCGAAAAATACGGCATCCTGTTCGTGATACCCCTGCTTCAGTAACAACCGAAGGTGGTTGTTCTTCATATGGAAGATAGGCTGGGAGAGCTCGACATGTCGCGCGATAAAGACGGGCTGAGGATTGCTGTTTCCGAAGGGTTGCAGGAGTTCATAGCTGGCTAGGAAATCCATTGAGAGGCTGGCGAACGTAATTTCAGCATCATACATCAATCTCGGTAGCCGGTCCTCCTCCGTGCTATTTTTGAGGACGAATTCGGCCAAACTCATACGAAATGAATCAAGCTTGTCTTCGTGGACGGAGAGGCCTGCTGCCATATCGTGGCCACCGCCTGCGATCAGGTGTTCATCACAGGCACGGATGGCTTCAACGAGAGAGACTCCTTCAATACTTCGACCGGACCCTTTGCCAATCCCATCGGCATCAATCGCGACCACGAAGGTTGGCTTGTAATACTGGCGCATCAAGCGAGATGCGACGATTCCAACCACACCGTGGTGCCAAGCGCGTGAGCCGATTACGATAACGGGGTCTTGTTCTGGATCAAAGTTTTGGCTCAGTTGCTCAACAGCTTCTTTTCGGATCAGCCCTTCGTGGGTTTGTCGCTGGCGATTGTAGTCATCAAGGCTTTCGGCTAGGGCCTCAGCGGATTCTTCAGAATCGGCGTTCAGAGTGGCCAGTGCTTCTCCAGGGTCGTCCATACGTCCGGCGGCATTGATACGCGGGCCGATGCGAAATCCCACATCCATGGAAGTGACTTTTTCGGTGATTCCCGCCATTTTTTGAAGGGCTTTGAGACCGAAATTCTTGGTTGACGGCAGACGTTTCAGCCCATGCCGAACGAGTAGTCGATTTTCATCAATAAGGGGAACGATATCGGAAATCGTTGCGACCGCGACGAGATCGAGTAGTTGGCGTAGGTCGAGTTCCGTTTGGCGAGTTTTTAATAGTGCATGGCCGACTTTGAAGACGACGCCTGCTGCACATAGATAGGTGAATTGATCTCCACATTTTGGATTTACGAGAGCGATACAATCCGGCCGATGACTGGGGTCGGGCTCATGATGATCGACAATAACGACATCGATTCCCATGTCCTTCAAATGACTCACTTCTTGTGAGGATACGGTGCCGCAGTCGACAGTGATGAGGAGGTCAGGTTTTTCTCCTTCATTCATGCAGCGTTCTAGGGCCGCAATGCTGAGGCCGTATCCCTCGCTTCCTCGTTTGGGAATAAAAGTTCTTGGGCTGAGTCCGTATGAGGTGAGAATCTTGGCCATCAATGTGATGGAAGTGATGCCATCTACATCGTAGTCACCATAGATGCATACATGTTGATTTTGGTCGACCGCGTGCAGGATCCGCTCGACTGCCGGTTCCATATCTGGAATCAGAAAAGGATCGCTGAGATTGGCTAGTTTGGGATGAAGAAATGCCTCGATTCCGTCTTCTGGAATACCTCGCTGGGCAAGTAGCTGCCTGAGAATATCCGGAAAATCTGATGCGCAAGTAGCATCTTGATTGGCGGGTTTTGCAGTCGAATCCACATGGCTTCGCTGAACCCATCGGAAGGGTGTCGATTGCATCGATCAGCCCTTAAGAGATGTAAGCTCGTCTGTGTGTATGGTTTGACGCGCGCGATACAAAGCGACGATAATTGCTAAACCGACGGCGACTTCAGCTGCGGCTACGGTAATGACAAAAAACACGAGCATCTGGCCGTGGTAATCAGGAAGCCCGTCAACGGTATTGAACCGGGAAAAGGCTATGAGAGTAAGGTTGGCGGCGCTCAGCATCAATTCGAGACACATGAAGACGACGATGATGTTGCGGCGCAAGACGACCCCAGCGAGACCGATCGAAAAAAGCAGGCCGGAGACGAGTAGGTAATCGTTTAGGGAAGGCATGTGATTAGCTGGTCTGGCGTTTGGAAAGGACGACGACGCCGACGGTTGCGACGAGAAGGAGAATTCCGAGAATCTGCAACGGCAAGTTGTAGTCGGTAAATAGAGTCTGCCCGATCAGGTGAATATCAGGAAGTTTTCCGCTGCTGAGGGATTCGGCGATTTTTCCGCCTTCTGGGATCCTTCCTGATTCAATCAGCGCATTTTTGGATGCTGCGAGAGTTTCCGTATTGATTGGAGGTGCTGTCTTGTTTGATGTTTTCGAAAGGACTCCGACGAGTTGGATGAAGAAGATACCGACGAGTGCCAGCCCAGCGACAAGTGGAAGATAACTTTCAGTGCGCCGTTTCTCATCTTTCAGATCTAGCAGCATGATGATGAACAAGAATAGCACCATGATCGCTCCCGAGTAGACGAGAATTTGAATCACGCCGACGAAAAAAGCTGAGAGTCCGATGAAAAGAGCGGCAAGCCCAACGAAGGAAGTCACCATGGCGAGCGCACTGGAGACGGGATTTCGAAACGCGATGACCGCGCATGCACCGACGAGCATGATCGTCGAGAAGAGCCAGAAAAGCGGTATTTGAAGGTGTTCCATCAGACTGAATGTGAGGTTCCGAGCAAGAGCATTATTTGAGCTCGTTCCACTTATTAACGAGGCCGACGCGGACTCCGCCAATCTCGTAGAGTTTTTTCTTATCGTGAACCATTTGGTCGCGTGAGGTGCCAGTGATCAGGTAATCCTTACGAAGGTAGATCGCCTGTTCCGGGCAGACCTCTTCGCACATCCCACAGTAAATGCAGCGGATCATATCGATATCGAATGCCTCAGGACGTTTTTCGACTTTCGACCATTTGTCATCGGAAGGGATTTCCGCAGGGGTGATTTTAATGGCCTTCGGAGGGCAGATGAATTCGCAGAGCTGACAGGAGACGCAGCGTTCGCGGCCTTGTTCATCGGTGACGAGAGTTGGAGCACCGCGATAGTATTCGGGCATGTGGTCGTCCCAGCGTTGCTCAGGGAACTGCATGGTCACGCCGAGCCCCGAGGAAGCGAGTGATTCTGAACCGGGTGACTTCCCACGCAGAGACTTGATGGCGTGGGTCATGGTAAGGAAGAAACCTTTGATCAGGGCACCAAAGTAGATCTTTTCCCCAGCGTCGAGTTTCGGACGTGTTAACTTGATAGTTGCCATTGGATGAATCGAAATGTGTTAAAGAAAATAAAGCTTACTCAAGCTCGAACGATTTTTGCAGGAGGTTCGGAAACTTTGGCGACCCAAATCACGGCAGCGGTGACTGCGATGAGTAGGATTGCCCCGACCCCTATGATAATTGGGGTCACTTCAGGCGCAGGAGCTGCAATAATGAGTGCTGCCAAGAAAACATTGATTAGCGCGGCTTCAAAGAAAATCACCCAGCCGAGCTTCATGAGTTGGTCGTAGCGAAAGCGGGGGACTGTCCAGCGAACGAGAATGAAGAAGAGGATGAAGGTGAGGAGTTTCCCTAGAAAAATTCCTACATGGATAAATCCGCCGATTTTAAAATCACCGATGGCAAAATTGGCGATGTGTTGATCTAGGCCAAATCCGAAGGACCAGCCTCCGAGGAACAGGGTGATGATTAGGGCAGAGCCGATGACCATTGCCGCGTATTCGCCCATGAAAAACATGGCGAATTTCATGGATGAATATTCGGTATGATAGCCTCCAACCAATTCGGTTTCACACTCCGGAAGGTCGAAGGGCATACGGTTGGTTTCCGCAAAGATGGAGACGGTGAAAATGATGAAAGCAATGAAAGCCGGAATGAGAAAGAGAACGGTTTGGAGGCTGGGTAGTGAGAACTCATAGTTGGTCCAGAAAGGAAGTAGTAGCCAGCCGTTCGCAGCTTGTTCTTGGACAATGCGATTCAGGTTGAGATCGCCATAGTAGAGAAGGACGGGGATGATGGAAAGGCCTAGGCAGATTTCGTAAGAAATCATCTGAGCAGTGGAGCGAACGCCTCCAATGAAGGGGAACTTGGAGTTGGATGACCAGCCGGCAAGAGTGATTCCGTACACCGTTAGTGACGAGACGGCAAAAATGAATAAGGGGCCGACATCGATATCGGCGATGACGAGTTTTTCGGTGTGACCGAATAATGTAACGTCAGGGCCGAATGGAACCACACAGACTGTGATGAGTGCGGGAACGACGGTAAGGGCGGGGGCGAGCCAATAGAAGGCTTTACGAACATGATCGGGCGTGAAGTCTTCTTTGAGAAATAACTTCAAACCATCGGCTATGGGTTGGATTAAACCGAAGAAGTGAAAGTCTTTCTTGCCGCCGAAAAGAGTTAGCGGAATTCCAACACGGTTCGGGCCGACACGGTCTTGGATGATCGCAGAAAAACGTCTTTCGAAATAGACGGATAGCGGAACCAAGGGGAGGACCACCAAAAAGGTGAACGTGACGACCTTGATGACGATGATCGCGAGGTTGATGACTAGCTCAGGCATGGACGGAAAGTGATCGTGTAAAAAAGGTTAACCGTTGATGAGACCGGCGGCGGCGCGAGCGCGCTCGTTTTTTAGGAGTGGGACGGTGTAGCCAGTGTCTTTGACGATAGTTCCCGAGGCTCCAATTTTGGAAAGGGTGATCCCGTTGAATTCGGGAACCGTTGCCGCCATGTCTTTGACGATGTCTTCGATCATGTGCGGGTAGTCGGGGTCGGAACTTGATTTTCCGGTTACAGATGAAATGAGGTCTCGTAGGATTTCCCAGTCGTCGCGGCATTGGCCTTCGGGTTCGATGGCGCGGTTCAGGCGTTGGAGGCGTCCGGAAAGGTTGACCATGGAACCGCGTTTCTCAGCGAAAGCGGCTCCGGGCAGGACGACGTCGCTGGCTTCTGCAGTTGCGCCGGCCAGCAATTGAACGGATGCAATAAAATCGGTTTTTTCGAGGTCTTCTTTGGTGAAGCCTGCCTCGGCAGTGAGGTCTTCGCCGAAAACAAGGAGGGCTTTGATAGAGCCGTCCCGGACTCCCTGGCGGATCTTATCGAGCGAGGAAGCTGGGTTCTTAGCTTGCCAGACGAGCAATGCGCCGGTGGTGTTGGGATTGCGATCGGCAGCGATCAACATGCCATCGCTTTCACCGTCGCGCGGGACTGTGGTGAGAAGTTTCGTTTTCAGATCGGCAGCGAGTGCATTGGCAAGAAAGAGTTCTTCATTGGTCATTCTTGCGGAAGCGACAATGGCAATCTCGGAGGGTTTGAATTTCGCGAGGGACTCGGTGGTTTTCGCGATCGCAGTGGGCCAGTCAGAGGGAACGTGGTTGCCGTCTTTTTTAATGAGAACTTCGGTGAGTCGCTGCTCGCTATCAATGTAGTGGAAATTCAATCGATGCGAATCCGGCATCCAAGCTGAGTTCACATCGTCGTTTTGGCGGGGTGTGATGCGGTGGATGGTGTTTTCGCGAGTGTGAATGAGGATGTTGGTTCCGGTTCCGCAATTGACGTCGATGGAGGGTGTTTCCTTGAGGAACCACACGCGCATCTGGAAGCGGAAGTCGTTAGATGTTAGAGCACCGACGGGACAGATGTCTGCGGTGTTGAGCGAGTAGTTGTTATCCAGCAAGCGGCCTGGATGGACGGTTAGAGTTGTGTGGGTGCCACGTTGTGTGAAGCCAAGCACTGGATCCTCAGCGACCTCGTCCATGAAGCGGATGCAACGCGAGCACATGATGCAGCGTTCGTCATCCAAGCGGATGCGTGGGCCGATATCGACATTCTTAGGCTTCTTCACCTTCATGTCGACGAAGCGGGAAACGCCACGGCCGAAGCCAACGGACTGTTCCTGAAGTCGGCATTCACCCGCTTGGTCACAAATGGGGCAATCGAGTGGGTGATTGATGAGGAGAAATTCCATCACGCCCTCGCGACATTTTTTGACCATGTCACTGCCGGTTCGGATGCCCATGTTTTCGGCAATCGTGTTGGCGCAGGAAATCGCTGGGCGAGGCATCCAACCGATGGGTTGGTAGCCGTCTTCATCGTAAACGGGATCTTTTCCGGGCGTGGGGCGAGGCGGCATTCCCATCTCGATCAAGCACATCCGGCAGTTGCCTGGAATACTGAGTTTGGGATGGTAGCAATAGTAAGGAACATCCCGTTTCGCCGCCCTACAGGCTTCGATCATTCGTGTTCCTTTCGGGAACTGATACCACTTTCCGTCGATTTGCACATTCACCATGCCCTTCTCGGCTGCAATGTCTTTGGGAAGTTTGGTTTCAGCTGTGGCCGGAGAGGTTTCGCTCATGTTAGGAAAGTCGAGGCAGATTCAATAGCACGTAGGGCTGGGCGGACTATGTCGGTGCCAAGGCGGCGCGGCAAGTGTGCTTTGTGAAATTTTTCACAAAGTTTTGGCGATTGAGGAGAATTTCCCGTTTTTGGGGCTTTTTCACTCAAAATTTCTATACCGAGTTGGTTTGAAGAGCGGCTGTATCCTGTTATGAAACGTTCGTGAAGAAACACCGACTCGACGCTCTCTTGCACAATCGTGGTCTCTGCGATTCGAGGGAGCAGGCGAAACGGCTGGTTTTGGCGGGAGAGGTGAAGGTCGGGGATCGTGTGGTCGATAAGCCAGCTGAGCGATTTGAGGAGGATGTTGTGGTTCACATTAAAGAAAAACCTCGTTTTGTGGGACGTGGAGGTTTGAAGCTTGAAGGTGCTTTGATGTATTTTGATATGGATGTGACTGGGTGGACTTGTCTGGACGTTGGAGCTTCGACTGGCGGATTCACAGATTGTTTATTGCAGCGAGGGGCCGAAAAAGTGCACGCGGTGGATGTTGGCACGAATCAATTGGTTTGGAAGCTGAGGAACGATCCACGCGTGATGGTTAAAGAAAAGTTTAATGCCCGCTACATGACTGAAGAGGACCTTGGGGAGAGGGTCAGGCTGGCGGTGATGGACTTATCCTTTATTTCACTAACCAAGGTGCTTCCGGCTGTTTTTGGCGTTCTAGAGAAAGGAGGTGAAGTGATCTGTTTGATTAAGCCTCAGTTTGAACTGGAGCGAGAGGATGTTGGTAGGGGTGGAATCGTTCGTGAGGAGGAGCTACGCGTACGAGCTGTTGAGAAGATCCGAGACTTTGTGACCCAAGAGCATTCCAAGGAATGGTTGGGATCTGTTCCTGCCAAAATTGCTGGGATGGACGGAAATCAGGAGTTTCTAGCCAGAATCCGATAAATTTTTTCAAATAATTCGAATAATTACTGGAATTGTGCTTCTATTAGATGAATAGATTCTCACGGGAACCGTAGAATCCTGTAAAAACAACCAACTAAAAATACCATGAAATTACTAATGACAGCATTCTGTGCCGCAATGATCACCTCGCCACTTGCCCTCGCTGGCAAAGACTGCGACAAGAAAAAGTGCGACAAAGAAAAAGAAGAGGCCACTTTGGTCGCTGAGAAGTGCAAAAAGAAAAAGTGTGACAAGGAAGAAGAAGCCACTTTGGTCGCTGAAAAGTGTAAGAAGAAAAAGTGCGACAAGGAAGAGGAAGCGACTTTGATTGCGGGCGACAAGTGCAAGAAAAAGAAGTGCGATAAGGAAGAAGAAGCAACTCTTCTTGCTCATTGTGGCAAATGCGGCAAGTGCGACAAAGGCAAAGACGGCGGCAAGTGCGACAAGTGCAAAAAAGGTGACGACAAAAAAGAAGGCACTCTTCTAGCAGGCGATAAGTGCAAGAAAAAGAAGTGTGACAAAGAAGAGGAAGCAACTCTCCTTGCTGAGAAGTGCAAGAAAAAGAAATGCGACAAAGAAGAAGAAGCGACTCTCGTTGCCTAATCTCTAAGTCAGATTACTAGATTTGAACCATCGGAGAAATCCGGTGGTTTTTTTGTGCCCATTTTCAGTTGTTCGATCACTTTTCAATTCGACATCCGAATCGCAATTGCGGACCTTTTTTGAGTTTTAACATGAAATTTTTTCGTAAGTACCATCTTGCTCCGCTGATGCTTGGACTTGCTCTATCTGAGCAGGTGCTCAGTGGAGAATCTGTTCAAGAGGCAATCGCCAAGGTTGAAGAGAGAGCACCCGGGAGCTTTCCGGAAATATATATGTCGATTCCTGAACCGGCATTGATGAAGGCGGTTTCAGTGGGAGACCTGGTTGCCGGTCTCGATACTTGGAACCCTTCGATCCGAACAGCTATTTCGAAGGAACTAGCTGTACGATTCAGAACTGAACCAACCAAGCTTTATGCAATGGCAGTTTCTAAAAATGCGAATGTCCGCTCGGGTGTCGTGATGGCAATTTCAGAATTGGCATCTTGGATGCGCAAGGATTGGAAAACGGCTTTTCCCGAAACAACGAACTATCGAGAAGCGCAGGCATTGTTGGCAGCGGATGAAATGCTCGCTCAGGTTTTGACAAAGGCTGCTCGGGATTCTGAGTTGGATGTTCAAAACGCGGCCCTGAAAGGCTTGAGTTTGCTCGGTGCAGAATCGGATGATGTCGTGCTCGCCTTGATCGAGTTAACTGCGAGTGAAGATGTCTATGTAGCGCAGATGGCGATGGAATCGTTAGGTAAGGCCTACACGGCACGTGTGGCAGAACTTCCTAATGCGATTGCTCCGTTGAAGAAGGCCCTGGGTTCGCCGCTGCCGAGAGGTCGCGGTTTCGTCGTGTCGATAATTGAAAAGATGGATGAGGATCTGCAGCGCCAGTTTATTCCGGAGTTGGTCGCTCATTTGGAATGGACTCCGGATCGGGATACCATGTTTGGAGCGGGTGGGCAGATTAGTGCAGTGAAGATTCTAACAGCACTAAAAGCCAAAGAGTTGATTCCGTTGATTCCTAATTTGGTAAATAAAACAGTGAGAGGTTCAGACTTGCTGCCAGTTTGTATGGAGTCGTGCAGAGCTTTCGGCAAAGATGCGAAAGTAATCCTACCAGAACTCAGGCAGCTAGCGGATGCACTTTCTCCGACAGAAGATCAGCTCAAAGCACGCGATGGGAAAAGGCTCAGTGATCGCTACAAAGCTGTGACTGAAACCATCGACTTCCTTGAAAAAATCTGACCTGAGAGCGTCATTACCTTTTTGCAATGAAACTACATTTTTACTCCTTGATCTGCCTTTTGGCGGCGAGCCCCAACCTTGTCGCAGAGCCTCCAGTTTTGGCGGGTTTGCCGAAGTATCAAACACCTACTCCGATTCCGTCTTATAGGAACTGGTATATTACCCAGAACTTGGGTCCTACCGGTATGCGTGGCTGGATTTATGGAGCCGAAGGACATACACGTGGTAGTCTAGAGATTCAGGTGAAGAGTATTGAGGCGGGTTCCCCAGCCGAAGGTCCCATGAAGCGCCACGATATTATTATTGGCGCAGCTATTCCTCCAAATACTCCAGCACATCAGTGGAATAGCGCGCCAAAAGTCCGTAAGTTTGATGCGGATGCGCGGATGGAAATGGCTCGTGCGATTACTTGGGCGGAAAGCGACGCAGGTAAAGGGGAGCTTCACTTGTTGGTGGCTAGAGATGGTAAAGAGGGTCAGGTTACTCTTCGGCTTCCGGTTCTTGGAGCCTATGCAAAGACAGCTCCTTTTGATTGTCCAAAAACTTCCAAAATTGTTGATCAAGCGATTGGTTTTCTCGCTGAATCCACGCCTGCCGAGGGTTATTCTTCGGGTGTAGGTCGTCCCATGGCAGCTGCTCTGCTACTCGCTTCAGAACAGGCAGAATATCTGGATCATGTGCGCCGCAGCGCCTGCCGGATGAGTCTCAATCATGAAGTTTCGGAAGCGGGTCACGAAACGTGGCGCTGGGGGAATAACAATTTGTTTCTATGCGAGTATTACTTGGCGACTGGAGACAAACGAGTTCTTCCCACTATTCAAGAATACTCAGAACGATTGGTTGCTGGGCAGTCCAATCCTGGGACTTGGGGGCACAAAATCGTCGAGAATTTCATCCCGCCTGGCTACGGCGTGATCAATTCAACAGGAATTGTTTGTTTCCTTTCTTTAGTTCTTGCCGATGAATGCGGCGTTGAGTTTGACCGGCAAGGGATCGTGAACTCGGTAAATTTTTATGGCTCCTATGTGGGGCGCGGGGGGATTCCTTACGGAGATCACGCCCCAACGGTTGATCCGACAAGCAATGGCAAGAATGGAGGGGCGGCGGTTGCATTCCATCTTTTGGGTGCCGAGCGGGCTACCAATTGGTTTGGTGGAATGGCGGCTAGCGCGAACCTTCTCTATTTTGAAAATGGTCACTCAGGTAACTACTTTAACCAGACTTGGACTCCGCTTGGTGTGAGTGTAACGGGTAAAAAGAACTACGTAAATTTCTGGGAACGATTTAATAGCTACCGAGATCTAGCCAGAAGGAAGGATGGTTCTTTCATGACACAGCCGTGGCCTCATAAAAGGGAAGGGGATCTGGGAGCTGGAAATTATGTAAGGAAAGGTCCAATCTGGAGCACGGGAGGATTCGCACTCAGTTATCTTGCGGGTTCGGAGCGGTTGGCGATTCTAGGAAGAACAGAGAGTGTGTTCGGGGCCGATATTCCAGCCGTTTTCGGACCGGCATTGAGTCTTTATGAACAGCGGAAATTTCCTGAGGCCGCGAAGGCTGCCGAGCTGCTTCTTGGAGAGCCTGAGTTCGAGAAAATGGCCAAGCAACTGATCGAGATTTCGCAAAGAAATATTGAGAGTGCGAAGCTGACCTTGCAATCCATGGAAAGAAATTTAGAGGCTGGTGATGTGTATGCACTAAGTCGTCAGCTACAAGCGATTGAATCGATTGTTGATTCAAAGGATACAAGCTTGGCGAAATTTTATCGTGCGGTTGAGGATCCGAAAAACGAACAGGTGATGAAAGAGGGTGTTGCCTTTCATCGAGGCGTATCAAATGTGGCCTACCAAGGTCCAAAGGGCTCAGGTCAAATTCTTCCTCGTGGCTCTCAGCTCGATGGCTTGGCCAGCAGATCGATATCAACTGCCTTGAAAGCAAAAGACAGTCCCTACACGGAAATCGCCAAGACGCATGTTGCCGCGCTACCCGTTGAGAGGTCTTTTCCAAACCGATCACTTCTCAACCCCTCCAAAGAGAATCCAGCAGTTTGGAAAATGATGGCTTCTGAAGAAGTACAAAACGATCGTTGGAAGAGCCGAAACTTTGCCGATGGTGGTTGGGAGGAAACGAAAGTTCCGATCAATAAATCCAAAGGAAGTCATTCACTCCGTACCCAGTTTAAGATCGATGATTTATCTGAGATTGAGAGCATGATGCTTTCTTACCAAACAACTGGTGCGGCCAAAGTATTTCTCAACGGAACCATGATTTTACACGTGGATCCGATTGGGGGTCAGACGAAATACGACAAGGCAGACATCTTGCTGAAAGATATCACCCGAGAGCTTTTGCTCTCAGGAGAAAATGTTCTCGCTGTAGAAATTGAGAATCCTAAGAGCGTGAGTTCGGTGAACTTCGATCTGAAGGCATCGATTCAATAAAATGTTGCGAAAGTTCTCTGGCGATATTGACCAACAAAAAAGCCACAGCCGATTGGGCCGTGGCTTTTTGAGTTGAGTGATTCAGTGAACTACTTCTTGAGAACTTTCAATTTGTTAACGCCGTAGATGGCGTCTTCTCCAAGTTCTTCTTCGATGCGAAGGAGTTGATTGTATTTGGCGATCCGATCGGAACGTGACATGGAGCCGGTTTTGATTTGCCCGCAGTTGGTTGCCACAGCGAGGTCAGCAATGGTGTTGTCCTCAGTTTCACCGGAGCGGTGAGAAAGAACAGCGGTGTAGGAATTCTCCTTGGCGAGTTCAACAGCATCAAAGGTCTCGGTGAGTGAACCAATCTGATTGACCTTCACGAGGATGGAGTTGGCGACGCCCAGATCAATTCCTTTTTGGAGGAACTTTGAGTTGGTGACAAACAGGTCGTCACCGACGAGTTGGGTTTTGTCGCCGATGGTGTCGGTGAGGACTTTCCAGCCATCCCAATCGTTTTCGTCGCAACCATCCTCAATGGAGATGATGGGGAAGCGCTTTTGAAGGTCGGCGTAGAAGGCAACGAGCTCTTCAGCGGATTTCTCTGAGTTGTCTGATTTGTGGAAGACGTATTTGCCTTTTTCTTTGTCGAAGAATTCGGAGGAAGCGACGTCGAGGGCGATGGAAATATCATCGCCGACTTTGTAACCTGCTTTTTCGATGGCTTGGCAGATGACGCCGAGGGCATCTTCAGCTGAATCGAGCTTAGGAGCGAAGCCACCTTCGTCGCCGACTGCAGTGGAAAGACCGCGATCGTGAAGAACGTTTTTAAGCGCGTGGAAAACTTCGGCACCGTAACGAACGGATTCACGGAAGGTTGGTGCACCTACAGGAACGACCATAAATTCTTGGAAGTCGATGGGTGCATCTGAGTGAGAACCGCCGTTGATGATGTTCATCATTGGAACGGGAAGCACTTTGGCGTTAGGTCCGCCTAGGTATTTGTAAAGCGGGACACCGAGCTGGGAAGCGGCTGCCTTGGATACCGCAAGGGAGACGCCAAGGATTGCATTGGCTCCAAGTTTTTTCTTGTTCGCAGTGCCATCTAGTTCAGACATCACCGCGTCGATGGAGGCTTGTTCGGTGGCATCAAAACCGAGAAGTTCTTCAGCGATGGAGTCATTCACTGCATCGACTGCTTTGAGCACGCCTTTGCCAAGATAACGGTCTTTGTCGCCATCACGAAGTTCGTGAGCTTCGTGTTCTCCAGTTGAAGCACCCGAAGGAACGGCGGCACGGCCGACGGCTCCTCCATCGAGGTGAACGTCGACTTCTACAGTTGGGTTTCCGCGTGAGTCGATGATCTCGCGCCCTCTGATTTCTACAATTGTTGTCAGATCCATAAGTTTATAATTTTAGGGAAAACGTGTTTCCTTAGGCGTGATAAGCGGAGATCGACTTGATCGTCAATGTTTGCATCTCTTCGGTTTCGGTATCCTTGACGTTGGCTTCGTCACCCACGGAGAGTCCGACGAGAGCTTTGCCGACTTCAGAAAGGTAGGAGACCTCCTGTTTCTCTGGGTTTGAATCCCAAGCACCTAGAACGGTGATGTTCTGTTCGCTTCCTTTCGCATCTGCAAGCGTGACGACGGTTCCGATGTTTACAGAGTTGGTATCAGCTCCTTTGAAGTCAGTTCCACGAGCGTTTCCGATCTCACGTTCGAGGGCGGTCCGGCGGTGGTTGAGAAATTTCTCCATGTCCTTCGCTGACTTGTATTCGAAGTTTTCTCGAAGGTCGCCGTAGGATTTTGCGATCTTTACGTCCTCGCGGTTTTGAGGGATTTTTTCGCGGATTAGCTCTTGAAGCTCTTCCTTTTTCTTTTCGAGTGATTCCCATGAAACAAGGAGAGGCTCTTCGCGGCGCGGGGCGTTTTCTCCAGAAACGAGTTCGACGGTTTCTGGGCGCACTTTGATGATGCGGGCCATCAGGGACTTTTTCTCAAGGTCGCCAAAGACTGGGCAGTCGAGGAGGCGACGAGCGAAGTTTTTCGCTTCGTTGTTGTCCATATTCTCGACGAGGTCGGAGAGTAGGGCTTTGTCGTCATTTAGAAGAGATTGGAGTCGTGAGGTTTTGCGCGGCCCATCGGAAAGGTGATCATTTTCCAAGAGGTTGAGGATGGAAGCGCCGACATCGGCACCGAAGACTTCTTCGGAAGCGGCGTTGCGTTCGCGGCAGACCCAGATCAATGCGTCGGGACCGAGAGCGCGTCTTGCGAGTGCTGAACTCAGGTGTTCTCGGAGGGCTGGTAGGCCGTCGCTTTCTACAAGGATACGTGCGATCTCGGTGACGCCGCGGGCGCCGACTCGGTCGAAGACCGTGACGATTCTGCCGATCCACTCGTCTCCGAAGGCTGTCTTGAAAGCTTCGTAAACGGCACGTTGTCTTCCGGAAGGAAGAGCGACGACTTCATCAGCGACTTTCTCAAGGTCCGAACCGGCGATGAGATCGCTGAGTCGAACGGCGCTTGGGTCGAGTTCGAGAGTTTTGTTGCTGTCGATCACTTCGTCCCGAGCCGCGACGAGTTGCATCGCGTGGCCAAGTTGAACCCGAGCCGCTTTTTTCGCTGCATCGTCGATATCGTTGAGTAGTTGTTTGAGAGCGTCGATGTCGTCGTCAAAGGCACCGATATCAGCGGCAATGGCTTCGAGGCCCTTGATCATGCCTTTGATGTCTTTCGAGGCTTCGAAGTCTGCTAGCAGAGCTTGGGCCGGAGTGATGTCCGAATCGCGAAGGACGATTGCTTCGGTACGCTTTGTAGGAACGACGGCTTTGCGGCTTTCTTTGAGCGCTTTTTTGGTCGAGTCCCACCATTTCTTGTATCCTTTTTCAGGAATTACGGCGCCGCTGACAAGTTGTTCAATCTGCTCGCCGGTGATTGTTCCACCGTGGCTTTCAAGAATATGAACGACAAGGGCGACAGCGTCTTCCTGGGCAAGCTTGCGGAGTTTCTCTACTTGTTCGATTTTGACGGCTCGAAAGTCGTCTTCAGGAATCCATTCGGTCTTCTTGATCGCGAACTGGAGATCCATTTCCTGATCGGTGGAGTTTTCAAAGTCGACCGTGATTTTTTTCGTTCCAAAATCCCAAGCCGTGACCTTGCCGGCTCCGAATGATTTGTGGAGGCAGAAGTTGCCCGGTGCAAGTTGTGATAGGCGTTCGCCGACCGGTTCGGGTATTTTTCCGGCTTCTACCAATTTCGCTACGTCTGGATGCATTCGCGTAGCTTGTGAAGACTGGCGGCGGAAGGCAAGGATAAGGGTTAGAAATCGGCGAAGGATTTTCGGATGGCTCGCCGCAGGTCCGTTAAAAAGCAAATGGCCGAGGAAATACGCTCCCGCCGCATGATCTGCGTACGGTATGGGCATTTTCCTCAGCCAGGTTCTTATGAGTGTTTCTTATACCAGTCTTGCTGCCAGAAGTTCTCTCTGGAATATGAGTTCTTTCGGGAGGTGATCATATAGATCAATGAATAGCTCGCCTTGAGAAATGAGTTCCTGGCGCCATTCGTTGCGGTCGAATTTCATCACGAGGTCAAAATCTTCTTTGGTGAAGTCTTTGAGGCCTTCGATATTGAAATCTTCATAGTCAGGGGTCCAACCGATTTGTGTTTCGTGGCCGGCAGCACCGCCTTTGCAGCGGTTGACGACCCATTCGAGGACTCGCATGTTCTCTGAGAATCCAGGCCACATGAATTTGCCGTCTTCAGTTTTGCGGAACCAATTGACATGGAAGAAGCGTGGAAGGTGAGTGAGATAGCGTTGCATTTCCAGCCAGTGGCCGAAATAGCCTCCCATGTTGTAGCCGCAGAATGGTAACATCGCCATCGGGTCGCGACGGACTTTTCCGATCGTGCCAGCAGCTGCGGCGGTCATTTCCGAGCCCATCGTTGCACCGACGTAGACTCCGTGGCCCCAGTTGAACGCTTGGTAAATCAAGGGCATGGTGGTTGCACGGCGTCCGCCGAAAATGACTCCGTCGATGGGTACGCCATCTGGATTTTGCCATTCGGGATCAATGGTCGGGCACTGGCTCGCAGGGGCGGTGAAACGTGCATTGGCATGAGCGGCTGGGGTTTCCGAGTCTGGGGTCCAGTCGTTTCCTTTCCAGTCGACGAGATGTGCGGGGGCTTCTTTGGTCAGTCCTTCCCACCAGACATCGCCGTCGTCAGTCAGGGCTACATTGGTGAATATGGAGTTCTCTGTCATGGACTCCATCGCGATGCGGTTGGTTTCCCAGTTGGTTCCTGGGGCGACTCCGAAGAAGCCGGTTTCCGGGTTGATCGCGTGGAGTTTCCCGTCTTCGTGCGGCCATAGCCATGCGATGTCGTCGCCGACAATCGAGGTCTTCCAGCCTTTTTCTGCATAGGGCTTGGGGGGCTCTAACATGGCGAGGTTGGTCTTTCCGCAAGCGGAAGGGAATGCGGCGGTCACGTAGGTGGTGTCTCCATCAGGTGCGTGGAGTCCGAGAATGAGCATGTGCTCTGCCATCCAGCGATGCTCACGGGCGATGTTTGAGGCGATGCGGAGAGCGAGGCATTTTTTTCCGAGGAGGGCGTTTCCACCGTAGCCGGATCCATAGGACATGATCTCGCGGCTATCAACAAAATGGGAGATATACTTGTCGTCGTTGCAAGGCCAAGCGACATCCTGATCGCTTTCTAAAAGGGGGACGCCGACCGAGTGAAGGCACTTGATAAATTGGGCATGACCGTCGCGTTTATGCGGAACGGCACCGGAAACTTCGTCCTCAATCCTTTTGAGAATGTGTGTGCCCATGTGCGCCATGATGCGCATGTTCACGACAACGTATGCGCTGTCGGTTATTTGCACACCGATCTTTGCGAGAGGTGAATCCGGTGGTCCCATACAAAAGGGAATGACATACATGGTCCGTCCTTTCATTGAACCAGTGAATTTTCCGGTCAGGAGTTCTCGCATTTCGGTGGGATCGGCCCAGCGGTTGGTTGGGCCGGCTTCGTCGGGGCGCTTGGTGCAGATGAATGTGCGTTCTTCGACACGGGCGACGTCGGATGGCTCAGAGCGCGCGAGGAAAGAGTTCGGGCGTTTCTCTGGGTTCAACCGTGTGAAAGTGCCTTGATCGCAGAGAAGTTGAGTGAGCTTGTCCCATTCGTCTTGCGAGCCATCGCACCAGACGACATCTTTAGGTGTGCAGAGTTCTGCGTATTCATCGACCCAAGTTTGCAATGCTTCAAATGACGTTCCGTTTGTTTTCATATCTAAAGCTATTTAACTCATTTCACAGTGAAACGGCAAGGATAGCCATAGGGATGGCAGGAAATGCGGGGGATTGGGCGAATGCTGCGTGATTGAGCGATAGTGAGCTTGCACCGGAGGGTCGAGTCCACTAGCACCTTGTGCGTATGAGCAACGAACCGGACCAACACGCTTCACTGGGTGCGATGTATTCCGATTACTTTTTGGACTATGCGAGTTATGTGATTTTGGAGCGTGCGGTTCCGCATCTTCATGACGGTTTGAAACCAGTTCAGCGGCGTATTCTTCATTCGATGCGTGAGTTGGACGATGGGAGATACAACAAAGTCGCCAATGTCGTCGGCAATACGATGAAATACCATCCTCACGGGGACCAATCGATTGGCGATGCCATGGTACAAATTGGCCAGAAGGAGTTGATGATCGATACTCAGGGAAACTGGGGAAATACCCTGACTGGGGATGGCGCAGCAGCACCGCGATACATTGAGGCACGTCTGACGAAATTTGCCTTGGAGGTGGCGTTCAATCCGAAAACCACGACTTGGTTGGCCTCGTATGACGGCCGGAACAAGGAGCCTGAAACACTGCCGATGAAATTCCCTCTGCTACTGGCACAGGGAGTGGAAGGGATTGCCGTGGGGCTCGCTTGTAAAATTTTGCCGCATAACTTCATTGAACTTATTGATGCCGCCGTGGCGCATCTTAGAAAGCAGCCTTTTGAGTTGGTTCCGGATTTTCCGACAGGTGGAATCATGGATGCGAGCGACTACAAGGACGGGCTACGAGGAGGTAAAATCCGAGTCCGAGCACGCATCAAAATTGAGAAGAAAAACTTGCTCCGTATTACTGAAATTCCATTTGGAACGACGACGGGTGGCTTGATGGACAATATCGTCAGCGCGGCGGACAAGAGTAAGATCAAGATTCAGAAAATTGAGGACAACACCGCTGAGCATGCGGATATTCTAGTTTACTTGCCTTCGGGTTCTGATGCCGAGAATTCGCGAGATGCCTTGTTTGCATTCACAGATTGTGAAACCAGCATTTCTCCAAACGCAGGGGTCATCGTCGACGGAAAGCCATCTTTCTTGGGGGTTTGTGATATTCTTCGCCGCAGCACAGATCTGACTAAAGCGCTTCTGAAATTGGAACTCGAAATCCGGTTGGCTGAACTCGGGGAAAAATGGCATTTCTCTTCATTGGAAAAAATCTTCATCGAGAACCGGATCTATCGTGATATCGAGGAAGCTGAAACTTGGGAGGCGGTTCTTCAGGCGATTGATGACGGCTTGAAGCCCTTTAAGAACATTCTCAAGCGTGAGGTGACTGAAGAGGACTTGGTTCGTCTGACTGAAATTCGGATCAAGCGCATTTCCAAATTCAATTCCTTCAAGGCTGACGAGGAGATCAGAGCGATTGAGGAAGAAATTGCCGAAACAGAAAAGAACCTGCGCAACCTCACCCGTTACACCGTGCGTTGGTATGAGCAGCTGAAAAAGAAATACGGAAAAGGTCGTGAGCGGCGCACCGAAATTTCGTCCTTCGAACGGGTGGACCGGACTCAGGTCGTTGCGGCGACTGAGACGCTGTATCTCGATGCGAAAAACGGCTTCGCAGGCACTTCTCTGAAAAAAGAAGAGTCCATCGAGAAATGTTCGATGCTCGATGATGTGATTGTTTTCACCCCTGATGGAAAAATGAAAGTTACCAAGGTGGCTGATAAGTTTTTCGTGGGACCACGGCCTTTGCGTGTGGCGGTTTTCCGCAAGGAAGAAGATCTTATTTACTCCATGATCTATCGTGATGGCCGGAACGGGGCCGTGATGGCAAAACGTTTCACAGTCGGCGGGGTGACTCGCGACAAGGAATATGAACTGACTAAGGGCACCAAGGGAACGAAGGTTCTGTATTTTAAGTGTCACTCAAGTAACGAAGAGAGTTCGGCACAGATGTTGATGATCCATATGAAATCGGGTTTAGGTTTGAGGAATCTCGTGAGACCTCTGCATTTTGCTGAATACGGGATCAAAGGACGGGCGAGCAAAGGAAATATCGTCACGAAACATCCGGTCGAGAAGATCTTGATCGCACCGAAGGATTACACGCCCTAATATCGAAAGATCATGATTGGAATCGGCTCACGGGCAACGCTCACTATTCTCAAAGAGAAACCCGCCGGTCTCTATTTAGATGCGGAAGACCTCGGTGAAATTCTTTTGCCACGTTCCGAGATACCGGATGAATGGTGTATTGGAGGAGAACTTAACGTTTTCATCTACTTGGATTCGGAGGACCGCATGGTTGCGACCCTGAGGCAGCCGCGGGCAGTCCCTGAGGAATTTGCCAAACTCAAATGCGTCGATGTTACAGGTGTGGGAGCTTTTTTAGACTGGGGGCTATCCAAAGACCTGTTGGTTCCCTTCCGTGAGCAGAAGGCTCGGATGGAAGTCGGTAAATGGTATTTGGTGAAAGTTTTGGTAGATGAAAAATCTCAGCGTCTCGTTGCAACCACGCGCATCTCCAGACATCTCGATCTTGAACCTGCAAGATATGCGACTGGTGATGAAGTAAATCTCATCGTTTTTGGCAAAACTCCGATGGGTTACAAGGCGATCATCGAAAATTCCCATACGGGTCTTTTATTTGGGAACGAGGTCTTTCAAGAGCTGTCACTTGGAGAAAAGCTCAAAGGTTGGATCGCAAATGTTCGGGCCGATGGGAAAATTGACCTCTCCTTGCACCGTCCCGGCCGTGAAAGAGTCGAAGGCCTAGAAGGGGAGATCATGGGAGAGCTCATCGCGCGGGGGGGGAGCTGGGCGATCAGCGACAAAAGCTCTGCCGAGGAAATCCATTCGGAGCTCGGCGTTTCTAAGCGCACGTTTAAACAGGCGTTGGGTGCGCTTTTGAAAAAACGCCTCGTCACTCAATCAGTGTCTGGGATTCGGCTGAACTGATCGGGATTTGGGTTCAGGTTCATCCAGCCAGGGAAATTTTTGGTAGGGTCGTTTTGACAAAACGACCGCCGACTCAAAATGGCGCTCGGATCCCGCTGGCAAATGTCGAACGGCCTTGCCAGCAATCCACTTGATGCGTGAATCGGGGAAAAACCGCCACACAGTTGGAATGCTTGAATCGGAAAACTCTTAGGGCGGCAAAAAAGATCGTGATTGAATCGCAAGCTCATGGGCGAAAAGGCATCGAGGATGGAATGGAGGCGCTAGGTGGCGGTGGTTTTGTCAAAACGACCCTACCACATGGATCAGAGGTTCAGGTTCATCACCAAACCTTCCCCCTGGCTGGATGACTCTGGATTTGGCATTCAAAAAAAAGTTTGTATTTTTTAAATAAAAATATAAACCTTTCTTAACTTCTTGGCTCACCCAAGTGCCTACTCGAAGTTCTACGAGGTCTACCCTTCCTCACTTTCATGAAAGCTAAACACCCATTCGTTCGAGTTTTATCACTCGGCACCATTTTTTGCGGACTGCTTTTCGTCTCGACCGTAGATGCGAAGGACGACATTTTTGGGACAGCTGATACGGATGGTGATGGCGACGGTGATCCCGTTGGGACCAACGTTCCGTTTCAGATTGATAGCGGGATTGAGGATGCGTCAAACGATCCGATTTACAATTATCTGGGCTTTGAGACGGACGGAACCCCAATGGAATTTTGGACGACAGACGGATCAAGCAACCAGTGGGAGACTTATACAGAGTTTCCCGATGTTTCGAACGACATGGGAGCTCGTGTGCTTGAGACGCTGAGTCCAGGTGATAGCTTTTTCTACCGGCAATCGGCCACACTCGGGTTCCAAGAATACACGATGAACTGGCGAGACTCTAATGCAAATCTGCCTACAGGAACCCTGCTGAGCTTTGGATTTGGCTTTGATGGTGAGCCAATGGATATCAATGGCGGTGATCTTGGAGCCACGAGTAATCTAACCAAGCTTAACAATGGAGGGAATCCTGGCAATGACGGGCCAGGATTCTCGAATCAAGCACCAACGGGTTATGACGGTTCATTGGGAAATTACCGTTGGTATACCTACGAAGTTGATAGCCAAGGATCTAATGCGATCTTTGAGATAAAAAACCCAACTTTCAATGGCAACCCTTCGGTGGTCGGTGATATTATTTGGTTTTTCCAGCTGCCGGACCAAGCCACGTTGGATGCAAATGGGGAGACTTTACCAGAATACACCCCGTGGGCGCTCAGTGGGTACAATGACAAAGGAGAATTTGTATCAGTGACTCCTGGCGATGACTATTACCTGACGGCTGCAGATGGCTTGGCGGGAGTCAACGTTCAGAATGACGATCCGACCGATGATCTGGTTTTCTCTTGGACGGTGGATAACAAGGCGAGTGACAGTTGGGGAGACCCAAACGACAATGTTATCCCTGGTCTGCCTGGCGGTCCGCCCTTGATTCCTGAACCCAGCGTTGCGCTCATGGCCTCTCTTTCCCTCCTACTTTTAGCAATGAGGCGTAGGCGCTACTCGGTCTAGTAAGCAAAGAGAATTTGCAAAAAAACTCGTGGACGGAAGTGCCCATGGCTTCCATTCGATTCGGCTGTTTTAAAGATTCTAGTCGGGTCTAGCCTTTTCTCGACTCGGTTTGGAATCAATTTGTGAGAAAATATCTCTGAGAAATTTTTTAAAAGCTGAGTAAGTATCGTGGAGTTTGACGGTCCGAATCCGAACTCTGTTTAAAGATTTAGCAAGCTTTATAAAAAAGTATTGCATTTTTCTGCCGCTTACGCTAAATCGGACCTGCAACATTGATTTTTTGATGTTTCCCCCCCCCCACTTGATTAGATCAAGTCCTCCCCCCTCAACTCTCAGATTCACCCCCCAGAATCATGAAATCCCCCTCGACCTCACCTACTTCACTTTTTCATCATAGTTTAGTTTTCTTAGCGCTATTCGCTCTTCCGCTAGACGCGAAAGATGATATTTTCGGCACTTTGGATATTGACGGAGATGGAGATGGTGACCCCGTTGGAACCAACGTTCCATTTCAAATCGATAGTGACATCGAAGATGGTTCCGGAAACCCAATCTATAATTACTTAGGATTTGCCACGGACGGAACTCCGATGGAATTCTGGGCAACGGAAGGATCGAGCGAACAGTGGGAAACGTATACGGAGTTTCCGGATGTTTCAAATGACATGGGAGCCCGTGTGCTTAAGACGCTGACTGCGGGTGAAAGCTTTTTCTATCGGCAATCAGCCACATTAGGATTCAGCGAGTATACGATGAGATGGAGGGACTCCAATGGGAATCTTCCTACGGGTACTTTACTGAGTTTTGGATTTGGGTTCGATGGTGAGCCGATGAATATCAATGGTGGTACTCTTCAGGCAGATAGCAATCTGACCAAGCTCAACAATGGAGGGAACCCTGGCAATGACGGGCCACAATTCTCAAACTTGGCACCAACGGGTTATAACGGTTCATTGGGAAATTATCGTTGGTATAATTACGAAGTTGATAGCCAAGGATCTAACGCGATCTTTGAGATTAAAAACCCTACGTTCAATGGAAACCCATCGGAGGTTGGTGATATCATTTGGTATTTCCAACTGCCGGATCAAGTTACATTAGATGCAAATGGAGAAACTTTACCAGAATACACCCCTTGGGCGCTCAGTGGCTACAATGACAAAGGAGAATTTGTGTCAGTGACTCCAGGGGATGATTACTACCTGACGGCTGCAGATGGTTTGGCGAAGGTCAATGTTCAAAATGATGATCCGACTAATGACTTGGTCTTCTCTTGGACGGTGGATAATAAGACTAAAAATAGTTGGGGAGGTCCGAACGACAATGTCATTCCAGGTCTGCCAGGTGGTCCTCCGTTGATTCCTGAACCGAGCGTGGCATTCATGACCTCGCTCTCGATGCTGCTGCTTGCGTTCCGGCGCCGGAGAGACTGAATCGTCGGTGAGTCTGCCAAGACATTCGCTAGAACGCATTTGCTGGCGACGGCTTCAGGTCGTTTTGGTCCTTGAATACGTTTCATATTCTGCGTTTTTGTAGGTCGATCTGTGACGTTCAAGTATCCATGATTTCTAGTGTTCTTTCTGGTCTGCGGACTCTCGCGACTGGTCGTGGATTCGGAATGCTCTTCGTTCTGGTGTTGGTGGTCTGGGCATACGGCGAGTGCCTGAGCTTTGGATCGTTGAACTACGATGATCCGATGTACATCTCCAATCCCGGGGGAGCCAGCGACGGTCTGGATCTCAAGGTCCTGGTTTGGAGTCTGACTGCCACACGCTCGAACCTCTGGCACCCATTGACCTGGCTGAGCTTTCAAATTGAATGCGCGGTTGCTGGGAATTCGAAATGGCAAGGGACGCTTCATCATCTGTCGAACCTATTGCTCTATTTAGCGATGTTGGCGGTGATGGCATGGGGGCTGTTGCGATTGAAGCTTCCCGCGTGGGGCAGTGTACTTTTTCTCGCTGCTTTCGGTTTGCATCCCTTGCACGTCGAATCGGTCGCGTGGATCTCTTCTCGCAAGGATGTATTGAGCGGGCTTTTTCAAGCACTCTGTCTTGTGGTCTATTTGACTGAGTGGAAATCTCGCCGTCCATGGTTGACTCTCATTTTCTTTCTTCTTGCGGTGCTTTCCAAGCCCTCTGCAATCGTGACTCCGGCGCTTCTGATTCTTATCAATGAAGCGTTACGGAAAAGAGACGGTGAGACCTCATGCTTGGGTAGCGTTCGAGGTATTACAGGTCAACTGTTAGAAAAACGATGGTTCTGGGCCATCGCATTTCTTTCCGCCTGTGGGACCATCTGGGTCCAAGCTCAGGGGACCATGGCTGGGGTTTCACAAAGTGCGGGACTCATTGATCGACTTGCCTTGGTTCCGGCGAAGATCGGTGCCTATTTCAGTAAAGTCTTCGTGCCAGTCCATCTTACCTTTGAATATCCCACTCCTAGCTTATTGCCATTGATCGGATTCTCACTTCTTGGCTTGATAGTTGTTTTGGTGCCACTCGTGGAGTATCTGCGTCATCGGTCCTTCTCTTGGTTAGGGCTGGCTCTCTTGTGGTTCTTGGTCTGTATTTCGCCAGTTCTCGGGTGGGTGCTGGTTTCGGACAGTTTTATCAATGATAGATATGCTTTTTGGGCGATGGCGGGGCCTATCGCTTGGTTGATTGGATTTGCTTTCAAAATATCCAGCAGGGCAGCAGCCATCGCCGGTGTTCTGATTGTTGGATGGTTTCTCGTGGCAACGCGTCAGCAAGTGAGTGTGTGGCAGACCGACGAGAGTCTTTTCCGGCATGCGTTGACTCTTTATCCCGCCCATCTCACCGCGCTTGGAAATATGGGCACACTTGAGAGGTCAGGAGGTAATGATGATTCCGCTCTCGGATATTACAATCGAGCTCTGCGAGTAAATCCTAGAGATCACATCGTTCTCTACAACAAGGCTCAAATTCTCGCTCGTAAGGGACAGATCGAAGAGGCGATTCGCGTCTGTGAACAATGCCTTGAAGCCTATCCGAACTACGAAGGAGCTGTGAACTTGCAGAAATTTTTACTTCTTAAATCGAAAGGAAATACCGCTCCACCTCGTTGAATGTGATTTGCTTTTTTTTCGGTCAATTCGGTCGCTTCGAGTTTCGTGAAACACGATAGGGCGCCGGGCTTTTTTTCTCGCAGCGTTGTTTTGTGGCGGAGTCATACCACCTCGGCGGTTATATCTGAGTTATGAAATTCAGAGAAGGTTTTGTAATTGAGCTTCGCTTGAGGCTAGCGCGGCGCTACATTTCCGCTCAGCAGTATTGTTCGTTGGTCGTGTGGCTTGCCACACTTCCTCCTCACGCCTTGCTGAACGAAAAATGATTCTCCGCCATTCCTCCAATCTAACTTACAAAATGGTATTAAAAGGTCTTGTTGGAAGAATCCGAACGAATTGAATTTGTATGAAAGTCGAAATCCAAGGAGATCTGGCCCAAGTAGCAAAGCTCACATTGTTAGCATCAGATAAGTGTTGGGCCAGTGGGGGTGCTCTGATGTCGTTGGATCCTGATCTAAAGTGGAGTCTCAAAATGCCCAGTGGAGGAACCGGCGCGATTCGGCGTATCTTATCCGGCGAAGGTCTCGCGCTTACCTATATTGAAGGTAGTCGCGACGGGCAGCAGGTGACCTTGTCATCGAATCAGCCGGGGAAAATCATTGAATGGGATCTTGCGGATGGTCCGGTCGTGACTACGAGGGGTTCCTTTGTTGCTGCCTATGGGCCGAAGATAGATATTGATGTGACCACAGCTAAACGTGCAGGTGCTGCTTTTTTCGGAGGCGCTGGATTATTTCTTCAGAAAATTTCAGGAGAAGGGCGAGTTTTGATTCATGGAGCGGGAGATTATTTCGATACTCGGCTGAAATCTGGTGAGTCGTTGCAAGTTAGCACGGGCAATCTGGCAGCTTTCTCGGAAGGGGTGGATTATACCATCCAGGCAACGGGCGATGTGCGTCGTATGTTGTTTTCCGGAGAGGGGCTTTTTATGACTCGAATGACTGGGCCGGGGAGGGTTATTCTCCAGTCACTGAAGCGCGGACATGCGGTTCAAACCCGTGCCGTCTAACAAAAAAAATTTGAAGCCTTCTACCTTTCGACGATGAAACAAAAAATAATAATAGCTGTTCTTATGTTTGCTGGCCTTGGGCTAGCATCAGCAAAAGATAAATCTCCTACTTGGACTGACCCCAAAAAGGCGGCAGAAGAAAATGTGGATTTCACTCTCCAAGGCGAATATGGATTTTTAGAGGCTGGAGCGAAATATGGTGTCCAAGTGGTCGCGCTCGGGGATGGGAAATTTGATGCGTATATTCTAGCTAGTGGTTTGCCGGGCCTTGGTTGGACCAAAGAGAAGTCACGAATCCGAATTTCTGGTCAATCGGAGGGTGATGTCGTGAATTTTTCTGAAAGTGAAGATACGAAGGGCGTGATCAAAAACGGAAAATTTGAACTCGAAAAGAGTGGTGAAAAGACGGTGCTTCCGAGAATTGAGCGAGCTAGCCCGACGCTGGGAATGAAGCCGCCGGAGGGCGCGGTAGTGCTTTTCGATGGATCGTCTGCTGATGAGTGGAAGGATGGGAAAATGGTCGATGGCCTTCTGGCTGCAACAAACTGCCTGAGTAAAAAGACTTTTAATGATTGTGAGATCCATCTCGAATTTCGGACTCCATACAAACCCTTCGCACGGGGTCAAAAACGTGGGAATAGCGGAGTTTACTATGGAGGGCGTTGGGAAACCCAAGTGCTAGATTCTTTCGGCCTAGAAGGGAAAATGAATGAATGTGGTGGGATCTATTCGATTGCCGCTCCTCGCTTGAACATGTGCCTCCCACCGCTGACATGGCAGACCTATGATGTGGAAATGGTGGCGGCTCGTTTTGACGAAAATGGGAAGCGCACCGCGTGGCCGCGAATCACTGTTAAGCTCAATGGGGTCGTGGTTCACGAAGATTTGGAGTTAGCGAAGGATGGAACGACCGCTTGTCCCGTGAAAGGTCCGCTTACGCCTGAAGGAAATCCGATCTTCCTTCAAAATCATGGCAATCCAGTCTTCTTTAGAAATATCTGGGTCGTCGAAAAATAATCAATTCTTCACCTCAAGAGGTGTCTGCGAGATCTGTTTGTTTTTGATGATCCCCCAAAGAACTGGAGTCGGAGACGACCGATCCCACGCAATAGCTTGTCCGTAGATTTCTGGGACGGCTTGAATCTTTAGGTGTTTGAGTTCACCAGCTTTATTTAGCTTCAATACTGAGACTTCTGGTAGGTCATGACCGGTGACATAGAGCTTGCCTCCAGGGCCCCATGATCCGCCGGAGCAACTCATCGATCCCCAACGTGCTATCGTTTCGGCTGGGAAATACCACTCCTTCATTTCGACGAAGTTTCCTTTGTTTTTATGGTATTCGACGAGCTTAGTCTTCTGATTACTAGGTTTACCGTAGATGGCATAGCACATCCACCAAGTGCCGTCCTTTCGCTTGTCGATCCACGTTAGGGATCCGTGTTTTTTTGGCAGAGGTATGGTGGCTTCGTGTTGGATTGTTCCTTTTTTGATTACGAAAATTTCGACCGTGCTGTCGTTCGGGGCGATGGGGAATCTGGAGTGTGCGCAATAGAGTTTGTCGCCCACGACGGTTCCGCTGTTCATATGTTTGAAGTGGGCCGTTGATTTGTGTTTCCGGTCAGCCTGCCATCGGCCAAGTTCTTTACCGGTTTTTTTATCGTGCTGGATGATCTTGGTATTACTGATGGCGTAGAAGTGCTCTGCATCCACCGCCACTCCTTGGCTGGCTTTTACCGGAAAGGTTTTGGATTCCGGAACTTCTCCAAGAGTTGCTTGCTGCAGAGCGAATGCAGCAAGCAGTGTCCTGCTGCCATAAATGAAAGTAGCGACTGGCCTGATGGCTGTGCAATGTCTCACTTTTTCCGTTTGCGAGTCTTTTTCGCTTCGAAATCCACTTCTTTGGGGTCGAAGTGCTCGGGGTCGTAGCCCGGATGCGCCCATTCGATTTCACCCGCAAGTGCTTGCATGTATTGAAAGGCTCCACCGAAGTCTTCGGGTGGGCAGGCACGCGCGCCATCTAACACTTTAGGGGGGGCTGAACCGTCTACTCGTTTCTCGAAAACCAACTCATGAATCCATTCGTCGGCAAAGTCGTAACGGTAGAGCATTCTGAGTGGGAGTCGCCTGCGTCCCATATAATCGAGAACCCTCACCTTGGTTTCATCTTGAAAGTCGCCAAGGGTTTGATCTTGAAGCCCGACGGGGCCGATGACATCGACGAGTCGCTTTCCCTTTCCGTGGCGAAATTCGTGGGGGTGTTTGTTTTCCCAGCCCATTGCAGCTTGGATGGCATCGCTGAGTTCGAGAAAGGTGACCGAGCAGTTGATGGAGAATTGTCGCCAGATTTTTGGCTGAATTCCGTAAGTGAAAACCTTCACTATCACGCTCTCTGGACCGCTTGTTTTTGCCATGAAAGGAAATTAGAGGAGTGGCTCGTCTATTTCAAACTCATTCGGCAAAACGTATTGAGTATCTGGTGTTTACGCCTCTCGAATGCTCGCAATAGCGGCGGCCATGTCCTTACAGCCAAAGGTGGATGAGCCAGCTACCATAACGTTTGCTCCCGCTTCAGCAGAAATGCCGGCGGTTTCCGCTCCGATGCCGCCATCAACTTGGATGTGAAATGAGAGATTCCGCTGCTTTCTTAGATCTGCGGCAGCTTGAACTTTTTCCATGATTTCAGGCATGAAGGACTGACCACCGAATCCTGGAACGACGGTCATGCAAAGCAGTAGGTCGATCTTGTCTAGAAAGGGTTCAACATCGCTTAGAGGTGTTGCTGGGTTCAGGGCGAGCCCTGCCAAGCAACTTGCTTCACGGATGCGCTCGAGAGTTTCGGAGACGTCATGTTCAGCCTCGACGTGAACGGTGATGCAATCAGAGCCCGCAGCAATGAACCGAGAAAGGTAGTGATCGGGGCGTGAAATCATCAGGTGAACATCGAGAAAGATGTCATTGGATTCGTGGATGGTTTGCACAACTGCAGGACCGAAAGAGATATTATCGACAAAATGGCCGTCCATGACATCGAGATGCAGCCAATCGGCACCCGCATTGATGGCGCGTGTGGTTTCTTCGCCAATTTTCGAAAAATCGGCCGCCAGAAGGGAAGGAGCGACAACGCGGTCGAGGTAGGTTTTCGTGATCACGTATCTAACGAAGCATGGGGGGCGAGGATGAAAAGCAAAATTCGAGATGAAGGCTCTCGTAGCATTGAGTTGGTAAAATGGTTCAGAATGGTTTCAAGTGTCGCTATTATATGAGTGAGCAACCGATTATTGATCTCCATAGTGATATGCATTTTATGCAGCAGGCGCTAAGGGAAGCACGTAAGGCATATGCGGCAGGGGAGGTTCCTGTTGGAGCAGTTGTGGTCAATGAAGGGGTCGTTGTGGGTCGTGCATGGAATCAGGTTGAAACTTTGAAAGATGCGACCGCTCATGCCGAGATGCTTGCGCTTACCGCGGCGCAGCAGGCATTAGGAGATTGGCGGCTGGAGAAGTGCACTTTGTTTGTGACGAAGGAACCGTGCCCGATGTGTGCTGGGGCGATTGTCCACTGCAGGCCGGACCGTGTGGTTTTTGGATGTGGTGACCCGAAAGCTGGGGCGGCAGGCGGCTGGATCAATTTATTGGATGCGAACCCGCCTCTAAATCATCGGTGTGATGTCGCCGCAGGGGTAATGGCTGAAGAGTCTTTGTCGCTATTGCAGTCGTTTTTCCGCGAGGCACGTCAACGGAAAAAGATTCAGGAATCTTGAAAAATTCAGGCTGGTTCTACGTTTCTAAGAGGGCACAATCTTTCCTCGAACTATGATTTTACGTTGTCTTCTCGCCACCGCACTTTCCACCCATCTACATGCCGCTTCGTTTCTTGTGGAAGCGGAACAGTTTGCAAATAAAGGAGGTTGGAAAGTTGATACCCAGTTTATCGAGTCGATGGGTTCGCCTTACCTAATCGCCCACGGCTTAGGTAAGCCGGTTGAGGATGCGACAACGGAAGTGGCAGTGACTGAGGCTGGCGACTATCGCGTTTGGGTTCGGACTCTTGACTGGACCAAAAGACTGAAGAGGCCGGACAGTGCAGGAAAATTTTCTCTTTCTGTGAATGGGAAAACGCTAGAGACGGTTCTTGGGGAAACGAAACCCGAGTGGAATTGGCAATTAGCCGGTAACATTCAACTCAAGCCCGGAAAGGTGAAGCTCGCGCTGCACGATTTAACCGGGTTCAACGGTAGAGCTGACGCGATTCTCTTTTCGAATGATTCGAGTTTCACTCCTCCCGAGTCGGCAAGTTTTGAAGAACGCACGAAGTGGGATATTCAAGGAGTTCCAAGCATGGAGGAGGATGCGGGCTCATTTGATTTGGTCGTCGTAGGTGGCGGATACGGTGGGCTCGGTTCAGCTATCTCGGCGGCTCGAATGGGTGCGAAGGTCGCTTTGATCCAAAACCGTGATGTGCTCGGTGGAAATGGCTCCTCGGAAATCCGAGTCTGGGCAAAAGGGAACTACCCGCCCAACGAATATCCATTTGATGAAATTATCCGTGAAATAGAGGATCAGGCAAAGGCCTCGCCGTCTCATGCTGAAGAGTTCGTAGATGACAAAAAGGAGAAGGTGGTTCGAGCTGAGGAGAATATTTCGCTGTTCCTCGGACACCACGCTTACGGGGTCGAATTGAAGGATGGGGAGATCAACGCTGTCAAAGTGGTCGATATTGATGCAGGAAAGATCAAACGAATTTCAGGGAAATACTTTGCCGACTGCACAGGACACGCATTTGTCGCGATGTGGGCAGGTGCGGATACCAAGATGACTGAAAAGGGTCGCATGGGTATGAGTAATATGTGGATCTGGGAGAACCAAAAGAAGGCAGTTGAATTTCCGCATCAAACATGGATGCATGAGTTCGATAGTGAGGATTTTCCCTATCCGAAAAAGCGTCACGGATTCGGCCATGCGGAATGGTTCTGGGAAAGTGGATACGATAATCACCCGATCAATGAGTTGGAACATACGAGGGATTTGAATCTTCTCGCATCTTTCAGTGCGTGGAGCGCGATTAAAAATCGCGGTGCGCATGCGAAACGCGATGAGCAGGCTCATAAGAATGCTGAAATGACGTGGATGGCTTATATCGGTGGAACGAGGGAAACTCAGCAGGTTCTGGGAGATGTGATTTTGACTGGGGACGATATAGAGGGCAAAAAGCCATTTGATGATGCGACTTTTCGCACCACTTGGTCCATCGATCTGCACTACCCTCGAAAGGAATACATCGACAGCATTCCAGGGACTCCGTTCATCGCTAGGGCGGTTCATGGGAAAGGAATTGATCGCAAAGCAGGCTACCAAGTCCCTTATCGCACCTTGTATTCAAGAAACGTTCCAAATCTTTTCATGGCGGGTCGGAATATCAGTGTGGAGCGTGAAGCCTTGGGGACCATTCGAGTGATGAAAACGATTGGTATGATGGGTGTGACTGTGGGTCGCGCAGCTGCATTGGCTACCCTGCGAGATTGCTCGCCACGTGAGATTTACGAGAACCATCTCGATGAGGTCAAAAGGCTCTGGAAGATGCCTGGTGCAGAACGTTTTGCGAATCTTGAAGAGCTGAAGAACGCCTTGGATGAAAAAACCTCTGATCCAAAGCCTGAATCCTAAAACGAAAACCCGTTTTTCCCGATACCTGATCGGTTCCTATCGCTTGGGAATCATCGTTCTCGCTCTATTGAGTATATGGCTTCTACCGAAGTCACAGGAGGGGCTTGATAAAGAGGTGATCCTCAGAGAAGCGAAAAGCGTCATCATTTCCGTAGACCAGCTTGGTGATGGAAAAGATGGAATGATCCGCTTGCTAGATTCGAATGAAAACCTTGTCGGCTGGGCTGCTTCCACATTTCCGGAAGCGGAGAGAGTCCAAGGGTATTCCGGTCCTTCCGAGCTTTTGGTAGTTTTCGACCCACAGCGGACGGTTAAAGGTGTTCGGTTTCTTCTTAGTCGAGACACCACTGGGCACGTGAAGAAGGTCCGTGATGCTTCTGAGTTTTGGGAACAATGGACGGGTCAGTCAGAGTCATCACTTGGTGTGATTTCTGATACTTCGATTGTATCTGGTGCGACTCTAACAAGTGAAGCGATGGCGAGAGGAATAGCCGCACGCTTTGGCGCAGAGGGAATGGACCAATGGTTTCCGGAAAAGTTAAAAATCGACGATGTGGGCAAGTGGTTTCCCGAGGTTTCAAGGATGGAAGATAAGGGAGAAGGAGTCTATGAAGTGTACGGCTCCAAAGAAAAATTGGGGTTTGTTCTGAGAAGTAGCCGAATGGGTGTCTCGGCACGCGGATTCAACGGAACCTCCGATGTGATTGTGGCGCTGGAATTGGATGGAAAGACGCTTTTAGGAGTCAGTATGCTGAACAGTCGCGACAATGAACCTTATGTCTCCGATGTGAAAGACGAGGTCAAATACACGGAAGGTTTCAAGGGTAAGAAAATCGAAGAAGTCTTGGCTGAAGATAGTAGCGCTTCAGCGATGCTTTTCACTAGTGGCGCGAGCCTTACGAATTACGCGGTGGTCGAAAGTGTGCATGAAATGCTTCGTCGTTATTCGAAGGAAGCAGAGGGGGAGCCATTTCAATGGAAATTCAGTATTGCGTGTTTATGGATTGGTGCTGGCCTTGTCCTGGGGGTAAGCCGACGCGGGTCTGGGAAGAAGGTTCGCTTTGCTTTTGCGGCGGTATCGGTTTTTGCAGGAATTTGGTTTGGTTGGATGGTGGGGCAAGACCAGCTCGTAGGGTGGGGGAAAAATGGCTTCGATATGGTGAAGGTTCTTCCGCTTCTCGTGTTGACTTGCGTGGCCCTAATCGTCCCAGCCCTTACTGGGAAGAATGTCTATTGCAGTCGAATTTGCCCACATGGAGCAGCTCAGACACTTTTGGGAAATGTGGTTAAAAAACGTTTTTCTCTGCCTCCAAAGGTACACGGTTTTTTGGTTCGTATTCCTTGGCTGACACTTTTGGTAATATGGTTGCTCGCGCTCGTAGCGAGCGGAGTGCCCTTGGCATACTTCGAACCATTCGAGACTTGGAGCACGGGTTTTGTAGCACTGATTCCGGCTGGGATCTTCACGATTGGATTGGTCGGTGCTCTTTTCCTTCCTCAAGCATATTGTCACTACGGATGTCCAACTGGAGCGATGCTGAAGTTTCTAACAGCTGCGCCGGGTCGTTGGACAAGGCGTGATACGATTGCAGGTGTGATTGTTTCAGGGGCTCTTATTTACGCGGTGATTTTATGAGGCGAGTTACGGCGCTTTTGATTTTCCTCTTCTTGGGTGGCGTGATTTTAAGGCGTTCAATGAGCCCAGTTGAGGATCGGATTTCTGGATCTGCGATGGGCACGACATGGAATGTGCAGTGGAGAGGAGCAAAGCAAGATAGACAAGAAATACGCGCCCTTGTTTCCGGTAATCTCGAAAAGTGGGAGCAGGTGCTCAGTCAATGGCGAGAGAGTTCAGATTTGTCCCAATTCAACAACGGGGCACCAGCAAGTCCTGAACTTCAGCACGTGATCAGTCTTGCAGATGAGTTTTCTGACCGAACAAATGGAGCTTTTGACCATCGTCTGCTTCATGAAACTCGGCAAGCAGGTTTCGGTCCTCCGGGGTCGGGTGTGGATTTATCGGCGATTGGGAAAGGCTTCGCGGTGGATCAGGTCGCCGAACGATTGAAGCAGGCAGGTATGAAGGAATTTCTCTTTGAACTCGGAGGTGAGATCATCGCGGTGGGAGAAGGTTGGGAGGTGGGAATCGAAGCGCCCGATGTGTCGGGAGTGGCTGTGAGTCGTCGTGTGGTTTTGAATAACGAAGCCTTGGCGACGAGTGGGAACTATCGCTTGTTCGAACAAGTCCCTGGCGGATTGAAAAGTCATATTCTGGATCCTGTGACCAAGAAACCAGTAATTCGACGACCGATTTCGGTGAGTGTGGTGGCGAAAGATTGCACAACCGCCGATGCCTGGGCGACCGCTCTATTTGTTCTTGGAAAGGGTTTTCCGGCGCCTGAAGGGATTGATGTGTTTTGGAATGATGGTAGCTCATCAGGAAAGAACTAAGACTTTCGGGTGAATTCCTCCGCTTTCGCGATTGAAGTTTCCCATACAACCCTCTTGAATCCGCCCGAACTGAATTCATGGCTCTCATTGTTCAAAAATATGGCGGGACCTCCGTCGGTAGTATCGACCGCATTCAAAATGTTGCCGCAAGGATCAAACGGACCTGTGATGAAGGGAATCGTGTCGTGGCCGTCGTTTCAGCAATGGGGGGTGTCACGGACAAGCTGATCAGTATGGCAGGTGAGTTGAACGAAGACCCACCTGAGCGAGAACTCGATGTTCTCCTAGCGACAGGCGAGCAACAATCCATTGCTCTTGTATCAATGGCTTTGGATTCACTAGGTATTGAGGCGGCTTCAATTACGGGGCGCCAAGCCGGTATTGTTACGGCAGGCACTCATACGAAAGGGCGTATTTCCAATTTAGACCCATCCTTGATGAAACGCTGCCTTGATGAGGGAAAGACTCTGGTCGTTGCAGGTTTTCAAGGGATTACTCTTGAAGGTATGGTGCAGACCTTGGGTCGTGGTGGATCCGATCTCACGGCGATCGCCGTTGCGGCTTCGCTGAAAGCCGATGTTTGCCAGATTTTGACCGACGTTGACGGGGTTTACACATGCGACCCAAGAGTTGTGAAGAATGCTCGCAAACTTCCGGAAATCTCTTACGATGAAATGTTGGAAATGGCCTCATCTGGCTCCAAGGTGATGCAATCCCGCTCTGTTGAATTCGCGAAAAAATTCGGAGTAATTTTCGAGGTTCGTTCCTCACTTAATGACAACCCAGGTACCCTCGTGCTAGAAGAACATCCCAATATGGAAAATGTCGTGATTCGCGGCATCTCAATCGAACGCTCACAAGCCCGTGTCACCATCTCAGGTATTCCTGATCTTCCGGGCATGTCTGGGAAGATTCTCGGTGCTCTTTCTGCTGCGGAAATCAACTTAGATATGATTGTTTCAAATATATCTAAAGATGATCGATCGAAACATTCGTTTACAATGCATTCGAATGATCTCGGCAAAGCTCAAGCAGCGTTGAAGCCTGTATTGGCTGAGCTTTCCAACTCGGCGAAAATCGAAACTGAAGCTGGTATTGCGAAACTCTCGGCCGTTGGAATCGGCATGCGCTCGCATTCTGGGGTCGCAGCGACGATGTTCAAAGCGCTCGGTGAGAAGGGTATCAATATTGGTATGATCTCCACTTCCGAGATTAAGATTGCAGTGACAGTGGATGAGATTCACATCGAAGACGCAGCTCGTGCGATTCATGATGCATTTGGTCTTGATAAGATCCCAGCCGCCTCGGCCGTTTGAATGAGGTTTATTTTTCCTCTTGGCTCGATCTTTTTTAGGAGAAAATAACCTGTTATTGAGCAGGGATCCGAATTTTGGCAGGGGAGTAGCCTTTTGCTTCGGCTGAGATTTCCCATGCGCCACCGGGTTCAGCGCCGAATTCGGGTGAAAGTTGGAGGTTTCCGGATAGAGATCCAGTCGTCTGAGTCATTCCCTTCGATAGTCCGAGGATGGCGTTTATCAGGCTTTCGGAGTCTTTTGAATTGAGCGCGACTTGTGGGGGCATTGGGACATCACCCCAGACTCCGGCTCCGCCAGTCTTGAGTTTCTCTGTGAGGTATTGGGCGGCGTCTTTTTTCGAATCGTATTTCAGGGCGACGTCTAGGTAGGAAGGGCCAACGGATGTAGCGTCCACTTGATGGCAGGCAAGGCATTGGTTGGCTTTTGCGAGATCGTCGATTTGTTTTGTGAATTCGACTCCACCTGAATCGTGGCCGGTTGGTGGGATGTAGCGGGCGCGGACTTTGATATCTGAGGCTTCAGGGGGTGTTTTTGAACTAATTTTGAATGGAACGGATTCGCCAAATCCGCGGGCTTGTTTGGGTTTTTCGATCACAAGTTTTAGATCTGCGAGAGTTGTTGAATCTTGAAGTTGGATTCGTGCGAAGGCGGTCTTTCCTTTTTCATCGGAGGCAACTGCACGAATATCTGAAAAGTTTCCAATAGGAAGAGTGGCAGTGGATCCGCTTCCTAGGTGTTGTTCCCTCGCTCCTATGGAGGTATACCAATTCACCGTAATTTTTCCATTTTCGGGATCTGTGGCTTCTTTGACTTCGTAGCGATTCGGTGTGTCTCCAGCAGCGATGGTGATGGATGGTGGCTTGTTTCCGTCGTCGGGTGTGAACCTAGATACAGAGCCATTCTTGTTGAAATACCAGCCTGAGCCGTATTCTAACAGGATGAGTGAACCGTCGTGATCCATTTGTAGATCCATGGGGTGGGTGAGTTTTTCGATGAAGACTTCGAGGTTTTTGAGTTTTTCGTCGGCATCGAGTTTGGCTTTGAAAATTTTTCCGCGCATCCATTCGTAGGTAAGAAGCGTTCGGTCTTCGTCCTTGGAAAGGATATTATATTTTCGGGAAGAATCGTAGTAAAAGACAGGTCCAGCCATCGCATTACGACCGCCTTTGCCCATGGCTGGGAATTCTTCACTTGGGCTGTAAGGATACCAGATGAGAGCGGGAGTGGCAGGGGGTAGGGTCTTGATGCCAGTATTGCGTTGTCCGGGATTGATCGGTGCGTTTGGGTCGGTCATTTCGCCAACTGTCTTGCTAGCGAAGTCACGAATCGGGTAGGGCTTGTTGTTGGCAATGACGAAGGGCCAGCCAAAATTTCCGGCCTTCTTTGCCTGATTGACTTCATCGTGGCCCATTGGTCCTTTGTCACTATCTTTTCGAGCGTCCGGTCCGACCTCTCCCCAGTATAGGGTCGTGGTTTTCGGATCGAGAGAGATGCGGAAAGGGTTTCGGCATCCCATGACGTAGATTTCTGGTCGTGTGTTCGCCGTGCCGGGCTTAAAGAGGTTTCCCTTGGGAATTTCGTAGCCTGTCTCGGTTGGCTTGATACGGAGCACTTTGCCACGGAGGTCGTTGGTGTTGCCCGCGCTTCGTTGGGCATCCCATTCAATTCGGTTTTCACGATCGTCGATGGGAGCGTGGCCGTTTGACTCAAACGGGTTGGTGTTGTCTCCGGTGGAGACGTAGAGCAATCCATCTGGGCCAAATTCAACTGAGCCGCCTTGGTGGCAGGATTTATTTTTTCGATCTGTGCCGACATCCAGTAATTTGAGTTCCGAAGCAAAGTCGATGAGGCCATTCTTGATGGTAAAACGAGACAGGCGGTTGGCACTAACTTCCGGATGACTGTAGTAGAGATAGATTCGACTGTTTTTTGAGAATTCAGGATCGAGGGCGATCCCGAGTAGTCCGTCCTCCCTTGCATAGGAACTCTTCGGGTCGTCACTGGTTACGCATTGCACATCAAGATTGCCGATGATGAAGGTGCCTCCTGTGTTTGGGTTGACGCGGAGAATTCGCCCCTCGCGCTCGACAACATAAAGATCGCCGCTCGGAGCGATCGCGACTTCCATGGGATCATTTAGGTCCGTTGCGAGGGTCTGTCTGGATAATGGATTCGCATTAGCGAGCGTGAGAGCAGCGATGGAAAGGGCGGTAAATCGAATCATATTATTGAGATTACATGTAGGTCATTTTCCTCACTGGAAGATGCCTTGAGGTTCTTTATACGTGAGGTGGTAAAGGATTATTCTTCCGTGATGACTAGAAGATCATCGGAATCCACTTGATCTCCTTTTTTCACATGAATTTCTTTGATGATTCCATCGTTCTGGGCGGAAACCGTTGTGAGCATTTTCATGGCTTCAAGAATAACAAGCTTATCGCCCGCTTTCACTTCCGTGCCGGGTGAAACTGCAACTTCAGTGACCATTCCAGGGAGTGGTGCACAGAGTTGATTTGGATCATTTGGGTCGCCTTTTTGGCGAGCTGAACCTGATGTGGTGGCCAGTGATTGATCGACAACAATGGATTCACGCGGCATACCGTTGAGTTCATAGAATAGGGTACGGCGGCCTTCGTCATCGGGTTCACCGATGGAGATGAGTTTAACGATTAGAATTTTACCGGGATCGATTTCAACTTCGATTTCCTCTCCGATTTGCAGACCGTAGAAGAATGCGGGAGTAGGGAGTTTACTGAGGTCATCGTATTCTGCACGTGAAGCGACAAAATCTGAGAATACCTGTGGATACATCAGATGTGAGAAAAGCTCATCGTCGGTTGCTTCGTGGCCTAGGTCTTTTGAGATGGTTGCACGGGTCTCGTCCAAGTTGATGGGTTCAGCGAGTTCACCGGGGCGCTTTGTGGTGATTTTATGGTTCGGTCCGAGAACTGCTTTCTGGACATCTGCTGGCCAGCCACCATCGGGTTGGCCGAGTCCTCCCGACAGCATGTCGATGACGGATTCGGGGAAATCGATAGAGCCAGGTTTGATCTTGGGAACATCGGCGGCCTTGATGCCACGGGTGACGAGGAACATGCACATGTCACCAACGACTTTTGATGAAGGAGTGACCTTGATGATATCACCGAAGAGTTGATTTACATCTGCGTAGGTGCGTGCGATTTCGCGCCAGCGGTGACCAAGGCCCATGGAGTTTGCTTGTTCACGGAGGTTGGTATATTGTCCACCGGGCATTTCGTGTTCGTAGACTTCGGCGGTGCCGGATCTTGGGGCCGAATCGAAAGGTTTATAGAATCCAAGGACATGTTCCCAATAGTCGGAAATTTCGTTGAGAGAGTCAAAATCGAGACCTGGATCTTGTTCCGAGGATTCGAGGGCAGCGCAAACCGAATTCAGGTTGGGCTGTGAGGTGGAGCCTGACATCGAAGCGATTGCGAGATCGGCGATATCGACTCCCGCGCGGGATGCCGCGATGACTGATGCTGCATTGAGTCCCGACGTATCGTGAGTATGGAAATGAATTGGGATGCCGATCTCTTGCTTGAGGGCGTGGACGAGATTGTAGGCTGCTTGAGGTTTGCAGAGGCCGGCCATGTCTTTGATGCAAAGAATGTGTGCACCCATTTTCTCAAGCTCTTTGGCTTTTGAAATATAATAGTTGAGATCGTATTTGGTCCGTGCGGGATCGAGGATATCTCCCGAGTAACAAACGGCTGCCTCACAGATGGACTTACCGTGTTCACGGACTGCCTCCATGGCGACGCGCATGTTTGGTAAGTAGTTCAGCGAATCGAAAATTCGAAATACATCCATGCCTGAATCGGCGGAATGACGGACAAAACCGGCAACGACGTTGTCAGGATAATTCGAATAGCCGACTGCATTTGATCCGCGGAAAAGCATTTGAAAGAGAATATTGGGAACTTTTTCGCGCAGCTGCCGAAGCCGTTCCCAAGGGCACTCATTGAGAAAGCGCATGGCGGTATCGAAGGTCGCACCGCCCCACATTTCCAAAGAGAAAATCTCCGGTGTGCGTGCTGAGTAGGCTCCTGCGACTTTGAGCATGTCGTGCGTCCTCATGCGTGTCGCAATGAGTGATTGATGCGCATCGCGTAGCGTCGTATCGGTAACGAGCAGTCGTTTCTGATCGAGAATCCACTGACTGAATTTTTCCGGACCGAGCTCTGTTAAAAGAAGTTTGGTTTGGTTGGTTGCTTCACGGACAGGAAGGGCGGGGACGGTTGGAGCACGCTCGCTGATCGTGGCAGGGCGGTAACCTTTGGCGTGCTGGTTGCCGTTGACGGTGATGTCAGAAAGGTAGGCAAGGGTCTTGGTTGCGCGGTCGCGGCGGCGTGAAAACTTAAAGAGTTCTGTTTTGGTGTCGATGAGTTTGGTGTGGGCCTGACCCGATTGGAAGGTTTCGTCCGCAATGATGTTTTCCAAAAAAGGTATATTCGTTTTTACGCCACGAATTCGAAATTCTCTAAGAGCACGATCCATTCGTTGGCATGCCATCGGGAAGCTGCGTCCCATGGTTGTGAGCTTCACGAGCATGGAATCGTAGAATGGTGTGATAACAGAGCCTGCATCTCCCGAAGCAGCATCGAGTCGAACACCGAATCCGGCAGCAGAGCGGTAGTTCAGGATGCGCCCGTAGTCTGGTGCGAAGTTTTTCTCAGGATCTTCCGTGGTGATGCGGCATTGGATTGCGAAACCATTGCACGGAATTTCACTCTGTTCAGGGATGGCAATTTCGTCATCGAAGATGGATTTTCCTTGAGCAACGAGAATCTGAGAGCGAACGAGGTCGATGCCTGTCACGCACTCGGTAACGGTGTGCTCCACCTGAATGCGCGGATTCATTTCAATGAAAAACCAATCGTTTTGGTCCATATCATAGAGGAACTCGACAGTTCCAGCGTTGTCGTAGCCGATTCCTTTGGCGAGTTTTGCAGCGGCTTCACAAAGCTCCTTGCGAATCAAGGGATCCAAGTGCATGGCAGGTGCGACTTCCACGACCTTTTGATAGCGCCGCTGGACCGAGCAATCTCGCTCGTAGAGGTGGACAACATTGCCGTGTTGATCGCCGAGGATTTGCACTTCGATATGCTTTGCACGTTTGATATAGCGCTCAAGGAAGACAGCTGCATTGCCGAACGCGTTTTCTGCTTCTGAGCGTGCTTCCGCTAAAAGGCCTGGAAGCTCAGATGCTTTCTCCACCACACGCATTCCACGGCCTCCACCGCCAAAGGCTGCCTTGATGATGAGGGGGAAACCAATTTCATGAGCTACGGCGAGAGCTTCGTCGGGATCGGTGATGGGTTCCTCGGTTCCGGGCAGGGTGGGAACCTGAAACTTGTGGGCAAGAGAGCGCGCAGCGGTTTTATCACCCATGTTCTCGAGGAGGTCGGAAGAAGGTCCAATGAAGGTGATGCCTTCACGTGCACAGGCACGAGCGAAGTCTGGATTTTCGGAAAGAAACCCATAGCCCGGATGGATCATGGTGACACCCTTGGATTTGGCTAACTTGACGATACCTTCGTAGTCGAGGTATGCGCCGACGGGACCTTTGGAGGAATCAAGTTTATAGGCTTCATCAGCTTTGAAGCGATGAATCGAGAATCGGTCTTCTTCTGCAAAAATGGAAACGGTGCGTAGGCCAAGTTCAGTTGCGGCACGAAAAATTCGGATGGCAATCTCACCGCGATTGGCGGCCATGATTTTTCCAGGTTTCTGGGGGCTATTGGGCATGGATGATTCAAGCCCTCAGGAGAGAAAATTCAAATATCAAAATGGCGACAGGCCAATTCTGTTTGGGTTGTTCTACCAACTCAAAAAATATCTGGTAGAATCATGGGTTGGAGGTTTAACAGACTGGCTGCTCTTTCGGAATGAGAAGCTGGCTGATTTTTGGTAAATTAGGCGTTGGTTTTCTGTCTTGCGGGTTACTTTCCAATACAGAATTCCGAAAAAATCATCCCGAGGAGGTCTTCTGTATCCACTTTTCCCGGTATTTCTCCAAGAGCATCTAGGGCTTCCCGCAAATCGATACTGGCGATCTCAGGGTCAAGGGTTTGATTTGAAAACTGAAGTAAGGCGGTTTTTAAGCTGCTATTGGCAACTTTCAGCGAGGCTTGATGGCGGGCATTGATCGCCACTGAGTGCTCTCCAAAATCTGCTTCTGCGAACTGGAGAATCGAGCGAACGGCTTCAGATAGGGAATCAAAGCCTTGGTCTTTTGTGCAAGAGATTCGAATCGCCTTCGTTTTAGACCATGAAGGATGCTCTCCTAGATCGGATTTATTCAGAACTAGAAGGTGGCAAGTGTTTTTAGGTGTATGAATCGTATGTTCGGGGCTAGGTTTTGATGCGTCTACGACCTCAATCAATAGATCAGCGTCTTCGATCTGGCGGACCGTTCTCTCGATACCTTGTGATTCCACCTGATCTGAGGATTCGCGAACTCCGGCAGTATCTACCAAACGTAGTGGGATTCCGTTGAGATTGATGACCTCTTCAATCGTATCGCGTGTCGTGCCCGCAGTATCCGAAACGATGGCTCGCTCAAATCCTAAGAGGTGATTCAACAGGGATGACTTACCAACATTCGGTTGTCCGAAAATGACGGTGCGAACGCCTTCGCGGAGGATTCTTCCTTGCTCGGCGGTGGAAAGAAGTGCTTCAGTTGTTGCAATGACTTGTTGAATTCGCTCGGTAAGTTGTGAGTTGGTTTGTGGGTCAATATCCTCATCAGGGAAATCAATCCAAGCTTCAACATGGGCGAGAATTCCCAATAGATCGTCTCTCGCTTCGGTCGTCTTTTTTCCCAGATTTCCTTCGAGCTGGGAATGAGCCGCTCGCATGGCAAGGCGGGTTTGGGCGGAAATCAAATCCATGATCCCTTCGGCTTGAGTCAAATCCAGTTTACCGTTTAAGAACGCTCTCTGAGAAAACTCGCCGGGCGAGGCATGGGTCGCCCCGCATTCCAAAATTCTCGAAAGGACTTCTCGGGTCACCAAGATGCCACCATGGCCTGTGAATTCAAACGTGTCTTCGCCAGTAAATGAATTGGGTCCTCGGAAAAAGGTGATGA
This sequence comes from Akkermansiaceae bacterium, assembly GCA_045106015.1. Classification (GTDB taxonomy): domain Bacteria; phylum Verrucomicrobiota; class Verrucomicrobiia; order Verrucomicrobiales; family Akkermansiaceae; genus Luteolibacter. The sequence goes on along the minus strand of JBGCEE010000010.1, from coordinate 23,227 downwards.
TTCCATCGTCGATCAGCGAACCCTCTTGAGCAAAAACCTTACAACGTCTAGCGAAGCGGGGTGTGTCTGAGAAATCGTATCCACCAGACACAAGTTCTGCGACAGTTAGTGCCTGCGGTCCTGATACTCGAATGATGGAAATCGCGCCCACACCCATTGGGCTGGCGATTGCTGCTATTGTGGAAGGAGTGTCCGAAATCATCCGCGGATTTCAATTTTACTAATCGGACACGCCTGTGGTAACAGGAATTTGTCCACCGAGTCCCAAGAATTCCCAACAGAAAAATTGTTTGATATGCAGGGTAGGTCGTTGGGTGTCACCAAGATCTTTCCAGCCAAGTTCCACAGTGGCGCCAAGAGTGACTGGCTTGGTCTGTTTTGAACCTCTCCAGTTAATCGCGGAAAGTGCGCGCCCAGTTCTGGAATCGACTTTGACATTCACTCTCACTGAGTCCTCAAGGTGCGCGGGGTCCATTAAGCGATAGGTTCGCGTTCCGGTGACCCCACGACCTTTGTCTGGGACATCTTCCGTAATTAGAACTCGAAAAACCTCCGTTACGTCGGGGTCTGGAAGCTCGATGAAATTTCTAAATGTTCTGTATTTGGTTTGCGCGAATACTTCCCAATCGAGTTTGAGTCCGTCTTCAGTTCTTTTGAAAAAAGCATGAGCACGCACTGGATCCATGGAAAAGTTCTTCACTCGCCCCAGCGTGTTCAACAAGAGATCAGCCTCATCAATTCCAAACTGAACTTCCAGCGTTGCCAATGGTCGGAAGAACTCTTTGAGTGCGTATTGTGGAGGTTGGTCATAAGTGAGTAAAAAGATACCCCGTTTCCGATCTGCTTCAGGTAAATTGAAGGCCGAAAAGGATTCTACCGGTGTGTCGCTATCATTGATCACCACGCCCCCGTAGAACCTTTCCATTTTGGATTTAAGTTCATTTGGTCTGTGGATGTAGGGCAGTTTTTCTTCAACACTTGCTCCCCCGAGGAAACCTTCCAGAACCTCCAGCGCATCTTTCTGCCAACCAATTCGAAGGTAATTGGCTTCGATGATTTCCTGATCCTCATTTGTTTTAGAATCAACTAAAGGCTTGGGGTCTTTGTTTAGCTGGCTAGTGATGTAAAAGACAATAGCTCCTCCAGCTAGGATCAATAAAAGCAAGCCAGCCATCGCAGCTAGGATGCTGTTTGATTTCGACTTGGAGTCTTCTGTGCTTTCAGTTTGCGGATTTTCGAGATTCTCCGTCGGGGTAACTGTGTCTCTTTGTTCTTCCCTTCTCGGAGGAATAACTGCTGGTCTGGCAGCGGAGATTTGATTGGTCTCTGATAAACTTCTAGCTTCAGGAATTGGATCGGGCAGTGGCGCTTCGGGCGGTGGAGGCGATGTAATCATCACCTGACACTTCGGACAAGGTGCGGTCGTCGCCGGCAATGCGTAAGGGATTACGATTCTACCGTTGCAACCGGGGCAATGGAATTCACGTTGCTGTGTGGTTTGAGGTTGTTCAGGCATGTGCGAAACGCGTGCGATTAATTTAGTTAGCTTAAATGGTGATGTCAACGCAACTGAGTTCGATAGTCGGAGTGTTTGGAGAGCTCTAAAATCGCTCTTCCGCCTTGCGTCTCTGTTTGGAGGATACTAGCCTTCGCGCCCGCGTTACTTATGAAATCTGTCCAAATCTACGATACCACCTTGCGCGATGGCACCCAAGGAGAAGGATTTCAGTTGTCCGGTTTGGATAAGCTGAGAATTGCCAAACGCCTCGACGACTTTGGCGTTGATTACATCGAGGGTGGTTGGCCTGGATCGAATCCCAAGGATGTCGAATTTTTCCGCGAAGCGAAAAACCTCGATCTGAAGCATGCAAAGCTGGCTGCTTTTGGATCTACTAGGAGGGCGAATGTTAAGGTAGAGGATGATCTCCAGGTGAAGCTATTACTCGAAGCCGAAACACCTGTAGTAACAATTTTTGGGAAGAGCTGGGATCTGCAAGTTACTGAAATTTTACGGACATCAGTAGAAGAGAATCAAGCAATGATTCGTGAAACGGTTGCCCATCTCTGCGCGAACGGCCGAGAGGTGATTTATGACGCGGAGCACTTCTTCGACGGCTACAAGGATTCTGCTGAACATGCCCTAGCTACTTTGAAAGCAGCAGCCGATGGTGGCGCGGCATGTTTGGTTCTATGCGATACAAACGGTGGAACCTTACCAAATGAAGTGATCGAAATTTGCGAAGCAGTCAGAACTTTTCTACCAGAGACACCTGTGGGTATTCACACTCATAATGATAGCGAGCTAGGTGTCGCGAACGCCATCGCAGCAGTCGAAGCAGGTGCAAGCCAAGTTCAGGGGACCATTAACGGCTATGGTGAGCGAACGGGAAATTGTAATCTCACTTCAGTGATACCGATTTTGCAGCTTAAGATGGGAATCGAAGTGGTGCCAAGGTTGGAGGAGTTGAAGAACCTATCCTTCTTTGTGGATGATGTTTCCAATAACCCTCATTTCGCACGTGCCCCATTTGTTGGTCGGACGGCTTTTGCGCATAAGGGTGGGATGCATGTCAATGCCGTGCAAAAGTTGGCCCGAAGCTATGAACACATTACGCCATCGAGTGTTGGCAACGAGCAAGCCATCCTAGTCTCAGAGTTGAGCGGTCAGTCGAACATTTTGCTTAGAGCCGAGCAGATCGGTATGCCCATCGAAAAAGGTGCTCCGGAGGCAGCAGCCGTTCTCGAAAAAGTGAAGGGTCTTGAGCATGAAGGATATTCTTTCGAATCGGCAGGCGGGTCCTTGGAGTTGTTGATTCGAAAAGAGTTGGGGAAATATCAGAAGCCTTTTGAAGCGAACGAGTATCATGTGAGTTTTAGGCACTATCGTGACGGGCACGATCCCGTATGCGAAGCGACAGTAAAGGTCACGGTTAACGGGAAAAAAGAGCTTACGGTTGCGGAGGGCAATGGCGTGGTAAACGCACTTGACCTAGCGTTAAGACAGGCGCTGTCACCGTCTTATCCTGAAATTGCAGACGTTTCTCTGGTGGATTACAAAGTTCGCATCCTCGATAGCCAAGAAACCACGGCGGCAAAAACACGGGTGCTCATCGTTTCGTCTCATGGCGATGAGACTTGGGGAACGGTCGGCGTTTCTGGGAGTATTATCGAAGCGAGTTGGATTGCCTTAGTTGATGGCATCGATTTTTTCCTTCAACGGAATCGTTGATCAACGCTTCTCCTTAGCTCGTTGTTCTGGGTCATCAACCCACATAAACAGCGCCTTTAGCACGTCTTTGAAGTCATTTCGAAGTTCGTGTTTTTCCCGCTGCACTTGGATTTTTTCATTCTCAACTACTTCGCGGTCTACCTTCGAGTCGGTCTCATCTTCAGAGCTGATGCTTTCGGGGAGTGGGACTCGATCTTCAATGTTTTCAATCAAGTCGATTACGTCTGCATGAATTTTTTCCACATGTGCGCCGAGGCGCTCTACTTTGTCCGAAAGAGCATCTGATTCGCTGGCGAATTGAGTTCCAGCAGTTTTCAGTTTCAGGCTCTTTGCCAGTTCGCGCGCTTCGTCTCCAAGATCGATCCAAGAATGGGCAAGATCTCTGTCAATTTCTTTTACGCTACTTTTGAGATTTTCGGTCATACGAATGGTTGTGTTGTGGCTTTGTTAGAAGTGGAAATTGTTTTTTATCTAGGGCTTTATTCGCTGCCAAACTTCGTTCTGGCGGAACATTTCAGGAGTCCATGGCGGATCGTAGAAGGCGAAAAATTTCTTACCGATCGGCCTTAGTCTGTGCTCCTTCAATAAGGTGTCGAGCTGGCCAGATGCTTTCTCTCGGGATTCGGGTTTGTTCCATCCTTTGAAGGTGAAGACGGCAAAGGTCCCAGATTTGATTTCATCTAAGGTAACTTCTTCAGCATCGGGGGAGGGGGCTCCCTCTTTAGCGATCTCGCTTGGAATCATGAAACTCATTTGTCCTTTCGGGGTGGTATCTTCATCCATAAAGACGGGTGAAGTCATAGCGATTTTCTTCTTATCCGCATTTTCTCCACTGATGTATTTGAAAAGCTTTCTGAAGGATTGGTTACGTTCATCCATGTCATCCATTGGAGCGGAGACGACGCGAATGGATTCGTATTTTCGGATCTCGAAACTGCCGTCCTTCTTAACAGACTCGTAAGCTGGCTTTTCGATGGCACACGATGATAGGGCGCCGCAGAGTAGTATGAACCATGTCCTCATGGGACAAAGTCCACCGAAAGCCTACTTTGGCAAGAGGAGTTTTTAATTACTCTCCGCTACCCTTCTTGATAATCTCAAGGAATGACTGAGGGTCAAGGGCGGCACCTCCGATGAGTGCTCCGTCAATATCTGGACAAGCCATGAGTTCAGTCGCATTTGCAGGCTTTACCGAACCGCCGTATTGGATACGGATTTTTGCAGCAGCCTCTGTGCTATATAAATCAGCAATGAGTGAGCGGACAAAAGCGTGTGCCTCTTGTGCTTGTTCAGTGCTTGCTGTTACGCCGGTTCCAATGGCCCAGACGGGTTCATAGGCAATGACGATGTCACCGAGGTCTTTTACTGAAATATCTTGAAGGCCAGCGGTGACTTGGGTGCGGAGGACGGATTCGAGTTTTCCGGACTCTCTCTCTTCCAAAGTCTCACCGATACAGAAGATCGGTTTCAAGTTTGCTTCGCGAGCCTTTTTGATCTTCGCGTTGATCACCTCATCGGTTTCACCGAAAATCGATCTGCGTTCGCTGTGACCGAGAACGACGTAATGAACATAGAACTCGCGGAGCATCAGGACACTGATCTCGCCGGTGTAGGCTCCGGAATCAAACTGCGAGCAATTCTGAGCGGCAATTTGAATTGCGTGGGCGTTTTTGCCAGGATTTGAATCGTGAAGAAGTTCCGCCAATTTTGCCAGAGAGACAGAGGGAGGGGCAATGACGATGTCTGCCGGAAGATTGAGTCCTTGAGTTTTTGAGAGGAATGATTTGATGAAATCTTCGGTCTCTGAAGGACCTTTGTTCATTTTCCAGTTCGCTGCGAAGATTGGCTTACGTGACATGATTTGGATGATTTTTCGGTAGGTAAAGGGGCTTGAGGAACGATTTATGCGTCGGTGAGTGCGGCGACACCCGGAAGGGTTTTGCCCTCGAGTAGCTCCAGCGATGCTCCACCACCAGTTGAAATGAAGGTCATCTTGTCGTCGAGGCCGAATTTATTGACGGCCGTGACGGAGTCTCCACCTCCAACGATCGTGGTGGCATCAGATTTTGCCATGGCCTCTGCGATGGCTTTGGTTCCTTTTGCAAAAACATCGATTTCAAAGACTCCAACCGGACCATTCCAGATGATCGTTTTCGCTAGGGCGACTTCTTTTTCAAATTCTTTGATGGCAACGTCACCAATATCGATTCCTTCCCATCCAGCTTCTACACCACCGCCTTTGCCATATTCGCCAGAGAGTTTGGTCTCGGCACCGTCTTTGAATTCTTGGGTGATTCTAGTGTCAGCAGGGAGGAGGAATTTGACGCCTTTTTCCTCAGCCGTTTTCAAAATGTCTAAAGCGAGATCAAGTTTGTCGGATTCAACACGTGAATCTCCGGTCTCGTATCCTTGTGCTTTGCGGAAGGTGTTTGCCATGGCACCGCCAATGAGGAAAGAGTCAGCCTTTTCCATGAGGGCGGTAATAACCTGAATTTTATCAGAAACTTTCGAACCACCCATAATGACGAGGAATGGGCGTTCTGGGCTTTTGAGTTTCACCTCGAGGTATTCGAGTTCGCGCTCGATGAGGAAGCCCATTGCTGAAACGGGAATGAATTTTGTGACTCCTTCAGTCGAAGCATGTGCGCGGTGGGCTGTGCCGAATGCGTCATTAACAAAAACTGCGGCGTCTCCAGCGAGCTGTTTTGCGAACTCAGGATCATTCTCCGTTTCCTCCGAATGAAAACGCGTATTTTCGAGGACTAGGACATGGCCGGGTTGAACTTCTGAGCGTGCCTTAGAGGCCTCTGCTCCTACGCAGTCCGAAGTGAGTTTGACTTCTTGGTTGAGAATTTCTCCGAGACGTTTCGCAACCGGTGCGAGACTATATTTCAGATTCACTTCTCCTCCTGGACGGCCCATGTGAGAGCACAAAATCAATTTTGCGCCACCTTCTAAGAGGTGCTTGATGGAGGGAATTGCAGCCTGAATTCGGGTGTCGTCGGTGATTCCGCCTTCCTTAAGTGGGACGTTGAAGTCGACCCGCATGAGAACCTCTTTCGAGGAAACGTCTAGGTTGCTAATAGAGAGTTTTGCCATGCGCGGGGTGATGCACTAGCGGTGCTCTAGTGTCAAGTTTTCCAAGGGGTTGAGCAGGGGGCGTTCTCAGGAGGCTGGCACATCGATCCAGCGGCCTTCTTCATGAGACCTGAACGAGAGTTCGGCAAGTTGCACGCCCTTTGCGCCTTCGCGCAAAGTCCATTTGAACGGGGTGTCGATCGCGACATGTTTGAGGAACATTTCCCACTGAATCTTGAACGCGTTGTCGAATTCGAGTTGGTCGGGGACTTCGGTCCAGTTGTCGTAGTAGTCGATCGGTGAGTCGATGTCTGGGTTCCAAATGGGGCGGGGTGTGACCGATTGGTGTTGGGCCCAGCACTTTCGTAGGCCGACGATCGCAGAGCCTTCGGTCCCGTCGACTTGCATGGTGAGGAGGTCGTCGCGCCTTACGCGCACATTCCAAGAGGAGTTGAATTGGCATGTGACGCCCGTATCGGTCTCGAAGAGGGCATAGGCGGAGTCATCAGCGGTGCATTTGTATGGCTTGCCGCTCTCGTCGAGTCTTTTTGGGATATGAGTCGCTGCCTTACAAAATACTCGAGTGACGTTCCCGAAGAGATTGTCGATGACGTAGCGCCAATGGCAGTGCATATCCACGATCATGCCACCACCGTCTTCCGAGCGGTAATTCCAAGAGGGGCGCTGGATCGGTTGGCCCTCGTGCTCGCCGGTAAAGACCCAGTAACCGAACTCACCGCGAACGGAGAGAATGTCTCCAAAGAAGCCTTGTTCCTTGAGAAGTTGGTATTTTCGGATGCCGGGAAGCCAAAGCTTATCCTGAACGGTGCCATTTTTTACACCCGCATGTTCGGCGACTTCTGCGATGCGTAAGGCCTCGGAATACTCGACGGCGGTTGGCTTCTCGCAGTAAATGTGCTTTCCAGCTGCGATGGCCCGTTCGAGGAACGGAATACGATAGGGAGTTCCCGAAGCATCAAAGAACACTTCATTGTAGTCGTCTGCCAACGCGGCATCGAGATCGGTAGTGAATCGTTCGACTCCGTATTTTTTGGCCAAGTCGGAGAGTTTGCTTTCATTGCGACCTGTTAGGATAGGGTCGGGCATGAGGCGAGTGCCGTCCGGAAGTAGAATGCCGCCACTATTGCGGATTGCCAGAATGGAGCGAACCAAGTGTTGGTTGGTGCCCATGCGTCCAGTGACGCCGTTTAAAATGATACCGATTTTTTGCATAAAATTCAGAGATTTTTGGTTGATTGAATGATGTTTTTGAGGAATTCGTGCTGGTTCATCGACCAATACTTTCTTGAAAAAATTTCGACCTCAGCCAGTCCGGTGAATCCGGAGGCTCGGACGATTTCTAGAATTCGTGGCGTCGCATTGACTCCTTCACCGGGAAGCCCCCGATCGAGGAGGGGATGGTCGAAATCAGGTTTGAATTCGCAGATGTGAAAGGCAAAGAGATGATTGTTTTCCGAGCAAATCCGGATTTCTGATTCGAGATCCAGCTCCCACCAGACGTGAAACGTATCGACCGCGATTCCGACAAGTGGGTGGTTGATTCGTTGGGCCAGTAGATTGGCGTCTTTGAGAGAAGCTACCGCCGATTTATCGCCGGCATACATGGGGTGAAGCGGTTCAATGGCCAATTTGATTCCAGTTTCTTCGGCTCTCGGAAGTAATGCGCGAATTCCTTCTTCGATTTGGTCGAGATTTTCGTCGGGTGTTTGGCCAAGGGTGGCTCCACATACGAGGACAATCATTGGAAGGCCGAGCGCTTCAGCTTCCTTGAGTGCTTCCCTATTGGTTGCGATCGCGGAATTCCTTGTTTCTTCGGTTTTGCCAGTGAAGAAACCTCCCCGAACCAACGAGACGGGTAGGACTCCGCTATCAGCTAGGTGTTTCCTGAGTTTCTTGAGATTTTCGCCAGCGACCGTTTCCCGCCAGATCGAAATACCTCCGATACCGGCCTTCGCGTAATTTTCGATACACTCGGTGGCTGACCAAGGTTTATTGGTGAAGGTGTGGACAGCTAATTGGTCGGGGGACATGATGGGAATGGATCAAAAAGATCAGCAGGATTCTCCTTCGATCAGGGTGCCAGGAACCCTCAAAGTGCTTTCGGGGTGGGCGTGTTCGATGATTTCTGACTCAAGTCGAGAGGCTGCGGATCTTGCTAGGGCCGTCACCGGTAGGCTGATCGTCGTCAACAAGGGGCGAGAGAGTTGCCGAACCGGTGAGTCGTCGAAGCCCGTAACGGCTAATTTTTCGGGCACCTGAATCCCCAAGCGATCCAGTTCACTGAGGACAACTGTTCCAACAATGTCATTCACGCAAACGAGCGAATCATATTCGTCGGCGAGTTTTGCGATTGAACTGCCGTCAATAGCGCGTACTCCACTGAAATAATGGGTGTCCTTTTTCCGGTCAAAGGGGATCCCTTTCGATTCGCAAGCGGTTTCAAGTCCGCCCAATCGTTCGCGATCGATCTGGCCGAGTCCGCGAAAAGAAATGTAGGCAGGTTTGAAGTTTTCTCGTTTTTCAATGAGGTGACTAACGAGTGTTTCCATGCCCTTCTTGTTCTCAGAAGCGACACAGGGAAGGCCGTCGATATCGCGGTTCAATACAGCGAAGGGTGTGCCGAATTCCCGCAGTTTTTCAACAGCAGCTTCGGAAGGACGGTGAAATGCGAAGATGAACCCATTGATATCACCGCCTTTTTTGTGAGGAAATGGATCGTAGTCTGGGCATGTTGGTTCGCAGATCAGATTGATTTCACAGAGTTCGAATCCGCTTCGAACTCCCTCGATGAGCGAGGCCAAATCATAGAAGAGAGCACGTTCCGGTTCTTCATGGCGGGGGAGAACTAGCTTGATATTCAAGATTCCACGTCCGCGATGGCGGCGAATCTCGCGCTTCTTGTAGCCCATCTCATTTGCCGTTGTGCAAATTTTTCCGCGTAGGTCAGGACTCACCAAGCGTGAGTTGTTAAGAGCTCTCGAAACGGTTGCCGTTGAGATACCCATTTTTTCCGAGATATCAGTGATGGTGACCATGGAGTTAGTGTTAGAGAAATCTAAGAGGAATAGAAGTTTATAGATTGTAACCGAGGCGCTTGGCACAATCGGAGAGGATTTCTGCTTCCCATTCGGGTCGGGTAGCCGACTTCGGATGGGTCAGATCTGTCGGGCACCTACCGAGAAGAGTTTGGAAAACGGCGCAGGAATGCTTGTAGGCGGGGACCGGAGCGCGGAAGGCTACGTTTCCAAGGTATTGAATTGCATCGGTTAGAGCCGCATATTTGTCATCGCCATCGAGCCAGTATTTGTCTCGGAGTGCAAACAATTCCGGACAGAACGCTGCCAAACCAAGAAGATAGTCGGAACCGTATTCGGTCATGTCGATGGCTAGATCATTTCCTGTGAAAATCTTGAAGTCTGGACGGATTTCATCGCGGATTTCCAGCCGCCGTAGTTCCAGTCCGCGATCAAGTGATGAATGCTTGATGCCTTTGAGTGCTGGGATTTTCATCAGGCCACGGATCGTTTCTTCATCGTAGATCATTCCGTTCGGAGCAAACATTGAGCCAAGTTCAAAGCCCATTACAGAATCAAAGCCGTCACAGACCTTGGTATATAAATCGACGATCTCGGAGGGTTTCCAGTCGTGAAAGCGAGTCGTTTGAAAGAGAATTGGCGTTCCTCCATGCGCAACGATCTCATCCATTTGAGAGCGATAGAGGTCCACAAGGTCTCCTTCTAGTCCCTCGACAAAGGCACCTGCTACGAAATCACGTTTTCCGGAGAGTACTTCATTGGTTAAAGAAAGGATCAGACTCCGCTCGGATGGCTCAAGGTAGTTCGCGTAGCCAGTGTCCATATTGACCGCGCAACCCAAGCCCGCTTCCGTAGTGCGGGCGACAGCTTGTTGGAAAGCTTGCCGAGAGATCGAGCCATCCTCTTCGAAGGGTAATAGGCAAGCCGCGTAACCGGTTGTCTTCCGTTTTAGCTTTTTTGATTGATGGCGATGTTGCAGCGACATGATGAGAGAGTTTTTTACTGAACGTGTTCACACCAGAAAAATTTCATGAAAATTTCAATTTTTAGATATTTTAGCAGAGAAATCGAAGAGGTGATTACGCTTGCAAGCTAGATTTAAAGGCTACGGTTTGACATCGAGACGACTTCGGAGACACTCAGCACATGTACGAAACGAAGGGAAAAATCAAACTGATCAACGACACGCAGACCTTTCCGAGTGGATTTTCAAAACGCGAGTTCGTGGTTACTACCGAAGACAGCAAATACCCGCAGGACCTCAAGTTCGAAGTGGTAAAGGATAAGACCAGTGTTTTGGACAATTACAAAGTTGGCCAGGATGTGGTTGTGAACTTCGATATACGCGGAAACGAGTACAACGGCCGCTACTATGTAAACCTGTCCTGCTGGAAGCTTTCTGCTGGTGACGGGAATCACGACTCAGGGCAAGCTCCACCGATGGATGCTGAACCTTCAGCCGACGAATTGCGGAAGGAAGATGATTTTGATGATGACGATATTCCGTTTTGATTCGAAGGAGAGTTATTGGGATGGAACGGCCATCTCCGTTCCGATTTTTGCATAGAGTTCGATTTGTTTGGCTGAATTTTCGAGCAAATCTTCGGCCAGCTTCACTCTGCCTGGTTCGAAAATCGTGATAGTAGAGGAGCCCCCGAAGGCGAAGTAACCTTTTTCCTCACCTTTATCGACAGGTTGGTGGGGGAGGTAGGTCTGTTGGATCGTGCCGACGCAGGTGGCACCTATTTCTAGAATTAGGACGGTTCCGATGTTTTTGGTTTTAAGAGAGGTCAGAGTTCGTTTGTTTTGCCAGAGATAAGAAAGGTTTTTTCCCAGAGCCAAGGGTGACACAGAGAACAATGGACCTGGTATCTCTTTTGTGTCGTTGGGGATGCCTGAGGCCGGAAAGTGGAATCGATGATAGTCCACAGGACAGAGCCGAGACAGCACAAGACTGCCGTTGGCGAATCGTTTGGTGAGTTCTGGATCGCCGAGGAGTTGGGCGAGGTTGAATGTCTGGCCTTTGACGAAGAATGATTCGATTTTTGAGATGTCGGGAAAACCTAAGTGGCGGCCGTCAGCAGGAAAAACGACCTCTGCCTCGGCAATCGGTCGCGCTGAGGGTTTGAGTTTACGAAAAAAGAATTCGTTGAAGTTTTTGAAGGACGATGGAGGACTGGCAAAGTCTTCCGGGTTGAGACTGTATTGCTCAATGAACGGTTCGACTTTCGACATTGAGGCTGGTTTTGACATACGGCGGCCGTACCACTTTGAGAAACCATGGCGTTTGACCAAGGCGTGTAGAGAAAGCTGCCCGAGTGGGTTTCCATAAATCCATTTTAGAAAGCCCTCACCGTAGATGCTTTCTGACTCCATTTTTTCCGAATGTCGGTTGTAATACCGGATTTCCTTCACTCGAAGAGCAAAGCCTTACTTCTAAATGAAGTCAAAGGCTGATGGATTTTTGAAATACGAAGGAACTATGAACGTAGTTTAGAGCGATTGAACTTGCGGGCATCGAAGTCCAAGTCTATCTCCCAAAAATGAAAGCAACTTTTCTAGCGATCTCGGCAATTTGCCTGCTTTTCACCGCCTGTGAGAAGGCTGAAGATCGTGTCTTAATCGAAGAAACCCGTCCCAAAACCAGTAAGGACGGAGATCCGAGAATGTTTGCGAGCAGCGACGAGCGGTTCAGGGATACGAAGCCCAGTCCAATTGCTGGCAATCCGCCGGAAAACTGGTTGAAGCTACCCGCATCGCCAATGCGGGTTTCCAACTACCGATTCGGTGAATCTGGACTGGGAGAGGTCTACGCTTCGCTTTCCTCGGGAGGCGTGCAAGAGAACGTGAACCGATGGTTGAAGCAGTTCTCGCTGGACGCCCTTGGAGCGGAAGAGTTTGCAGCAATGGAAACGCTTGATGTCGCAGGAACGAAGGCAGTTTGGGTTGAGGCAGAGGGGACCTACGATCCGGGTATGGGTCGCGAGGCGAAACCGGGTTATGGTCTCGCGGGAATTATTTCCGAAGTCAACGGTCGCATTTTAACAGTGAAAATGCTCGGTCCTAAACCTGAAGTGGAAGCGGAGAAGGACAGACTTCGCATGTATCTTGAGACTCTAGAGCTGACAGGAAACTGATCTAATTCAAAATTTTCTATGGAATCTGAAATGACAACTTCACCGACGAGAACTGAAAAATCGATAGTTCGGAAGATCTACGATTTTCTTTCTGGGTTTAAGCTCGCTACAGCTCTGCTACTTCTGTTGCTCGTTCTTACATGGTTGGCTACCTTGGAGCAAATTGATCAGGGGCTCTACCCAACTCTGAACAAGTATTTCAGCTGGAAAACGCCTTGGTTTACCCCTGAAATCAACGGCAAAATAGTGCCGATTATTCTTCCAGGAGGCTACTGGGTTTCAGCCCTACTGCTCGTCAATATGATCTTGGGTGGCATCGTTCGTATCCGCAAAGGCCCAAGGCACTACGGAAATCTTATCTCCCACTTTGGAATTGTCTTCATGCTTCTGGGCGGCGGCGTTGCTCATCATTTTTCCGAGAGAGGAAATATGGCCGTTGGGGAAGGGGAGTCGGCTGATGTGGCAGAAGATTACTTCGAATATGTCATTGAGGTCGCAGAAGTGATCGACGGTGAACGCGATAAGTTTCATGTGATACGTGGGAACTACCTAACAGGTCTCGGAGGCGATCGTTCACGAACTTTTGATTTTGAAGGCATTCCGTTTTCACTGAAAGTCTCAGGCTACTTGAAAAACGCATTGCCAATCAGTGCGCTCGAGCGAGCTCCTTCGGAGGGTGAACTTGTGACCGATGGCTACTATTTGGCAAAACAGCCATCGGAAGTAACCACGGAGAGAAATATGGCTGGAGCCTACGCTCAGGTCATTTTCGAAGACGGTGAGAAGTCCGCTCCATTCATCATGGCGGGTGCCAGCTTTCATCCTTTCACGGTAAGAGATGGAGGCAGGCTTTTCACCGTGGATATGCGGAAGCGACTCTGGCCTATGCCATTCGAGGTAAAACTGGATACATTCATTGCAGATTTTCACCCGGGGACATCGCGACCGGCAAAATTTATTAGTGATATCCGCCGCGTGGAGAACGGTCAGGAATCCGAGGTTCGGATCCAGATGAACGAGCCGATGAGATACGAAGGGTTTACGTTTTTCCAAGCAAGCTATGGGCCGCCAGGAGCTGGGCCCGGCGATCGGATGTATTCCGTATTTGAGGTGGTGAAAAATCCGGCGGATAAGTGGCCGGAGTATAGTCTATATGTCGTCGCATTCGGAATGCTTGTGACGTTCCTAACCAAACTAGGCAGTCATCTTGGCTCCGTATCCAGAAAGAGAAAAAATCATGCGTAAAGAATCAAACTGGGGAAAATGGGTGGTTGCAGTCTTGGCCATCGGAGCGATGGCTGTGGCTTTGACCAATGTCTTTATCGACAACATGCCGAAGGGTGAGGTGCAGAACGTCGAAGGACTCGAACCTTGGGAAGAGGAGACGGTCGAGTTGATGGAAGAGTTTCCGGTTCAGGACGGAGGCCGTGTGAAGCCGTTCGCGACCTACGCAGGTTTCAAGATGCTCGGCCTGCACGGTGCTCGCTCGATGAAAGTCGAGGGCAAGGGCGGTGATGTTCATAAACTAACTCCAACGGAGTGGCTGATGTATACGGTGCTCCGCCCCGAGGTTGCAGTCGATCTGCCGACGTTCCGTATTGATAATTCAAAGGTTCTCGAAGCCATTGCTGTTCCTGAGAAGGGAAGGCGTGACCGCTACAGCTACAACGAGATCGTCGAGGGTCGTGATAAACTCATCGAACTGGCGAAGTCCTATGAACCGATTGAGAAAGATGACCGTGATCCAGTTCAGCAGCAGACGATCGACCTTGCTTATAACATCCGAAGCTACGAGGCGCATCTTGGCTACTTTGGATTCGCCAGATATGGAATTGCCCTCGAAGGATCGGGCGGTGGCACGCAGGCGGACAAACGCGTGGATTTTAGTTCAGTGATGGCCACGGCCCCACAAATCCGCTCGCAACTGGCGCTCACTCAGCAAGAGGGCGAGGAAATCGATCAACGAATGCAGATTTTGCTTCAACAAGTTTTAGATGGCGCAAATTTCGCAAAGTACGGTCTCTTCATCTTGCCACCGGAAAGTAAATCTGAGGAGAACTGGCTCTCTGCCGGTAATTCGATCATGGAGGTGATGTCGCTCGAGTCGAAGAACCCAGAGATGGCGATTGAGGATATCAAAGCTCTCGAATCGGGAATTCGTTCGTTGCAAGTCAGCGAAAGTGATTTTCGAAAAGAGTTCGGAAAATTCAAAGAGCGTATTGAGAAGCGAGTCGAGTCGAGAGGCGAACTTTCTTATGTCTCGACCGAGGTTTCTTATTTCAAAACTGACTACTTTCTCAATGCCCTAGTATTCTTTCTTCTGGGTTCAATCTGTGCTCTGGCGATGTGGGGACTGAATGACTCGAAAATTTCGAAAGGTTTCTACTGGGCGACACTGGGATTCACGGGAATTGCGGCGATACTCTGCACACTGGCGATCGTTATTCGTTGCATCATCATGCAACGCCCACCTGTCGGAAATCTTTACGATACCATCATTTTCATTGCCGCAACGGGTGTGGTTTTCTCGCTCATCATTGAATGGATGAGCCGCAAACGCTTCGCACTTGGTCTCGCTCCTATCTTGGGAACAGTTTTGATCGTCCTTGCACGTCGCTACGAAGTGGGAGACGCGGCTGATCACCTAGATCCTTTGGTGGCGGTGCTAGATTCCAATTTCTGGCTCACGACTCACGTCATTACAATTACTCTTGGGTACTCGGCAGGTCTTCTCGCTGCGATGCTTTCCTGCGGTTATGTGTTGATGCGCGGTCTCAACCTTGACGGGGGTAACAAAGATCTCCGCCGTTCTCTTTCAAAGGCAGTCTATGGCAGCATTTGTCTTACCGTTTTTCTTTCCCTCGTTGGGACTGTGCTCGGTGGGATTTGGGCAAACTATTCATGGGGC
This sequence comes from Akkermansiaceae bacterium, assembly GCA_045106015.1. Classification (GTDB taxonomy): domain Bacteria; phylum Verrucomicrobiota; class Verrucomicrobiia; order Verrucomicrobiales; family Akkermansiaceae; genus Luteolibacter. The sequence goes on along the minus strand of JBGCEE010000010.1, from coordinate 7,819 downwards.
CGTTTCTGGGGCTGGGACCCAAAAGAAAATGGTGCATTGATGATCGTGCTCTGGACCTTGGCTATGCTTCACGCGCGTCTGGGCGGTATCATCAAGGAATGGGGGCTGCATCTCGCTTCCATGTTCACGGCATGTATCGTCGCCTTCTCGTGGTGGCATGTGAACTTCCTCGGAGTCGGTCTGCACAACTACGGCTTCACGGCAGGCAAAGAAACCATTTGGGTCTTTTACGGCGTCATGATGCTCTTCATCCTATTCGGAACAACGATGATGTTCATCGAAAAGACATCCAAAGGATTGAGCCAAACCAAGCGAGAGGTAGAAGTCAAAGGACTCGAAGCTTAGTAATTTTCGAGACCTGAAGGGAGTGCACTTTGGATTCAGTCGTCGAGATGAATCTGCTTCGGTTTGACGAAGGGTAGAACGGCGAGAAAGACGAGACCGAGTATCGAGTCGACGACAAGGATTTTTGGCAGAGTCCAGTTCCATACATCAGTATCCAGAGCTTTTCCTTGCCAGATATTGGTGTAGGCAGCGACTAGGTTGATCATCGCCATGCATGCAGTGAAATGGGTTCCAGCGATCTTGGGGTTCACGATGTCCATGAAGAAGGCCGACCGGACACCATACATCAGGCCGTTGAAGACGCTGAATGCCATGGCTGCCGTCCACCAATAGGTAATGAGCTGTGGTTCGTGAGGCCAGACACCGTTGACTCCTTCGGGAGGATGATTCCATCCCAATTGGTGGAATTTCCATGCCATCCAAAGGCCGGGGACCACAGAGAGGCCAGCGAAAATTGCCAATGAAATTCGACGACCAATACGGTCGGAGATAAAACCACCGCACATGCACGAAATGACCCAAACGATTCCTGTGAAAAGCGCGAGGGATGCGATACCTTTATCATCCATTCCGAGAGTGGGAGCAATCAGCGTGGAAACGGTCTGGCTCAGAGCCATCCCTCCGAGCGGCAGTAGAGCGACGACCAAGCCGAGGAAACCCCTGCGTGTTAGGAAGAACGTACGGCCCACGGCAACGGCGTAGTGGCCGATCTGATGGACTGCTGCGATGAATCCAGCGTCTCCCGGATCGGGTGCTGGGATTTCTCCTTCTTCCATTTCTCTCGCCGCAGACTTCTCACAAATTAGAGTGATGGTAAAAACAAGGACCGCCAATAGAAGGAAGGGAACCAAGAGGCTGGCGATGCTGAAACTTCCACTGAATTCTTTCAGCATGATCACCCCAGATCCACCGATGATGTGGCCAGAGTGTGCACCACCGAACATCAGCCCATTGGCGAGTCCTCGTTCATCTTTTTTCAGAACATTACAGGCAAGAGCATCAATTGCTACGTCTTGCGTTGCGGCGAAGACATTGTGCATCACCATAAGGAAAGTAAACAAGCCTATGCCAATTGCCTTACCGTTTTCGACGGTTGGCATGTTTAGGAGAGCAAGGGCCAACCAAACAAGCATGCCCGTCTGGGCCATAACAATCCATTGTTTGCGAGCTCCGAAACGCCTGATGTGGAGGTTGTCGACGAGTGGCCCAATCACAAATTTCCACGCCCATGGGAGCATGGCAATTGCCGCAAAGGTCGTAATGGCCTCGACATTCATCCCTTGGCGTTTGAACTCGAGCGCCAAAGCTGTGGCGACAAATCCTTGGGGTAGGCCTTCACTGAAATAAAGCCCGCCGAATGCAGCGAGACGACCGGGTTTGGTCTTTAGAAGATTCATGGTATCGTTGAATGCTGTCTTCGATTGGGAGACGGCGGCAAATTTATAGGGCTTTCAATGACTATTTGTCACGAACTGACTGCGTCCGCTTCCCAAGCGGGATTTGTAGATGCGAATTCTGAAAAGCGTGCGAACCTCAAAAAAGCTACTTGGGCATGGACCTCTTTGAAGATGACACGAAAGCCAATATTTTGCCCTACGATGGTGAAGCTCAATACTTCGGATTGATTTTTGATGAAAGGCAATCGGCTGTCCTGACGGAGGGCTTGTTGAAACAAGTAGCGTGGGAGCACGACGAGACCCACATGTTTGGAAAGCGTATCGTCACCGCCCGTAAGGTTGCATGGTTCGCAGATGGCGGAATTACCTATGCCTACTCGGGGAGTGTGAAGAATCCACAAGAATGGACGGACGGCATACTGATTATCAAAAAGCAAGCCGAGGCGTTGACCGGTGAAATCTACAATTCCTGTTTGCTCAATCTATATCACAATGGCGGCGAGGGTATGGGTTGGCATAGTGATGATGAAAAATGTATCGAAGTCGGTAGCTCGATCGCTTCGGTGAGTTTTGGCGCTGAAAGAAAATTTTCCTTTAAACACAAGCGGACAAAGGAAACCGCCCACATCGTTCTCGAAAACGGAAGCCTTTTGGAAATGCGAAAAGAGACCCAGCGCTACTGGATCCATCAGTTGCCAAAAACCAAGAGAGTGGACCAGCTTAGAATCAACCTGACGTTCCGGAAAATCGTATGAACTTCTTGCGCCTTTCGTGAAATTTTTTGTGAAACGCAGAAGTCTTTTTGAAAACAAGCCTTTGGGTAACTTGAGCAGTGACCGATGACTTATCTGCTCGAACACCCTCGCCGAAATTCTTCCATTAAATGGTCGGCTACTTGCTCCGTAATCGTTATATAGATCGGTTTCGGTATGACTCTCTGGGAGTATACCTTTCTACAAAAAAGAGGCGCGCAAATCACTGATCGATGCTTGGTAAACAGGCTTACGACTGATCAAGAATCTTTCTGCGCAGCTCTTCAGGCACCGGACGTCCGGCTTTATCCAAGGCCTCGGCCATCCGTTTCATAACATCCTCCTTCGTAAAAACCTTGTCCTTTCGAGGAATGATATCTTTCTCGTTTTTTCCGATGAAACGCATCACCTGGTAGTTCCATGCCGGTTCCTTAAATTTTTTCACAATCTCCCGGTCCTCACTCTTCGGATCGCGCGAATTGTTATGAATCGCCACCGGCACGAAGTGGGTTTCGATCAACTTCACCACTTCCGGGTCACTCATCACGTTGCGCCCGAAAGTCTTGCAACCTCCACATCCGGGGACTTCCTGAAAGATCAGAAACATTGGTTTACCGGTCTCCTTCACTGCCTTTAATCCGGCATCGTAATCCCGCGACCATTTTACCTTTCCCAATTCCTCCGGACCCGCCATCAGCAGCGAGCCCACCAACATGAACATTCCTAGCGCCAATAGTTGTTTCATGTCCTCCAGAATATCCTGTCGATTCAAAATCACAAACTTTCATTCCTGTATCTCGCTTGCGAAGATGTCTAAATGGTAGTCAGGTCGATGAGTGTAATTTGTCTTTCTTTGTGTTGGAAATGGGGGATTGATTTCAGGACTCAGCGTGCACGAAACTCAAATTCACGCACCCTAGATTTGTTTGCAAGATAAGTAAGTAATCATAATTCTGAGACGTAACCCTTTCCTCCTTTTAAAAAGAGACCGATTGATCCAGATGGAAAGACCAAGAATCTCAATTAAAAAAATATCGAACAGTTGGTCGCTATTGGCGCGGATATTTGCCTTGTATGGCCTGCTCTTCTCACCATTGCTCGCGCAGGAGGATTTTCCGGCAATGGAATCGGAGGAAATCCTCGCCAGCCAAGGAAGTATTCCTGTCAAAATTGTTGGCGGACGGCTGGTCGCTGCGGTGGAACTGTCCACCATCCACCGCCGTATTCCAGCGAATCTGTTTGTTGACTTTGATGGCCCGGGTGGGCTGAGCCTGCACAAAGACGCTGCCAAGCCTCTCAAAACGCAGGACGAGTTTGGGCAGTCCATTCCGGTGAGCATCCACTTCCCGGATTTCGATATCGTGGTGGATCGATGCGAGCAAGGTCCGGAGAGCGACTATGAGAAGTTCACCCGTCTCTATTCGGCCGAGATCAACGAAAACAGCTTGGTCGGCTCAATCGGTGCCGATGTTTTGAAAAACTACCAAGTCACCTTTCAGCTGAGCGAAGGCGTGATCCTTCTGAAAAAAGCGGGTAACGATCAAACGCCTCCAGACGAGGCCGGGGAGGAAGACGCGCCTGTCGAAGGAGAATTCACAGTCGGCCTCACCATCAACGATGGTCTTGTCTGGTTACCGATCCAGTTGGCCGATGGCAAGGTGCACACCATGGCGATTTCCACGAGGAGTTATGACAGCCTGATCGATCGCGATTGGTGCGCGGAATTGGGCTTTCCCGGCGGCGATGTTAGCACACTGAAATTGGGCGCGCTGAACCTCGCTGACTTTGTTGCCTTTCGTCCATGGGAATTGGTTGAATCGCATCCTGATCAAGCGATCGGAGTGGTCGGACTGAACCTACTGAAGCACCTGCATCTAACCATCGACCGAAGCAGCAGGACCGCCACTTATCGAGTGGTCGTTCCGCCTAATTTCCCGGTAGCGGATCGCGAGTATTTCAAGACTCTCGCTACCGAGGACAATGATCAGTTGGAGGCTTGGCTGGAAAAGTATCCAAAGGAACGTCTGAGCGCGGAAGCGGCGCGAAGCCTGATCAACAATCGACTCGCCGAAAGGGCAACCCCTGCGAAAATCGAATCCGCGATCCGGCGGTTGCGGGTCACTTGGCGTGACGACATGGTCAGCACCGAAGCGCTCGACCAAATGAAGGCCCTTTTGAAGGCCGGTTACCCGATGCAGGCGGTTGTCGCCGGTGAACTGGGCATCGAGGGAGGCCGGAACGACCGCTACCCGAATTCAGTTCATCAACTGCACGCCAAGCTTGGGGAAATCCTGCTTGAGCAGGATGAGGACAAACGCGCGTGGCGTCACCTTCTCTCCGCCGCTTTCGGAGTGCCTGATGACGGGCGGGTCAACTTGAACCTGGGACGCTTCTACGAAAAACAGAAGCGCTACAACCGGGCACTTTCCCGCTACATACAGTCCGTGATCAAGGTGGAGACCGGTGAGGCCGCATTGGCAGGCATCGCCCGGGTTCAGAAAAAAATGGGCGACGCCAAACCGTTGTCGGTAGACACCATCGCCCCGCTCATTGCCGGCAAGACCTACAACTACGCCGCAGCCACCCGCTACCGTCCCGAACCGGAGAAGGAAACGAACCGCGTCGCTCTGGTGGAATTCTTTACCAACGCTCACTATAAGAAACCGGGCAAGGAAGAAGGAGCCATCGGAGGGGCTCTGGGCAACGAGGGAGTAATGACCTACTATCCACGCGGGAAGGTCGCCATGCTGACCTACCATTTGTCTCATCCTGAATTACCCCTCGACTCGCTCACCAATGGGTTTGCTCAAAACACCGGGAAATTCTATGGAGCACCGCCAGCCCTCCACCTCGTCAATGGAACCTCAGACTTCCCCGGTCAGGGCCGACCCGAGGGAGCGGAAGAGATTTTCCAAGTGGGTCGTGATCTCATTCGCCAGAGCCTGAAGGAGAAGAGCTCCTACCAACTCGAACTCACCGGCTCTGTCGAGAATGGGAACATCACGGGTAATCTCCAAGTCTCCAGATTGTCGACCGATGCCCCTGCAAAGACCCCTCCAACCGTTCAAATCGTTCTGGCCGAGCGTGGGGTCCTTTACCCGAGCAAAAGCAAGATCGTGATTCATCACATGGTCGCTCGGGCAGCCCTGACGGCCAATGACAAAGGTATTCCTTTCGAGCCGGAAGACGGACGGATGACCATTCCATTCTCCCAGTCTCTCAAGGACATCCTCCAGAAGAATACCGCACACCTGCGAAAACTCGAAGCAGCGGGAACCGGCAAGGCTCAACTCTTCGCCGCGGAGATGGATCCGCGTCAACTCACCATGGTTGCCTACATCCGCGACAGCGTTTCCAAGGAAATCCTCCAAGCCATTCAACTAGATCCCACTTTGCCTGATGAAGGGGACATCGCCCAGCCAACCGAATGAGCGCAAGATCTCCAGACATGACGCTCTCGTCGTCACTTGAATCCCTGACCACGACCGGCGGCTATTGGTTATGGAAATCTCGATTGCGCGACGGTCTCCGTGCGCGTTTACCCAAGGCGGCTGTCTTGCTGCTCCTCGTGCCTGCGCTGGCGATTGGCATCATCGCGATTGGCTGGCTACTGGGAACCCCTTGGAAACCGTCGATGGGATGGGCCGCTGCTCTTTGCCCGCTGCCTGCACTTGTTTACCTCGGATACCATGCTGTTCGTATTTGGAAGGCCCGGCCGAGCCGCCGCGAAAGTCTGGCGGTTTATGACGAGGCATTGGGCTTGAAGGATCGGCTCCAGACCGCCGACGAATTTCTTTCGGCAACGGAACGAAGCAACTTCATGGAGGCAGCCATTGATGATGCCAAACCTGCGCTCGACCAAGCTTCCGGATCTCAACTCGAATGGACCTGGGGGAAGCCTTGGATCGAATGGCGGCTGGTGGTTTCCATGGCGCTACTAGCCGTCCTTCTTCTCGTGCTGGGGGTGTTCCTGCCGACCTTTACAAGGAGTGGACCCGCAGCAGAGCTCTCTGAAGATGGACAGACCGCCTCGCTGGGCAACCCCAACCCGCCGGAGGAAACCACTCCGACCACTCCAGAGCAGCCACCGATCAATCAATCCGAACCGAAGCCCGAAAAACCTGAAGCGCTGGTTCGCAAGGCAAACAGGGGCAAGCCCGCTCCGGCACAGGTCAACGAGAACCCCTCGAGTCAACTGGCCGGACGAGAGAAAAAGTCCATTGGAACTTCAGAAGGCGGGCAGACCTCCCAGGCCGCCTCATCGGGCCGTGCCAGCCAGTCCAAGGGCATGCCCGGAAGCCAGGCACCCGCCAGCAATCCCGAAAAGCAAAGTGCCGCCAAAAAGAAGGATCCCAAGGCAACCAAGGACGAGGAATCGGAGCCGGACCCCAAAAAGGTCGAGGATCAATCAGGTGCGACCGCCGGACGCGGCAGTTCAGGTGGATCAAGCAAAAATCCCGCCTCTTCCGATTGGGCGAGCAAGGACCGCACCGAGTCCGCAGATAACGAGGAATTTGAGCAGGAGGAAGAAGTGGACGATGAGGAATCGGAGTCCGAAGCGCGTGGAGGGCTACAACCGAATTTGCGCGATCGCCGGCCACCGGTGAATCGCGATTTGGGAATTGGATTTGGCACCCAACCCAGCCCGGATGCCAACGGCCGTGGTGGTCCGAGCGCTCGCAAGAAGTCCCGGGGAGTCGCCGGACTGGTCCTCGGGGTGCCGATTCCCGACCATGTCAAAGGCCAGGCAAACCCCGGGCGAGTTAAGGTCAATCAGGAGCGGGTCCAGCCCCAAGGTGAGGAAATGCCGGGAGCCGAGGCCGAAGACCGCGGACAACGTAGCTCGCCCGCCGGCCACCTATCCGAACGCACTCTCGATGCATCGATGCGACACATTGTTCGCGAATATTTTCTGCAAAACCAAAATCTAACGCTCCCCGAATCTGAAGAATCTGAAGACTAATCATGCCATGAACGATCAAGAATCAAACAATGCCACGCAGCAAGCGGAGGAATTCCGCACTGCCTTTAATAAGGTGAAAAACGAAGTCGGCCGAATGATGGTCGGCCAAGAGGACGTCATCGACGGCGTCCTCACCGCCCTCATGGCAGGTGGTCACGTTCTACTCGAGGGAGTTCCCGGTCTCGGGAAGACCATGCTGGTGCGTTCCCTCGGCGAAGCACTGGATCTCAAGTTTTCGCGGATCCAGTTCACACCGGACATGATGCCGGCCGACATCCAGGGCACCTCCATCCTCGTCGAGAAAGCCGAAGGTGGTCAGGAAGTGCAGTTCCGCGAGGGACCATTGGTTTCCAGCCTGGTCC
>JBGCEE010000009.1:0-22990 GCA_045106015.1 Akkermansiaceae bacterium | reverse complement strand
GGTGGCTCCTTCGTTGTGCTCAAGTAGAGCGATGCCGCCTTTTTGTGACCACCAACTGTAACCCTCGGTTAGCAGCCCGGCGTTAGGATTCGCATCGCGGCGTCGTGGTTTGGCTCCAAGAACGTTGCCGATGGCTTTGCCGGAGTTGGTGAAGCGTTCCTTGACTTCCTCTCTGGAAATTTTCGCGCTGTCCGCACGGTTCCATATAGAAACGCTGACGAGGTTGAGTTTTCCCTCGGCAAAATCAACGATGACTTCCTGTGCAGGGACGGTCCCTTCGAAGGCAGTTAGATTGATTTGAGCATTTCTATGAAGGCGGCGGCTGAGCTTTGCGCGGGTCCGGTCTTTGGTGAGCCAGGTGTAGAGTTTTACCTTGCCCCTGGTGTAGGTTTTCTCAAATTCATCGGGCGTCATCTCCCAGTTTTCTGGCACATTAAGCAGCGGATCGACCGGGCAAGGACGTGGTGCTGCCGATGATAAGGGCACCAGCGCAGTAAAAGAAACGGCTGTGAGGAGGGAGGGTTTGGGAAACATTATGAGGCATGTTAGAACCGGGGTGTGTTTTGAGCAAGCTTTGCTGGATTGGCTCAGAAATCGCGGCGTCCTTGAAGGGCGCGGATGAGGGTGAGTTCGTCGGCGTGTTCAAGGCCGCCACCAGCAGGGAGGCCTTGGGCGATACGGGTGACTTTGGCTGATTTCCCCCGCAGCATATCGGCGAGATAGTTCGAAGTGGCTTCGCCTTCCACATCGGCTCCAAGCGCGAGAATGATTTCCATGGTGCCGTTGTTGGTATCAAGCCTCCGCATCAATTCCGGAATTCGGAGGTCCTCGGGTGAGACGCGGTCGAGCGGTGAGAGTTTACCCCCAAGGCAATGGTAGCGACCCTTGAATGCGCCGGATCGTTCCAAGGGAAGGATGTCGGTGGCTTGTTCCACGATGCATAGCAGGGAGTCATCGCGTTTCACATCAGCGCAGATATCGCAGAGTTCATGAGTGGCGAAAAACCCGCATACGGGGCAGGAGATGATTTTTTCATCGGCTTCGATCAATGCAGTGGAAAGAGAAAGAGGCTCGGCTTTGGGGTTCTGAAGGAGCCAAACGGCGATGCGTTCGGCGCTTCGTGGGCCGATGCCGGGGAGGCGTTTGAGCTCCGCGACCAATGCTTTGACTGGGATGGGAAAATCAGCGCGCGCCATCAGATCGATTTAGTTGGGATGCTTCGTTGAGATCCGCGGGGAGTTCGTGATTGTTTGCGTAAATCATCGCGCAGAAACCCGACCACAAAACCGCGATGAGAGCGACGCCAATTTCCGGTCGGTAAGCGGCAATGAGTAGGACCGGCCCCCAGAAAAAAGTGAGTAGTAGGGTTAGTCCCCAGACGATCACTCTGCGCCATGTCGCAGCGACATTAAGCATCACTGCCGCGACGAAAAACGAGAGCAACGCGACACCGCTCCATGTCACCAGCCAAGGAAGGCTGCGGGAAGGTGCGGACAGTCCCGATCCTGTTAGGAGTTGCTGAAGGAATAGATCAAAGCGATCGATGAGTTTCAGATATTCCAGCCCTGCCGCTAGGGCAAGCGCCATGAGACCACTGACGAAGGAGGCGATTCCGATATGAGGATGATGTTGCTGATTTCCCGACATGTTTACCCGAGGGCTTCAAGTAGGAGCTTGGTATGCTTTGGCGGCGAGACTTTTTCCAAAACGGCTTCAATTTTTCCATTTGCACCGATCACGAAGGTGCTTCGTTCGATCCCCATGAACTTTTTGCCCATCATGGATTTTTGCACCCAGACACCGTAGGCGTCACAAATGGTTTTATCCTCGTCGGAGATCAGCGGGTAGGGGAGTTTGCGTTTTGAGATAAATTTTTTATGGCTCGCTGCGCCATCCGCGCTGACGCCAAAGATACGCGCTTTGTCATGGATGACGTCCCAATTGTCTCGTAACGAACAAGCCTGAATCGTGCAGCCGGGAGTATTGTCGCGGGGATAGAAGACTAAGACGACACGTTCTCCGCGCAGATCGGCGAGAGAAATTTGCTTTTCTGTTTCGCCATCCACGATGGTCGCGGTGAAGGCCGGTGCCTGATCTCCTACTTTGGGTTTCATGCAAAGAGCATTGCCCTCGCTTCCTTTCAAATCAACCCCCGCGTTGGATTGAATGAAATATCTCACCGGTGTGCGAAAATACGGGGCACATTCCTATTGTCTCCGAGGCGGCATCGGATAGGGTTTTAAGAATAAAAATTCTAGTCCGTTGATTTCCCGCCTTTCCATAGCCTTGCTCTCCATTGGTATTTTTTTTGCCAATCTTGCGAGCGGGGATGAAATGCCCAAAAATCCGATGGCTTTGCTGCCAGACGGGAGTGTGATGAAAGGAGTGTTGCTGCCGCGATACGATGAGAACCGTCGGTTGATCGGTGATCTAAAGGCGGAAATATTGACGATTCTGGATCGGCAGCGAATCAGGGGAGAAGACGTATTGATACGTTTCTACAAGGAGGACGGTAGCGAGAAGGGCCGTGTGAAGATGAAGAATGCGATTTTTGATCAGCAACGCTCGCTGCTCAAAGCGGTCGAGCCCATTGAAATCACCAATGACAATCTTATCGCGCGCGGAACTGGTCTGGTTTACGCTTTCCAAGAAGGAAAAGGCTTCCTGCGCGGTCCTGCCAGTACGAGAATCACCCCTTCCGAACCAGTTACCTCCATGCGTTTCGATCCAATGAATCATGCTGCTCTCTTCGCCCTTTGCCTGGCTCCCTCAATGATCCAAGCGGCACCTCCTGATTTTGTCTCGAAAGAGGAACTGGCAGCGATTCAAGCCGAAGCGGAGTCTGCCAAACCTCGCGTTGAGAAGATCAACCGCTCTTCTGCCAAGATCCTAGAAAGAGATATTGCGACAGCTGATGCAGCGAAAAAAGATGCCGTAGAATTCATCAAAGAGGGCGACATCCAGACCGTGGCTACCGATGAATCGGAAACTGAAGAGGCGAAGCCATTGCAGGTGGAGCCTGGCCCGAACGATACGACGATCAACTGTGACGGTGGGATGTATTTCGATGCTGAGAATGGAATTCTGGTTTACCTGAAAAATGTCAAAGTCGCTGATCCGCGATTTAGTTTGAGCGGTGCGAATGAGCTCAAGGTGTTCTTTGATAAAAAGGAAGCTGCCGATTCTGAGAAAAAGGATGGGGAGAAAGAGGGCTCGATCGCTCCCGATGCGAGCTTTGGTGACGTGCGAAAACTGGTGGCGACCGGTGCGGTGCGCATTCTGCAGAAAGGCGTGGATGGCAAAGAACCAGTCGAGGCGAGTGGAGCCATTTTGACTTACGATGTCGCCTCGGGTGAGATCATCGTAAGTGGTGGTTACCCTTGGGTGAAACAAGGAAAATTTTATGCAAGGGCGAAGCAACCGAACCTGACTCTCAGGCTATTGACCGACGGATCGTTCTCCACGGAGGGAAATTGGGAAATGGGCGGTAATCTGAATTTGAAAAACCGTTGAGCCCTGTCAGGCTGTGCCCAGTTATTGATTTTTTGAGCGTTTCCCACAGATGATTCACGATCCAGCTTCCACTTGCAAGAATGTCGAAACAGCGGTGCTGTCCGCGCAGGGGCTACGAAAGTCGTATGGCGGTAGAGTCGTGGTGAATGATGTTTGCGTGACGGTTCAGCCAAAGGAAATTGTCGGTTTGTTGGGTCCGAACGGGGCGGGGAAGACAACATCGTTTTACATGATTGCCGGCTTGATTCCGGCGGAGGCAGGAAATGTGCGACTGCTTGGGCAGGATATTTCCAAGTTGCCCATGCATCGGCGCGCTCGATTGGGTCTGGGTTATCTTCCACAGGAAGAATCGGTTTTCCGAAAACTGTCCGTTTTTGATAATCTTATGGCGATTCTTGAGACTCGGAAGGGACTCTCGCGCAAGAAGCAGAAAGCACGTGCCAATGAACTGCTTGAGCGTTTCAATATCACCAAGTTGGCAAGATCTCAGGCGATCACTCTATCTGGAGGAGAGAAACGTCGCCTCGCGATCGCCCGATCACTTTGCTCCGATCCCAAGGTCCTGATGTTGGATGAGCCATTTGCGGGTATCGACCCTATTGCGGTTGAGGACATTCAGCGAATCGTCCGTGAACTTCGTGAAGAAGACGAGTTGGCCATTTTGATCACCGACCATTCGGTTCGTGAGACTCTTTCGATTACTGACCGAGCCTTTCTGATTCACGATGGGAAAGTGATTCTTGAAGGGGCTTCCGACGAACTCGTCGATGATCCCATCGCTCGGAAATATTATCTGGGTGAGGATTTCAAGATGTGAGGGAGAGACTCGGAATCTTGACCGATAGACGGCTGTGGTGAAACACGTATTGAATCAAATGCGGTGGGTCTTTTTAGCGGGATTGTCTGTGCTCGCAGCTTTGGGCTCAGAGCCTTCAACTCATTGGTCTTATCAGTCGCCCGTTGCAGTTGCGCTTCCAGAAGGGGTTCACCCAGTTGATGCGCTTTTGAATCGAGAAAGAGACAAAGCAAAAACCAAAGCCAACGACATCGCCTCTCCGCGCCTCTGGGCCCTACGCGCGTCGTTTTCTCTCACCGGACTTCCGCCAACTCAACAGCAGATCGCTCGTCTTGAGAAAGACCCAGAAGTTTGGCCCCAGCTTCTCGATGAGTGGATGTCTGATCCAGCGTATGGAGAACGTTGGGCCCGGCATTGGATGGATGTGGCACGATATGCGGATACCTTTGGCTACAATTTCCAGAAGGATAATCGTTTCCCCTATGCATGGACCTATCGTGAATGGCTGATCGGTGCATTCAACCGAGATTTGCCTTGGCACGATTTTATTCTTCTTCAGATCGCCGCAGATCAGGTGGTGGATCGTCCCAACCATCCTGATCTCGCCGCGCTCGGGTTTCTAACGGTTGGTCCGAGAGGGCGCCACGAGGTAAAAATCGATGATCGTGTGGATGTAGTCACCCGTGGATTTATGGGAAGCACGGTATCCTGTGCGCGATGCCATGATCACAAAACTGATCCGATTTCGGTGACGGATTATTATTCGATCTTCTCCATCCTTGAAAACGCGGTTGCAAACCCAAGAGGTCCAGTGATCGGCGCTCCCGCCAGTCAAAAGGCTCATCAAAAATTTCTTGTGGAAATGAAAAAGATTGATGAGGAGAATCATACGTTTCGCCATGAGATCGTGAAACAGATCGGTGAGCCCGCCACGCTGGCGAAGTACCTTCGGCTCGGATATTTGGCGCTCGTGGAAGATTGGGATAAGGGAAAGGCAGATACCGAGGGCTCGAAGGCTGGAGACCTACGCGGAAAAGCGATCATGCAGTGGAAGAAGTTTTTTTCCGTGGCAGCGGTTGGTGGAAAATCCGTTCCCCGCCTAGCCAATTGGTGCAAGGCGATGGGTGAAGCTGAGCGGGACCAAGCAAAACTGAGTCTTGCACTCGCTAATGAATGGAATGCTGCCGTGCAGAATGGCAAAGGCCCGCTGGCGAAACAGGCCAAACACTCCTTGTGTCCGCTTAGTTTTGGAGAAGAAAAAGCGCATCTCTTTTTTAATCAAAAGGACGGTCAGAAGAATCGTGAACTTGAGGCACGTCGTGCACGGCTTGAATCGACCCATCCCGGAGGTCCTCCGCGTGCCATGGTCGTGCAAGAGCGTCAAAAGTATTTGCCAGCACAGGTTTACAAGCGAGGTGATCCTTCACGCAAGGAGGAGGCTTTTACTCGTCATTGGTTGACCGTGCTCGGAGGAGGAGAATTTCCCGAAGGACAGAGTCCGAGGTTGAGTCTTGCGGGAAAAATCGCAGCTCCAGATAACCCGCTTACCGCTCGGACCATTGTGAACCGTGTGTGGGCTTGGCATTTCGGTACCCCACTTGTTGATCTGGGCGATCTTGGCCCGCAGACTTCCGCGCCTCGCCAAAAGGAACTTCTCGATTGGTTGGCCGTTTGGTTTGTTGATCATGGTGGATCCGTCAAAAAGCTTCATCGGCTGTTACTCACTTCGCAGGCCTTTCGGCTTTCCGCTGCGAGTCATGCTCGGAACAAAAAGTTGGACGAAGTCAATGAGACCTTTTGGCGTTGGAACCGCCAGCGGCTTTCTTTCGAGTCGATGCGCGATCGACTTTTGCAAACATCCGGTGCTCTTGATCTTGGAAAACGCGGTGGGCGTTCGGTGGAGTTGGAGAAAGTAGAATCCGACAGGCGCCGCACCGTATACGCCTTTATTGACCGCTTTGAATTGCCAGGGCAGTTCACGAATTTCGATCTTCCGCATCCGGATCACCATGCGCCAAAGCGGATTGAGACGACGGTTCCCCAACAGGCGCTCTGGTTTCTGAATGGGCCACTTTCCATGCGCCAAGCCAAGGCTCTTGTGGGAAGCACTGAGTTCAAGAAGATCGATAGCAATCGAGGTCGTTTTGATTGGTTGTATCAACGCCTCCTGCTCCGAGACCCTGATGACGAAGAACTGCGATTTCTTGAATCATGGATTGCTGAGGCAGAGACAAATCGCAAGTCGGGAGGCAATGAGCCGTGGGCAGATCTTGTCCAGATGCTCTGGGCCTCAAATGAATTCAACTTTTTAGACTAAGATGGGACACCACGAAATCACCGCCCGTGACCTGCTTCTCGACCGCCGGGATTTCCTGCGACGCTGCGGTATGGGTATGGGAGCTCTTGCGATGGGACCGTTGCTCGGCGATCGAGCTCGCGCTGGACAAACTCACTTTGCTCCCAAAGCCAAACGTGTAGTGCACCTGTTCATGAACGGCGGTCCCTCCCAAGTGGATACCTTCGACCGCAAGCCGCTTTTGCAAGATATGCATGGCAAGACCTTGCCTCTTGAAGGCATTACTACCGAGCGTCCCACTGGTGCCGCCCTACGGACTCCTTTTGAATTTAAACGGTATGGTGAGAGCGGATTGGAAGTCAGCGAGCTTTTCAGCAAAACCGCGAAGCATGCTGATGAGCTTTGTGTGATCCGTTCGATGCATGCCAACGTGCCGAATCACGAGCCTTCGCTCATGCTGATGAACTGCGGAGAGGGAACCTTGCCGCGCCCTTCGATGGGATCTTGGGTCAGCTACGGGCTGGGTAGTGAAAACGAAAATCTGCCGGCGTATGTATCGATGTGCCCAGGAGGAATGCCCATCAAGCGAGCTGAAAATTGGCGCGCTTCTTTTCTGCCCGGGGCGCATCAGGCAACTTACCTCGACTCTTCGCTCAAAGACGTCGAGAAGATGATCGAGAATTTGCAGAATCCGAAAATCCAAGGAGCTCGTCAGCAGCACCAACTTGATCTCTTGCGCAAGCTGAATGGGAGGCATCTGGATGAGACAGGCTATGATCCGCAGCTTGAGGCACGCATCCGTAGCTTCGAACTCGCATACCGGATGCAGAGCGAAGCGAGCGATGCGTTTGATGTGAAACAGGAGCCTGAGTCGATCCGGGAAATGTATGGCCCCGGTGATTTTGCCCGCCAGTGCCTCATGGCGCGGCGATTGCTCGAGCGGGGAGTGAGGTTTATCCAGCTCTGGCATGGGAAAGGTCAACCATGGGATAGTCATGATGATATCGAAGATCATCGAAGACTTGCAGGTCAATGCGACCAAGCAATCGCAGCCTTCCTAACCGATCTCAAGCAGCGTGGCCTGCTAGAAGAAACCTTGGTTCTTTGGGGAGGTGAATTTGGCCGGACTCCTGTGGTCGAGCTTCCCAAGACAGGATCTAACAAGGGCGTTATGAAAGGTCGTGACCACAACCACTATGGCTTCACCGTGTGGATGGCAGGCGGTGGAGTGAAGGGAGGCCATGTGCATGGCGCTACTGACGAATTCGGTTTTAAAGCCGTTGAGGATCGAGTGCATGTGCATGATCTCCACGCCACCATTTTACACCTCTTGGGTTTCGATCATGAAAACCTGACGTATCGCTACTCAGGCCGTGATTTCCGGCTTACCGATGTGCACGGACATGTGGTGAAAGAGATTCTTGCCTGATTCCAACGGACCTCAATCGTTTTGATGCTCACGGTGGTGAGCTTGAATCACATTCAAGAGGTGGTTGCCAACGGCTTCCATATGGTTGTTGAGATCAATAAAGATCATTTCTGTCTGCACGGCTGAGCCTTCCTGCATTCTCTTGGCAGCAGCTTTGTTGTTCTGCTTTCGAATCCGGTCCACTCGTTCTTCGACTTCGTGGGCAGTACCGTAGGTGGTGATATCAATACTGTGTAGGCTGTTCTTGGCTACTTCGAGCAGTAGTCTTACTTGCTCGCCAATTTTGAGGAAATCCTCGTGCTGAATTTTTGTGAAATCGCGGCTCTTTTCGTATTTTCTCTGAACCACTTTCACCATTCGATAGATGCGGTCGGTTGCTTCTTCTAGTTCTGCAACGACGCGTAGATTCGCAGTAATACGGCTAGCATTTCCCGATTCGATCTCGTGGGTTGAGCACTGGATGAGATAGGAAGTGATGTCATGCAGCATATCATCACAGGTATCTTCCATCCTTTTTAACTCGGCGACACGGTCTGAGAGATCTTCGGTGGGCCTTTCGAATAAATCGATGAGGCCTTCAAACATGCTGGAAGTCAGTTGCCCCATGCGGTTGATGGCACCATCGGCTTCCGCAAGGCTGAGTTCGCCAATATCTACCAAGGAGCTGCCCATGTAGCGCAGTTTTCCTGCTTGGGCGCTGTCCGTATCTTTGACCCACCAGGTCACGATTCGTTCGATCACTGGAACGAACCAGATCAAGATGAGAATGTTGGCGAGGTTGAAAGTGGTATGGAAGATCGCGGTGGCGAATGCGACTTCGGATTGCGACATGCCTTTGTTGGCGGTCCGCAATGCGGCCGGCAAATCATCTACGAGAGACCAAACAAGATGGGTGAAGGGGTAGAATAAGGCGAGGCACCATATGACGCCAATGATGTTGAAGGTGAAATGAGCTCGAGCCGCACGCTTGGCATTGACGTTTGCACCTGCGGATGCCAGCCAGGCGGTAACTGTCGTGCCGATATTTTCCCCGAGGACGATGGCTGCAGAGGATTGGAAAACACCCAATGGGTCGGCCCCTATATCTCCGAACCAACCATTCAAAGCACAGGTGATCGTGATGGCCATTGCTGCGGATGAGGATTGCACGATCAAGGTCAGCAAAATACCAGCTGTCATGAACATCACCACGGAACCAAAGCCGTGACCTGCGATCATATTGATAATGTTCTCGATATACTGGGCCGTGTCTGGATCGGTTTCCAGCATGGTTCGCAGATCAGGAACCGAGTCTTTCAAGAGGCCAAGACCAAGGAAAACGAGCCCAAAGCCGATTGAGGCTTCACCCCAGTTGCGGAGCTTGTTTTTACCAATGAAAAATAGCGGAAGCCCAATCCCGATCATCGGTAGTGCGATTTTCGAAACGGAGAATTTACCGATCAGAGCGACGATCCATGCGGTTGTGGTCGTTCCCAAGTTAGCTCCCATGATGACGCCAATCGCTTGGATGAGGGTCAGCAAGCCAGCGTTTACAAACGAGACGACAAGGACGGTGGAAGCGGAAGAGGACTGCACCAAGGTGGTCGTGGCAAACCCAGTCACGACTCCCCGAACGCGGGTGCTGGTCATACCGGCAAGCGCGGCGCGCATCTTGTCGCCTGCGACTTTTTGGACGCCCTCTGACATGATTTTCATGCCGTAGAGAAAAATTCCTAAGGAGCCTAGGACCTGTAGAAGAGCAATAGCAGTTGACCAGAAGGAAATAGTAGAGAGGAACATCTAAGTGGCGAGATCGTCACAAAGACAGGCATTCCTGCCAGTAAAAAATGCCTGTTTCTGAAAATCGATAAATCGGATCGTCGCTAGACCGGTTTCCAGATGATCTTGCCGAAATCAGATAAGTGATTTTTCAGTCTGTGAAATTGGCTGCGCATTGTCCTTTGGAGTTTCGGTCGTACGAAGCCAATATCTGCGTTGTTCGTCATTCATGGATATTGATCCACTCATTTCTCACGCCTTAATCTTGGCTGCGTCCGCCTCGACCATTTCGGTAATTCCATCTGGAAAACGGTCTAGACGGTGCAAATATCAATGGCTTGTTTGAGACTCGCGATTTTGTCGGGTCTTTTAGGGACAAACTCTTGGGCGACGTAGCCAGTGTAGCCAGTTTCAGAAATAGCTCTCATGATGGCTGGGTAATAGAGCTCTTGGGTTTCATCAATCTCATTGCGGCCGGGATTTCCGCCGGTGTGATAGTGGGAGAAATAGGCATGTTTGTCGCGAATCGTGCGGATCACATCACCCTCCATGATCTGCATGTGATAAATGTCGTAGAGGAGTTTGAAATTCGGACTGGAGAGACGATCGACCAAGGTCGTGCCCCATTCGGTGTGATCACACATGTAATCTGGGTGATCGACTTTGGAATTCAGTAATTCCATCACTAAGGTGATCCCGAGCTTTTCTGCTAGCGGAAGGATACGTTCCAGTCCGGTGACGCAGTTGGCCATACCTTGTTCATCGTCCATTCCTTCGCGGTTGCCTGGGAAACAGATGAGTTGCTTCGCGCCAACTGCCGCACAGTCTTTGAGTTTTTGCTCGTAGGCTTCTACTAAGGCATCGTGATGTTCGAGACGGTTGAAAGCCTTTTCAATCATACCGACTTTCGTGCCAGCTTTTGTTTTAGTAGTTGGGAAAGTCACGATCGCGCAGGTCAGGCCATGTTTTTCCAAAGTCGGAAAGTCTGACGTTTCTAATAGGTCAATGGACGGGATGCCGATTTCTTTTACGGCCATGCAAAATTCCTCAAACGGAATGTCTTCATAACACCATCGGCAGACAGAGTGATTGATCGGGATTTTAGATTTTCCTTTCAGCGATTCCATTGCTTGATCGATGGATTTGGTCGTTTTCTTTGATGCATCACTCATGCGGTGAGCCTTGCATGGGTCTTGGTCGGGAAACAAGTTCTTCAAATTATTTTACATAACTTAACTATTTTGCTGGCCATCGCGGATGAGATTCTGATAAACGGCTAGCTATGTTGGAAAAATGGATGGCACCCACTCGCGATCGATTCACCTTCGCGGACTTTGAATTCCTTACTGAAATTCTTTCTGGCGGTCGCAAACGCCGCTGTATGGCAAAGCTCTGGGATGATCCCGACGCGCTGCGAGAGATGCTTGATTTGAAGGAAGTTTTTCGCGGAATCTTGGACTCTCCGTCTGCTCTTCGACTTTCTCCAGAGTTCTATTTCTATGTCTTGGTTCGGCACGCTTTCAAGCAAGCGGACATTTCTGATCCGGATATTGCTGACTATGTGGCTGGGGTGTTGGCCAAGAGAATCGGAGTGCACGGTGACGATCCGTTGCAAGATATTGCCCTTGGCTACACGCATGCCTCTGATTTTCTTGCGATTATTTCATCTTCACATGGGAAAATGAAATTCCATTTGCAGGTTGCTGCGGGAAATCAATTTATGGTTCTGACCGGTTTGTTTCCGGCGTTCATCGCGAAGCGCAACGAACGTTGTGGGGCTCCTGATATCAGTTTTTACGAATCGTTTGCAAAACGTGCCTTCGAAGGTGCTGCAAACCACTCACATTCCGGAAGAGGGCAAATGCCGAGGCAATTGCTTGGATCGCTCGCGGAAGCGATGCCGGATGCGAGACGCTCCTTGAACCGTGTTGCCGAAGAATTTGTCTTCTTGGGAGACTAGTGCATCGGTCCGGAATTTCGTGTGCAAAGGCCGCGAGACATTTTTCACGAGCAACGCAGAAATCGGGGAAAAGGACCGCGGCTCCAACTTGCTTTGATCGCAGATCGCAAACTTCGTCGATCCCCTTCCTTTCCCGTTTGTACAAGAACTTTGGGAGCGGAGCACTAGTAAACAACCGCTAACTCGTTTTCCAAACAACCCGCGAATAGCGCCAGCCATCGCCGGTTTTTTCCCAAGTGATTTCGACATCATGAGTGCCGTCTGCGGGCCGGTAGCTGGGAAGTTGAAGGAATCCTTTCACGAGGACGTTGATCACTGCTCGATCGCCATCGATTTCGAGATCTTGAACATCAGTCACGAGAAATTCTGATTCTTTCGCCTGTTTGCAGATCCATGAAAAGGCGGATTCGATCTCTTGTTTGTCGAAGGTTCCATTTGAGTCGGAAATTTCTGGAGTGACGATTTCCACGTTCGGTTGCAAGAGGGCATTCATGGAAAAAACCTTGGCTTGGCGGAACGGGGAGCTCGTGCCGCTAGTGATCGTCAAGACGTCCATGAGGTGTTTGGTGCGGCGAATGACCACCTGTTCGGGAGATGACCACCATATACCAATGGGTATCAGTACTAGAACGGCGACAGCGATGATGATCCAGGATTTCTTCATGTTTTCTTGTTCGGATCAAAGAAGATACGCACATCTGCTTCTTTTGTCCCGAGAAGTTGTTGTGCGCGTTTGAGGGCATCTCGTGTGGAGATGTTTGGATTTGAAGGCATGGTCAGAAAGATATTGCTCTCACCTTCTTTGCGGTTTGCTCCCTCTTGCAACATTTCGAGCACACCCGAACGTTTTAGGACCTTGTAAACATCCTTGGTTGCGCCGGAGATCAGCAGATGGCGGCCTTGTTTTCTTAGGTAAGTTACGAGTTCCTCCAGGGCCATCACACTTGTGGCGTCGAGGTGTCGAGCATTTTTCAGTCGCAGGATAATCAGTTTGATCGCGGGGTCGGCAGCAGTTCGTTGGATTTGAGTTCGGAAAAGTTCCGAGGCTCCAAAAAACAGATCGCCTTCGACGTGAACGATTGAGATGGCGGGAATAGGGCGGGCGCCAGATGATTCTTTTTCACGAAGTTCACCTTCGTCGTTGAACTCATATTCCTTGAGATGCGGCTTACTGGCTCTGCGCAAAAAGAGGGTGATGGAAATGGCTACCCCGATGAAGATGGCGACATGCAGTGGTGCCAAGAGAGTGGCCAAAAGGGTGAGGCTAATCACGATTGCATCGTCAGAGGTGGAGCGGAGGCAGATGCGAATTTGACGAATATTGAAAAGGGAGAAAGAAATCGCGATCACTAAGGCTGCTAGAGCGGCTTTCGGAATGTAGTCGAGGATATTGATGCCAGCTTCGCGTGACCACGCGATCATGATGACGAGAATGAGTGTGAAGATTCCTGTGTAAATTGGTGCGGCTTTGGTTGCTGCCCCTGAGCGAAAATTGAGTGTGGAGCGGGTCAGAGATCCTGAGGCGGGCATGCCACCTGCGATGGCGGATCCCAAATTTGAGAATCCGACTGCGAGCATGTCTTGGTTGGAATTGGGTCTCTCTCCGGTTTGCGAGGAAATGGACTTTGCCATCAGAGAGTTTTCCAAGGAGGCGAGGAAGGCGATGGCGAGTGCTAAGCCCATGAGTGCAGAGATATCCCCGAAAATATCGGACCGGAAGATATCAGGAAGGCTTGGAGCAAGTTCGCTGAAACCGAAAGTTGTGAAGGTGGCTTGTCCTTGAAAAGGACCGATGCCGAAATGAATGAGCGGTCCGAAGATGGCTGATCCAAACACCAAGGCGATCGAGAATGCGGGCCACTTAGGTTTCCATTTTTTGAAAGCTAGATAGATCAGCAGTGTGCCCGCGCCGATGGCTACCGGAACCCAGTCGATTTGTCCGAAGAGTTTAAGCAATTCCCAGATGAGTCCGAAAAAGGTCCCAGTCTTCTCAGAATCGACTAAGTCGCTGAGTCCGAGGAGTGGCTTGAGTTGGTTTCCGATGATGAGGACTGCTGCTCCGGCCATGTATCCGACGAGGACACTGCGAGAGACATACTGAAGGAGATCAGCGACTTTTAGAGTTGCGCCCACCATGGAGCAAATTGCGATTAGCAGGACGAGGATAGGCAAAAGCTGTGGCACGCGTTCTCTCAGGTCCGGATTTACCGCAAAAAAACTGAAGAGCATGAAGGCGGTTGCGTTCGTTGGTCCAAGGACGTTGAAACGCGAGCTCGCAAAAAACGGCGCAACCATGGGTGCGATCGCCGCACTGATGACTCCATAAATGATGTCTAGCCCAGCAATCGCCGCGTAAGCGATTGCCTGGGGTAAAGCGAGCAGGGTGCCGTTGAATGCTGCTTTGAGATCACAGCGAAAATCACCATTCGTGTATTTTCTGAAATCGCCTGTTCTCGGAATAAAGTCGATTTTTTCGTTCGCGAAATACTCTCGTGTATTACGACTGGTTTTCCTGATGAATTTTCCGAAGCTCATGCGGATTCGGGACGTTAGCGGAAGCGAGCCCTCTTGAACAGGAACAAGCCGAGCAGAACGCAGAAAACATTCGGAGCCCAGAGTGCGAAGGTGGCTCCGGCATCCGTCTCAAATTCATCGGCAAGGACGGTGAACAAGAAGTAGGCAGTTCCGATTATTAGGCTCAGGACCAAACCTCCGGATGTATCTTTCCTGCGGCTCTTGAGCCCGAGTGGAATGGCGATGCAGGCAAAGGAAAAGCAGGCCAGCGAGAAGGAGTAGCGCTTGGTAATCTCGGCGCGGAAACTGACTTTTTTCGCCTCTGCAATATCGGGATCGGTTGCGAGATAAGCGGTGATTTCGTTATTGGTCATCGCACTTGAGCGCATCTTGGTTTTCCGCTCTGACCCAAAATCGAAAAGCCATGGCTCTGCCTCATCAACGAAAACGATCTCCGAGTTGCCATCGGGATTCTTTGATTCGATGAAGGCTTCGATGAGTTTGAGGCGGAGTTGTTTTTTCTCTTCATCGACCACAAGGGCGACGCTGCTGGCATGCACGTAGGCTTCGGCTCGAACAGGGCTTCCGTCCTCTCCGTTGGAGACTTGATAGAGGTGAAACCCTTTCAAGGCATCGCCGTCACGTTCCTCGACAAAGACTTTTTGATCTTCGAATTTTGATTGCACGATGCCTGGATCGAGCAAGGAGCGAGGATCGCGTTTCACCTGCTCGTAGATAAGTTCGGTGATTGAGGCTTTCGCGAGCGGGACGACGTTGATATTGATCCAGAGGCAGAGTCCAGAAAGTAGCGCGCCGATCACAAAGACCGGTAGAGAGAGCCTCAAAAGGCTCACACCTGCGACTCGGAAGCTGGTGATTTCGCGATCGCTCGACATTCGGCCGAATACAAGAAGAATGGCCGATAGAAAGCCCCATGGAATGGTGAACATGAGGGAGAAGGGCAGGACGTTCACCGCGAAGCGGACAACGAGTCCGAGCGGTGCTTGTTGCTCAACAAGGAGTGGGCGGGCCTGTTTGAAAAGATTGCCCATCACAAGGACAAGGCTGAGTACAAGCACCGCATACACCGTGCCGACGATGACTTGTTTTGCGATATAACGATCGGCCAAGCGCATACCGTAGATTCATTGGCCCGAAGGCTTCTGGCAAGTGGCAAGATGCCCGAAATGTCTCAAACGGTTCAGACGGCGATCTTGGACGACATCTTCAGACACAAAAAGGGGCGAGAGCAGCGAAGCTGACCACCCCGTGTTCGCCTCCATCCACAAGCGTGAATGGCCTGTTGGAGAGCAGGCTACTCGACTCCGATCTCTTTCAGTTTCTCGGAAAGTGCTTCTGCCCAAGTGTCATAAGCGGCAGGTCCTAGGTGAAGTAGGTCCGGAAAGATGTCTTTGCTGAGATTTCCATCTTCATCGAGAAATTTCTCGTTGATATCAAGGAGGTGGACGCGGTCTCCGTCGGCGAATGCTTTGACCTTTTTGTTGATCTCATTATTGATTTTTCGGAGAGGATTTTCGTTATCTGGACCGCGAGGGAAAACCGACATCATCACGATTTTCGTATCGGGCCATTTCCATGCGAGGTCATCGAGGACGCGTTTGATGCCCTGCGCGGTTTGTTCCGCCGGGCGTTGGTCGTGACCTGTGTTGTTGGTGCCGATGAGTATGACGGCGACTTCCGGATTAACGCGCTGGACGTTGCCATTCTGTAGTCGCCAGATGAGGTGCTCGGTGCGGTCTCCTGAGTATCCCCAGTTCAGAGCGCCAAGGGGTGCGAAGTGCTTTTCCCATGCCTTTTTACCGCGACCCTCCCATCCTTGGGTGATTGAATCGCCGAGGAAAACAATTTTCGCCTCTTTGGCTTCGTTGGTTCCTGCTTCCTTGTTTTTTTTGTCCCAGCGCTCTTTCCACCATTTTTCATTCCAGCGTTGTTGCGGATAGGTGGATGAGTTGACTTCGTATTTTGCCCTTATTTCGGAGTAGAGTTTTTTCATCTCCTTCAAGACAGGGGCGTAGTCCGTTTCCGCGTAAACGTTCTTCATTTCCTGAGGATCTTTTTCGAGATCGAACAACATCCATTCGTCGGATTTAGGAAAACGCATGAGTTTGTAGCGCGAGTTGCGGACTCCGTCGTGTTGAGCAACTTGGTGGGTCGATTCTCCAGAATACTGGTAGTAGATGGCCTCGCGCCAATCACTAGGCGGTTCTACTTGACCCTTGAGGACTGGGACAAGGCTAACACCCTGCATGTCCTCTGGAACTGGGGCGCCTGCGATATCCAGAAATGTAGGAGCGTAGTCGATGTTTTGGATCAGCGCTTTGCTTCGTGTTTCCGGTTTGATGGTCCCAGGCCATTTGATGATGAACGGCATTTCAAGGGACTCCTCGAACATCCAGCGTTTGTCATACCAGCCGTGTTCGCCGAGGTAGAAGCCTTGGTCGGATGAGTAAATGACGATGGTGTTTTCCGCGAGGCCGCTTTCGTCAAGGTAGTCGAGCATGCGACCGATGTTTTCATCGACGCCACGAATGCAGCGGAGGTAGTTTTTGATGTATCGTTGGTATTTCCACTTGATGAGGTCCTTATCGCTCATTTCTGGAAGCTTCTTGATGAGTTCTGCGTTTTCATCGCCGTAAGCAGCATCGAAAGCCTTTTTCTGCTCCGCACTCATACGGGGTATTTCCGAGCTGGCTAGGCCCCCCATGATACGGTCATCCACTGTCTTACCTGGGAGAAGCATGTCCCAGCTCCAGTAGAAATGGTCCTCGATTTCCATCGCTTGTTTGGAGACGGCTTCGATACGGTTTTCGTATTTATCGAAAAGAGTTTCCGGTTCGGGAATGTCGATATCATCGAACAGATCCATGTGACGTGGAGCGGGGACCCAAGCGCGGTGGGGAGCTTTTTGCTGGGACATGAGGATGAAGGGTTTGGATTTGTCTTTTCGGTTCTTCATCCATTCGATGGATTTATCGGCGACGATGTCGGTCACGTGGCCTTCGAAGCGTTTCTTGCTACCGTCCATCTGGATGAAATCCGGATTGAAGTAACTGCCTTGGCCGGGGAGGATTTCCCAGTGGTTGAAGCCGGTGGGATCGGATTTGAGGTGCCACTTTCCAATCAACGCAGTTTCGTATCCAGCATCCTGAAGCATTTTCGGGAAAGTCGGCTGGGTGCCATCGAAGCGGCTGCTGTTATTATCCAAGTAGCCATTCATGTGCGAGTGCTTACCTGTGAGGATCGTGGCGCGCGACGGTCCGCAAATGGAGTTTCCACAAAATGAATTTTCGAAAAGCATGCCTTCCTTGGCCATACGGTCGAGATTCGGAGTGGGCGCGACTTGATCGAAGCGCTCGCCGTAGGCTGAGATCGCTTCTGTGGCGTGGTCATCGGTGAAGATAAAAATGATGTTCGGATGCTCCGCAGCGTGGGAAAGAGCGGCGGTGGCAAGGATCGTTCCGAGGATTCTGGTGAGGTGCTTCATGGAATTGCAGAAACCCTCGCCCAATGCGCTTGCTGGACAAGGAAAAAACCTTCGCTAGAATCAAAGCTCCTGATTGGTAAGTCAGAAATTCTCGCATGTTCAATCAAGCCTTCAACGACCTTCTTAAACCTCAATGGCTAGCGATTCTGACTGAGTTGAAAGGTGCTGGCGGTATGGCGATCAGTGATCTTGCCCGTGAACTGAGCTCGAACTACATGACGGTGAAACAACACTGTGAGGAACTCACCAAACGTGGCTATCTAATGCGATCCCGTGTTCCTCGGACCGGGATTGGCCGTCCGGAGATTTTCTACCGTCTTTCTGACAAGGCAGCAGGAATGTTTCCGAGTATCCCTTCCTCGTTCACCTTGAACTTGCTGGACCACGTGCAGCAGACCTTTGGTGATATCGCTCCCGAAAAACTGTTGTTTCAGCACTTCCAGCAACTGGAGGCGAAGTGGAAAGCACGCACTAGCGCAGGTAAAACCTTGGAGGATCGGGCGAAGCT
The DNA here is from genome assembly GCA_045106015.1 of Akkermansiaceae bacterium. Taxonomy (GTDB): domain Bacteria; phylum Verrucomicrobiota; class Verrucomicrobiia; order Verrucomicrobiales; family Akkermansiaceae; genus Luteolibacter. The sequence goes on along the minus strand of JBGCEE010000009.1, from coordinate 4,711 downwards.
TTTGATTGCTCACCGAGAAATCGATGGGCTCCAGATGAAGGTTGTGGCAGATGAAGAATCTCAATCGTTGATTTTGCGGGAGTTTCACAATCCTCTAGTAGAAATTTTCGAGAAGTTTCCCCGTGCACTTGCGATGGAGCAACGTGCGATGGAGTCGGCACTTGGTTGCCGCTTAAAGCGCGAAGTGATTCTGGGACAGGGAGATTTGCCTAAATACGTCGATTTCTCGTGCTTGTGAGACGTGTTGACGGTTCGTGATTTCAGGAGCTATGCCGCAGTCCGGATCATTCGTATTGAATGAAGTTTGCTGTCTTTCGTCAAAAGGGGGACAATATGAAAAATTTCATCTCCACTTCACTCGTTGTATCCACTGCATGGGCTCTCGTTTCATGTGAGTCGTCTGATCAGGAGTTCGGCAGGATACTCAAGGAGATTGAGCAGAAAGTGTTAGTTGCGAATGAAGAGAAGGAGAGAGCGGAGATGGAGCTCGCTGAATTAAGACGTGCGACTGCTCTAGAAGAAGTCGAGCGTGAGCGCCTCGCAGTCGAGGAAAGAGAAGCTCAGCTCTTACGAGATTTGGAGGAGCAGAAGATGGCTTTGGCTGAAGCCGATGCGGTAACCAAGCAAGCTTTTGTGGAAGAGGAAAAAGCGATCAATGAAGCTCGCCAAGAACTGTTGGATCGTGAGGAGGAAATTCGACTTCAGCAGCTAGCAGTTGATGAGGAAAGTGTCCGTGTTTTGGAGCAGGAAGCCGACTTTTTCATTCCTGAGGCGACTCCAGTATTTCCGGCCGCTCCTACAGTCGACTTTGCAGTCTCGTCGCCACCCATTGTTGAATACCACGAGCATCTTAGCCACGTTGCACCTTTTATCTATGTTCCTGAGCCGACTGTTGTGCTGCCTCCGCCTGTGATTCATCACGTTCGCGGGAACACCCATTTCCGTAAGGTAAATGGATCAAAATCACAACCTAACCTGCCTCATGGAGTGCATCGAGGAGGTGGTGGTCACTATGGAGAATTTGGAAAAGCGAATAGGCCTCAAAATCGTCACGGCCCTAGAGCCTTACATGAACAGAAGGAGCGGATTAAGGAACGTGAAGAGGCGAGTAAAGAGGCGATGAAGAGACAGCGTGAACGCGCGAATGAAGAAGCCGAAGCAAATCGAGAACGCGCTGAGAAAGAAAGAGAACGAGAAGCAAAGAGCCGCGAACGCAGACGTCGCGAACAATTCAAGCTTGCCGAAGTAGCCCGCGAGCGTGCTCAAGAAAAGCACAGGCGCACAGAGCGAAGACATGAGGTGGCTCGAGAAAACGAAAATGTGATTCGTCGCAAAAACGAGACAGAGGCGAAGGTTCGTCGTGAAGCTATGGACAGGCAACAGAAAGAGGCTCGGGAGAGAGCCGAAAAAATGAAGAAGCGAGTCGAAGAGGAAAAATGGCGTCTTGCCAGTGCTCAGAAAGCAGCTCGCGAACGCGAAGAAGAGAAACAACCGAAAGCAGCGAGAACGAATCGTCCGAGCATTTCTCAAAGGAGCAATTCTAGGGTCCAAGAGAATCATCAAAGTTCCACACATGATGACCGCGCCAAGGCTCAACAAGAACAAGCACGCCGAAAGCAGCAGGAGGCACAGAAACGTGCAGCATTGGAACAGGCTCGGCGCAAGCAAGCAGAAGTCCAAAAACGCGCAGCCGTCGAGAAGGCTCGCATGAAACAAATCGAAGCACAAAAACGTGCGATGAAGGAAAGGCAGAAGCAGAGCCAGCAGAGAGCCGCACAAGCAAAAGCCAGAGCCAGAGCTGCACAACAGGAGAGGCAGAAACGAGAAGCCCAAGAGATAGTGCGTCGGAATCAGCAGGAAGCGCAGAAACGAGCTGCACAAGAGCAGGCCCGCCGCTCAAAAGCAGAACAGCAAAGAAAAGCCGCCGAGAGCAAGGCACAAGCTAACAGAAAGCAGAAGGAAAGATCGAAAGAAAACCGCCGGAAATGAGAGGCGGGGGGTGGATAGGGAGGGGTCCGACTAAATCGTTTTCGTATATCTGGGTCGCAGGTTTTTTTCCAAACCCATAATCCTCTTACTTCAAGTCACTAGTGTACGAGTGACAAATTCCGTCACGAAATACATCTTGACCAAAAATTGCAAGAACGCTTGAACTGTAGTGTGAAATTCCGTTTTTTATCGCCGTTCGCCGCTTAGGTCCGGATTGCCAGATATTTTTCCGAATCAAGCCGTTTTCGATCCGTGTATTTTTTCACGTTGCCCGAAATTCATCGGTGTCATCCCATCACCGCGCACTTCGGCTTCCCTGTGCCTTTCCCGTCTACCTTCCTGCCGGAATGATTACCCCGACATCCACCTCATCCAACCAATCTTATCATGACACAGACATCCACTCGCATCCTCGCTACCTGCGCCTTCGCCGTCGCTGCCTTCTCCGCCTGGGAGATGGCATCTTCCCAGACCTCCAACTCATCCTCAGAGGTGCAAGCCGATGGAAATACCCGTGCCGAAGCCTTGCGTGAAGATCGTGAAAACCAAACTACCAAAAATCACGTGAACGCGCGCGCGAAGGAAATCACCCGTCGCATCGGCGTTTCCACGGCTTTCTCGAGCGGAGAAAACAGCGATTCCAGCACAGACGCCGCGTCCCTCCGTGAACTTGAGGAATCCGGCTTCATCATACCTGCCACTCTGGAGGAGGTGGAGGCCGCTCTCAAAGCTGCCGCCCTCACTCCCGAAACCGAAGACGACAAGGCCGCCCTCATACTCAAACACCGCGGTTCCTATCGTTTCTCATCGAGTAACTGAACCCTCTCCGAACTCTTCTTCCAAAAACTGCCATCATGAAAATTACGCACTTTGCCATCTCCCTTCCCGTTCTCACATGCCTCGTCTCGTGGACCCCACCGGATTCAAACGTCGTCTTGGGCGGCACGAATGACACGGACGGCCATTCGGATACGACAATGAACATGCTTCCGTATCGAGGCATACTCGCCGGATGGGGGAATATCGTAGGCACCCCTTCCGGTGCCCCCTACCACGCGGGCGTGACAGGCAACCACAACGACGCGAATCTGTTCTCAACTATCATCGCGGGTGCACACAATCATGCCTCACTAAATGCGAATACCTCGGATCTCTCCTCCTATTTGCGAAACTCGGGCGTTTTCGGAGTATACAACGTCATACCCGAGGGTTCTTCTGGAGTCTTGATTTCGGGATACGGCAATACCGTAACAGCGGATAATTCGCTAGTCTCCGGCACGATCAATACAGTCGAAGGAGCAACGGTTGGAAGCTCTTCTTCTCATTCTTCCGCTATCGGCTACGGAAACCATGTCGCCTCCTCCCAGGGCTGGGCTGTGGGGAATTCGAACACGGTCACCGAAACAGCCGGCGTCGCCATCGGCACCGGACTCACCTCGTCAAAATCGTATTCGACCGCCCTTGGAAAATGGAACACACCCATGGGGACGGATGACCTCCTCGTTATCGGCAACGGATCGGACGACTCCAACCGTTCCACCGCTCTCACCATCTTGAAGAACGGCTCCGTCATCATCCCCGGCGAAGTCACCCTTTCGGGAAACACCATTCTCGCCAGCGCCACCACCCAGTCCCTCACCGTCTCCGGAAACGTTTCCCTGCAGGGCACCACCACCGCGCAGAACCTCACCGTCTCGGGAAACTCCACCCTCCAGGGTTCCATCACCGCTGATGATTTCAACTCCACCGGCACCGCCACCCTCACCGATCTCGACGCGACCACCCTCGACGTCACGAGCACCAGCAACCTTGCCGATCTCAACGCCACCGGAACCGTCACCGTCGATGATCTCAACGCCACGGGCACCACCTCCCTCGCCGCCACCACCGCGACCGACCTCACCCCCTCCGGAACCACCGCCCTCGCCGACACCACCGCCCAATCGCTCACCGTCTCCGGTGCCACTGTCCTGCAGGGCTCCGTCATCCTCGCAGCCCCCCAGGGTGACATCTCCATGGGCATCTACGCCCCGTGAACCAGTAGGGACGTTTTAATAAAACGTCCGACTATCCAACCCAATCCGCCTAGCGCCCCCTGACCCCCGTCCCTTGGAATCCTGAAACTCCGCATCACCACCCGAACCCACGGTCATTTCATCGAAATGCCCCTACCACCCGGTAGGGACGATTTGACAAATCGTCCGCCGACCCGCACCGCGCCCCCTTCCTCCATTCACCGTCTTCTCTCCACTTTCCTTTGAAACCGCTTTCCGTCATCCTCTGCCTCGTGCTCCTCACCCCCTGTCTTCCCGCCGATCCGGCATGGTGGGCAGGTCGCGGCATCAAAACCACCGACCCCGCCTCGGATCTTTCCCCGGCCACCATCGGTTAGGCCAAACACCTCGCCGCCATGGCCCTCGCAGAGCTCGACGGTAAACTCCCGCCCTCTGCCTTCCAATCCCTGCAGACCGACCTCGCCGCCATCGTCGACCTCACCATCCCCGACCCGCTCCCCACCGACTTCTACGAGAAACAACGCACCGTCCTCCTCACCGGCCAGCTCAAAGCCATCGCAAAACCTTTCTACGACCACCTCCGCACCCAGGACCCCGCATGGCTGGACAACGCCATGCTCACGGGCCAACTTGTCGTCATGGAACCCGGCACCTCCACCCCCAGCCCCTACCCCTGGACGGAAGCCACCACCGACGACGCCAACATG
>JBGCEE010000008.1:0-17148 GCA_045106015.1 Akkermansiaceae bacterium | reverse complement strand
CATATCGAATGGCAGTCTGTAGTTGGTCGAACTTATTTTCCTCGGGTCTCGACCGATATGGTCAACTGGAGTTACCTCCCTGGTGAAGTATTTTTGGGAGATGGATCTGTTCTCCAAGGAGTTTCTTTTCCGCCACCGCTTGATCAGCGTGTCTTCGTGTCCTTTCAGTTCACCGACATTCCAGGAGCCCACGATCTCAATGGAGATGTTGACCATGATGGTTTTACACTAGCGCAAGAGCAAGCTAACGGCACTGATCCGACACTGTTCGATGCCGGAGGAGGAGGTACTGGATATCCGATCGGAGACCCTGGCCACCCATCTTATCAGCTACCTCAGAGTGAAGAAGAGCAGAAAAACTTCGATTTGATAATTATTGAGAAAATTCCTAACCAACCTAGGGAGATTAGAGTAGTCGCTCTAGACAAAAATTTCAATATTCTCGCAATTAACGGGATCGTTGGGGGATCGTATCCTCTACCACTTAAGTTAGGTCCAGTGGATCTGGAAATTGAACTGCAATTGATTTCCGTTAACTCTGTCGTGAACGATGTGGTTTTTCACCCTTTGGAATTCACTAAACAGCGACTTCCTAACACTAGTGGTGAGACAGAGGATCTCAAACATCATCGGCTACTTCGTATACCTGCGGGACAAACTCTTTCAGATAAAGCGAGAATAACAGGAGCTATCGAAGGAACAGACCTAGAACGGTCATTATATCCAATGATAATCGAGTTCTACCGCCCAACAAGTAATATATTTAAGGCTGTAGAATGGAATCTGACCAAATTTGAAAGAAAAATCCCTTACGATGAAACACCGATAAGAGTAAGGGTAAATGGTGATGATGATAACGAAAATAATATAAAAGATTATGATGATGTTATGTATTATGTCGATGAAGACGATCTTTCGGAAATCACGCTAAGAAGCCCTTATCTTACAGGAGGAAGACCATTTATCATCAATAAAACAAAAGGTATCAGAATCTGGGGAAATGCGCAAAAATCTTCCTTAGTTGCTAATTCAAATGAGACTAGAGTGCAAACATATTTACCTGGTAACCAGACGGAGACGCAATATTTTGTAGAACTCACTGATTTGATCGACAATGGATTTATTGAGTTTTCCTATGCTTTATGGCAACCAGATGGAGCTGGTTGGGCTAAGGAGGTTGTCTTGCGAAGATTTGCGATAAGAGCATTCAAATCCTGCGTGATTGGCTTTAGTGGAGACCAGAGTGCGGCAACAGACGTCCCTTCCACAGGTGCTAGTATTACTATCTATCCGGGTTTGAGGGTTGCATTGTTGGACAACGGAGTTTATGATATTTGTGAAAGTCTATATTTAGATGGATATGATGTTTATTATTATAACGAGGCTCAATTCGAACCTGCGCCAAATCATCTAACATCTGAACCATATCTTAAATTAAAGAGCTCAATGTTTTATAACGGTATCAGTGAACATAGTATGTTTGGTCACAGCCATGGAGGGGGTGCAGTATATCGGATGTCGGCTTCGTTAGATCATGACAATCTTTCTGATTTTAAAGTTGGTGGATATATTGACGCTGTCGTTCAAGGTGGATTGTCTTCCGAAGATCGTTGGCCGGTGAATGCCGATACTGCAAAAAATTATTATCAAACGAATGGCCCTTTGGATGGGGAACCCATACCCGGTAATCCAAATAACCTGGATTTGACTAATATGCCTGGGATGAGCCACATTTTAATTGATGATGAAGCAGTAGTTCAGGATGGAATGATTCAGGAAGTAAAGGCGGAGACAGTAAAATGAATAATATTCTGAATATTGGAAAATTAATATTTTTATTTGGAATAATAGGAGTTATAATCTCTTCTAAAATTCTTGCTGAACGTAAAGATAGCCTTGATTTACTAGAAGAATTTTTGAGGATCAAAAACCAAGAAGGTAGTGGTCCGAGTTTTTCGGCACTTGAAAAAGAATATGGTGATATTTTTTTTAAGGATATAGAAGGAGTGCATTCTTTGATCACTAACAGTGGATTTGATGGAGATCGTAGATCACTAGTAGAACTCTGGAGGACTATTTCTTCAGAGCGAGCTAAAGAAGCTGCATATGTTTGTGCAAAAGAATTACTTTCCTCACAGGATCCTAGGGAAATTGGAATAAATTATTCTTTAATAAATGATCTTTTCTATTCACGGGGAGATTGGATTGGAGTCTCATCTTTTACTGAGGTCCTCAAGGAAGTTCCACCAGGTAGTGGTAATAGACTCACTGCTTATTTAGGGGTGAAAGATCCTGTGGGGGTGATGAAAATATTCATTTCTCGAAATGGTGTATTCTCACCCAAGGAAAAGAAAGAAATCATCACATATACAAGCGAGGTTTTTGAATTAATAAGAAGAAATGCAGGCTTAATTATAAAGGGAGATGATCTCTCGAGGATCAAGAAAATTTTAACCATTCTTGTCGAAAAGAATGATCAGGGAATAGATATCATTGTTGCTAGCATGATGAAAGCTGGGAAAATTAGAAACACCTTTCCCGATATAAATAAGGAGATGCTTGCCAGAGATTCAGGGGTTGTAAAAAAAATCCTAGATACCAAGCCAATAATTGAAGCGGCCTTCGAGGCAGAAGACGTAGATCTAACGGGGATAGAAAATAAGATTTTGGAAGGAAATAATTCGTATAGAAGGATACGTTCAGATACGCAAGAGAAGGTAAAAGTCTTTTCGCTTAAAGGTGAAAAAAAATATAAATGGGATGATGGAATAATAATTTTCGCTGTGATTTCTGTTGTGTTCCTCTCTGCACTTGGATTTGTTTATCTTCGAAGAAGCAAGGGCTAATTTGTTTTAGTATGCCAAATGACTTCTCCAGACCAACCGCCTGAAAAATTATCAAATGAGTATTCTGAGATACCTATATAATTTTTGGATATTGGTCTCAATTTAAGACGACCGTCTTCGGTCTTTAGATCTATCTTTTCTCTAATGAATAGGCTATCTTTAGAGATAGCGCTAATTATTGATTTCGAAATCCAGTATTCCCGATTAGCGACTATTGAAAAGGAGCCATCAGACTGTGTTAAAGTTCCAGTATGATTTGGGCTAGCATCCCAAACGCCATATGGAGAAGTTGTTATAACTACTTTAGCTCCAGAAATAGGGGTGCCTGTTTTCGAATCTACCACAATACCGTTGTATGATACGGTTTTCCCTTGTTTCAGAAGAAAGTAAAGAGATACTAAAAATAGTAGAGAGGCTGACAAAAGTAATAGAGATTTACGTGGCATTTTAGATTTCTTGGTAAGAATGTAGTGTAGGATGGCTCATTTGGAAGTGGGTAATACTGAAGTGCGATAGTATGTAAATGAGAGCAGTAGCTGAATCAAAGAGAAATCCGTTCAATCTCCTCCAGCGTGATGTCGTTATCGCTGTGATCGTAAAGCTTGGTCGTCTTCGGTGAGCTGTGGTTGGCAATCTGCTGGGCGTGCTCCAGACGGCCGTCTTTCTTCCGGTAAATGGTGATGCCACTGGCCCGGAAGGTGTGGCAGTTGATCCTGGTCAGAATTCCCGCCGCCTGGGCCCGTCTTTGGATCATCTGCCAAACGTTCACCCGGTGCAGGGGTTTTTCCGTTAGCTCCCTGGAGCGTCCTCGCGTGGTGCGCCAAAGAGGGGACTTGGGGTCCTCGGCAATCCCACTCGCCGCCAGATACTCGTCGAGGTATTCCTCAGCCAGGTGATGGGCAGGCACCTCGTGATATTTTCCGCCTTTCTCATGGAGCCCGAACCAGTAGCGCTTTCCCTTCGGGAAATAATCCTTCACCTGCATGCTGATCACGGCCGACACCCGTCCAAAGGAGTAAAACATCGCCGCAATCAGTGCACGATCACGGAGCCCAACGACGTGGCTGGTGTCGATCGATCCAAACAGGTCCTGGAGCTCTTCAACAGAAAGCACCGGCGTTTTCCCTTTCCGGACGACGTGTGTGGGGCCTTTGACCGGATGAGCCGGGTTTACCGGCATGATCTGGCGGATCACGAGCCAATCAAACAATTTCCGGATGGCTGCCAGGGCCTGTTTGGAACTGGGAGCGGTTCCGTCGAAAATCTCCAAATAATAGGCAATGTGATGCGGCTCAATCAGCTCAAGCGTCAGGCCAGCACCAGAGCACCATTCGAAAAACTTGGAAATCTGCCGCGCATAGGCCGTCCAAGTGACTTCAGTAGTTCACCCGAAAGGTCGGAGAATCCTCAGGCTTCGACTGCCGCCGGTCGTAGAGCTTGGTCGTCGATACGTTGGCATGACCGAGCCATTCCTGGACCTTGGCGATGTCCGCTGAATTCGACAAAGCATTGGTCGCTGCAGTCGCTCGCATCGCGTGATTGGAAACCCCGTTTACATCCAACCCCGCCACGAGGGACCATTTCTTGATGACGTCTCGATAGAGCGAGGACTGGGATAGGGGAGCGGGGTTATCCTCATCCCGGTTGTTGCTCAGGGTCCGGAAGATAGGGCCGCCTCTTTCTTCCCGGTGGCCTGCCAGTTCCAGGTATTCTTCGACGAGACGTTGAGCGGCGGGATGGAAGGGGACATAGCGAATTTTTGAACGCTTTCCGAAGACTCGAAGGTGGGGGACGCCTTCACGGCTTTGAATGTCTCCTGGAGTAAGGTTAGCCAGTTCAGCCGCGCGAAGGCCGTGGAAAAGGTAAGTCGCCAAAATGGCCCGATCCCGGATTCCTTTGAGGGTGTCTTCGGGAGGTGCGGTCAGAAGGGCTTTGGCTTCGTTATCGCCAAGGGCAGGGGTCTTTCCTTCGTAGGAGCCTTCGGAAGGGCGTTTCACTCCGTGAGTGGGATTACGCTCGATGGCGTTGTTTTCGCAGAGGTATTCAAAGAGTGCGGAAATCGCCGAAAGCTTTCTCCGGATCGTGGCTGCCGCGAGCTCGCGGCCCTCAAGCTGTTTTCTCCAGGCGAGGACGTGAGAACGGGTGACAACTCGAAATTCCTCCGGCTTCAGGATGCCCGTGAATTTCATGAACTCTTTCAGGTCCCGCATGTAGGCACGCCGGGTGTTGGCATTGTCGATGTTGGCGAACCATTCCAGTTCAGCCGGAACTTCGGAAAGTCCCTGGAATTCTAGGCGGGTCAAAATCCGGTCTTCAGGATTGGTGATGAGATCGCGGTTTTCGGGATCACTCATGATTTGGCTCCTGTGATTGGGTTGATTTGGGCCTGAAATTCCAGTCTTGGGCGATTTGCTGGAATAGGCGGCCGCCATTGGCGAAAAACTCGTGTGGCTCGGTTTGGGTTTCGATCCGGAGCCGGATGACGTTCATAGCGTCTTCGAAGAGATCGTCATCGAGCCGGCACAGTTCGGTAAGGTCCATGGGATAATCTGAGCCGTTGTAGAGACCGAGGGCGACTTGCGCCGCCACGTTGGCACCGCCGGTGTCGGAAGTGGCTGCGAGTTCAACGAGACGCTTCAGGCTGGAGACGAACTTTTTCTGGCCGAAACGTTCGGCGAAGATCTGATTGAGTTCGGGCGCGACTCTTTGTTCCTGGTCTTGGACGGTTTCCATGGGTGGAATTCTACCACATTCTTACGCATGATAAAATACATTATCATGTGTTCAGGGTGGTGAAGAAAATTTGCTATCTTCGCGGCATCGGATGCGGTGCCGATTTTCCAAGCCATTTTCCTTCAAGAAGAAAGAGTTCGTAAAATAGGATCCACTCATGGATCCAAGGCACAATTTTTTCGTGGAGATTGTCAGTATGGTTCCAAGGCGTCTCGACTGGATGATAGAGGCACAATGACCCGTTGCGATAGAGATGGATCTTCGAGCTCAACACGATGTTTGGCTTCAGGATGAAAACTTGAGGCTCTTTTCCGGGTTCGTATTCGATTTTGACGGTGTAGGTTGAGCAGTCCAGTGTCGGCCTGATTTCCCCGATACAAGTCAAACGTCGCTTGGAATATGCACACTGAAATTCAGGAAAGTGTCCCGCCATCAAAATTTTCTGGAACGAGAATTTTCGATAGCTTTCGGCTCCCTTTCCCCAGCTTCTAAAAGATGTCGCCATAGAATCGGTGAGGTAGGTTGGGGATTCCAACATTACCGATCCCTGCACCACTGGAGGTTTTGGCAGTTCCCGCTGTGATGGTTGCTGCGACAGCTTTCAACCGTGCTGATTTTTCATTTTCTTCCTTCGCCTTATCGTAGTCGCGGAAATAGCCGTCACTTTGAAACACCCATTCCCACGCGTCTCGGGCACTTTTGTTGTCTTGGTGATCTGGGGTATCCAAAACTTCGAGTTTTTCGAGCGCCTCCTCGATTTTTGAAAGTAATTCGGTGACGTTGTCATCGGTATCAGTTCGAGTGATGGCAGGCTTGTCTGGATGAGCCAGGTTAAGGATCACCTTATCTTCCTCAAGTCGACCTTTGAGTTCCTCAAGCAAGCGGCGGAACGCTAAATCGAGACGGGAATGGAATGCTGGCTGACACTCGACAACAAGCATCGTGAGCTTCATACCGTTTGGCATGTCCCAGTTATTGCGGCTACGACAAAAGCGTTTCAGTAGTTGGATCAATCGCCGCATCTGCGACCCATGTCCTTCGACGTTCGAGTTGCGAGATTTGACCTCGTTGTTGAACCAGTGATTGAGTTGGGTTGGATCGGATTCCGTCCAACCAAATTCACCGGCGAGTTCCCGCACTATGTCGCCGTTGTCCTTTTCGTATTTCCGGTAAACCGGGAAATCTATGTGATGCCGCTCTTCGTCGTCTTCCTTGTAATAAACGCGGATGGCATTGGCCGCCATGTTGGGCTGTTTCGCAAAGCGGTCATCCTTGAGCGACTCCAGCACATGCCCCTTTACCTGAGTGGAGGTGAGTTCGTTGTCTTCGCCATCGACTAATTCATCCCGCCACAATACGAGGCCGTCATCGATGTCGTATTCCTCCAAAATAAATTTTGTCTGAATGATGGTTCGAACTGCGGATGATCCTTGGGGCTTGAAGGAACTTTGGGAAATGGAGAGGCCTTCAATGCGCTTGGGTAATCTTGAAATTAGGCGGTCCCTATTAGAATCTCGGTGAGCGAAAAGTTTTTCCTTGAATCCCTTCGGAAGGCGGACTTTTTCTTCGCGGAATGCTTCGATTTGTTCTGAGTAATCAAACATGGTGTGTTAGGCGGTGACGGTTTTGGCTAGTTGGTTTGCGTAGGCGGACCAGTCAACGGCTGGGACCGTTGCACAGGCCTGTAAGCGGCTGAGCAGGCGAAACGCGAAGTAAGCCAGTGAGTTTTCGGGGGGGCCGTAAGCTAGACCTCCGCCTTCCTTGAAGGTGTCAAAACAGGCACCGTTGGCGGCGAATCCACAGTCGAGGGCCATCGGTCCGCTAAGTGCTGAGTGATTTTTAAGGAACGATGCTCCAAGGCCGTCTGCCCATTCAACGTCGATGGCCAGAATTCCGGCAATGATGTGTTGTGGCGTTTTGGCGGGATGAATCCCACCTGCGTGAACAATGGGGATCGACGTGCGGTGGAGTTTCCTCACCGATGCTGCTTTATCCCCTGCGTAGGCGAGATATTCCTTGTTGATAGTTGGTTTACACTCGAAGATGGCGTAGACGCTTTCCGCTGGGACGTAGCGATGCTTGTCACTATCAAGGAGAGTGGGGGTATACTGCCGGTCAAAAACCACAACATCGATGGAATCGCTAGTCACACCTTGCGAGTCTATGACCATGGCTTTGTCCACAGTGTAGCGGTCAGGAAGATAACGGCGGAGAAAGTCGATGAAATGCTGTTCGTTGACTTCTCCCTTGTCCCCTTGATGACGGATTCTGTTGGAGGAACGGAGAGCAGCCTCAAGGCAGATCTGGTCACTGGCAAAGGCCTCTTGAAGGAAGGCTACACCCCCCTCCTCGGCTACAGTCGGATCTGGTTCTGTGATTGCGATCATGTTGTAGGAAGTCCGGGCTTTATCGTTTTTTGTTGGACTGGCTGAGAACCGATCCGGCAAGAGACTTGGTTCCGGCGTTGTATTTAGGACTATCAAGGACCCGCGAAGCGAGGTCTTCGACCTTGGCTCCTGTTTGATGGGAGGAAGAGCGCTGTGAGAGAGCACTAGCGGCCAGCGTCTTTGCTGTAGCGGAAGACATTGAGCTTTGAAGGATCCGTGCGGCCTGAGAGCCGACGGACTGACTTGTGGTTTTACGGTTGGCCATATTGTTGGGTGGGCAGTGGTTTTGTTACGGTTTAGGTTGTATCAACATGCCGAAGTCGTATAGATTTCAGCTCGAAGAAACGGGGTTTCATCCCCGTTGAGAAGAACACTACGAAATCGTATACAACCAAGCAAGAGAAATTTTAGATGTCATCAGAATTCCAAGACCGTCTTCGAAAAGCCCGTGAATCACGCGGTCTAACCCAATCAGTCCTTGCGAAGAAGGCAGGCCTCCAAGCTGCTGCGATCTCTCACTTCGAAACTGGACAGAGGTCCCCTTCCTTCGACAACCTTCGGAAGCTCTCCGACACACTCAATGTGAGCGTCGATTACCTTCTTGGACGTATTGATGAAGAGAAACATGGGCAGGGACTAAGCGCGGCACCTCGTGCACAGCAGTTATTCCGTCACGCAGAGAACCTCACAACCGAAAGCTTTGATACGCTTGAGGCGATGGCAAAAATGTTGCGGGAAAAGGACGAGGAGAGAAGAGGAGGAAAAAAGTGATCACACGTTCTCGCCTGAAAGCCATTCAGCGACTTGCTGGCAGCACCCTCGCCGACAACGACCTCCTATTATCGTTACCGGTTCGCCCAAAGGAACTCGCGGAGAAAATCGGGATCAACGTGATACCCTTTAACCCGCCTCAGCGCGACATTTCCGGGTGCTTGATGATGGACCAAGGGGTGTTTGGAATTTTCTACTCCACAGCAATTCAGAACGAGGGATTTCAGAATTTCACAGTAGCTCACGAACTGGGTCACTACTTCATCGACGATCATCCATCTGCGGTCCTTACGGACGGGAAACACCTCTCGCGCTCGGGCTACATTTCCAAAGACCGCTACGAGCGAGAGGCTGACGCATTTGCCGCCGCTCTCTTGATGCCTTGGAAACTGATCGACCCAGTTTTAAAACGATCAACCCCGGGATTTGAGGCAATCAAGACCTTGTCTGATGCATGTGAAAGCTCGCTGGTTGCGTCCGCCATTCGCTACTGCGACCTAACTGATGAGTGCATCGCTGCCGTCGTTTCACACCGTGGGAAAGTGGAGTTCATGACTGCCTCGTCGTCGTTCAAACAACTCCAAGGAATCGATTGGCTGCGGAAGCGCGAGCAAATTCCGGGTGATGTTCCGACCTACCGCCTTGGCACCAACATGGAATGGGTAAGTGATTGCGAAGTGGCCCTTGAAGGCTCGCTTCTGAATCAGTGGTTCCCGAATGCTACCGAACAAGAAGTTGAGGAAGATGTGGTGGGACTCGGGAGCTACGACCGAACCCTCACCCTTCTGATGACCGAGCCAGCACCGGAAGAAGACGACGAAGACAATGAAGAAATAAGCGACGGCTATATCGAACGGATGAGAGAAGGTAGATTTCGGCCACGCAGGTAAGGTCTTCTCTTCAAATTTTTCCGGGAGCATAGGCCTATACTTTTGAGGTGTGAAAGTAGGAGAATCTGAGAAAAGAAATATCTTCGCACAAGGAGCGGTAATTCCAACCACTAGGCCACAAACACCACGAGGCCGTTCCAGTTTTGTCTCGGCTCATCCTTCGCTCACAGCCAAAATCTGCAGACCACATCGCGTCTCCCCCACCCCACAGATTCATGCCGATGAACTCCGCTTCGCTGGAATTTAGGAGTCGTCCAAAAATCATTTCACAGTGGGTTGAGACTACGTCTGAAAAGACGTCCAAATAGACCACACCCTAGTTGAGCTGCTGTGAAGACCTCCAAATAGTTGAAAAATCAGGTGGTTTCAGCCCACTTTTTCATACCACCCTATGTGTCCGGCCATACGGAGCACCCGGAAAAGGCCAGGACTTTTCGGATGGAAACCAAGTGGCGATTTGGAACCACCGTGCTTCCCTGCCCCGTATGACCGATGGTCTGGGGACGGCCGTTAGAACCTCCCGCCTCCTACCCTATTCTTCATTTACTGGCTGATGGCCTTGTTCCACCTGTCGGGATTCTCTGCCGTAGTCTCCCAGATACCGGCGACCAATTTAGATTCGTGACTGCAAAAACTGAAGCGTTGTTTCCCAGTTTTTCCGGTGGTTTTTTTGATTTTGAGCCCTTCAACCGACCATCCTGAGATCTCGTCTATATCGGGATCGTCGAACGTAAAAAAGAAACTCGAATAATGAATATTATCGACCACACCTTCCCAAATTTTCCCTCCGGAACTATATAGAACCTTCTCACCAATTTTGATGGGGCAAAGTTCTTGAGCAATTCGGTTTCGAACGGCTTCCAGCTGACTTTTAGCTGTGCGAAAGTTCGCTATCGCTGATCGAAGCTCTTTTGCCTGAGTTTTCATTCTTGGAGCAACGTTAGAGTGGAGGCGCGATGGAGCGAACATAAATCTGTGAATTCAAAAAAACTCCCAGAACGAAAAGCGGCGCCTCTCACGACTCAGTCTATTCAGGCCCTTTTATCTCGGATAATGCCTCTATGTCATAGTGGCTGATGACTACATCATACTCGTTTTCAATTCCGAGAACCGAAGCGTGTAACTTCGCACAATGTTTAGAATCCGAAGTTGAAGAAAGGGAATCTATAGTCCTGAGTTCACGTCGCTTCATACCCGATAGGCCTTACTTCCCTCATGAAATAAGCTTCCCACTGAATCAAACGGTGGTCTTTTGTCCCTCTCTCGATTCGAGAACCGCGAAACAGGTGCGGAAGCTTTGGAAGTCAAGGTCACCATGGCAGGTATATTACGGTTTTAGAAGCCCTTCCTCAACGAGTTGCTCTCCATACTTTCGAACAAGCTCCTGGATAGTTCGGATTTTCTTCATCAACTCTTTGGTGGTTTCAGATGCTGTGAGAGCTGCACTCATGTCTTTGGGAAGAGCCAAAATCGGGCTGGTGGCTGTATTTGAAGAAAGACGGATCGGCTGCTGAATTCGTGGCCGTTCTTTGTCGCGGTCTACTGAAAGGATGCAATACATGGTCATAACTCCCTTTGCCGTATCTTCCAAAGCCCCGGAAGCAGCCAGCACACTGAGAGAATGCGGTTGAGGTTCCAGTCCGGGGTAGCGGCTGCTAAAGTCGATCATCGGCCTTCCCCCACTTGTGTAAATGGCTGTCGGTTTATAGTATCCCTTGGCCGAGAGAGCGCTTATCAAAACCTTCGCATTTTGGGGAAGGGCACGCTTTTTTTCAGAGAGTTCCTTCGTTTTTCTCATCCCCTCTTCCTCTTTAGCTATTTTTTCGAGTTCAAGGTCTCTGGCTGCAAGTTCTTTCTCCAGAATTGCCTGGCGTTCTCTCACGTCTGCCAGCTCTGTCTCAAATTTCTCACGTTGGTCCTGGAGAAGTTTCTCAGATTCAATCCTAATTGCTTCCTGTTCTCCCTGAGCCTTTGCCGCATCAAGACCCCGCTGTTCTTCTGCCAGAGTTCTCAACGCATCGATCTGGTCTTTGAGTTTGTTAGCTTCGACATCCTTCGTGGCCTCAGCGAGACGCTTCACTTTTTCCTCGGCCGCAGCACGCTCGACTTCATTAAGTGCTTTTCCCATGGTCACCATCCTCCGATGAATTGTTGCGGAAATTTCTTCTTCCATCGTTGGAAAAGACGACAGATCTACTCCGTCGAGTTTCACAGCCAAATAGCCTTCGAGGAGAGTGTTGCGCTGGGTGATCATTTCCCAAGCCCGTGAAGCCCAGGAAGCATTTCTCTCAATGACTTTCACAAAGGCGGACTCGGCTGAAAAGGTCGCGCCAGTGTCTGCCTCGAGATTTTCGATGGCTTCCGTGACAATTTTGGCGCGCTGAACTCTTTCGTTTTCTCCAAAATCGATGCGAATGTTGTCCAACTCCTTCTCGCTGGAGGTCGAACCGGGAAGGACATCTTCCGCTGAATAGCGCATGATGATTTCAACCGTCTCCTGATCCTGGGAGTGGAATCGTCCAGCTTCACTTTTCAGAATTCCCTTCTCTCCTTTTAGAAGTTCTTGATATTTCCGGTAAGCCTTCGGAATAGCTTCGTCGATGACCTTCAGGGTTTTCTCTCCTAAGTCAACGTATCGCGCTGCGCTGGCTGCTTTCAGAGCATCAATATGAGCTTTCTCCATTGAGCGGGCGTTGCGTTCAGCATCTCTGAGGAAACCTGCCAACATCGGGTTGGCATCTTTGTCCTGGGCCGCGCTCCAGGAATTCATCAGAATAGTAAGGCAAAGGATTTTCTTGGTCATGGTCATTCGAAGTAGGGTTTAACTTGGGTTTCAAAAATTTGCCGTGCCCTCGTCATATCACGAG
Source organism: Akkermansiaceae bacterium (assembly GCA_045106015.1). Classification (GTDB taxonomy): domain Bacteria; phylum Verrucomicrobiota; class Verrucomicrobiia; order Verrucomicrobiales; family Akkermansiaceae; genus Luteolibacter. The sequence continues at coordinate 4,654 of JBGCEE010000008.1, read as the reverse complement.
TCGCGAAGGTCGTCTGCTGGAGGTTTCGTTCAGCTTTAAAGGCCGAATCAAGCCGTGCCTCGTCGGGTAATTCCCTGACCGTCTTGTCGGTGACATCTTCGAGCTGCTTCACCCGCCAAGCGACGAGACTATAGTATCGGCGGAGATGATTGTAGCTTTCAGCCACTTCCTCGGCCTTGGCGAGATTGGCGGTGGTGACTCGCGCCTTCCACCTCTTGGTCACTTGAGGAGACACCGGATTGTCTTGAAAGACTGCGTTCAAATCACGATCCGGCGTGAAACCATCCAATTGCCAAGTGTGCAACTCACCAAAAAGTTGCCTTCCCTCGTGATCGAGTTGATTCAACTGTTCATTGAGAGAAAGCTCATTAAAATGTGAATCAACGGCAGATTCACCCGTCAATGGTCTCACCGCGTCAGGGCTCATGAAATAGGAACGGAAATCAGAGTATATTCCCCGGCCGGTCTCGGTCGCAAAAGCCAAAACAAAAATCACTCCGATTGGAAGAATCACCGCTTTAACCAGCAGGCTCAATGCTCCCATTCCGCCCAGAGGAACTCCAGGTGAACCCTTGGATTTTTCCTCGGTTCTCTTTTCGTAAGTGCTACTCATTCGGTTCTTCATAAGAATGATTTATTTCTAGCGACCTCGGTCACGGTCGGGGTTTTTACTTTTAACTCTTTCCTGGCGTTCCTTCTCGGTATCCTTGTTTTCTTTCTTCTCTTTTTCAGGGTCTCTTTCTCGTCCCTGCTTCCTCGCTTCAACGTCACGTTCATGCTCTAAGTTCCTCTGTTCGATGATACGTGAAAATTCCCTTCCTGCTTCGAAGGCTTGTTCGGGATCTTGTCCAATGGTGTGCTCCTGGAGGACCCTAGTCGTGCTTTCCATTCCGTGTGACTCGGCATGGGCTCTCAGTTCCCTAGCATCGATCCCATTGATTTTCGTAATCTTGGAATCCCGGCTCAACATGGTGGAGAGAACTAGATTGGGAAAATTTCCATCGTTCCTGAGATAATCAGGCCGGATCTGAACTTCTCCCCGGCTGTGGGCGGCAAACTGTCTCGTCTCAAGTTGGAAAAAGAACTGATCAACGTCTTTCCCGGGAAAGACACCAAGCTCCGCTCTTTTCGACAAATAACTCTTGTGGCCTTCTGTGGCCAATACCTCCTCATTTAAGCTTCGAACCTCCTTAGAAAGCTTTTTCTCCGCAACAAATTGCTGTCCATTCTCAACGATTTGAGTTGCGACCAGCTGCTCTTCGGGAGTCAAAGAGGTGATATACTCCAGCTTCTGGGCCCAAATATCTCGAGCGAGCTGATCAATGTCGTACTTTTCCAAAACGGTGAGAAGAGGTTCAGTGAATCTCTAATTATAGTTTATCCAACCAAGACCCAAGAATAATACGCCTTCGGTATAAAGCTCCCGAAAACGAGCCACTTCGTCGTCGTCGAGCGCCGTTCCGTCATTCCAGTGATAAGGTGGAGAACTCAGAACCTGGTGCCCAACTTCTGCCCCGTCTCCATCATAGGTAACGTACAGCTCAAGCGTTTTGTCCCCCACGACATAAAGCCCCTTTGGATCAAGGGTGCTGAATGCAACCACTCTCGTCCCCGATTCGTGAGTCGCCTCTCTCCGATTTTTGTCTGCCTTCCACATATTCTTTACTCCTTTATTACAAATTAAATGACGCGTCGTTCTGGCAAGATCTTCATGATTTGCGAGAGAGCGGGTCGTAATCATCTTCCCGGTCGACCGTCTCATTGGATTTGATTCCAAATCTTTTCAACTCGCTGGAATTCCAGATTTTGCGCTGCTGATGAATCGGTGGACGCTCCTTCACCGGTGCGGCCTCGCCCTTCCCCAGATCGAACATATCTTGATAATCCTCGGGAGAAATTGTGAAATCCCCCCGAAATCCGGCCATTTCTTCAGTTCTCTGGTAAGGGATCATCTTAGGAGCGGCATAGAATCCGGAAACTCCATTGTCTTGGCTCGCGAGAGGAAGATCAAAAAATTGGATAGGCAGGACATTTTTCCGGGGGGCCAGTTGCAGGGAAATACCTTCTCCCTCATTCCGTGTGATACTGGGGCCTCCAGTCGACTTTCCTTCATTGGAGTTGAAGGTGACCGTCTCAGACTCCGTTTCGCCAAAGAAATTCGAGGCCCATTCCCGTGTCCTTGGGTTATCGAGGTGTAGAATGATACGATTGGCGCAAAGTCCAATGATCTCTTCGGCACCCCTTTCTCCGTAGATCTCAATCATTCCGTCAACATCCTGAAATCCGATCACAACCCTCGCTCCTTTGGATCGTCCTTCCGTAAGAAGCTGGCGGAATCCCTCTAGCTTCTGCGCTTCTCTTACTTCATCAAGAAAGAACCAGGTGAGGTCGATGGGGTTTTCCTGATCTCTCGACAAGACGAGTTGGCTGATCCGTCGGAACATCAGTTGATTGATTCGAGTGAGCGTGGATTCTCGTCTCGGGTCCGCTCCCATCAGGAGAACACCCGACCCAGTGTGCCAGCGATCAAGACTGAATTTGCTGTCAGCCCGGTTCCATACCGAGGCAAGGGTTTGGAAAGGCCTTACGGCACCGAACAGTGATGCCAAAACACTATCCGCCATGCGACCATCCGAGGATCGCGGTGCTAGAAAGGTTTCCCATGAATTGCGGCCATTCTCGGTATGTCTGAGAACCTGTTCCATATAGTCGAGATTGGAACAGACCTCGGTGAGGTCACGAAGCGTCCAACACGACGAAGCTCGATGTCGGAACCCAGCGATAATGTCCTGAAGAATGATTCGTGCGGCATTGTCAAAAAAATCATCCCCCTCCCCTCCCTGATTTTTCTTCCGGGGAATGATCATCTCGGCCAGCTCTTCGATCTGGGCAGGCTCTTTGAAATCTTCAGCAAGATCCCAAGCCGAAGAGCGACAATCGAAGGGATTGGTAATGATAATCTGTGAGGCAGGTACTCCCATACCAATAAGAACCGGAAAAAGCTCCCGCTTGGGATCATAGACAAGAGCCCGATAAAGAAGACCCCTCTCACCAGATCCCACCAGGGCCGCTTCCAACCACATCTTCTGAATGATCGTTTTCCCGGCTCCCGACGACCCAACAATGGCGGTGTGCGGTGCCATATCGTTCATCGAGAGCGATCCCTTGGGAAAAGGAATCTTCGCACCCCCGAGGACTTCATCCGGATTCGTGAAGAGCGAGGCCTCTGGTCCCAGCTTTTTCACCAGACTTGTCGAATAAGATTCCATCTCCTGACTGGAGTGACTGGCTTTTAATAGAATATGATCCATGGCTTACCGATTGTTCATCTCCTTTCCACGGGGTCCCGAGTTCTCTTTGTAGAAGGCATACATCGTCGTGCGGACAACCGAAGGGGCCACCTGCACACTGGAGAGTGATTGCCTCACAAAAACCCCATACCAGAAAAGGATCACAAGAATAAGGGTGACGAATTGCCCCATGACCAGGGAGTCAGCCAGTGCTTTCCCCTTTTCACTCACCGTGCTTTTCTTCTCAACTTGCTCGAGGGCGGTAGGAGAAAAGTAATCAGCAGCGTCTTCCGCCATCAGAGCGGAGGAAAGATCCGATGAACGGTATCTTCTACCCTCCTTTTCTTCGCTAGGACTCAAAATACAAAGGTAAATCAGCAGGCCAGTCACCCCGGAAAAGATGGAGAGAAAGATTGCCCTGGAACCTCCACTGATGAGGCCTGCTCGAAAATCCCCCCAGACGACAAACTGACTCCATCTCAAGAGGTCGATCAAAATCCAGGCGAGGAGACACAATGCCTCGAAGCGAAAAATCCCGGCCGAAAGGTTCAACCATTCGGTGAAGCCAAACACCGCCCCATCCACCCAAAACAACATCCCCGATTTCAGGATCGCGAGAGCCCACCAGACTAAAAGCGCCCCGGCCACTAAGCCTGCAATCGTGACAATCTGCAGAGAACGTAAGCGAATGTTGAAATCAGGACCCATGGATTTAAGCAGCGGATTTCGTGATTGGCCTCCTTCGATGAAGGAGATCTTCTCCCTGACCATCCCTTGTATCCTCTTTTTTCACGAGAACCTCAAAAAGACCCAAGCGAATAAGATCGCCACGATTCCAATCGTTTAACAGAAGCCGGGATCTTTTGACAGGAACATAATTCGGAAAAGACGACTCGGCCTGAGGGATACTTAGAACGGATTCTTGTTTCCCGAACAGTGCCGCCCCTGGATAATGGCGCGTGAAAAACTCACTCCCGACCCGAAAGAGTCCGTGAAGACCATGATGTCGATCAGCCGGAGGAAGCTCGGTGGAAAATTGGGAAGGCAGCCAAACTTTCTCGGTCTTGTGCCGGTAGCTATAGGATTCGCTCACCTGCCCGGTGAAGCTCCCTCCCCCGCTGGTTCTTGAATTTCCAAGCTCCAGACTTTTCACTTCATGGTCACCGAGGACTTCCGAGGCCCAGCGCTGGGTATCCGGCTGGCTGCTATTAATGTGGAGCACTCCAAGATTCTGGGCACATCCGATAATCTCCCTTGATTGCTCCCTTCCATAGACACTGTCGACGCCGAAGATATCCTGGAAACCCAATACGATGGCCGCCCCTTTGCTTCGACCGGTGATCATGAGATCGGCAATACTGTTG
>JBGCEE010000007.1:0-62408 GCA_045106015.1 Akkermansiaceae bacterium | reverse complement strand
AAAACGGATTGAACCAAACCAAGCCCTCAGCAATGGCAGCGCGATAAACCGCGCCAATGTCCTTGAGGTAGCTTTGCACCGTCTTTCCAGCTAGTCCGTTCCCCTGTAGTTCCTCCCGCCATTCTCGGACGTGCTGAGTTGTCACACTTTCAAGAGGCTTCGCTTTTCGCTCGTCTCCAATCCAAGCAAGAAATTTGTTCAAGTGGCTTCGGTATCGGGCAATTGTGGCCTTTGATGAATTTTTCTCCTTCCTCGCCAACCATTCCTCCCCCCAAGTCTGGACAGTGTAACTTTTCATTTCCTCGCCTGTTGAGATTTCCAGCAACCTCCCGAGGTATTTTCTCGCGCTTAATCCGGTAAAGGTTTCGCGTTCAATTTCCCTGACCGCTTCCTCAAGAATTGCCCTTGCCTGTCTAGCCTTGTCGGTTCCCGCTTGAACGGTTCCTTGTGCAACCCTCTCCAAATCAACCGCAACCTCCATTGCCTTTTTTCGGTTCGTTTGGCCTGTAGATTGTCTTACTTGTTTCCGAGTTTTTGTCTCAGCGTCTAGAACGTAGAACTGAGCTTGCCAGACGTTCGAGCCTTTGCGTTTTCTGAGGGATGCCATGATGTTTTGCGGGGTTAATGTCCCCTAAACTGTCCCCTATTCTTGCCAAGCTGACAAGTTTTTACTGTTTCCAAACCCTTATTTTATAAGTTTTTACCCATACCTGAAGGGGGCGATTTCCTCTCACTGGTTCGAACCCAGTAGCGCGCACCATTTCGACTAGTGCACCGCTCCCAAAGTTCTTGTGCAAACGGGAAAGGAAGGGGATCGAAGAAGTTAGCGATCTTTGATCGAAGTAATTTGGAGCCGTGGTCCTTTTCCCCAATTTCTGCGTTGCTCGGCGGTCACGAATCTCGATCCGCTCCCTCCTCGCGCCTTGAACTCGTAAAAAATGTCTCGCGGCCTTTGCACATGAACTTCCGAACCGATGCACTAGCCCTTATGTGCTTCGAAAAGCTCTACGAATTCTTTGTGAATCTTTCGCTCTTCTTTTGATAGCTCATCTGACTCGCCCGGATCTTTTTCAAGATTATAGATCTCAACTGGTCCTTCCAACCCATACCTTACGGCCTTCCACTTGCCGCGTCGTGCTGCCTGATAGACCTTCCCGACGATTCCCGAATTCGGATCACCCGCCTGTTTCCCGAACTCCCAGTAAATCGTTCGTTCAGGAATCTCTTTGGGGTGGTCGCTTAAGCGAGTCCGAATCGAAACGCCATTGGTCTTCACTCTTGGAACAGCATTCAGCGAAACTCCTGCAAGTTCAGCGAAGGTTGGCAGCACATCCGCAAACGACCATGGAGTCGCATCGACTCGAGCCTTGCTGACCCCCTTGGGCCAGTAGGCAATCATCGGTACATGAATCCCACCCTCGTATAAATCACGCTTCATGCCTTTGTAGGGTTTCGATGCCTGAAAAAATTCTGGTTCAGCTCCACCTTCATCATGCGGGCCGTTGTCGGAAGTGAAAATAATGAGAGTGTTTTCCGCTATTCCCTTTTTTTCCAGCGAGTCCACAATTTCTCCAACATAGGCATCAAGAGCCGTCACCATCGCCGCGAGTGTTGCATTCGGTTTTTCGACGGGAGTCGGATAATACCAGGCATACTTAGGACCCCAGACAATCTTATCACCTGGTTCACGAGTCGACATACCCGGGTAAGGTTTCTCCTCAAACTTTCCATCATAGAGGTCGAGAAACTGTTTCGGAGCTGCCAATTCGGCATGCGGCGAGGAAAAAGCGAGAAAGACAAAAAACGGATTCTCCCGTTTTTTCTCAATATAAGAAATCGTTTCCTCCTTAAACAAATCCTGAGCGTAGATTCCTTCCTTGCCACCTTCATTTTCTTGGATTCGAAGCCTCCGCCCGTCTCTCCACAAAATCTGCGGATACTGCCGGTGTCCCTCCAAAATGGAATACATCCCAAACCAAGTATCAAAACCCATCGCGAGAGGGTCCGTGACACCCATCTGCGAACCGATGGAATACTTTCCAAACAGAGCCGTATCGTAGCCACCGTACTTTAGCACGTGGGCAAACGTGGTATCGATCTCGCGAAGTTGAACGGTGTTCGAGTTATTCTCCATCAAACGACTGTCTCGCCCGGTAAACAGCGAAACCCTCGAAGGCGAGCAAACCGTATTTCCCGAATACGCTTGAGTGAAACGAATCCCTTTCGAGGCAAGACGGTCGAGGTTGGGCGTTTGGATTGGCGTATCGCCATATGCGCCGATTTGATTGAATCCCAAATCGTCCGCCAAAATGAAAATGATATTCGGAGGCGAATCCTCTTCGCTCGCCTGGGCAAAACAAACCACCACGCTCGTAAGAAGACCGAAAGCCAGCCAAACGAAATCTCTTTTCACTGAAGAATAAGAATCAAATCTCATCCCGAAAACATGCCCAAGGCCTGAGCCCAAGAAAAGCATTCATTCCAACGAAGATACCGACCGCTCAATCATCCCCTTCAAGAGTTGAACGGAACCATTCGCGGAGCAGCCGTCTCTCTCTACTCTCGGATAAAACCCAGTTCGCACTGTGCTCTGGCGATGGCAGCGCCATGAACGAAAACTGGCCGTTGGGATAATTCCTACGAAGGTAACGTTCGGTATCATCAAAACTAACCTCGTGACTGATCCACTGAGGTCGTTTTCCGAGGCGATTCAAACGCATAAGAGCCGACTGCGTATCACTGCCCGCGTAACCCCACTTCCTCACGCCGTCATAATGACTGTGACAAATAAACCCTCGCCACAACGATGCAATTTCAGCGTCATGCAACCCGATAAAATTGCAGGCAATCGCGCCTCGTGAAAACCCTGCGAGATATACTCTTTCTGAGTCACCTCCATAGTTCGCACAGACATCGACAACCGCACGTTTGCAATAATCCACCGTCGCTGCAACATCTCCCCACCAGTTCAAAGCATGCTTCGCGTTGCCCTTATCTACAAACGGTAAACAGACCCAAATCACGCCCTCCCCTCCTGATAGACCGAAGCCAAGCTTACAGCTTTCAATTGTGCCGGGAGTCTTTTTCGTGCGATTTCCGGGATACTCAAAGATCACAGGATAGCTATTCCCCTTCACCCAATCCGTTGGCAAGTAGAGCAAATGATAAACCTCTGTTTTTTCGTATCCTTCCAATGCCACCCGAACACGCTTACCAGACGCGACAGGCTTCTCACCGACCGCTGGGATCACGAGATCACGACTGTCATCCTTCTCGTTAGCAAGGAGCATTCCAAGGTTTAGCATCAACCAAGCAACAACGATCCTGCGCACCCTTCGTAGAAATCCCGTCATACAAATCAGCATCTAGCAGTCCTCAACTGAAATATAATCCATTGAGCCCTGTTTCATTCTTTTCGCAAACTCACCACTCATCCGATCGGTCACTAACAAATCCAACTGCTCAGGTTTCACAAAAAAGTGATCCGAAGTCTTACCCAACTTGGTGTGATCCATAAGTGCACAACTCCATCGTGCATGACTCATCACGGTCGCTTTCAGCCGCGACTCCTCGGGGTTTGGTTCTCCGATCCCCAACTCCAGATCAAACCCATCGCCGGAAAAGAAAAATCGGTCGATCCGAAAACTCCGAACTCCCAATTCGGTGAGCATCCCCATAAACCTTCGCCCCTTAGGCTCATAAATTCCACCTAACAAAATGAGTTCGATATCCGTCCGGACCGCCAGTTTCTCCACCACTGCTTGCGAATAGGTCAGCACCCGGAGCTTCCGACCCTCAGGTAGCTGACGAGCCAATTCCAACGCAGTCGAGCTCGCATCCAGCATCACCGTTTCTTGCTGACCAATCTCTTTCGCTGCCGCCTTGGCAATCAACGATTTTTCCCCTGCCTGACGGCTTTCTCTCTCATTTTGAGAAAACTCATGGAACACGAGCGAAATATCCGCCGCCCCACCATGAGTCCGCCGAAGCAGTCCCTGCCGCGATAGTGCATCCAAATCTCGACGCACGGTCTCTTCCGTTACCTGAAAACTTGTAGCAAGCTCCTGCGTACGCACGGCCCCATCTCGCCGCGCATTTTCCAAGATCTTTCGCTGACGCTCAATTGCTAACATGTGGGAATTTGTTGTTTTTTCTTGCTCTTGATGTTTTTCGACTTCATTGAGGGCCGCGTCAAGAACCAACAAAGAAACCGACCCAATGTCAGATTTTAAACACGTTACCTATTCATGGGATGACTCCCACGCCTCCTCACTCGATCCCGTCGACCGCCTCGTCTACCGTTCGAACATCCTCGGAGCCGACCAACGCATTACCAACACTGGTGGCGGCAACACTTCCTCCAAAATTATGGAGACCGATCCGCTAACCGGCGAGCAAACTGAAGTCCTCTGGGTTAAAGGTTCCGGCGGCGATCTCCGCACCTCGAAACGCGAAAATTTCTCCTCTCTCTATCAGGAAAAACTCATTGGCCTTCAGCGCGTCTACGCAGAGAAACCAGAAAATGGCCTGAAAACGCCTGCCGAAGACGAGATGGTCGGCATGTATTCCCACACCACCTTCAACCTCAACCCACGACCCTCTTCCATCGACACACCGCTGCACAGTTTCCTCACTGGCAAGCACGTCGACCACATGCACCCCAACGCGATCATCGCGATTGCCGCTTCGAAAAATTGCCAAGCCCTGACCAAAGAGATCTTCGAAGGCGAAATGGAATACGTTCCGTGGATGCGCCCTGGCTTTGAACTCGGCCTTGCGATGCAGGAAATCGAAAAGAAAAATCCTTCAACTCAAGCCATCATGATGGGCCAGCACGGTTTCATCTCATGGGCAAACGACGATAAGGATTGTTACGAACTCACCCTTCGCCTCATCGAAAAAGCAGCTCAATACATCGAAGATAAATACGAAGCCAAAGGCGGCGACGAAGCCGCTTTCGGCGGACAGAAATACCAGACCCTCCCCGAAGAACAACGTCGCGAAACCTTTGTCAAAATTCTGCCATGGCTTCGCGGTCAGGTCTCCCAGCAAAAACGTTTTGTCGGAACCATCCAAGACGACGAAAAGATTCTCCGCTTCGTCAACTCGGCCGATGCCCCACGCCTCGCCGAGCTCGGCACTTCCTGCCCGGACCACTTCCTCCGCACCAAAATCAAGCCTCTCTACGTCGCTTGGGACCCGCAAACAGAAGACGTCGCAGCCCTCAAAGAAAAACTCGCCAGCGGCCTCGTCCAATACCGCAAAGACTACGAAACCTACTACGAGTCTTGCAAACACGACAACTCCCCCGCCATGCGCGATCCGAACCCAACCGTGGTTCTCATTCCAGGCGTCGGCATGATCGCATGGGGCAAAAACAAATCCGAATCTCGCGTCACCGCTGAATTCTACAACTGCGCGGTCGAAGTCATGCGCGGTGCCGAAGCCATCGACACCTACATTTCACTTCCACAACAAGAAGCCTTCGACATCGAATACTGGCTCCTTGAAGAAGCGAAACTCCAACGCATGCCTGCTGAAAAGGAACTCGCCCGCCAGACAGTCATTATCATCGGTGCTGGTTCAGGTATCGGTAAAGAAACTGCTCACCGCCTCGTCAAAGAAGGCGCGAACATCGTCTGCGTGGATATGAATCTTGAGGCAGCCCAAGGCACCGCCAAAGAAATCACCGACGCTTACGGCCTCGGAATCGGCGTCGCAGGATCGGGTATTTCCAACTGTGGTCCAGCCATCGCCCTACAAGGCAACATCACCGACCGTGATGGTATTCGTGCCATGCTCGACAAAGTCGCACTTGCCTACGGCGGCTTCGACCACATCTGCATCACCGCAGGCATCTTCGTCCCATCCGATACCACCGGTCACATCCCCGATGACAAATGGGGTCTCACCTTTGCGATCAACGTCAGCGGCTCATACTTCGTCGCCGACGAAGCACACAAGACATGGAAAGAACAAGGGCTCCAAGGAAACCTCGTACTCACGACCTCCGCCAATGCTGTGGTCGCGAAAAAGGGTTCCGTCGCCTACGACACATCGAAGGCCGCCGCGAATCATCTCGTCCGCGAACTCGCCATCGAGCTATCCCCACTCGTCCGCGTCAACGGCGTCGCCCCTGCCACCGTGGTATCCGGCTCCGCCATGTTCCCGCGTGACCGCGTTATCGGCTCTCTCGCTAAATACGACATCCCCTTCACAGAGGATGAGGAAACGGAATCCTTGGTGAACAAGCTCGCGCAATTTTACGCCGACCGCACCCTCACCAAGTCACCTATTACTCCGGCCGACCAAGCAGAAGCCTACTTCCTGCTCGTCACCAAACGCCTCAGCAAAACCACCGGCCAAGTCATCACAGTCGACGGTGGTCTGCACGAAGCGTTTCTTCGATAAGGAGCGACAAAAAACCAATTCCGAATCGGCGGCTTCAATCACGAGGCCGCCGGTTTTTTCTTGGGCTCGAGACTATCTGCAAGGCTTCCTCCACGAGTAAAAATACCTATAATAGAAACCCAAAAAGGCGAAAGCCGCTAAGTCCCTGAAACTTAACGGCCTTCATTGGTTGCGGGAGCAGGATTTGAACCTACGATCTTGGGGATATTAAGCCTAGAACCTAAGTGACTTATGACTTCCTAAAATCTAATGTGCTTGCGTTCGCGTGTGTTCTGTTGATACTCGCGAGGTATGGCAACTCTCTACAAACAACCGAAATCACCCTACTACTTTGCGAGGTATTTTGACGCCGATGGAAAGCGCGTATCGAAGTCCACAGGAGTCTCTGCAAAACGCGAGGCAGCGAAGATTGCAGCCGGATTTGAAGCGGACGAAAGAAGGGAGAGAGGTAAGCGCGGAGAACTTCCCAAACAGTTTTCTGCGATCATCGAAACCGCAGCACGCGAAGCTGTCACAGGAGACTTAACACTAGCGCGTGCTGAGGAGCTTGTTCTTCGACTCTATCAATACGCCAATCCCGAAACTGAAATCGTATCACTCGAAAAGTTTTGGCAAGGATGGATTGCCGAGCAACGCAACCACGTCGGCTTTTCCACTGCGACAGGATACGATCAGGATCTAGATTTGTTTTCCTCCATGCTGGGCAGAAAGGTGATGAAGTCACCGCCGAACGAATTAACCAAGGAGCAAGTCACCGCAGCTCTAACCAAAGCGAAAAAGAAAGGCGACCGACGCGCCACGACCATCAACAAGGCTCTTGCCAGCCTCAGGAGGGTGATGGACGCCGCAGTCGTCGCCAAGCTCGCCACAGGCAATCCAGCGAAGCAGGCGAGAGCGTTAAAAGCAAAAGACAGCATCCAGAGAGCACCGTTCACGGCTCAGGAAGTCAGAGCGATGATTGATCACGAGAAAACGACCGACGAATGGCGCGGAGCGATCACCATTGCCGCGCACACTGGCTTGCGAATGAGTGACGTGTTCAACCTATCCAGAAAGAATGTCGATGGAACCCGCCTAGTGATCAAACCGAGTAAGACAAGCGACTCGACCGGAACCGTGATCACCGTTCCGCTCACTCCTCCATGTCTCGCATGGATCGGTGACAAGAAAGGCGATTTCTTCCCTACCCTGAAAAACAAACCTTCTCCTGTTCGCTCCATGCAGTTTGCCGTGATCATGAAACGCGCAGGAGTAGAAAAGGAGATCGAGCTTCCGGGCGATATGAAGGCGAGCAGGAGCTTCCATAGCTTGCGTCACACGTTCGCGTCATGGCTGGCAGAGGCGGACGTTCATGCGGACGTAAGACAGAAACTCACCGGACATTCATCCTCGAAAATACATCAGCGATATACTCACCACGACGAAGCTCTAGAGCGTGCTGTCGGAACCCTTCCAACACTCTGATAATATGAAACCACTCCCAAAAAACATTAAGAAGCTTGTCCCATCTCAAACGATGATCGAGGGACTGACCAAGGAAGAGCTTTCTTGGCTATCGGGTTTCCTGTCCAAGAAAACAGGTGCCGCCGCGAAAGTTTGGACGTTGAAAAACTCCTGCGAAAAACAGATGGTAAAGCGCGGAATGATACCGCCTATCCCTCAAACTAATGGAGATGAGGAGCGCGGAAAAATAACCCTTCTTTTGAATCACTACAACGCCGCAGGAATGGTGGACAGTGTGAAGGGAGAGAAACTGGCAATGTCCAAGTTTGAACATCCCGCTTTCGTTTCGGCGATGAGAGCTTGCCACGGGGTAAACGATTTTTTCGGAGATCAGGCACAGGAAGCACTCGAAAAAAAGGACATTGGATTTTTCCGTTCTACTATGGAAGCCGTAGAAGCATTTGCGAAAGGACAGCAATCACCGACCAAGGATAGCAACAAGATGGTGATGCATATCCGCGCCGGACACTCCGTGGCATTTAGGCTTATCAAGGAAGGTAAACCCGAACCGACCAAGCAGGATTTTGAAAAGATGGTTACAAGGGAACTTAAGCCGCTGGGTGTCGCTCCATTCCAGAGCAACGACAAATGGCGGGAAGTGCTGGAAAAGTGCGATATGGGACACTTGAAACAGGCTTTCCAAGGTCGAAGGCAAACGACATCAGGCAAGCAACGCTGATAAAATATAGCTTTGGAGGTGCGAGAATAAACACACCACCCACCCCTCACTGTTTATCGGCACGCATGCGCACTTTAAGGCATGCAGACGCAGGAGCGAACAATCACCCCAAAGTGGCTAGGGTTAAAAGAAGCCGCTATTTACTCAGGACTTGGAACTAGAGTCCTTCAGAACCACGTCAAAGCTGGTTTCATTCGATCATCAAACGTATGCGCACCGGGAGCAACCCGAGGACGCCGATTGATTGACAGAGAATCACTAGACGCATTCATCGAGGCCGGAGTCGGTAAGACAAGCCAACTGGTAATGAACTCCAATCGGGAGGCCGCACAATGAAAGGCCAAACCACACGCGAACACTGTCTTGCAATCCTCACAGCCATGCACGGCCCCGGATCAATGCCGTATATCCTCAACGTGGCGCAACCGGACCTAGAAGGCAGAACACTAGCCGAAATGCTTCAGAATGAGCCTGAGAAGCTCTTGGGTCATTTGCAGCCATTTAGCGGAAAGGCGGAAGGATGAACAAGCCATCAACCAAAGAGAAAGGCGCAATAAGCCGACTTCAGAGAACTCGCAAGAAAGGCTCTAAGCTTCCCGAAAATACGGTTTGTGTCACCAGAGGGACGAGATGGGGAAACCCATTCATCGAAGGAGAACACGGAAATCGTGAGGAGGTAGTGAAAAGCTTTCGGCGTGCTCTGTATTCTGGCGAGCTAAAATTCAATATCTCGGATGTTAGACGGGAGCTTGTCGGAAAAAATCTAGCTTGCTGGTGCAAAGTTGGAACCCCTTGCCATGCCGAAACACTCTTTGAAATCGCCAATACGAAAGGATTCACACAATGAATCCTACCAAAGAGAAAAGCGCCCCCCGCGAAGAAGGCGCCAATCACTCAAGACAATTGGAAACTACTGCAAACACCGTAGCAAAGCAAGTCGAAAGCCAAGGAGCACACGCTATCCTTCAACCTAGGGCAGAGAAAAATGCTCGCTTAGTCTTAGCCTTACAGATGGAGGAAGGCATGATCGAAAGCTTGGAGTTTCCAATTGAACGACTCCCAACCGAACCGTTGCAAAAGGTTGCCGCAAAAATTCACAAGTCACTTGAGAATGGCCGAAAAGGATGGGCGGAAGTTTTCGAGGATACACGCGAACAGCAAGTCATCGAAATCACCCAAGAGTTAGACGCTCAACTTACCAAACTAGGAAAGCCAAACATCCAATCTCTGAAAAGGGAGCTTGAAGAGTTTCACATCCAGAAAACTAGACAGTTGCTCTTGTGGGAAATTCAAGCCGCGATGGGAAAAGGTGAAGATATTTCCGAATTAATCAGGAAGCTTTCTCAAATCGAAAAGCCCAGCAATCAAACCCTACTCACCCGCGCTTACTCTCTTTCCTTCGATCCCGACGAGACACCGCCACCGGATGAAACCTGCATGGCTATCGGTGAAATACCAATTGCCGCCCGTGGAAATCTCACAGCCGTTCAAGGGAAGTCCAAAGTTGGAAAGTCTGCCGTAGTTTCTGCGGTGCTAGGAGCCGCCCAGCGTGGCGAATACTACTCAGAAGCAGACAGCCTTTGTATGGAGTGGAAAGGCAAGGCATCGGGCGCAATCATCCATCTAGACACCGAGCAAAGCCGAGCTGATTGGCACACGTTAGTCAATCGAAGCGTGACACGTTCAGGACAGCCCGAAGTTAGCGACAGGCTGGTTTCCCTTCCACTTGTAATGTTCGCACGCTCTGAGCGCTTGGAGATACTCAGGGGGAGCCTAGAAAGGGAGACAGAGAGCAAGGGTGGAATCGACGCTGTAATCATCGACGGCATTGCCGACCTATGCACCAGCCCCAACGACGAGGCCGAAGCTCTCGAGCTTATTTCACAAGTCCATGCTCTCTCTCAGCAATACACTTGCCCCATCTACTGCATACTGCATGAGAACCCCGGAACAGATCAGGGGAAAACCCGTGGACACCTTGGAAGCGAATTGAACAGGAAAGCATTTGCCAACCTACGAATCGACAAGGACGACGAAGCGGTTTCAACCATCTATGGAACCGACATGAGAAAGCGGGATCTTCCGAAGCAACAAGGCTTCTGTTTTGCATGGGATGACAAGGCAGGGATGCACGCTTTCCAAGGTAGGCAAGCAGGATTGAAAGCAGCACAAAAAGAAGCCAAGCAAGCAGAGAAAGAACGGGACTATTTCACCCCGCTTTTCGAGTTAATTGGGACAAATGGCACTTGTCCCGTTTGCACGCCCGACGAAATTCTAGAAGCTCATCGGGACACTATCGGGACAGAAAAAATACCAAGTCGAGATAGTATCAAGAAACGGATGCAGAGAGCCGAATCCATTGGAGTTCTAAGGAAAGCAGAGCGTGGAGCATGGAGGCTTAACCCTATCGGGACAAACGGGACATGAACGGGACAAAGGCCAAATGTCCCACCACAGAAACGGGACAGGGACAATACCCCCCTTATATATAGGGGGGTTGTCCCAATCTGTCCCAATCTGTCCCAATCGACTCTCCCAATGAATCAAACCTTCTCCACTACTCCACTTACACCCCCAGCACGGCCACAGACAAGGGGGGTAGGGTTAAAAAGTCTAACAGGCAACCAATGAAGACCGATTGGTATCCCTTTATTTTATGCGACCAAAATTAACAAATTACATGTAACTATCACTATGAGCAAAATTGACATCTTCACACCGACCAGCAACCTATGAAATACGTCCTACACAGTCCGAAAGAGGTCGCGGCAATAACCGGACTGAAGAAGCGCGATGTCCTGGAGGCAATACGAAAAGGAGAACTTCCAACAGTAAAGCTTAACAAAAGGAACTTCAAAATCTCAGCGGTGGGTGCAGCCGCTTGGTATACCACGAAAGGTGGCCGCACAAGTGGAACAACTCGGAACGAGTAACACTGGAAGCTGATTCTTCCAACGGTTAGAATTGAGGCATGAGCGAGCCACGAAAGGAATACAGCCAGACAACCCTAGCTTCACGAGGATACAGCCGCAAAGAAGTAAGGGAGAAGATCGAAGACACAAAGCGCCGCATGGCACAGCCCGGATACGCTGAGAGAGAAGCCAAAAGGAAGGCAAAGATTGAAAAACGAAATCGACGAATCGGTATCAAGTTTCCTGACCTAGCGAAACAAAAGAACCTTCACCCTTCCATCGCCCACGCACAGCACAGATTCAACCTAATCAAATAAAACCATGTTTTTAGACTACCC
Organism: Akkermansiaceae bacterium; assembly: GCA_045106015.1. Lineage (GTDB taxonomy): Bacteria > Verrucomicrobiota > Verrucomicrobiia > Verrucomicrobiales > Akkermansiaceae > Luteolibacter. The sequence continues at coordinate 50,565 of JBGCEE010000007.1, read as the reverse complement.
TAAAATTTTCGCAAAGAAGGCCGACACTGTAAAAGTCAGAGCCTTGAAAAATATCATCGTTCAAGACTCCAAAGGTATTGCTAAACCACTTTCAAGAGGTGATGAAATCGAAGTGAAGGCAAGTGATGTTTTCGACGCAGGAGATATTGAAAGAGTCGATCCAGCGAAAGCAAAAGTTGACGCCATTCAAGATCCTACACCACAGCGCCCAGATCCAGCGCCAATGCCTAGCGAATGGGAGCAGCTACCAGATTGCTTCTCTAAGTGGTGGAACATCAACGAGCAATTTAGAGCGGCACACCAGCACATCGAGGACATCAAAGCAACACGTCTCAAAACCTTTGGAACTGAAATTCCGATTTCATTTTCGGACGATACGGGAAACGTGATTGTCAACCGTCTCACCTTTGGAAAGCCCAACGAAGGAGTAGTTTATGACCGGAAAATTTTCAACGTAACCGATCCAGAAGTTCGGCAACTTGAAACATTCATATTCAACGCCGAAGAATCTGCAAAAGACTACCTTGAACGATTGCGGGAAACCAAAGCGCTCGACCTACAAAGGGCATACTTGGATTGTGGTTTCCATCGTTTGAGAGTTTGCGAGCAACTCGACGAGGTAATTTTAGAAACTCAGAAAATAGGTTTCGAGATTTTCAAACTACGAATTGGAGCGCTTGGGTTGGCCGATGGACATACAAGAAGGCTCTATTCTGGCAGCGCCGATGCGGTCAAATATCACAGCATGGACTCAGCCTATTCAGGCAGCAAGAGGAGCGCAGGATATGACAGCCACGGAATCTTGCGCGTATATGTCGAGGAACCAGTCACAAGCACAGCTCAAATATCCATTCGTGAAGTTGAACGGACAAAGGAAGCCAAGAAGCTTCTAAAACAAGGCCGCGAAGAGTTGGCCAAGATTCAAAAAATTTCTGCGTAGTTGCTTCCGCGCCGTGGTTAGCCCGTCACCCTTTTCGTTCTGGGGGTGGCGGGTTTTCTTTTGTCGGTTTCGCTTTGCTGACTACTCTCAGACATACTTCGCATCTTTGCTGTCTTCCTGCCCTCTCTTTGCATTCTGTTAGGTTGCCAGCCTCAAGAGGAAGAAAAGAAAGGGACTTCCAAAGCGGCAGAGATCGTCGCGCCACTCATCGACCCCGCTAAGCTGGACACGCTGAAAGGAGACAGAGCAGCAAACCGCCGCTTGCGCTTAGTATGCTATCACCTAGAGGCAGCAAGGAGGAACGGACACGAACCCCCCGACATTATCAAAGAGGCTCAGAACGCGCTCAGGATGGCCGACACGCCCAGAGCAAAAGCGGTTGAATCTTCATTGCTGAGGAATCTCGACATACTCCAGAAACTCGGTTGCTTGGATGAAGCGGGAATGCAGAAGCTCAGGAAGGGCAAAGCTCCAACTGTAAGCCGTGGCCCGTATGCGGGAGACATTGCCTCAGTCGATCATATAATCCCGCGCTCAGTGTGTGAGGAACTCGACGAGAAACTTTTCAATCTGGAATTTATGCCAGCAAAACTGAACTCAAGCAAAGGCGCGAAGATTGGATTGCGACAAGTCCAGCTTGCGAGGAAATGGAACAAGGCAAGGCTGCTATCGGATGCGGGACTGCGAGCGGTTGAGGAAGTTGGGACGGAGTGAACATCAAAGGAATGGCGCGCCGGTATAAAGCTCGAATTTAATCAGACAGCTTCCTCGGCGTCGCAATCTCCGACTTGTTCGACTTAGGAATTTATTCTACGGCGAGCCGCGAAACCTAATGCTCCAAGACTCAAGAGAATGACTGATGACGGCTCTGGAATAGCAGATGGAATAGCAGATGCGACCAATACGTTGGCCTGACGACTTGATACCAAGCCGTTATACAAATTAAAGTCACTCGCACTAAAATTAACATCATCGATTACACCCGTGAATGTGACAGACCCCGAGACCGACATGCTCGCTGGCAACGACTCATTTAATCCTGCGCGGTAAAAAAAGACTGAGTATCCTGTGCTGCTGCCGTTGTTGACAGCTGCTAATTCAGTCATTGTCGTATCACCACCGAGATTCAAACTAGAAGAGGTTAAACTCAAAGATCCTGAATACCATGCAGTAGTAAGATCTACGGTTGGTGCGAAAAAGAAGTTGCCTGATTGAAGTCCGGTGGCGGGACTATCAAGCGTTCCGGAAATCGAAAATGTTACAGTTCCAGAGTTGTATGTATCGACAGTAAGCATGACTGCAGCATTCGCTCCCCCCACGAGCGATCCGAATGCGATTAGAGAGAGGGTGAGTGTGCGTGCTTTGGATATTGTTTTCATTGGTTTGTTAGTTCGATTGAGAACCGTTGATCATGCCAAGGCACGTTTGGGATTTACCAACGGTTCGAGGTATCCTTCAAATTTCGCTGCAGGCGTCAAGAAAGCTTTGATTCGTGCCATCGAAAATGAACGGGAAGAAGAGCAACAATATCGGGTTGAGGCAGATCCAGCTTGCGAGGAAGTGGAACAAGGCAGGACTGCTAAGTGATGCTGGGTTACCGGCGGCGACAGGTTGCAAAGCCGAGCAATGCAATGCCGAGCAATAGGGCTGAGTTCGGCTCGGGGATTGGGGCGGCTCCCGATAAATCACGCAACTGAAAACCATTGAGCATCCCAGTGACCTGAAACAGACCAGGAGTGCCACTGCCCGCGAAGGTAATGACTTGGCTCGGAGTGTCCGCAGTAAAGGTCCCGATTTGAAACTGACCAGTACCTCCCGCTAATCCAGAGACATTTGCATCGAGTTCGGGTCCTCCGTTCGCAGAAGTACGATAATCACCCGCCGGATCACTAAGGTTACTCCACCACTGAAATTCGTATTGAACTCCAGGTGTCAGATTATTCATGGTAAGGGAGATAGTTGGATTACCACTGTTAGTATTATACCCCGATATGGTCAATCCTACGTAGGATGCAGACAACCCGTTCGGGCTGCTGCTTGAAGCAATCGATGTAAAGCCTGCAAAGTCAAAATCGCCGTTTGTTGCTTCAAAAGAAGTTGGCTCAAATAATACCCCATTGATTGTGGTAGAATTACCGATGTTAAGGGCTCGAATCAGTGAGCCATTAGTGCTGACATCTGAATCTCCGGCGATATTCGTTGGAGCTCCCCAAATGACTGTGGCGCCATTCGTGCGAGCCGAAAGAGACAGCGATCCGAATGCAATTAGAGAGAGTGAGAGAGTGCGTGATTTGGCGAGTGTTTTCATTGGTTTGTTAGTCTCTTTGAATATTGTTGACCATGCCTCGGCACATTTGGGATTTACCAACAGTTAGAGGTATCCTTCAAAAAACGGTGGATGTGTCAATAGATCTTCCACCCGTGCCATCTAAAATCTAACGACACCTAACAACCGACTCCCGCGCCTACTCCATCGACAGGGTGAAACAGGGAGAAAACGCCATAACCTTCTAATGTTTCACCCCCCCCGCTTGGCTCACGCTGGGCGGGATTTTTTGTCATCGAAGGAACCGGGATGGACTGCCAAGCGATGCAGGATTGCGAGCGGTGGAGATGGCGAAGGAATAGGCGAAAGACCTAGACCCTTGAACCTATAGGGAAAAAGCTCAACGTGCAGCAAAGTGTTGATACTTTGTGTTGATACCTCCCCTCCTCCAAAAAGGCGAAAGCCGCTAAGTCTTTAAAACTTAACGGCTTTCATTGGTTGCGGGAGCAGGATTTGAACCTACGATCTTCAGGTTATGAGCCTGACGAGATACCTGACTTCTCCATCCCGCGATTAATTGGATGATCCCTTTCGGGATGGAAAATTTACACTCTATATCTGATAATTTGCAAGAGTAAATTTTGCTTCGTTTCGATATTTTTGTCTAAATGCAGTCGTTGAATGAAATAGGTATGCCCGTGGATTTTAGAATCATTGAGGAAAGCGATTGGAAGCAGCGGTGCGAGACACATCTGCTTCGAGCATCAGCATACACTCACGGCCCGAGACAAAGGCGTGACCGCGGTGAGAAGCATCCTGTGGAAGACTTCCTTTTCGAATACTACCCCTACTCCATTGCGACGATTGAGCAATGGCATCCGGGCTTGGATACCGCTCTTCGATACTTAGACGTGGAGAATCTACCTATCCAATTTCAGAGCCAGAAACACACGATCCAAGATGAAATCTGCTTTCTGGATATTTCTAACATGAAACAAAAGGAGGCTGAACGTCTCCGATGGATCAGTGGATTACTTCAAGCTACCCAGCAACACCCACCGAATTTTACCTGCCACGGGATTCATGAATGGGCCATGGTTTATCAGGCAGAAGAGATTCGCCACGCTTCGATTACTCCGTTGCGACTCACCCAGTCGGAAGTTGATGCAGTCGTAGAATCCCACCCAATCGCTTGCAGTCATCACGATGCATTCCGCTTTTTTGCCAAGGCAGCGAAACCGATGAACAAACTTCAACCCAGTTTGGCGACTCGTCATCAAAACGAACAACCTGGCTGTGTGCACGCAAACATGGACCTCTACAAGTGGGCGGCCAAATGCATGCCTTGGATCGGTTCGGAATTGCTTTTTACTTCCTTCAGTTTGGCCCGCCAACTCAGACTCCTAGATATGCAGGCCAGCCCCTATGATCTCTCCGCTTGGAAAATTGAACCGATTAAAATTGAAACTAGTGAGGGCCGCAGAACTTACGAGAAGGAGCAAAAAAGATTGGCAGAAAAGGCGGGAACCATTCGCTCCAGACTCATCAATTCACTGAATGAGATATTGGAGAAACATGCACAGGCATTCCAAACGTCAGACTCCTTGCCAGCCTAGTTTCTGGCGGAGGGCTTTATAAAATGAGGTATTCTCTAACCTCAAGAGGTGGAATGTTCGCTCGGATTTTCTCACCACCACCTTATCACCAGGATCAATTCTCGTGGTGTCTCGCCCATCGACAGTGAACAACATCGGTCCGTCATCCGGTTGTTCGGGAAAAATCTCAATTTCCACATCGTCAGAAAGCACAAGTGAACGCTGGCTCAAACTGTGCGGACAGATCGGGGTGATGACCATCACCGAAGATTGCGGAGCTATCAGAGGGCCACCAGCAGAAAGCGAATAGGCGGTAGAACCCGTTGGAGTCGCAATAATTAGGCCATCAGCACGATAGCGATTGAGCCATTCACCATCGACCTTGGCGATCAAGGTGACCAAGCGTCCGGTCTCACCACGAGCCATCGTTACCTCATTGAGTCCATGATATAGTTCCGTTTCACCGGAAGCCCGAATCACTTTCGCTTCGAGCAACATCCGCTTGCTGATCTTGTAGCTTCCGCTGGCAACATCATCCGCAAATTTTTCAATCTCATCGTCCGTGCAACTTGTTAGGAACCCAAGCGTCCCAATATTCACACCCGCAACGGGCTTTTCAAAACGGCCTAAACGAGACACTGCGTGCATCATCGTTCCATCTCCACCCAACACCGCAACAAGATCGACATGTTCCGAAAATTCGGTAGCAGGAACTCCAAACGATTCGCCAGCGAGGGCAGCCGTCTCTGTATCGAGGATGCATTCACAACCTCTCTCCTCCAGAGCAGTTCGAAGAAGCTTTAGAGTTCCTAGACCCCCGACCTTTCTCGGGTTGAGCAAGATTCCTACTTTCACTGTGGGAAATGCTGTTCGTATTTCCATCACCTGACAAGCAACTTACTTTTTAAGGAGGCGCTTGATGGTCGGTAAAATTTCTTCAAGTTCGTTCACCACCGTGAATTCGCCGTCGTCGCACCAATCTTCAAGCAAATCAATCAACGGTGTCCAAAAACGCTGTCCGGAAGAATCCATACGATCAAAAACGATCACTGGCTTATCCGGTAGCCCCTTGTCTCGCGCATGTTTGAAAATCATTAGCGCGAGCATTTCTTGAACGGTTCCAGCTCCACCCGGAAAAATCACAAAGGCATCCGAGCGTTCGATCATGATCTCCATTCGTGTGTAAATATCCGGTTTCAACCAAAAGCTCGAGAGGCCTTCGGGCAATCCTTCGATCTCGATGATATGTGGAACATTTGAACCACCAGTCCAGCCGCCTGCCTCAACCGCCCCTTTAACGACCGTCCCCATGATCCCAGACTTCCCAGCACCCGACACACAGCCAAAATGATTCTCGGCAATCAATTTCCCAAAATCATATCCGTCCTGTAAGTAGTCTTCCTTTTTGATCGTTGCAGAGCAAAAGACACAAATATTTCCTTGGTGATTGCCCGGTAGAGGCGTTTCAAAGGATTCGACGGGATCATCACCGCTATGTTCTCTACCCACATCCGGCAATCCCTTTGCATCCGCCTGATTCAACAAGTCGATGACGGATTCCTCCTCCTTAGCTTGGAACAAATATTCATCAGGATTTTGTGAAATCGTCCCCATCGAAACGAGGTGATGAAGAAGCTTGTAAAAAGCATCCCAAGAACCATCGTCGTTTAATAAAACTGTGGGTTTGTCACTCAGGTTTTCATCGATCGTCTGGTATCCTACAAAAATAGAAACCGCCTTGAAGAGATCCTCCAGTGAGGGTTCCGGCGTAAATACAAAGGCATCTGCTTTGATGATCTTTTCCTCAATATTTGAGAGTGATATTCTCTGGTCGCCATTGGAGTTCAAAATATCCCAGCCCTGACTGAAGAGGAGTTGGAGCAGTTGTGCACGGCTCTGACGACTTGGATCATTCTCACCGCGGATCATTCCCGCTAGTCTTACATTTCGCATGATTGAGTTTTTTGGTTTCGATTAAAAAGCTGGCCTCCCACTTTCGCTGGACGCATCTAACACTTAGGAAGTAGTCTCCACTATGGATGAATTTATGCAAGCCGCGCTAAATGAAGCTCTTGACGGCAATCAAGCCGGCGGAATTCCCATCGGCAGCGTGCTGGTGCATGATGGCAAAATGATTGGGCGCGGGCACAACCGGCGAATTCAAAAGGGCAGCGTCGTTCTCCATGCGGAAATGGATGCATTGGAAAATGCAGGTCGCCAGCCTAGCTCCATATACCGAAACTGCACCCTTTATACCACCTTGTCGCCTTGCGCCATGTGTTCGGGTGCTGCCCTGCTCTATGGTATTCCAAAAATCGTCATCGGTGAAAACCAGACCTTCTCCGGCGACGAAGATCTCTTGAGATCCAGAGGGGTCGAATTAAGCATCCTCAATGAATGCGCTTGTATCGAACTGATGACAGATTTCATTCGAAAAAAGCCTCAACTATGGAACGAGGACATCGGCGAACCTTGATTTTCCCTCTGCAATGAGACTGAACAAGCATGGCCTCCAACTTCTTCCCGAACACGTCGCGGTTTTGACCACAGATGAGAACTACCTCATCGCCGCTGATCTTCACCTTGGGAAATCTGCAGCGTTTCGCGCTCACGGTTTACCTATCCCAGAGGGAGACACAAAACGCGATCTTAACCGTCTCTCTGATTTAGTCTCGAAGCACCGACCTGATCACCTCGTTATTGCTGGCGATTTATTTCATGCCGAATCTGGGCAAACCAAAGAAACCGTGGATGCCCTCCTTGCCTTCATCGATGAAATACAAATTCCATTCATTCTCGTAAAAGGAAACCATGATAAGAAAATTCGGCAGTTACCTGAAGAAATCAAACAAGTCGAAGATCTAGATATCAACTCGGTCAGAATCGTTCATAAACCTGAAGATGCTGCAGGGCCAATGTTTCATATTTGCGGTCACGTTCATCCAGTTATCAAAATACCTGATGGAAGGAACATATCTCTACGATTACCGTGTTTTCATCTTCAAGGTCAAACCCTCACCCTTCCCTCTTTCGGTTCCTTCACTGGAGGCCATGTCATCAAACCATTGAAGGACGATCAAATCTTCGTCAGCCACATGGACCAAGTCATTGAGGTGCCGAAATCTCTTCTCTAGAACGCAGAAAACCTGCGTGAAGATGAACTTCCGCAGGCTTTCTAAAAATTGCGTTTCTTATTTGGCTGCCGCAACAACTTCTGCTGCTGTCATTCCAAGTTCTTCCATGACGGTATTCCCAGGAGCACTAATTCCAAATCGGTCGATTCCCAGCACTTTACCTTCGGTGCCTACGTATTTCCACCAGATGTCTGAGACACCCGCTTCGATTGCGATGCGTTTGGCGCAAGACTTAGGTAGAATCGTTTCTTTATAGTCATCCGACTGGCGGTCGAATCGCTCGACACAAGGCATCGAAACCACGCGAACACCATCTCCGAGTTCTTTTGCTGCATCGACACAGTGTTGGAGTTCCGAACCGGTTCCGATGAGGATCGTCGTGAGTTCACCTTTTTCAGGAACTGCGACATAGGCACCTCGCATCACTCCATCGCGACGCTCATGAGCAGGAACACTTGAGAGAGTTGGGATTGCCTGACGTGTAAAGATCAGAGCCGTAGGACCGTCCGTGCGCATCATTGCAGCTATGTAGGCACCTGCCGTTTCCTCGGGATCTCCAGGACGAATCACATCAAGGCCTGGAATCACGCGAAGCCCACTAACGGTTTCCACTGGTTGGTGAGTTGGTCCATCTTCGCCGACGCCCACGGAATCGTGAGTGAAGATAAAGGTCGTCGAAATCTTAGAAAGGGCCGCTAGACGAATAGCCGGTCTAACGTAGTCAGCGAAGACACAGAAGGTCGCTCCACTTGCGCGGAAAATACCGTCGTAGGCGATTCCGTTACAAATCGCACCCATGGCGTGTTCTCTGATACCAAACCAAATATTACGTCCGAGCGGGTTACTTGCAGAGAAGTCACCTTCATCTGTTAGATAGTTTTTGGTAGAACCAAAAAGATCGGCACTTCCGGTTAAAAACTGTGGCATCGACTTGGCAAGATCATTGATGACCTGCCCAGCAGCAGCACGCGTGGCGTTCTTATAGTCATCGGCAAAGTTTCCGATTTTATCAGAAAGATCCGTTGGAGTCGCCAGCGCAACTCCCTGAGTCAGTTGCTCAGCCAGTTCCGGATTGGCTTTTGCCCAAGCATCATATGTCGCTTGCCATGCTTCGAACTGCTTGACCGAAGCTTCTTTGCGATCGGCAAAATATTTCTTCGTTTCATCGGAAACAAAAAACAGGTCGTCCTTCGGTAGGCCGAGTCCCGCACGGGCTTCATCCACAAATTTAGCGCCACCTTCACCGTGAGCTTTTGCGGAACCGGCGACTTCTGGAATACCTTTTCCGATGAGAGTTTTAGCGATGACAACCTTTGGCTTTCCGTTGTCGTTGGCTTTTGCAGCCTCAACGGCCTGATGAACCGCACTGAGATCATTGCCGTCAATTTCCACTGCATCCCAGCCTTGTGACTCAAAATACTGAGTCGCATCCTCGCTCTGAGTGAGATCCGCCATCGCATCAAGCGTCACATCATTGCTGTCGTAAATGAGGATGAGATTATCGAGCCCATTGTGTCCGGCGAAAGCGATTGCCTCTTTTGCAACTCCCTCTTGAAGACACCCGTCACCATGAAGAGCGATGACGTGGTGATTGAAAATGGTGTGCTCTGCTGTGTTGTAGAGAGCAGCCGCACGTTTTCCTGAAACTGCAAAGCCGACTGCATTGGCAATACCTTGCCCAAGTGGACCGGTAGTTGCTTCAACTCCGGGGGTCTCATGATACTCCGGATGCCCAGGTGTGATCGAATGAAGCTTCCTGAAGTCGGCGACATCTTGTTTCGAAACCTTATACCCAGAAATGTGCAGCCAGCCATAAAGAAACATCGAACCGTGTCCTGCAGAGAGAATGAAACGGTCTCGGTTCAGCCAGCGTGGAGCATCTGGATTGTAAGTCATGCTTTCGCCAAAAAGCACTGCACCAATTTCAGCACATCCGAGGGGTAGTCCGAGGTGTCCGGAACTGCAGGCATGGATGGCGTCCATGGCAAGACCACGGGCTTCGTTGGCGGCGGTAGATAGTACGTCAGTATTCATAAATATTTATCCGCGCGGGTTGTTCACAACGCAGATCGCGGAAACCCTAGAAATCTGGGCTCGGTTGACAAGCACACATCGCCACTTTTCGTAATGAAAGCCTCAACTTCCAGCCAAAGATACCAATTTTTGGTATTTCACCCCAGATCCTCCGAAGATATCCAACGCACTCCCAACCGTCACATCAACTTTTCCATTTCCGAGCCGATCTACCGTCATGACATCTCCCATGCTCGAGGCTCCACCTGCGTAGGTCACAGGACAAGCTGCCCAGCCACCGAGAAATTGCACCAAGTCCTCATCAACTCCACCACACAAGCCTTCAACATCCGCCGCATGGATAAGAAACTCATCACAAGACGGTAAGAGAGCATCGAGAGTAGTCTTCGTAATATCCAGATTTGTAAGCGTCTGCCAGCGATTCATCGCCACGGTCCAACCTTCTCCGTTTTTACGGCAGGAAAGATCGATAACCAATTTTTCCTTTCCCACTTCCGCAACAAGACGATTCAAGGCCGTTTCGGAAAATCGTCCGCTCGCATCGAAGAGCGTAGAGGTCACAATGACATGACTTGCCCCACAATTCAGCCATTCAGCGGCATTTTCAGAGTGAATCCCTCCCCCGATTTGGAGCCCCCCCGGCCAAGCAGATAGAGCTCGCTTTGCCGAATCTTCGTTTCCAGGGCCCAATTTAATCACATGCCCGCCCAATAGTTGATCCGCACGAAATTTCTCCGCAAACCATTCAGGAGGCTTTTCCGAAACGAAGTTTTCAGTCGGAGCCGTGCCATCATCCCGCAAGCTTCCGCCGACGATCTGCTTCACTTTTCCCTGATGAAGATCAATGCAAGGCCGAAACCTACAATTCATTTCGAACTATAGCTCGAAACCTTTCCACATGAGCTACAAGTCGTCGGGTGATCCACGCTATAATTCTCAGGACAGAGTTCACAGGAGGGCTTGAAAGTCTCAGGGTCTAATGGGGCCTTTACTAGACAAGAGCTGAAGATACTTACCGAGGTAAGCGCGAGAATCATCGTGAATATTTTCATGGGTGTAGGGACAATTTAGAAAGGAAGGTTATCAGGAAGATCGTATATTGACCAGAACTAAAATAATAGAAATTTCGTATATTTCAAACAAAATTGCTCATTTGTTCCGTTAGTTTTGTGGGATGGCGGCCTCTTAAAGCTTTTCTAGTCTCTGGACCTAATTCATCGTCACCGAAGTGAGATCACTGTATTTTTTTGCCTACATCCTGGTGACGGTTGCTACACTGCATGGTGCGACTTCCAAGGAGTTAGTCAATGGTGCGAAGGAAGCAATGAGCAACTCTCTTTGGGATGTGGCTGCAATGGCCCTGCAGGAAGCTTCTACATTTGCAAACCTTACACAGGACGACGAAGCCGAGATCATTCTCCTCTTGGCTGAGAGCTTAGTTCGTGGAAATCAACCACAGCAGGCGCTGTTGTTACTTGAAAAATCAGCAATACGAGATCTATCCCGCGCGAAGTTCTGGACCGGAAACGCCCTCGCCGGTATGGGGCGGTTCGCAGAGGCGGTTGAAGTCTTGCTCGAATCTACCAAACCAGATTCAAATCCGTTCGCAGATGAGGCCGTTTTCACCGCAGCGAGTCTGCAACTTTCACTAGCAAAGCCCGAAGCCGCATTGGATACCCTACGGATTCTAGACAATTCCAAAAGCTCTCAAGTCCGTATCCAGTCTATCATTCGACAGGTTGAAATTCTCTGCGATCTAGAGCGTTCCGAGGAGGCTCGATACCTACTACCAAATTCCGAAGACGTCCCTGAGAGTCTCACACCAGAATACGACTTCTTACGTGGCCTACTTGCTTTGGCAGAGAACAATCCAGAAATTGCTGAATCGGTTTTCGAAGACCTACTTCAGAATCCCACAGGACAATCGGTTATTCGATACACTCAAGCAGCCATTGGCAGAGCCGATGCCTTGGCAAAAAGTGGCAACTCGGAAGCCGCCACACAATCCCTGTTGAACTTCATTCAAGAAAAGCCTGATTCTCCCATGCTTGATGCGATCTTTCGAAGAATCGTGGAATGGTTTCCTGAAGAGTTCATAACGATGGATCATCCTACCTTGAACCTGCTCAATGATTGGATACCGAGGGCATCTGCTACGCAGAGCCGTTTGATCAATGGCACCAGCGAAACGGCACTTGGTGCATGGCCCCAGAGACTTCCTGAAGCCAACGACCTCGGAGTCTTCGCGACCCACGCACGAGCTATCGGCCTTTACCGAGTCAAGAATCCAACAGCCAAATTAGAAGCACGCTCACTTTTGAATCGTATTCGCTACATCGCTCCGGATCACTTTCTCGCCTCTCAAGCACTCTTTCAGATGGCAAGATGGGAACTCGAAAATGATAGAACGGACGAAGCGTTCATCTTGTTCGACACCCTCAGGCAAACCGCGAATTCACCAATCCTTAGGGGAGAAGCCGCCTTTATGGATGCTGTGGTTGCCTCACGTAGAGGTGATGCAAGATTAGCTAAAACACTTTTTGAAGAGGCTGCTGAAAATCTCCAAGGGGAGCAGCAGAAAACCGCCTACTTCAACAATGCGATCGCCAGACTCCAAGAGGACCCTTCTCAAGTATTTCTCATTCAAACTGATAATCTCGAAGAAGCCGCAAAGCTCAATCGGGACCTCACTCTTGAAAGGGCCCTCGCAAACCCAAATCCCAGTGAAGCGAAGACCGCTTTGGACAAATTTCTGAAAGCCAATCCGGAGCATACACGCGCGGTCGAAGCGCGATTGGCCATCGTGGATGCTGCGATGGCATCTCAACCACCCGATTTAGGTTTGGCTCGTGCGCAGATTGATACGCTGAAAAATCTCGGCGTCACCTTCTCTCTAGAACAATCAAGCTCCCTTGCTCTTGCAGAGCTTAGGCTCCTTGATGCAATGAAACAGACCGAACAGGCCATCGAAACGGCACGAGGGTTGATCGATCGATTCCCCGATTCGGAGGAGGCTTCAGATGCGCGGTTGATCCTCGGAAAAACCCTTTACTCCGCGGGAAACTACAATGAGGCAAGGCTTATCCTAGAGAAGCTCGCGACAACAGAAAGCGGCACTCAACGATCGCAGGCTGCATTTTTACTCGCTGCTCGTTCTGCCGCACTTGGAGCAACTGTTCAATCTCGAGAAGAAGCCCTCCAACTCTTCGATAAGACAATCGCCATCGAAGGCCCGCTGAAGAACTTAGCTATTCTTGAGAAAGCACGATTAAACATCGAACTGAACCGCCTACCTACCGCTGTCGATTCTCTAAAAGAGACCTACAATACCTTACCTCCAGACGACTTATCGCGGCTACCAACCGGCTTGTTGCTCGCCGAAGCGATCTACGCCCAAGGAGGCTCCAACTCGACCGAGCTTGAGGAAGCACTCAAAATCTACGACGATCTTTTGGAAGCCACCAAAAACCGACCGGCACAGTTTTTCAGACTGCAGTATCTGCGCGGACTCGCTTTGGAGAAAATCCCTGATCCAAAAGATCAGAAAAAGACAAGACTTGGTGAAGCACTCGCAGCCTATTTTTCAGTCCTAGATCGTCCCATCAAGCCTCAGCCTCCCGAATGGGAATGGTTCGAGCGGAGCGGCTTCAGGGCACTTTCTCTACTGGAAAATGCTGAGCGCTGGCAGGCAGCCATTTCAATTGCCGAAAAAATCGCTTCATTCGGTGGCCCGAGAGCCGAAGAAGCCGCTACCCGTGCGAAGCAGTTGAGATTAAAACATATGATTTGGGAGAATTAGACAATCGCTCCTCCTTCAAGCAAAAACTCGACAGCAGTTCGAAGCACATACAAGCTTCGGCACTCCGATGATAAAGGTTCCGCGTTGGCTGCTCCCCCTGTTCCTATTTCTGTTAGGAGCTGCTGCAACCGGATTCATTTTCCCCCATGAGAAGTCCGCAGTTGCCGAGCAGATGGGAGGATTTCCTGATTCAGATTATTTCTCTCACCAGCTACGCCCTTTCATCCTTGCCTTCCTCTGTTTCATGCCCGCCATCGCTGCAGCTATTTACGCACTTGGCACAACTTTCGACCGATACCTATCGCGACAGTTCCTCACCATTTTTGCCATTTGTATCGGAGCACTCTTTACCCTTTGGATGCTCCTCGATCTGAATGATAACCTCGGAGACTTTTCAGACAGCCCGAACATGGCGAAGACGGTTCTCTTCTTTTACGTTTATCGTGCTCCAGCGATCCTCCTTGTTCTCCTCCCCTATTCTCTCCTTCTCGCGAACATTTACTGCCTAGGTAAACTTTCTAAGTCCAACGAAATTATTGCCATGATCCAGAGTGGATCTGGAATTGTCCGCACGTCCGCACCTCTCGTTTTCGCGGGACTTTGGTGCAGTGCTCTATTGCTAGCACTCAACTATCATTGGGCGCCACATGCAGAAGGAAAGAGAGACGGCATGCTTGCTCTAGCGCAGGGCAGACCCGTTTTAGAGGCAAAGAATGTCCTCTATCGTGATCCAGAATCTCAGCGTCTTTGGATGGTTGGAGCGTTTCCTGAAGATTTTCAAAAAGGCAAAGCTCTTCAGAACGTAGAAATCACCACCTTGCGCGCGGATGGTTCGATAAAAAGTCGAATGTCCTCCGCCGAAGCAACATACAGCCGAGCCTCTAGAGAATGGAAATTCACAAGTCCAACCATTGCAAAATTCACGAAGGGTGAAGCGCCGATCTTTGAACGTAAAGATGAGACCATAGTGAAGCGGAACTGGAAGGAAACGCCGTCTCAGATCATCAAGCCCGGTCTCGACGTTGCCTTTCTTGGCATCCCTGAATTGAAAACTTGGCTACAATCTCCTCTAGCCACCCAGACAACCTCCAATCTACCCGCCTACCTGACGCACTGGCACTATCGCTGGGCACTGCCCATCACTTGCTTGGTCACAGTCCTCTTAGCCGCCCCGCTATCAATCCACTTCGCACGAAGAGGTGCTGGAAGCGGAGTTTTCCTAGCCGTAGTCTTGTCGGTTTTAATGATTTTTCTCTCCACGGTTACTCTTGCTTTAGGAGAGTCGGGAAGCCTTGATCCGTTCATCGCTGCTTGGCTCCCAAACATTGTCTTCACAGTAGTCGGACTCTACCTTTACCATCGGCGCATCTCTGGGAGACCCATTTATCAATCCATCAAACGTCTACTCCCTATCAATCAATAGTCACTATTTATGGCACTCTTGGAATCATGGCATGTTCGCAATCGCAGTCGCGAATGCTGCATCACTCAAATCCCTTTTGAAGAAGGACAAATCATCATCACAGCACTCTTTCCTGACCCTGAGAGCTCGGGCTACCTGCGCAAGGACTTTTCCGATGACGCTTGGAAGGATTTGGATGAAGCCACTGAAAAGCCCTTCTCGCACTGGCGCACGAATTTTCGATCACCGCCTGCAGATGATTCCGAACCACCTGTCACCAAGCAAAGTGCAGAAGACATGCTGAGAATATTGGTCGAAGAAGACCAAGAGCACACCGAAAACACCCGCTACATTCTTGCCGTCATGCTCGAGCGCCAAAAGCTTCTTCGAGAAACCGACACCCAGCCAACGAACAGCGGAACGCTACGAATTTACGAACATCGCAAGACTGGCGAGATCTATATCGTCAAAGACCCAAACATCCCACTCGATCAGGTCGAACGTATTCAGGAGGAGGTCATCGAACTTCTTTCTCCCAAGCCGGTCTCTGAGCCAACCGAAAACGAGCCTTCAGAAGCTGACGCACCAGAGACACAAGAAATCGAAAAACCGGCTGAAGACTGATCTGAGGTAGCCCGTATTCGTGCTCAAGAGGGTTGACCTTGCGTCATTCCCGATTACACATACGCCTCATGCAGCAAGACGACCCGAAACCGAAGGACGAAGCCCCTCAGTCATCGGAAGAAATTGAGGAAAACGACCCAAGTGTAGAAGAGCCTAAAGCTCCCGAGCAAGAGGAGCAGCAGGAACTTGATCCTTGGGAGCAGCTTGAAGCGGAAGCCACCAAGTGGAAAGAACTCTCGCTTCGAACTGCAGCCGAAATGGAAAACCTTCGCAAACGCAGTAGTCGCGAACGCGAAGAATCCATTCGTTATGCCAACCAGCGGCTCCTAGAGGAATTGCTCCCCGTCATCGATAATTTCGAAATGGGAATGCAGGCAGCCTCTGAAGACACCTCCTCGATGATCTACATCGGAATGGATATGGTTCGAAAGCAGCTTTCCGAGTTTCTTGCCAACCAAGGAGTCAAAGAAATCGAGACTGAAGGTCAGTTCGACCCCAACATCCACGATGCAGTCTCTCAAGAGGTCTCCGAAAAGCCAGAAGGAGAAATCATTCGCGTCACGCGGAAGGGCTTCATCCTTCGCGATCGCTTACTCCGCCCTGCTTCAGTGGTGGTTTCAGCCGCAGACCTACCAGCAGATAGCGAATCCTGATCCCTAAGATCCGCTTTAGAAAATTTTCACCATCTTTGATATGCCAGCTCAGCGCGACTATTACGAAATCCTGGGTGTCTCACGAAATGCAGACGCCTCAGAAATTAAAAAGGCTTACCGTAAATTGGCGGTAAAACATCATCCTGATAAAAATCCAGGTGATCCCACAGCCGAAGAAAAATTCAAAGAGCTTGGTCAAGCATACGAGGCCCTTTCTGATCCAGACAAGCGCGCTGCCTACGATCGATACGGACACGATGCTTTTTCCGGAGGCATGGGTGGCGGTGGGCGCGGTGGCTTCCACGATCCTGCAGATATTTTCTCGCAAGTCTTTGGTGGCGCCTTTGGAGGTGGCTTCGAGGAATTCTTCGGGGGTGGCGGTTCCAGCAAGCGATCAGGCAAACAGCGCGGATCCGATCTACGCTACGACCTAGAAATCACCCTTGAAGAAGCCGCACGCGGCGTGGAGAAAGAACTTGAAATCGAGCGAAATATCCCCTGTGCAAAATGCAATGCAACTGGGTCAAAGGGCTCTGGTGGAGTCAAGGCCTGTAGCACCTGTGGCGGCCGAGGAGTCGTCGGTAGACAAGCCGGTATTTTCATCCAGCAATCCACCTGCCCAGAATGCCGAGGTGCTGGTGAAATCGTGGCAGACCCATGCGGCGACTGTCGTGGCCAAGGTCGCGTCGAGAAAGAGACCCGTATCAAACTCAGAATTCCTGCCGGAGTTGACACCGGAGTTCGACTTCGCTCGACTACGAATGGCGACGCCGGTGTTCGTGGAGGAGCTTCGGGCGATCTCTACGCATTCATCCATGTTGAGGACCACGATGTCTTCGAACGCGACGGAACCACGCTCTACTGCGATGTTCCCCTTCCCTTCAGCACAGCAGCGCTTGGCGGAGAAATGAAAGTCCCAACTCTTGACGGACAAGCCTCCATCAAAATTCCGGCGGGCACCCAAGGCGGCACGACCTTCCGCGTCCGTGACAAAGGCATGCCTGCTCTCTCAGGAGGCAGCAAAGGCGATCTAAACGTTGCCGTCCAAGTCGAGGTCCCGACCAAGCTCAACAAGGAACAGCAGGAAAAACTGCGCTCCTTTTCGGAATCTATCGGCGATCACAACTCTCCTGTCCATCAAGGATTCCTTGAAAAAGCCAAGCGCTTTTTTGATCTTTGATCGAACCATTCTTTGCCCATCTCGCAAAGCCCATGGCCTTCCAAATCGAACATACTGACGGAAACGCAAGGGCCGGAACTCTCACTTTACCGCACGGTGAAGTCCAAACCCCCATCTTCATGCCCGTCGGCACCCAAGGCTCTGTTAAGACCTTGCATCCAGCCGAACTCGACGAACTTGGTGCCCAAATCATCCTCGGCAACACCTATCATCTCTGGCTTCGCCCCGGTGATGAACTCATCCGTGAAATGGGCGGCTTGCACGATTTCACCACTTGGCAGAAACCCATCCTCACCGACTCAGGTGGCTTTCAGGTCTGGTCGTTGGCGAAAATGCGAAAGATCACCGAAGAAGGCGTTCGTTTTCAATCCCATCTCGATGGCTCAAAAATGATGTTGAGCCCTGAAAAGTCGATGGAGATCCAAGCTTCGCTTGGCTCAGATATCGCCATGCTCTTT
The DNA here is from genome assembly GCA_045106015.1 of Akkermansiaceae bacterium. Lineage (GTDB taxonomy): Bacteria > Verrucomicrobiota > Verrucomicrobiia > Verrucomicrobiales > Akkermansiaceae > Luteolibacter. The sequence continues at coordinate 32,480 of JBGCEE010000007.1, read as the reverse complement.
GATGAATGCCCTCCCTATCCCTGCGATGAGCAATACGCTGCAAAATCACTCGCCTTGACCACTCGCTGGGCCAAACGCTGCAAAGAATGGATCGCCTCGAACGAGCCGCAAACGGCCGGAAAGCCCCAGCAACACTTCGGAATCGTTCAAGGCTCGGTATATGCTGACCTACGCGAGCAATCCGCACGAGAATTGGTCGAACTGGACTTCGACGGATATGCCGTTGGTGGCGTCTCCGTCGGTGAGCCAGAAGAGGAAATGTTTCGCGCGATCGAAAATGCTGTCCCATTCCTTCCTACTTCCAAGCCTCGATACGCTATGGGACTGGGAACACCTCCACAAATTCTGGAAATGATCGAACGCGGAGTCGATATGTTCGATTGCGTCATGCCCACTCGAATGGCACGCCATGGAGTCGCCTTCACCTTAGACGGCCCAATTCATATCAAGAACCTCATCCACGCTACTGATGCCTCTCCATTGTGCGAAAGTAGCCATCCACACGTCTCGAGATTCTCTCGATCCTACATCCGACACCTCTTCAGAGCAGGCGAAATGCTCGCTTTACGGTTGCTTTCCTTCCATAATCTGCATTTCTACCTGTCCCTCACTTCAAACGCACGGCGCGCCATCGCCGAGGGAAACTTTCAAAACTACAAAAATTCATTCATCGAGAGATATCAATTTAACGAAAAACGACCATGAACCATATCGTCAACCTATTCGCAGCAGCCAACACACCGCAACAACCACAAGGCCTTCAAGCCATCATCGGTCATCCCATGTTCATGATGGTCATCATGATCGTTCTTTTCTACTTCCTTCTGATTCGTCCTCAGCAAAGACAGAGAAAAGAACAAGCTGCAAGAATCGCGGCACTCAAGACCGGTGACAAAGTGGTGACCACCGCCGGACTTCACGGAATTGTTCACAACGTGAAAGAAAATACAGTGATGGTTAAAGTCGCCGAAGGAACCAATCTTGAATTCGACAAAGCAGCCGTTGCTTCCGTCAGCAAAAAAGACTCCAAAAAAGCGTAATCACGTCTATCAATCAAACACAGATCTTCACCTGATCGTCGCTTACTGATCCTCTCCTCATACAACTCATGCTTGCTATAGCCTTTTTCCAAGATGCTCTGGTTTTGTTCCTCACCGGAATCACACTCCTGATCCTTTTCTTCTGGTATTTCGCCACCGAGATCGAGAGACGAAAAAGGAATGTCGGAACGATTCTGATGGTCGGTATCGTCGCACTCTGCGGTCTCGGCATATCTTTACAGGGCTTCAAAGGTGGCATCGACATCGTCGGTGGTTCGGCCTTCTCTCTCCGCATCCAGCCAAAGGTCGATGAAAATGGAAATCCTCTTCCAGTCACAACGGAGCAGGTAGACGAGGCGATTCGTGTCATCGCTGGCCGCCTGAATTCGATGGGAACCTCTGAGCCGATGATCGCACGTCAAGGTGACGATGGCATCATCGTGCAAATGCCAGGCATCGAACCTGAGCAATCAAAGGAAGTCCGCAACACCTTGGAAAAAGTGGCCAAACTCGAGCTTCGTGAAGTTTCTCCGCGAAATGACGAAATTGGCCCAGACGGACGTTCATTGGCGCAGCAAGTTCTCGATGGAGACGAAATCGTCCCAGGCTACAAGGCCTATGAATTAACCCAGCAGGACGAAGAAGGAAACGATTTCACCCGAGCTATCCTTCTCAGTTCGAAAATCGCCCTCGGAGGTTCCGATATTAATTTCGCCACCCCATCGCCCTCTAGGACCGATGCCGTTGATATCACCCTCGATGGTGACGGCACGGACAAGATGATCAATCTCACGAAAAACATGCGGCCCAATATCGACCGCATTGCCATCGTCTTAGACGGTGTCGCATTGAGCGCACCTGTTGTGCAAAGCGTCCCTTTGGGTAAAAACTTTGTTATCAACGGTCTGAACGAGCCGGGCGAGACCAAGGAACTCGCTAACGCCCTGATGAACCCGTTGGAAAACCCACTGAAAGTCGAGCAGGAGCGAACTGTCTCTCCCACTCTTGGTGAAGCCTTCGTCAAACAGGGAATCTTTTCGGGGCTCGCCGGACTAGCGATCACAGCCCTCTTCATTCTCCTCTACTACCGCCTAGCCGGTATCGTCGCGCTCACCGCCTTGATCATCAATGCAGTGATTCTCTTCGGCGTGATGGCCATGTTTGGCTTCACCTTCTCACTTCCGGGCATTGCCGGACTCATCCTCACGATCGGCATGGCTGTCGATGCAAACGTCCTCATCTACGAGCGCCTGCGCGAAGAAATCGACAATGGAAAATCTTTGAAGAACGCCATTGGCTCAGCCTACGACAAAGCGTTTTCTTCCATTCTGGATGCAAACATCACCACCCTCATTGCTTGCGTCATCCTCATCGGAATGGCCAGTGGCAGTATTAAGGGCTTTGCCCTCACACTTACCATCGGCCTTCTTGCCTCAATGTTCTCGGCGATTCTCGGAACACGCGTCCTTTTCCGTTGGGGGATCGATAGCGGCGTACTTCGCAAACTTTCCTTCATGAACCTCATCAAGGCAGCGAACTTCGATTTCCTCGGAAAAGCAAAGATGTGCGCGGTCTTCTCCGGAATCCTCTTTGTCATTGCCCTCAGTACCTTTGGGGTGAAACGAGAATCCGCCCTCGGAATCGACTTTACCGGCGGAACAATCATCACGTTCCAACTAGGTGACGAAACGGTCCCACTCTCTGAAGTCAACGAAGCCTTGGCCAAAGTTGAACTGACCCGAGCCGCTTTCCCGCAGGAACAGAATATTGCAGGAAGTGGAACTCTATTGACCGTTCGTGCCGACACCAAGGACAGCAACCTCATCATCGACACCTTACGAGCTGAAATACCTTTCCTTGGCGAGCAAGATGATTCGGGGAACTTCTTGCGCGACGCCTCTAAGGAAGAAGTCTCAGCGACTCTAGGTGGCAGTTTCTTGAAAGAAGCGATCATCGCTCTAGGTGTCGGCATTCTAGCAATCTTCGGCTATATCGTCGTCCGCTTTGAGCTATCCTTCGCGATCGGTGCGATCGTCGCAGTCCTCCACGATATTCTCATCGCTGTGGGCATCGTCGTTCTTCTTGGCGAGCAACTTTCGCAAATCCACGTCGCCGCCATTCTAACTATTGCCGGTTACTCGATCAATGACACGATCATCGTGTTCGACCGAATCCGGGAAACGGTTCTTATTCGCACTGGTGAAGTCCGCGACGTGATGAACGAAGCGATCAATAAGACGCTTTCGAGAACGGTTCTGACTTCCACCACAACGATCGTCACGGTCCTCATCTTGGCGATCTTCGGTGGCGCTGCACTTCGCGATTTCTCAATGACCATCTTGGTCGGCCTTGTGATCGGAACCTACTCGTCGATCTTTGTCGCCTCGCCAGTCGTTCTCTGGTGGTCAGAGCGTAAGGGTGGGAACCTCAGGAAAGATGTTCTAGCTACGGCTCTCGCTGCCGAAACCGTCAAACCAGATTAGGACTGCCGCCTTGATCTCCTAGGTGGCAGCAACCTGCTGTCACCTCAGTGAAATTGATTGGACTGCTTTCAAAACGGCAGAGGCTACTCGGCTCTGCACGTGTAGACCGTTTGCCAGAATAATTTACCGAAACCGCCGAAGTCAAAATGCTTCCGGACAAGGCGCGATGGAGGCATCAACGACCGAAGCGCAACGCAGTTGGGGGGCAATCACGCCCGGATTGGTGGACTACCGCTTTGCGCAGACACCCTTCTTTCCCCAAAAAATACGGTTTCGGCAAAGACTTTTGGAAAAGGTTCCTAGCACTAGCAAGGTCAGTCCTTTTTCGGCTTCCTCGGGCGATCGTCTTTTCCGCCCCGCTTCCTAGGAGGACCCGGAGGCCTATCGTCGGCATTGATTTCGCCATTCCCATCGGTATCCATTCGCTCAAAAATCTGCTTCCGCTTTTCTTCCGGTAATCTCGAAACGAACTCCCCTTTGCTGAATTCCTCAAAACTCAATCCACCGCTCTGGTCTTTATCCAGACTACGCAATTCACGTCTGCGGCGATCCTCGCCATCCTTGCGGATTTTACGAATTTCAGCACGATCTAGTAGACCATCATCATTCTGATCCAGTCTCTCGAAAATTTTCTCACGTTTCTCCTGCTCTAGCTGCTCCAAACGAGGTCCAGAAAAGAATTCTTTCTTGGTGATATTGCCATCACGGTCTTTGTCCATACGTTTGAACATTTCGCCAGATGGACCACGAGGAGGGCGGTTTTGACGTCCTTCTCCCTTCGGACCTTTTTTTTCCATCCGATCAGGACGGAAAGGCTTTTCTCTCTCGATTACAGGAACCTCCTGAGCAAAAGCGGAAGCAACGAAGGAGATGCTAAATAATCCAATAAGCGTCCTGTGATTCATAAAAAATATCGTTTCAAGATTTGAGTTTAGCCGCAAGTATTTGGGCGCGTCGATACTAACCCTGCATTTGCACAAAAGTTTCGGCCTGATTTCCTTTTTCACTATCATGCATATTCTCGATATTCTGAATCACTCAAAGCCTTCGCTCTCTTTCGAGTTTTTCCCTCCTAAATCCAATCAAGCTTGGGAAGACCTCTATCGCACTATCCAAGATCTCGAGGGTCTATCTCCTTCCTTCGTCTCTGTTACCTATGGTGCTGGGGGCGGAACCCGTGAACTCACCCACGATCTCGTCGTCAAGATCAAGGAAACCACCAAAATACCTCCAGTTCCCCATCTAACTTGTGTGGGCCATACCAAAGAGGAAATCGACTCGATTCTCACCCGCTACGCCAAGGCCGGCGTTTCAAATATTTTGGCACTTCGCGGTGACCCGCCCAAAGATCAACCTGACTACGATTGGAGCCAAGGAGACTTCCGTTTCGCTGCGGACCTCGTGGCTCATATCAAAAAATTCAATGAATCCGGCCTTCATCCAGACCCCCGCGGTTTTGGTATTGGAGTAGCAGGTTTCCCAGAAGGCCATCCAACAACACCTAACCGCGTGAATGAACTCAATCATATGAAAGCCAAAGTCGATGCAGGTGCAGATTACATCTGTACCCAGCTCTTTTTTGATAATCATGATTTCTTCGACTATCGGGAACGTTGTGAAATCGCAGGAATTCAAATTCCTATTCTTGCTGGAATCATGCCTGTTACGTCGATTCCCAGCATGAAACGCATGGCCGAACTTGCCGCAGGTGCTCGCTACCCAGCAAAACTCTTGAAAACGCTCAACCGAGCAAGTGGCAGTCCAGAAGCCGTCGAAAGAGCAGGCATTCACTACGCCGCCCAGCAATGCGCCGAACTACTCGATCACAATATCTCAGGTATTCATTTCTATACCCTGAATAAGTCCCATGCGACCCGCCAAATCTACGCTTCTCTAGGACTTTGAAAAAAAATGAAAGAAACTCGCTCGATCTAGCTTATTTATCTTATAAGCGGTTCGGACGATGGGCTTTCAGGTTATGGGTTTTTCCTGAGTGTTGATCGACCGGATCGCTTTTTTTATCTAAAGCAACCTAGACCTTAAACAGGCCTCCTCGTTTTCCGCCAAGTACCGCCGCACCCATAATCGCGACTGAGAGGAAGACCATCGCCCAAACACCCAATGCAGCTGCCAGTTCTGTTCCGTTCCCAAGCGTGCTCAGCAAAGTATAGATCGCTTTAGTGATCGGATAATGTTGAGACTGTTGGGCAAGAATTAGGCTATCGCTGACTTCAAGCATGGAAAATGCAAAGCCGAGAATCGCTCCCGCAGCAAGATTTGCAGCAATGAGAGGAACTGCAACACGCCGCATCATCCGAAGAGGTGTCGCGCCAAGAGATTTTGCGGCTTCCTCCAAAACAGGATCGCTTTGCTGTAGTCCAGCCACAGCCGCTCGAACCACATAAGGTAAACGTCGAATCCCGTAGGCGAGAACCAGTAGCATAAATGGGCTACCACCTGCACCGACTAGAAAGTGAAACGGTTTACCTTCTTGAGAGAGTGCTAAATATCCAAAAGCCATTACGAGACCCGGAACCGCCAGCGGCAACATCACCAAAGAATCCAGAAGTCCTCGGAATTTCAAATCAGATCTCACAACAACCCAAGCCACACCCAGCCCGATCATTACGGAAAGCAACGTAGCGGTTCCCGCATAAAGAAGGCTATTTTGAATCGAAGGAACCACCAACCCATTCCCCAATGCCTCAAGATAATGCCGCATCGTCAGTTCATCTGGAATAACGGTCCCATACCAACGCTCCGCAATCGAAAGCAGTAAAACTCCCACATGGGGAATCGATGCCACGACAAAAACACCGACGAAAAGTCCCGTGCAGGCCAAACCTTTGAACCCACCGAGTCTTTTTGAATCAACTCGACCTTTTGGCCTCGGAGCGGTTCCCAGTGGCGCTCTTCCCATCACCAATTTCGCCAAAGCAAAAACCACAGCGGCAACGACAAGAAGAATGGCTGTCAGCGCGTATGGAGTTGGATTTCTCTCCAGTCCCTTGATCCCATCAAAGATTTGAACGGGCGCGATGCGTGCGTAGTCAAAAACCAGTGGCACACCCAATTCTGTGAATGACCAAATAAAGACCAACGAACTGCCCGCAAAGACCCCCGGCATCGCTAAAGGCAGCGTGATCCGGAAAAACCGCTTCCAAGGCGGGCAACCTAAATTTTCCGCAACTTGCTCCATCGCCGGATCAAGATTTGCCAGGGCGGCGGCAATATTCATATACAAAATTGGATAGAGGTGCAGCGCATTCATCATCACAATCCCAGCGAACCTTCCTTCCGCCAGCCAATCAAACGGGGTGCTCCCATCCATCATTCCCAGTTCAATCAGCAAAGCATTGAATGCACCGTTCACACCTAGCATTTGCTTGATCCCAACTGCACCCACAAAGGGCGGTAAAATCATTGGAGCCAACACAAGAATTCCTAAGAATTTTTTCCCGAAAAAATCATATCGATGGGCAATCAATGCCAACGGAAACGCGATGACGAGGGTAAGTAACGTACTGAAGACTCCCATCATCAGGGCATTCCAAAGACCCTCGCGGTAAATCGGATTCGAAAAGACTGATGTAATAAAATCCAATGTCCAAATGGTCTCGCCGTTTGCACCTGTTCCCTCAAAGGCCTGCTTCACCACCATCCCAGCTGGATAGATAAAGAAAACCCCAAGGAGAAGGGTCACGGACAAAGTCACGACCCATGCTAATTTTCGGTTCATCATGGTTGCCCCCCTTTCAATCCAGCTAGTCTCTCTGCCTCTCGGTAATTCGCACGGAACCACTCCCCCAACTCCTTCATCCGCTCCGCTTGCACCATCGTATCACGACTATCCAATCCTGTATCTCCACTACCAGCAATCGCATAGCTGACACTCGATACATCATGAAAAACCGCGAGTGCATCTTCTGGCATACCTGCCGCAACAATCGCCTCCCACGCGCTTTTCATCTCCTCATGAGAGTCGATACACATGACTTTCACGAGCTTGCGCAGAGTATTGAACACCTTGCCAGTCAGTGCCGGATCATAGGTGAAATTTCCTTCATCTTCATAGGGCATCACATTCGGCATCGTTGTTAGCTTGAGAGTTTCCGGTTGGTATACGTCTCTGCGGATGGGAGTTCGGTGAAGCGACTTATCAACTGGGCCGCCTTCAGTTCCTGCCCGTTGAAACCACAATTTCTGCGTTTCTTTCATCAAGCAAAAGGTCACAAATTCTTGCGCAAGTTCATGATTCGGAGCACCCTTCAAAATCGCGATTGGATCAGCACTCATCGTTGTCCCACCGACCGGTGCCGTCCAAATCACTCTCGGCTTCCCATCTTTGGTTTGCAGTTCATTCGAATAACTTCTGCCATAAAAATCGATGCACATCCCAGCAGCTGCGTTTCCTTGGCCGACATCATGAGGAATCTTCGATGCACTATCAGTGAAATACCGTGCATTTGCCGCCATCCGCTGAATCAATCTCAAGCCTTCGTTCCATCCTTCAGATTCATTTCCTCCTAAATCTAACGCTTTCAGCATCTCTCCCTGCACAAGTAACTCAAAGGTTCGGGCAATCGATCCACTCTTCGTGGGGTCAGCCAACGCAAGACTACCTCGAAAGGCCGGTGCACCGAGATCCTGCCACTCCCTTGGTTCTTCCAAGCCAAGTCGCCTAAGAAAATCTGGATTATAACAAATCCCAAATTGCGAAATACAAGTCCCGACCCACAAGCCCTTCGTGGAAAAATACCGCTCTCCGGTGAAGGTCTCTGGAATCGGTGCTCCCTCTCCGAACCATTCGGACCTGCTAGTAAAAACCTCAAGGGGAGCAAGACGTCCTGCCTTTTCTTGTCCCATAAAATCAGGTGCGCCTCCGCCAAAAAAGATGTCCACGCCGATCCCTTCACGACCTGTCTCCGCTGCCGCCTTAAAGCCCGCGTCAATCACCATACGTATTTCAGAAGTTCCTCCGGGAGTTCGCCAATCCACATAGACACTTCGGCCAGTTTTCCCTCTCCAATAAGCCGCAAACCGCTCACCAAATTCAGTCCGGATCGACTCATTGTGCGGCGACAGAATCACCAAACGATCATCCGCACTCTGCGGGGAAGCCGTCATCGTCTCCCGCTTCATCGCGAGGGGAAATCCCACAATGAGTGCCAACAGTCCGAAAACAACGGCAATCCTCACTTTCATACCGTTGAAATTCATATCAATTCGAAAATATTTACTGGATTCATAGCGCTCGTAAATTCAATCCCAATCAACAAAGAAAAGGACCACTTCTATTCAATCTCTAAAAATAACCACCTCGTTGTGACTCGCATGCATCGTCAATTTGTCTCCGATGTTGTGAATCGCTTGTGGATTCATTTCGACGACTTGCTGCACTCCTATCGATGTTCGAACGAAATATTCAATTCTTTGCCCTAGATAGGTGCGCTGGATCACCTCCCCTGACAGTTCATTTTCGCCTCCCTGTTCATGCAAACGCCAAACCTCCGGTCGAATTGAGGCGATCGCTCGATCTCCTGTCTTTACGTCCCAGCCACTTAGCGAAATCTTACCCACAAGAGCAACTCCGTCACGATTCACAAATGCAAACCCGTCATGTGCCTCCATCACCTCTCCTTCGATGAGATTCGTTTCTCCTATAAAACTAGAGACGTATCCATTGACTGGACTTCGATAAATTTCCTCCGGAGTCCCTACTTGCCCAATCTTTCCCCAAGAAAGAACCGCCAAGCGATCTGCCATCGCAAGAGCCTCTTCCTGATCATGAGTCACGTAAATACCTGTCAGGCCATTTTCCTTAACGATTCTTCGGATCTCTCGCCGCATCTCTATCCTGAGCTGCGCATCTAGATTCGACAAGGGCTCGTCTAGCAGCAGGCACTTTGGGCGAACCACTAGCGCCCTTGCCAAACTCACCCTTTGTTGCTGCCCGCCCGACAATTGATCAATGGACCTTTCGCCATATCCACCGAGTTTTACCATTTCCAATGCTTCATCCACTCGGCGCCGAATTTCAGACTTCGCGACCTTTCGTTCCTGAAGTCCGAAAGCGATGTTCTGCGAAACATTGAGATGCGGCCACAGCGCGTAACTTTGGAACACCATGGCAGCTTCCCTTTTATGGGGCGCAAGATCCGTCACATCAGATTCGCCAAAAAAGACCCTCCCCTCAGTCGGAGTCTCAAGCCCCGCAATACAACGTAACAAAGTCGACTTGCCGCAACCTGAAGCACCTAAGAGAAAAAATAACTCACCAGCTTCAATTTGAAGGTCCAAGCCATCGAGTGCGACAACAGATCCACCAAATACCTTCCGCACATTTTTGATCCCGATTGATTCCATAACTGCGGGCTCATTGTCATGCACCTGATCAAGGACGCAAGCTTCAAGCCCTCACAGCAATACCAACAAAGGTAGGAATCAGATCTCCCCTACCATTTTCTTGTATGACGATTTTGTCACACTTCAGAAACTTATTCTCAACACCTAACCTTCTAGAAAAACATTGTCTTAGTTTAATGAAACAATTACATTAACGCCAACGTTTACTAAACGACTCAACTTTAACAACTTACCTTCCAACTTCAGTGAAAAATACGATCCGAATTTTCCAAATTGCCTGCACCTTGGCTGTGTTCGGAAATATTTGTTCTCAGCAAGCAGTGGCCGAAGTTGTGGACGTTACCGATAAAAAAGGACGAACGATCACTGCCGAACTCGTCAACTACGACGGCACGAACGTGACGATCAGCAGAAAAAGCGATCGCAGAAAATTTTCAATACCTGTTGCAGACCTCGATGATAAAACTCAAAACGCAATCAAGGAATGGTTAGCTGATGGAGGCAACTTGGTAAAAGAATATGAGGTCGACGTAAAAACAGGCAAATCAACTGAGCGAGAAGGATCCTTCAGTAGTTATAGGATTCTTAGATTGAATCCGTCCTTCTCGGTCAAGAATCCAGACATCGTAAAAGATTCAAAGCCTGCCTACATCACCATTCTGTTTCTAGGGAGACCAACCGATTCAAGAACTCAGATTCACGTTTTCAAAAAGCAAACCTTCAAAATCCCAAAACTGGAGCCGCTCAAATCCACAAGCTTTCAGGTTGATGCGATCGCGAACAGCTACAGCGATGAGTATGATTCTGGTGAACGGTATCTCGGTTACATCTGGGTCATCCACAACAAGACAAAAACAGAAGTTTATGGGTCCAAGTCAGTCCCTTCGTCCTATGCGGAAAAATACGCCCGCAACTTTCTCGAATTGAAAGAGGACGTGACTTACATGGACAATTTCAAGCCAGCACCTTCACCCTATTAGAACCCCTTTCTGCTTTCTGAATCGTTCGCACGTGCGACCGTCGAGGAAAGACCATTTCAAGAGCAGGACGTGATGAATGAGCCCTGCGACCACGGCTAATACAACGAAGCAGATCGTTTTTCGGATACGATCATCAAAGCTAAAGCTCTATCGACCTTGCAGCTTTGCCTTTACAGCTGAATCGACGACAAACCGGCCGGTGCCAAAAGGTTTGAACTCTCCTTTTTCTTCCACCTGATATTCAAACGCTTTAATCGGCTTCACTCCTGCGATCTCAGATAACAAATAAACTCGAATGGTCATCGCTTCTTCCCCAGTCCCCCCCTCAATCTTTTTAACTGCATACTGAACTTCGTTCGAACCTTCGCGAGCGCCTCCAATCACCGTTTCCGCTTCTTTCGCATTGGTAAAGCGGTGCCGACTCACCTTATTCACCAAAACTTCGACTTCGCGACCTGGCGAAAACACATAGACTTTGGCAATCGTCGAGGCAGGACGAACCGCCACCGGAGTCGGGGGCACGATACCAGATGGTTGAGCTTCCGGAACACCTTGGAGATAACTCAAGTCGCCAGATGCCAGTTCCCTTCTCACGTCCGGCAATGCGGTCAAGTTTACGAAATTCGCCCGATCATACGTGTAGTGGCGGGAGCCTTGCACAAAGGAAAGAACCAGAAGGTTATCAGTTGGTTTTCCACCCACACCAAAATCGACTTTCCCAAAATACGCTACTTTTGCGGTCCTTCCTTTCTGGGTGGCTGTTAGAAACTTCAGTCCCTCCAAAGACGGAGGTGGTGCGGGCAAATTGAAGACCGCTGCCGGAAACGAAAGTTTTTCTGAAACGATACGATTCTTCACCTCTACCCTCCGATGTTCTGCCGTCACTCGGTTCCAAGTCGAAACATCTTTTTTGATCACTGCATCTCTCCAAACCTTGTAAACCTTTTCAAGATTTTGCCTCAAATCTTCATTTGCTGGACAGATTGTCGGAAAAATCAGTGCAAAAACCAGAATATGCGTTTTCATAAGCGAAACGATTGGACAAAGACCCCCAAATCACAACAAACAAATCGTGTCGTTTTTGTAGCCCGTCTTTCAAGGTCTTAGGAACTATTTCGTTATGAGTCAAATTTTGCAAAAAGTAGCACCTATCGGAGAATCCCGAGACAAGGAATTACTGAAATCAGCTTCCAGCTACATCTATGAAAACCGCGACGGAATCGACCTCCTCGCTCATGTCTTCTTTCCAGAAGGTCTTGCCACACCCGGACGTCCCGTCGTGGCTTTTTTCCACGGCGGCTTCTGGGATACTTCCATGCCGACTCAGTTCGTTCCCCACTGCCACCATTTTGCCTCTCGCGGCGCCGTTTCAGTCTGCTTCGAATACCGAGTGAATTCGAAACACCAAACCGGGCCTGTAGAAGCATTTGAGGACGCAGCTACCGCGATCACATGGCTAAAACAAAATGCCGAGGTTCTCGGAATCGATACCAAGAAACTCGCAGTTGGAGGCGCATCAGGTGGCGCATGGATGGCCTTGCTACTTGCAATGTCAAAAGAAGAAATGCCAGCCATCCCAAAGGCTTTGCTTCTTTTTAGCGCACTAGTGAACACCACACCAAAAGGACAACTCTCTGAGAAATTTCCAGATAAGAAGGCGGCTTCAAATTTGAGCCCGAACCGTTTAATCCGCAGAAAACTCCCACCCATGCTCATCATGCAAGGAAAGTCCGACCGTGTGACGCCTTTCGACGAAGTTTCCTCCTTCAAACGTAAGATGAAGTGGCGCGGCAATCGCTGCAAACTTCTTGATTTCACCGGTTGTGACCACAGCTTTTTTAATTTCAACGTCAGCCATCAGAATTTCGAAATGACCATCGGTGCTGCAGACCGTTTTCTTGTAGAACAAGAAATCATTTCAGAAGCACTTGAGGATTAGTTCTCAAGAAACTTTCAAATAAAAAAGACGGCTCGAATAACTTCGAGCCGTCTTTACATAGGACAAACGCCACTAGCCAATGACCTCAGGCCAATCGGTGTGGAAAAACTCTCCACGAGGCTTGTCGGTGCGCTCATAAGTGTGAGCACCGAAGAAGTCACGCTGTGCTTGGAGCAGGTTTGCAGGAAGGCGCGCACTGCGGTAGCTATCATAGTATCCGAGCGAGGCACTGAATGCCGGAATCGGAATTCCGGCGAGCGAAGCAATTGAGACCACTTCGCGCCAGTTTTGTTGGAACTCAGTCAGAAGCTTCGTGAAAAACGGAGCCAACATCAGATTGCTGAGCTCTGGATCACTCCGGTAGGCATCCGTAATGTCATTTAGGAAACGTGCGCGAATGATACAGCCACCACGCCAGATTGCTGCGATTTTACCAAGGTCAAGTCCCCAGTCTTTTTCCGCACCCATCGTGGTGATGAGGTCAAGCCCTTGGGCGTATGAAATGATCTTCGAGGCAAACAATGCATCGTGCACCTTCTTCACAAGTTCAGTCTTTTCAACAGTAAGCTCGGTCTCTGGACCAGTGAGAATTTTGCTAGCGTCCACACGCTTCTCCTTCATTGAAGAGAGAATCCGCGCTTCGACAGCCGCGTTGATCGTAGAAATCACCACGGCATTCTCCACGGCATTGATCAAGGTCCAGCGACCTGTTCCCTTCTGTCCCGCAGTATCGAGAATTTTCTCAACAAGCGCATCACCCGTTTCCGGATCATTCTGCTCAAAAATCTTCGCAGTAATCTGAATGAGATAACTTTCCAGATCTCCATCATTCCAGTCGGTAAAGACCTTGGCGAGTTCCGCCGGTGTGAAACCAGCTTTCTTGAAAATACTGTAGGCTTCGCAAATGAGCTGCATATCCCCGTATTCGATACCGTTATGGATCATTTTTACGTAATGACCTGCTCCACCCGTGCCGATGTGCGTCACACATGGCTCACCATCGACTTTTGCGGAGATGCTTTCGAAAATTGGCTTCATCACATCCCAAGTGGATGTTGGGCCACCCGGCATGATGGAAGGCCCCTTACGAGCGCCTTCTTCACCTCCAGAAACACCTGCTCCAATGAAACGGAAACCGAGATCACCGAGCCACTTGTCGCGGCGTTCAGTATCGGTGTAGAGAGAATTACCTCCATCGATAATGATATCTCCCTTATCAAGCAAAGGAATCAGCGATTCGATCACCTTGTCGACAGGGCCACCAGCCTTGACCATAATCATGATCTTTCGCGGGGAGGCCAAGGAATTCACAAAGCCCTCAAGTGTCTCTTCTCCAACAAGTTGTTTGTCAGGGTGTTGTGAGACGAAGTCTTCCATAACACTTGTGGTGCGGTTGTAGACGGAGACCTTGAAGCCCCTCGATTCAACGTTAAGCACTAGATTCTGACCCATGACGGCCAGTCCGATTAGTCCAAAGTCACTGTTACTCATAATTTATTGCAGATTGTTGCTGGCCGTGGAAATAGGAGAGAGTAGGATCGAGTGCAACCCCTAGTTGCCTTTTCCTCTTCAAATTCCCAAAATATTCCTGTGAACCTGCCCAACGCAATCACCCTTTCTCGACTCGTCCTCACGGCTGGCTTTATTATTTTTGTCGCCTGGGAGAGCACCTGGGGGCACGTAACCGCCCTCATTCTCTTCATTGTCGCTGCTGTCAGTGATTTCGTCGATGGATGGCTTGCCCGAAAACTAAATCTCGTCACGCCTCTCGGAAAACTGCTCGACCCATTGGCTGATAAGATTCTCGTCTGCGCTGCTTTCGTCTTTCTCACGGCTGAGGGCTTGTGCCCCGTATGGGTGACCGCACTCATTATCGGACGTGAATTTCTCGTCACCGGACTGCGACAAATTGCCGTAGAAGCCGGGCAAGTTCTTGCCGCAGATAGGCTGGGAAAATGGAAGACCACTTTCCAACTTACCTACCTAATCGCAGGCATGATCTGGCTGACCCTGCAGACGATGGAGAAAATCCCTCAGTCACTGACATTCTTTGCCACTCTCACCAAGCCTTCTGGCGAAGGAGCTTGGCTCATGCCGTTCAGTCTCTGGACAGCCGTCGCACTGACCGTCATTTCTGGATGGAACTATGTCTGGTCCTCCCGATTTCTCCTTAAAGGATGATTATTTCCCAAGCAGATAAGCAAAAAGGTCTTTCAACTCATCCGCATTTAGACGGTTAATCATTGCCGGCGGCATCGGTGAAACTACAGAAGGCTCCATGGATTCGATGTCAGCCCGTTTGATATCCATGCGCTGTGCAAAGTCGAACGGATTTGTCCCAAAGCTGATCTTATCATCTTGAGTATCCAGAATTCGTCCAACAATCGTTCTCCCATCTTTTGTTGTGATCTGGGTAAATTCATACTGGTCTGAGATCACCTCACTGGGTTCCACAATCGATCTAGCTAGGTCTTCAATGGTGAATCGTCCTGCGAGATTTGTCAGATCTGGACCTTGAGCGGCTCCTTCATTTCCAAATTTATGGCAAGCTGAACAAAGCGAGGCCTCATACATATTCTTCCCATTCTTCTTATCACGACCTTCGAGCCCTTCGCTCGTCACCTTCATAATCTCTTCTACGGTCCAAGCTCTTCCTGGCCCCTTCACAGGCGGAAGGCTTTTTGGCTTTTTCTTCGAAGGTTTGGCGTCAGCGGCAAAGAGCTTTTTCTCCTCGGCAGTCCCGTTGTTATAGATTTGTTCTCGGAGCTTGGCGTTATTGTTGGCATAGCTAGCTCCACCACTTCTACCGTCAATTTCCAAAAACCAATTGAAGACTCTTCTTCTCTCCCCAGCCGCCCAAGGGCCGTCTACCGCACGCAGGCAATACAGGTAATGAAGTTGAGTCGTTGGAGGATGATTTTTCATCATCGCATCTAGACTCTTTCCATAGCGTGAATTTCGTGTGATCAGTTCCTGCCACGGCGCTGGTTTCTCTGCCGGCGCCTCGTCCATGAGCTTTAAGGTTCGTGCCACCACGCCTGGTGCCTGCAGATAACAAAGCATCCGAGCAAGTTCGAAATTCAAAGAACGATCATCCGCAGGGAACGCCTGATCGACCTTCGCAATGACTGCTTCCCTTTCGGCATCCGTTGGTTCACCACCGCGGATAAACACAAGACCCATGCTGCGCAACCAGTTCAGCTTCTGCTGGACTGAGAGCCCCTCCCACTTGACTCCATTTAGAGTATCGAAAGCAGTCTTTTTCGAGTTTTTCCCATCGATTCGAGCCAGCGCCATCGAGCTCAAAATTCGAGCCCAATCTCCCTCTAAACCAGCAACCTTCGAACTCCACGTTTGAACAGGAAGTCTTTCAAGAGCTGCCTTCGCCATAAATCGCAAGGTACGATCTTCCGAGTTGAGTTGTTCGAAAATAAACTTCCCGTCGGCACTTTCAGGATTTCGAGTATACTCTGCAAGTTTGTCCCTTTCTGCATGCTGCTGGGGTTTCCCCGGTTCCGGTGCGGTCGATTCTTTGCCGGTATAGACCACTCTCCACAAATGGGACACACCTCGACGTCCGCCCGTTGCAAAATACATCAGCCCGTCATCGCCAATTACCGCATCTGTCACTGGGAGTCCTGCTCCAGCAATAAACTCCTCCTTTTCCACCTGATAGGAAGCTCCGTCCGGTGTCATGTGCAAGGCGTAGATTGTCGCAAACGTCCAATCCAACGCATAGAGCGCCTGTTGATACTTCGCCGGCGCTTTGAAACCACGACCCGCAACCATACCCGTTGGTGAACCCGGTCCAATATTCAAAACAGGAGCAACACTATCCTCATAATAAGTCGGCCACTTACCACTTCCGTTGCGCCATCCTTGCTCGGTTCCGGGAACAACATGAACGATTCGAGTCGGCCGATACCAAGGCATCCCGAAGTCCCACTCCATATCTGCGTCATAGGAAAACAACTCGCCATTATCGTGAAAGGCAGCGTCATAGGTATTTCGCTGACCCACAGCAACCAACTCAAATTGCGAACCATCTGGCTTAAAACGTGCCGTCCATCCAGCCGGTGCCATCACGCTGGAGGCATGCCCACGTCCATCAGGATTTCTTTCGAGCAGCTGATCCTCTTCCCATACTTGGGCAGGAAAAGAATCGTCTAACTCAGGAAGTTTTCCATAGTTCCCCGAAATCAAATACAACCACTCTTCATCCGGAGAAACGACCAATGAGTGAATCCCATGCTCACCGCCCGCAGCGATCTTTCTCAACAACTTCGGCTCTCCCCACCCTTCGCCCTCCTCCTTAACAATCCAGACTCCTCGCTCAGAAGGATTCCCTTTCACGTTCTCATTCACGATAATGTAGAGCATGCCCTTGAACCAAAGCACGCCATGACCACCCGTCACGGCGATATCCAAAGGTTCTACTTTCGTCTCCCCACCCGCAAGCGGAGGGACGGTGATACGATAAATTCCTCCATACTGATCCGTCGCAATCAACCGACCTTTGCCATCTACGGTCAGTCCAACCCAACTACCCTGAGGCTTCGGAACATCGTAGATCCTCTCCAGCTTAAAGCCATCGGCGACCTTGAAATCCTTGGTAGCATCAACTATCTCACCTACACAAATACCCGCTCCCATCGAAACGGAGGCCATCATTCCAAAAGCTGCTCTAATCATGTGGCATAGATACTTGCTTCGATGCCCACAGACTTTCAACAAGATTTAAGAAAAAGACCCGATCTTCGACCATGAACCGCCCCACTCCAGAAAAAAACGCTGCCCTCGAGCGCCGAATGCTTTCACTCGGCATCGATCCTGTCGATTTGTTGGAGAAATTCATCCGAGGTTCCGGCTCTGGCGGCCAAAAGATCAACAAAACCTCAAGTTGCGTCTATTTGAAACACATCCCCAGCGGGATCGCCGTCAAATGCCAGATGGACCGTTCCCGAGAAATGAACCGTTTCCTCGCCCGCCGCGAGCTTTGCGAACAGTTCGATGCCATCGCCAACGGCAAGGCCACTGCTAAGACCCAAGCCATCGAAAAACGCCGCCGCCAAAAACGCCGCCGGTCACGCCGCTCAAAACAACGTTCAGTCGCCGACAAAAGAAAACTCTCAGAGAAAAAGGCCCTCAGAAAACCTCCGAGGGAATAGTATTTACGAGTCCATCAAGTTGGGCAATTCCTTCAAACTTTCTCCAAGACGAGGCGAAACTCAAAAGTCAGAGGATCATCTGAAACTTGTTTCGCAACTAGAAGTTCTCGTTTATCTGGCTTCTGCCTTTTTAGGATACCGTCCTTTTCGTTCAAGGGCTCATCGGGAAAATACATCTGCGTCGTTAGTTCGTGATAGCCCTTTTTTGTCACCTTGAAATGAATATGTGGAGGGCGGTCCCATTTTTTAGTCGCAGGATAGGCACCTGGCTTAATCGTCCGAAATTTAAACCCTCCTTTGGATCCACTTAGGACAATCCCCCAACCTTGGAAGGCAGGGTCGAGTGGTGCTGGGTTTTTATCATGTGGATGACTGTATCGCCCTGCCGCATTTGCCTGCCAGATATCTACTGAGGCATCTTCGATAGGCTGCCCATTCGTATCGAAGACAACACCCTTGATTTCAATCTTCTCCCCTTTGGCAACATCCTCACGACCCGCAATTTTCGTAAGATCAAAGTCTTTGTCCTTCTGTGCCACTGTCGGATAAAATGGACCCTCAGTCTGCTTGGGTGTCTTCGCAAGTTCTTCTCCCCTTGTAATCGACGCACCACCCAGTGCACCACCGGCAATCCCTGTTCTTATAAAATCTCTTCGATCCATGATATGTAAAAGATCACAAAGGACCGCCCTAAAATCAAGAGATGGTTTCTGAAACGAAATCAATCAGCCTCATCGGGAACTGAAATTTTCTCTAACTCGATCACCTCTTGCCCCCCTTCGAGCATCTCCGTTTTTACCATTCCTGTTCCCAGATGATACCATCGTAGGTATTTATTATGGTTGAAAACACCTCCGGTTATCGCTTCCGAAAACACTTCGACCTTAATGCATCCCTCAAATTTTCCAGCTGGTACTTCAATATCTTCTTTACCAAGCACACGAATCAAAAATTCTGATTTAAACAGCTCTTTAAGCAATGCTCCGTCCTCATCTTTCCACTCCTCGATTCCGGAGGCAACCCCACGAGTGACGGCCCCAACAACGAGTTCGGCCGGTAATTCAAGTATCGGTTTTTCATATTGAGAAGAAGTCTCATCGTAAGAAATTGATTTCAAGAACAGCCCATCTTTTAGAACAAAAGACTCTTCAGATCTTTGATCTTCTTCATCGCCAACCGTCCATTTTGTTTTCGTCTGAAACTGAAAAACTCCATTGTCGTCGGTGAAATTGGCATACTCCGTCTGCATATTGACCTTCATCCCATACGAATGGCCTTTGTAGCTTAATACTGTTCCACTTTTTTCAGGAAGTAAGTCCTTGGCTTTGGCAAGTAACTTTGGGTCGACGTTCTCTCTCATCGGTGTGGGCACACGTTCCGAAAATTTCCCAAGGAATAGGCGTGCACGGAGTCCATCATCTTCGAATTGCAACGAACTCGAAAGCTCTTCAAAATCCATGATTCCACGGTTTTCGACTGGATCACTTTTCAAGTCGGAAGGGTGTCCAAAAGCAATTGACTCCATGGTTAGCGCCTCCGCATTCCAGCGATACCCCTTTCCACCGGGACAATAGATATTCTCACCGTAGTGGCGCGCTTGTAACGTCACAGGATTTTGATCGGGAAATCTTCGCTGCCATTCATTGAGAATGGGTAAAGCTTTCCAGCTTTCTTCGCGAATGCGATCCATCGGATCAGTTGCGTCGATCATCGATTCCAAGCCAGCAAAAAACCGAGGACTGGTCTGCAACATGAGCTGCGTAGGTCCCGCAAGTTTCTCAACTTCCGTAGCCTTTAGTTTGTGTTTTTCACGACGAATCGCCCGTATCAACACATCTTCTCTTAGAGAAATAAGTAAGGCCTTGGATACCGTTGCGTAATACAATTGCATGTCTGTGCCGATTTCATCCTCCTTAGGTAGGATCGCCACATACGAACCAACGTCTGACTGTCTAATTTGCCAAGTAATTGAACCCGGCGCAGAGGTCTGGATCGTGCCTTTTACAGCAGTCATAAACAGCGCAAGTTTGAGCTGACTTTTTGATCCGATACGCAACAGAAGTGGTGCCTTCAGAATACGATCGAAATCATTCTCAGATCTCGCCTCCCAAAATAGGCTCTTCTCCATATCGAGTGAAACCGAACCACTCATCCAAGAGAGTGGATTGACTTCGATACCCGGCAGGAACTCGACCGCCAAATCATTGTAACGACGAAAACGTTGTCCCTCTGTATCAATCGCAACTGCGGCATGTAGGAGCGCCTCCTCCGGCACCCAACGAGCCTTTTCACTCAATTCAGCTTTCCCGCACAATTCCACAAATTCCTGAAAGTCACTCCCGATCGTCAATGGAATCACACTGAGGTCGACTCCGAGTTCGTCTTTTTTGCTAACTAAGCGAATCGCTATCGGATCGAAGACCTGGGACCATCCGCGCTCGTATCCCCTCCTCCACCTCTCATACGCTTCTTTTTCTGGTTTAGACACGGTCTCAAAATCCAACTCGGAAGCGGGCTTCATGAAATCCATCGTCCCGTAATTCGCGCTGATGATCCTACCATCCGCCCAAACACTCTCACCGAGTAATTCGCGATAGTCATCAGTGATCTCTTCACCTGCCAAGGCCTGAGAAGTCATTTCACCCATAGCTGCGAGTGCCCGTGTCCGACGTGAAGCCGCAATTCGCAATTTCGGTCCAGCCCACCGTCGAATCGCTGCATCTGACATGAAGATAAAAGCACTTTCTTCGGCATCGATCGGGTAACGATGACGAAAAAATCGATACTCGTCCGTCGATCCCAGAGCCGTTTCCTTTTTATTTGCCACAGCCAGCAATCGCTCAATTTGAACAATGGAATTGGATACTACGACGGTTTTCCCAATTTGGCAGATATGACTGGAAAACGATCGATCTTCGCGTTGAAAACCTCGGTAATTTCCATCCATTTTTTCAAACTTCATTTCACCGGCATCCGCGTCTTTTGCCTTGCTTTCAACCACTTTTAAAATCGCCCTGAACAACAATTCCGGAGCATCGGTATCCATCACAATCGCCATATCGGTCCCCATCGGAAAGAACGGATCACCACCTGTCACTGCAACGCCCTTCACCGGCATGAGGCGCGCAGCAACTGGCGCAACATCCATCCCCATTTGCTTCTGGTAGCGTTCGGCAATCTTACGAAATGGATTTCTTACCGAGTAAGTTTGAGCCACCGGAGTCAGTTCAGAGTCAAATCGGTCAATCAAACTCAGAAGTTCAGGCAAGGAGCGTAGAAAAACCGCATGCTGATTTTCCGGAATCGATAGAGAAAGTAGGTCGACCTTGATCTCTCCCTCCGGCAACCGATCCGACCAGTCGATGGCGTCAACTGTCACGCCTTGAATATCTGCTAAAGGAACAGGCGCACCGTCCTTATCTACGGCCAAAATCAAATCACGGTTCAATGCCAAATTCTCTGAAACAGCCCTACCTCCGCTGAAAAACTCAAAGCTGTTATTCAATTCAGCATCTCTGCGCCTTTGCCAATTCTGGCGGTCACGCTCTGAAACATTTTCTACAGACAAGTATCGGAACCAAGCAGTCCCTGGCAAATGATCGACAGCTAATCGCTGCACATACTCGCTACGGATTTCCTCGAAACGTTTCTTGGTGGTCTTCGTTTCTTCAGTTGGAGTAAACGTGAATTCGAACCCCTCTAAAGTCCCCCCTCGAAATCGGTCATCAGTTTTCAAATCAGCAAAGCCCTTAACCGGCCCGTCGTTCTTCAGCGCAAACACCACTTCAAGTCCTCCCTGCGTGACTGGATCATTTTTTTCATTATCCACCCCGCCAATCCCTGCATAGCAAATTTCTGCACAGCGAATCGTGAGCCGCGCTTTTCCAAACTGATTCAAAGGTGCCTTTTTTAACGCACTCTCCACCAGTTTGTCTTCCGCTTCAAAATCGAGATCTGCAAGTTTCACCGAATGATAACTCAACTCGACCGCTCCATGAACGGAACAAAGAAAACCCAAGCATAGAACGAAGAGAAATTTCATCCTTTCATACTCAAGCACGTGGCGGGAAGGAAAAGGAAATTCCGCTCAATGAAAAACAAAAAGCCGGACAGGAAATTCCCTGCCCGGCTTTTCTGAATGAACTTACCGACCTAAATCGGTGAGGTTTTGAATTACTTCTCTTCCTCGTCGTCGCCTGGGCTCCACTCTTCGGAAGCAGCAGCTGCGAGATTGAAGGCTTGCTCGAGGCCGACCATTTCGGACGACGGACGAAGCGACTCGAAGCTGGCGCTCTCTTTCTTGAGCTGCTCTTCCGAGTATCCAACCGCCTTGATCGAGAGACCAATACGGCGTTCGACTTTGTCGACCTTGATAACACGGGCTTCGATCTCGTCGCCAACCTTGATCACGTCTTTAACTTTCTCCACGTGGTCCTCACTGAGTTGCGAGATGTGGATGAGGCCGTCGATATCACCGTCGAGCGAAACGAAGGCTCCGAAGGAGGCAATTTTTGCGACCGTCCCCTTGACCAAGTCGCCGACCTTGAAGCGGTCGTCGATTTCGGACCATGGATCGTTCTCGGCCTGTTTGATACCGAGCGAAACGCGCTGGTTGCCCTTGTCGATTGCAAGAACCACTGCCTCGATCTCGTCGCTCTTCTTCAGAACTTCGGATGGGTGGTTGATCTTGCGTGTCCAAGACATATCGGAAACGTGGATCATTCCGTCGATTCCTTCTTCTAGTTCCACAAATGCACCGTAGGCGGTGAGGTTGCGGACAGGCCCTTTGATCGTTGCTCCCACAGGGTAGCGAAGCTCGATTTCGTCCCATGGGTTGCCTTCGAGTTGGCGCACGCCGAGCGAAATCTTTTGCTCTTCAATGCTGATACCGAGAACCACCGCGGTGATTTCCTGGCCAATTTCCAGAACATCGGACGGACGAGTAATACGTTTGACCCAGCTGAGCTCGGAAACGTGAACCAATCCTTCGACTCCTTTTTCGATTTCGATGAAGGCTCCGTATGGGAGAAGCTTGGTGACTTGCCCCTTAACTTGTTGGCCGATTGGGTATTTACGCTCGATGTCTTCCCATGGATTATCGGTCATCTGCTTGAGACCAAGAGAAACACGCTCCTTTTCTCGATCCACATCGAGGATCACGACATCCACCGATTGGCCGATGTGTAGGAGTTCGGAAGGATGGTTGATCCGGCCCCACGACATATCAGTGATATGGAGGAGACCGTCCATGCCCTGCAGATCGACGAACGCACCGAAGTCGGTGAGGTTCTTGATCGCACCAACGACCTTGTCGCCGATTTTGACCGTCTGCAAGAATGCCTGACGTTGCTCGGAGCGCTCGGCTTCGATAACTTCGCGACGCGAAAGAACGATATTCTTACGCTCATCGTTCACCTTGACGATTTTGAATTCGTAAACGTTGCCGACGTATTCGGAGAGATCTTTTGGTGGAATGATATCGACCTGCGACCCTGGAAGGAAGGCTTCGACACCCACGTTGACGGTCAAGCCGCCTTTGACAACCGATTTGACCTTGCCTCGAACGAGACCACCGTCTTGGTAAACTTTGACAATCTTGTCCCAGTTCTGCTTGTAGGCAGCTTTCTCTTTGGAAAGAACGACCATTCCTTCGTCGTTCTCTAGGCGCTCGAGAAGAACTTCGATCTCGTCGCCTACTTCGATTTCCTCATCTTCAAATTCATTGGATGGGATTGCCCCCTCGGACTTATAGCCGATGTCCACGAGGACGATTTGAGGGCGAATTTCAAGGATAGTGCCTTTGACGATGGATCCTTCACGGAATTCCGTGAATTTCGAATCGATCAAATCACTCAATTCTTGGTTAGTTGGTTCTGCGGTAGCAGTACTCATATATTTGGTTAGTGTTTGGTTATTTTGTTAACGTTTTCCTTCCGACAATTGCCCCGGAAAAGATAGCATCTGGCGGGCACCGGGGCTCCGACCGCTCGCCAGACAAAAGAAAAACGGAGGGCGAAACTAGTGATCAGCAACCCTTTTGCAAGCCTAAAGATATAGATGAATTCCAGCTATTTCTATCGCAAAACACCATTTCGAAATCGACGACCTTCCCTTTCGAACTCCCGACTTTTTAAAAGATAAAAAATTATTCAGGAAAGACCAAATCCCCTTCCCTAGTTTTTGTATCCCGTTAAGCTCTCGCCTAGCGCATGTCAGAGTCCTTCGTTCACCTTCATCTTCACACGGCCTACTCACTACTCGATGGCATGATCCGCACCAAAGAGCTTGCTGCTCGCGCTTCCGAACTAGGCATGCCCGCCGTAGCGATGACCGACCACGGAAACCTATTCGGTGCGATCGATTTCTACCAAGCCTGCACCAAAGCGGGAGTAAAACCCATCCTTGGCTGCGAAATCTATCTCGCTCCGGATAAGGCCTCGGAGAAAAAAAAGATTCTCGACCGTAAAAACGCCACTCACATGACCCTTCTCGCTGAAACCGACGAGGGTTGGACAAATCTTTCCAAGCTCACATCGCTCGGGCACCTCGACGGAATGTATCATGGGAAACCTCGCGTTGATCGTGATATTCTTCGAGCGCATTCCAAAGGTATCATCTGCCTTACAGGTTGCATCTCAGGTCCAGTCAACGAGTGGCTCCTAAAAGGCGAACCCGAAAAGGCACTCGAGACTCTTACCGAAATCCGCGATATCTTTGGCAAAGACAACACCTTCGTTGAACTCCACAACCATGGTCTCGAAAAGCAACTCGACGTCATTCCACAGCTTCTCAACCTTGCGAAGAAACTCGAACTCCCCGTTGTCGCTGCCAACGACGTGCATTTCCTCAACCGAGATGACCACGAAGCCCACGACGTCATGATCTGCATCGGCACGGGTTCCATGGTCATTGACGAAGACCGCATGCGTTACACTCCGGAAGTCTATTTTAAGACTGCCGAGGAAATGCGCGAAATCTTCAAGGATATCCCAGAAGCCTGTGACAACACCCTTCGCATCGCCGAACGCTGCAACGTCGAGATCAAACTCGATGCCACATCTTCAGAAAAATATCCACAGTTCCCCACACCCGACGGCTCACCGAGAGAAGATTACCTGATGAAAATCTGTCAGGACGGAATCACCGAACGTTACGGACCAGAAAAAGCGGCCACCACAGAAGTTCAGGAACGCCTAAAATACGAAGTCGACACCATCAACTCCCTTGGCTTTGCTTCCTATTTCCTTATCACCGCCGACTTTATTCAGTGGGCCCGTGACAATGATATTCCCGTCGGCCCTGGGCGTGGTTCGGCGGCAGGATCTCTTGCCTCCTACGCAATGGGGATCACCAATATTTGCCCGCTCCAATTCGGCCTCCTCTTCGAACGTTTCCTCAATCCGGAGCGCATCTCCCCACCCGATGTGGATATCGACTTTTGTCAGTCACGCCGCGCCGAGGTCATTCAGTATGTTAGGGAAAAATATGGCGAGAAATCTGTCTCTCACATCATCACCTACGGCACCATGGGCGCAAAATCCGTCATTCGAGACGTCGCCCGCGTCATGGGCGTTTCGTATGGTGAGGCCGACCGTATTGCCAAAATGATCGAAGCCAAGCCGGGCGTAAAACTACAAGGTGAGTGGGACGCCAAAGAAGAACTTCGCGAGTTCATCGAATCTTCCTCCACCTACAAGGAGCTATGGTCCTACGCTCTCCGTTTAGAAGGAATCAATCGCAACGTTGGCGTCCACGCCGCAGGCGTCGTGATCGGAGACCGTCCCCTCGATGAACACGTTCCTCTCACCCGTGGAAACGAGGGTGAAGTCGTC
Source organism: Akkermansiaceae bacterium (assembly GCA_045106015.1). Classification (GTDB taxonomy): domain Bacteria; phylum Verrucomicrobiota; class Verrucomicrobiia; order Verrucomicrobiales; family Akkermansiaceae; genus Luteolibacter. Next base: position 6,672 of record JBGCEE010000007.1, on the reverse strand, counting down.
ACCCAATATGACATGGGAGCCATCACCGAAGTAGGCCTCTTGAAAATGGATTTTCTCGGACTGAAAAACCTTACCGTCATCCAAGACGCCGTCACCCACATTCGGAAACACACTCCAGACTTCGATATTGAGAAAGTCCCTCTCTCCGATCAACCCACCTTTGACATGCTCAATCGTGGAGAAACAATGGGCGTATTCCAGCTTGAGTCTGGGGGCATGGTGGAGACCTGTAAGAAATACGAGATTCGTAGTATCGACGATATCATTGACCTTATTGCTGTCTACCGCCCGGGAGCGATGCAGTTCATCGACCAAATGCTCGATGTCAAAAAAGGCAAGAAGGCCATGTATGAGCACCCCTTGCTAGAAAAGATCTGCGGAAACACCTACGGGGTGATGATCTATCAGGAACAGGTTCAAAACGCCGCCAAAGTTCTCGCCGGCTACACCCTTGGCGGGGCCGATCTATTGCGACGTGCCATGGGTAAAAAGGATGTCGAAAAGATGGCCAAAGAGCGGGTCAAATTTATCGAAGGTGCAAAGAAACACAACGATATCAACGAAAAGCTCGCCAACACGATCTTCGATAAGATCAACGCCTTCGCCGGATACGGATTTAACAAATCTCACTCTGCCTGTTACGGCCACATCTCATACTGGACTGCTTACATGAAAGCGAACCACCCAGTCGAGTTCATGGCGGCGCTACTATCCAACGAGGTCAATAACACCGACAAAATCACCGTCTTTGTCGCGGAATGTCACCGCATGGGAATCGAGATCCTTCCTCCCAACCTCAACAAATCTCTCCTTCGCTTCACTCCGGAAAAAATGGAGTCTGGAGAAATGGCAGTCCGTTACGGTTTGGCTGCGATCAAAAACGTTGGCGAAGCAGCCATGCGATCCGCCATCGCCGAACGCACAGAAAACGGAGTTTTCCTCTCATTAGACGACTTTTCATCACGCCTTGATTCCAAAGTCATCAATAAACGTATTCTCGAAAACCTCGTCAAGGCAGGCGCCCTTGATTGGACAGGCGAAAACCGCGCGACAATGTTCTCACGTCTCGAACAAGTCGTCGCATCGGCCTCCGCCGCTCAGCGCGACAAAGCCTCAGGCCAGTCTTCCCTTTTCGATGCGATGGATTTCGCCCCACCTGCAGCCGGCGAAAAATCAGCTTCAATCAACACTGTCGAAGAATGGCCAAAAGACGAACGCCTCACTCATGAAAAGGAACTACTAGGTTTCTACGTCACTGGACACCCTCTTGATAAATACCGCGGAATTCTCGATAGCGATAAATACAACCGCATCGGCCTGATCGACGAGATCGAACTCACCAACCCCCGCGAACGCTATCCCATCGCTGGCATGGTCCGTTCACTTGAATCTCGAATGACCAAGGCCGGTAAACCATTTGGAATTCTCACCATTGAGGATTTTACCGGATCTTGTGAAATCATGCTCTGGAGCGAGACGTTTATCCCAGCTCGAGATTCAGGAATCCTTCAACCCGGTCATATTATCCGGCTCAAAATTGGAATTCAACTGGACGACCGAACTGGTGGCCGCCGCCTCACTGGAGGTAGTCTCAGCGAATTGAAGATTCGAAAATCATCCGCAACCAAAGGCTCTCTCGAGCTCCTTCTGCGTACCCACCGCCACACCACCAAAGATCTTGAAGAAATTCACTACCACCTTACCGGTCACCCCGGGCCCACCCCGGTCATTCTTCATTTCCAAAACTCAGCAGGAAAACGGCTGTCGATACAACCGGCCGAGACCTATTCGATCAAGCGCTCAAAAGAACTCACTCAGGCACTAGACAGGTTTATTGAAGAGTGATCCAGCAGTCTTCTCCCAGAGCAAAGTTCAAAACGTAAGATCCTCGTATTTCTTGCCAAGCTTCAACCAGAAGCACAGCTTTCCGCTGTGAGTTTACGAACGTTCCTCTTTTTCTTCGCTTTGGCTGGATTTACTACGGCGGCTGAAACTGTCCAAAAAGGAGTCGCGCCAGGCTGGGTTCAATCCCTCGATTCCAACCCAACAAAGAAAGCAGGGCGAGGCGACGGCTCAGTTCGATATCTACTCTCAGGCATCCAACGCCACCTCGAAGAGAAGGTCGTCCATCATAGCTTTACCACCGAAATCCTAACAGCTGCAGGGGCTGAAGATTATTCACAAATTAGCGTCGACTTTCAGCCAACCTATCAAACCCTCGTTTGGCATACCCTTACCGTCTCCCGCAGTGGAGAGACTCAGGACCGCTTGATCGACGCAGAATTTGAAGTCATTCGCCGTGAGGAAGGCTTGGATCGGCAACTATACGATGGTGAACTTACCGCACACGTCATCCTAAAAGACATCCGTCCGGGCGACTTAGTCAGCTACACCTACAGCATTCGAGGGGACAATCCGATTTTTGCCGGGCGCTCCCACCATATCGCTCAACTTGCCTACGGAGTGGCAGTAGGCCTCGTGCATCGCTCCGTCATTTGGGATCCTGCAGCTAGAACTCTGAACTGGCAGATCCGTGGTGGCGACTTTCCACTCGAAGAAACAGAAACAGCAGCAGGACTAAAAACAATCACCTACACACAAACGAATCAGCCGAAGTGGGAAATCGAGAAAAACACCCCTGGCTGGTTCGATGACTACCCTGCTCTAGAAGTCACCGACTATGCCACGTGGAAGGACTTCGGAGACTGGGCAAACCAGATATACGCCGACACAGGCACTCTCCCAGAAGGCTTTCAGAAAATCTGCGACGATATCAAAGGCCGTGGTGTGAACTCAGATGAGCAAATCGTCTTAGTCCTAAGATGGGTCCAGGAAAACATCCGATACCTAGGTAGCTTTCTCGGAGAACACACCCACGCTCCCTACCCGCTTGAAGATATCGATAGTAGGCGCTTCGGTGACTGCAAAGATAAAGGAACCACGACGGTAGCGATGCTACGATACCTCGGCTTCGATGCCGCCCCTGCCCTCGTTCATACCTACGACAAAGCAGAGATCGGCAAATACCTCCCCGGACATCGCTGCTTCAATCACCTCATCGTGCACCTAAAGCACAATAGCGAGGACTATTGGCTAGACCCCACCAGAACTTTTCAAAGAGGTAAACTAAAGAGCCTCTATTCTCCTGACAGTGGCTACGCCTTTGTCGTCCGGGAATCTTCGCAAAAACTCAAACCTGTGGAACCGCGTGGTATTGAGGAAATCTCAACTACAATTACGGAACGTTTTGATATCTCGGAAATGAAGGGTTCCGCCCAGTTGGTCGTCGAGACCATCTCCACAGGACAGGCAGCAGACAGTCTGAGAAGGACATTTGCCCAGAATAGCCTAGAAAAAATGGAAGAAGATTATCGTGTATTTTACACACGAGATTACCCAAAAATCGAAGTCTCAGCGCCCTTGGAAATAGAGGATGATGAACTGGCCAACCGCATCGTTGTTCGCGAGCACTACCGCATCGAAGAAATCTGGGAAACCTATTCGAACGATGACGGAAGCACATCTCAACAGGCGGATTTTTATGCGAGATACTTTTCTGACTACATCAGTACGCCCGAGGTGAAGGAACGAAAGTACCCATACTTTCTCTCATACCCAGTCAACGTCACACAAAAAATCGAAGTCCAATTCCCTGAAATTTGGACCATCACCCCACAAAGGACATCCAAGAAACTCGACGCGCTAGATTACTCCTTCGAATCGACTGCAAAAGACGGAATCTGGACCATGGCGTATCAACTCCAAACCAAGGCTGATCATATAAGTGCAGAGGAGTTTAGCGAGTTCCGGCAGATCATGAAAAATGCGAAGGACGACCTATACCAATGGGTTTCTCCACCCGATTCGGCTTCTGAAAACGTAGCTGAGGAGGTCGCAGATCTATCAAGCACGACGAAAACCTACGCCGTCCTTACCCTCGCCACCTTAGCAGGGATCGCCACGGGCATCGTCATCGCGGCGCTGATTTGGCTCTGGAATCCACCGGCTAGAGTCGCTCCGCCCGATGCTCCCATCGGAATATCTGGCTGGATGGTCCTTCCCGCTATCGGGTGTTTTATCTACCCTTTCTTCCCTATCATCGAAATCTCCTCATTCATCACCAACGTCGGACCGGAAGGAATCAATCTATTTGGAGAATATGAAGAACAACCCCTCTGGCTCGGCATCTGCACCACCGCCGTCTTTCTCGAAGGAATCACACTGATCCTTGGAATTCTCCTTTTAGTTCTAATGCTAAGCAAACGGACTTCCTTCCCCTACGCTTTCTTGGGTTTTGGAATCATCATGTTGGTTCAAACTATCTTCATCCACTTCCTTTTTTCGCTCCCTATGAACGCCGAAGACACAGCAGAAGAAGCTGGAGGTGACGCTGCCCGTATGGTCATCCGCCTCGCGGTTTGGGGCACCTACGTCATGGTTTCGAAACGCGTTAAAGCCACCTTCGTCGTCAGCAGAAAAACGCAACCAGAGGTCGCGAACCCACCGCCGTTGCCAACAGTATAGACCGGCTTCCAAATGGCCTTGCCGAAATCGAGTGGAGTTTTTGGGGTTCGAAAAAATTGGCTACGCGATGTCAGGCACCGTTTCGGGCGGACGAAGCCAAGACCGGCGTTGCTCGTCATTGCTGGATGTTCATCCACTCGTTCCTCACGCCTTGATCTTGGCTCCGTCCACCTCGACCATTTCATCAATTCCATCCGCAAAACGGTCTATCCGCGAAATCCGTGGTTCAAATACGCTCACCATTCGCAGGAATGATTCCAAAGAAATCCTCCATCCACACTTTTACTCATTCACACTTCATTCTCCGTCTGATTGAATGACGTCAACTCTTGAATGGTAAAAGCATGGTTTTCGGAAATCCCCTCCGACCCGACCAAGGGCGGCAGCGTAGAGTAACGTTTTTCACTCCTCACTCTTCGCCGTTCAAAAACCCATCGAGCGGACTCCGCACCCCACAGCCTCCGACGCCCTTCGCAACATGCGTGTAGATCTCGGTCGTTCGCACATCTGAATGTCCGAGCAAAGTCTGAATCGTCCGAAGATCCGTCCCTCCTTCCAGCAGATGCGTTGCGAAACTGTGCCTTAGGGCGTGGCTGGTCACCCGTTTCGCAATTCCCGCTGCCCGGGCCGCACGCTTTATCGCCTGATTGAATACCGAGCCATGAAGATGGTGCCTTCGGGTCACCTTGCTAACCGGGTCCACGGACAAGTCCCTTGCAGGAAAAACCCACATCCACTCCCAGCTTTCTCCTGCACGTGAGAACTTGCGCCCGAGTGCCCCGGGTATATAGACGCCCGGCAATCCCTTCTCCCTGTCTTCTTCATAGATCTTTCTCACCTCTTTGAGATGTCCTTCCAAAACTACTCTCAGGCATTCCGGAATCACCGTCGGGCGATCCAGATCACCCTTGCCGCAACGCACGGTCAGCACCCCGCGCTCCAGATCCACGTCCTTGACCCGCAAGCTCACCAGCTCGTTGAGCCGCAGACCTGAGCCGTATTGCAGCTTCGCAGGAACCGCATACTTCGGCTCGATAGCAGCCACCAGACGCATCAACTCGGCGACCGACAGCACCGTCGGCACCCGCGCAGACGTCTTTACCATTTTCACTTCGAGATCCAGTTCTTTCTCGCCACAGACATCCCGGAAAAAGAACACCAGCGCGTTGAGCGCCTGCTTTTGCGTGGAAAGCGAGATTCCTTCCTTGGAAACCAGAATCGCCAGCCAGTCACGGCCCACCGCAGGCTCCATCGCACGCCGTTCCGTTCCCGCCCACTTCGCATACCTCGCAGCCCATTGCCCGTAGGTCTGCCGAGTGCGCAAAGCCAGGCCGCGTCTCGCTCCCGTCATCTCAACCGCATCCCTCACACGCTCCGCCACCGTCCGGGAATCCCCACCCGCCACCTTGCAGAACCCCAGCCAAGTCAGAAACCAGCCCATCGCATCTCCCCACTGTGCCAGTTGCCATTGCTCCCTCGTCTTCTCCGCATGCAGCACCTGAGTTTTCCAAAACTCCTTTGCCGTCTCCCGTGAGGGCTCCAGCCTCATGCGCATCCGCCAGTTCTCAAACCACTCCAGAAATCCCCGGTATCCCTCCCTTTGTTTTTGCTCCACATCCCGCGCCGCCGCCAGATCAGCTCTCCAATCCCAGACTTTGGCTCTTTTCATCGCTCTCGTGTCCATAGCTCTATAATTCAGGAGAACACTGTTCATATAATCAATATAATTTCACCTATTTCGCTTCCCTTAATGATCAGGAATATCTGAAAAAGTGATATGCCGAAGTATTACAATCAGCTAATTCGGAAACCTCGAAATTTGCCCCTTTATGAAATTAAATATCTCCACAACACAATCACTGCAACCATGTTGCGGTTTGACACTTGGATCAAATTTCACCACTTTTCCCACTGAAAACACCGCATCGCATATCGGCAATCGGTGCTACTAATACCACTGTTCTGCTAAAAATGCGACCATTCACATTAATTTCCCTATTATTTATCCTAATAATGCCGTTAGTAGGCTGCAGTGAGAATAAATCCACGACGACTCAAGCAGAGAGCTCTAAGTTCGCTAGTTTGAAGGAGAACAAGTTATTTTTATAATAGTCTGTAAAGTTTCGTAATATCAATTGAAAACTACCT
>JBGCEE010000006.1:0-103698 GCA_045106015.1 Akkermansiaceae bacterium | reverse complement strand
CCACCGTCGGCAAATTGAGACATGCCGTAGACGTTGGGAACCATGACCCAATCGTAAGCGTCAATGAAGAGTTCCATGAACCATTTGTAAACTGCGTCAGGATCGAAGCGGCAGAGGAGCATGAAATTTCCGAGTATCATCAGGCGCTCGATGTGGTGGCAGTAGGCCTCGGTATGAAGCTGACGGATGATGCGGTCAATGGGTGGAATACCTGTGGTTCCATCGTAGAAAGACTTCGGGATGGGGCGTGAGTGATTGAAGAAGTTTGATGTTCGGATTTCGACGCCTCGATGTTTGTAGATGCCGTGCATGAATTCGCGCCAGCCGATAATCTGGCGAATGAAGCCTTCGAGGGAATTGAGCGGAATATTTTTTCGAGTGGATCGTGCTGCGTCGATAATATCCTCCGGGGTGAGGAGGCCGATGTTGAGCATCGGGGTGAGGAGTGAGTGGTTGATGAAAGGGTGCTCGGTGGAGATCGCGTCCTCGTAGGGGCCAAATTCGGAGAAACGTTCGGCGATGAAAGTTTTCAGCCACTGCTTGGCATCAGGGCGGGTGACGGGGTAGCGAAAGTTTTCGGTGGAGCCTGGGTTGTCGGGGAAATGGCGCTCGATGTGGGCGATGGCTGTTTCCACATAATCATTGGGTTTCGATTTTGGCTGCGGAGGAGGGGTGTGATTTTTTGGGAGTTTCTTGCGGTTCTCTTCGTCATAGGACCATTGGCCACCTTCAGGGTTACCTTGGTCGTCAACGAGGATGTCCATTCGCTTTCGCTGGGCTTGATAGAAACTTGCCATAAAGGGTTTCTTTCTTCCGGCGATGTGTTTCTCAAGAAAGTCATCTGGTGAGATGAAGGCGGGAGTGGGATGAATGTGGAGAGTGATGTCACGTTTTTCCGCAAAACTACGCAGGCGTTTTTCCAGAATGAAGTCGTGCGGATCCGCGAGGTGAAGTTCTTCGAGATCTTTGGGAAGTGCGTTTCTGTATGAATCGATATGCGGGACATTATTGACCGTGTGGCCGGCATCGCGAAGTTCGGCAGTGTAAGCCTGCATGGAGGCGCGATGAAGAACGAGTTTCTGTTTGTGAAAAGCGACTGGGTAGTGCTTGTCGTTTCCGAAAATCAGAGGGTCCTCGGCCAGATAGATCGAGCGACCTTTTTCGATTGCAGGATGGTTTTCGAAAAGCTGATGAGGAAAGATGAGAGCAGCGGAATTCATGCTTTTTTCGGCTTAGCGTAGGGGAGCCGAGTTAGGTGGCTGAGTTCAAAATAGGTATCCAACGCGGTAGATGCGAGTGATCCAATCCCAGGTAAATCGACGGACCCATCATCGGAGAGGTGATCCTCAGGAAGTTGAACTAGAGTGACTTTGCCTACGATCAGTATCGTGTTGTTCGATTTTATGGGTATGGTTTCTTGAAGCTTGAGAGCGAAACGAAAGCGTGACTCGGCGACAAAGGGTGCTTGGGTTCCTGGTTCGTAATGAGTGGTAAGTTCAGAATTTTCGAATTCGCATGCCTCCTTTGGGTAGCGGGCTGAGCACTGATGGGCTTTTTCAACAAAATCCGCATGCACATGGTTGATTGTGTAGGATTCAGTCTCTAAGATGTTAGAAAGTGTGTGACGGTCAACGAGGTCTGGGCGTGAGATCAGTCCGATTAAGACTGGATTTGAGCCGAGATGGGTGACCGTTGAAAATGGTGCGAGGTTTGTAGCCCCGCTGTTATCGATGCTGCCGACAAGCGAGATCGGTTTCGGTCCTGGCAACGAATTCGCGAATTGAACGCGAGGTATTTTCTCCATTTTTTCAATATCAGAAGAGGTGATCGTTTTCATGTATTTGAAATGATAGAGAAGTATTCTCGGTCGAAGGTTTCTGTGAAGAGTAACGTATCTGAGAACTTCCAGGGTGTTAGAAAGTTCTGACGGAGGAGAGTCCGCCATCGGGTCGATGGATTTGGCCCGTGATGAAGGCGGATGAATCTGAAAGGAGAAATGCAGCGAGGCGAGCAATATCCTCAGGCTTACCGACGGTCTGGAGCGGATGCCGTTTACCAGCGGCTTCTTTCTTCTGGTCGGTGCCGAGTAGCGGAGAGGCAAGAGGAGTGTCTGTTAGGGAGGGTGCGATTGCGTTGACACGTATTTTCGGAGACAGTTCAGCTGCTAGGGATTTCACGAGACCCTCGACGGCAGCTTTGGCTGCAGCGATTGATGCGTGAAAGGCCATTCCTTGAGCGACAGCGACGGTCGAAAACATCACGATCGAAGCAGCGGGTGAGTGCTTTAGGGAAGGGAGAGCTTGTTGAATAGCTTGGGCTGCACCGAGGCAGTTTACTTGAAAGTCCTTTCTGAAATCATCAGCAGAGAGGCGATGGAACGGTTTGAGATTTATCGTGCCGGGCAGGTAAATTAATCCGTCGAGAGTTTCGGGGAGCTCAAGTGGTCCAGGATTTTCCGCATCGAATGGCTGAGTGGGGATGCCAAGGGCTTCGAGTTGGTCGTTCGAACGGGAAGCTGCAATGAGTTTGATGCCGTAGGATTGGAGCAATTTTGCAGTTGCGAGGCCGATGCCTGAATTGCCACCAATGAGAAGAATCGTTTTTTCCATGAAGCAACCTGCTGAGGGAGTTCACTTGTGCAAGAGTTAATCTCTAGGAGAATTCGGGGCGCACTTCCCGAAGAGGGAGAAGGACGAAGGGTCTTTCACGTATTCTTGGATGGGGAATTTCCAAACGCGGGTCTCTAAGTGTTTGATCACCAAAAAGAAGAATGTCGATATCGATGATTCGAGGAGAGTTGCGAATTGGGTTGGATTCACGTCCAAGTGATTGCTCTAGGTGCTGCGTCTGTTCGAGGAGAGTCAATGGGTTGTCACCTGTATAATGAAAGTCGACGGCAGTATTGAGGAAACGTGGAGACTCTGGCGGGCAATCCTGTGGAGAGGTGTCGTAGAGCTTTGCTGTTAGAAATGGTTCACCTTCAGTAGAAAGGTTGCGGAGACCTTTGATGGCAGCGGCGATATTTGCTTTTCGGTCACCGAGGTTTGAACCTAATGCTATGGCAACGCGAGGCATAGCTGTGAAAGGTGTGTGCTTTTACTGAGCTGAGATAAACTGCTTACGGTTCGAGATTCATCAGCTTACTTACTCCGTAGTTGCTCTGCACCCGTTGATTTGCTTCCTCAATTTTTCCGGAAGGTATGATGATTGGACGGTTGGCCCCGTAGAGTTCGATTTTGTGGAACTCAGGTTGAGTTTCTTCGTAGAGAAGCTTGAAGGCGTGTTTGAGAGATTTAACGGGAACCCCATTGATTTTTTCAACCGCCAAACCAGCGAAGTTGTCGATCTGAGAGGTGACGGGATCCTGTTGGATTTGAGTAAGGATGACGATGTCTTCTTTTTCTTGGAAGATGCCTTTCGAAACGTAGTCGGTAAAGAGTCGGCGAACCGTGACGTTGGTAAACTTTGAGGTGGCGAAGAGGTTCATATCTAGCGGTTGGAAGACGAGGCCTGCGAAGACGACGTAGCGGGGTTTTTCCTCATATCGAACTGAATACATTCGCGATTGGGGAAGTGGTTTGAGAGTGACTTGGACATCATTCCAAGAACCATCTCGCCGGAAGCGAATATCGACTTTGTCGCCCGCAAATTTGCGTTCCACAATTTCATTAAGATTTACTTTTTCGCCATCGACGAGGACTTGGCCGTCGGAGTCGACTGGGTTACCATCTAGGGCAATGAGGATATCACCAGTTTCCAAGACACCGTCTACGGAGCTTGTGGGGATCACGTTGTTTACAAGGACACCATTACCATCATCGGGTAAGCCCAGTGCCTTTCTCATGGCTGGGTTGTGGAGCGGGAAGTGTTTTAATCCGAGATCAGCGTAATGGTCGTATTTTCCGTCTTCGATGTCTTTCAAAAACCGTTTCACGACGGGTGTTGGGATGATATACCCTGTGTTGTCTGCTTGGCGTAGACCTTGGAATGCGACGCCTACCGCCCTGCCATCTTGTAATACTGGGCCGCCGGAGTTTCCTGGGTTGATGGCCGCATCGATTTGAACGACGAGATGTGAATCGGATCTGCTGTGTGAGTAGGGCTGAAAGTCAATTCTCGATACGATGCCCTTTGTGACGGAGAGTCTAGTACCACCAACGGGATAGCCGATAACAGTGACCTGAGATTCGAGATTTGGAACATCACCAAAAGAAAAAACGGGGAAGTCTTCAAAGTCAGAGAAATCTTCCAATGAGAGAATGGCTAGATCGCAGTCGTGTGCGATGTGTGCCACTTTCGCAGGATATTTCTCAGGACTACCGTGAACGGTGATGAGGATTCGCTGCTGATTGGAAACGACGTGAGCATTGGTAAGAATTTGATTCTTTCCAATGAGGAATCCTGTGCCGATGCCGCCACCGAAGCGTCCGGAGTTCCATGGAGTTTTGTAGTCAGGAGTTTGAGTCGCGACTTCGATTCTTAGGACCGAGCGATACAGTTCGGAAGAGCCATTGGTAGGAGCAGCTTGAAGGTTTCCAAAGCTAAGGAAAAGGAGCGTGAGAGACAGTAAGGGCCGAATCATTTCAGAGGGACTCTAAGTTGCTGTGGGCAAATGGCAAAGGAGAAGTAATCAAGTTGTTGTGAAATAATAAACTATTTGGTCATCCTTAATTTGTGTTCCAAGGTAATCGAAAAACATTTGCAAGCAATTGAAAGCCAGCTTATTAGAAAAATGGAAGAGTCGTCTGGCCTATTGTAGTGGAAAAGCAACTTGCTAGTCTAGGGTGGTCGGACAACTTTTCTTTTGCCTCTCATCTCACGCATTGCCGTCATCATCCGGGGGGAGAATGATGGTCGCGCGAGGTGGGGGGTCTTTACGTCGAGCGTGCGCTATTTCTTTCCAACTGCGAGTAGAGTTTGGAATTTTGGTGGCTCGTCTTCTTTGTCGGCGATGAGAGTTTCGATACTTCTGAATCCCGCTTCGCCGAGCATCGAAACGAGGTGGCTTTCTGAGAAGCCTAGCCATCGATCGGCGTAGAGTTCGCGCGCTTCAGAAAAGCTGTGCTGTAGCAGATCAAGAATGATGATGGTTCCGGTGGGCTTGAGGATTCTGTGGGCGGCCAAAATGGCGGTCTGCGGATCTTCCGCGTGGTGGAGGGCTTGGCTGAGGATTGCCAAGTCAACTGAGCTATCGTCGATCGGAGGGTTCTCGATATCGCCGATTCGGAATTCGAGATTTTCGAGTCCATTCGAGTTGGCGAGGCTTTGTGCGTATTGGACCATTTTTGAGGAAATATCTACTGCGATGACCTTTTCGGCGTTTTGTGCGAGGAGTTGAGATAAAACGCCTTCTCCGGCGCCAAGGTCTGCGACGGTTCGATAGTTGAGAACTTTAATCAGGGCCTCGGCGAGTGCTTTCCAAGAGCGTCCGGGGACGTAGTCTTTTCCAAAGCGACCCGCCAATTCGTCGAAGTAAGCTCGTGCGTAGTCCTTTCTTTTACTGACAACATGGATCAGCGAACGGTTATCGACCTCGAGTTCTGGGATTTCTTTGAATGCGATTTTTGTGACCGCCGAGAGTTCGGTTGGAAGATTCGTCGAATACATATTGTTTTTGCCTGATCTTTCGTCGTTCACAAGGCCAGCTGCTTTCAACTGGGATAGCTGTGTTGAAATTCGGCTCTGGCCCATGCCGAGAATTTCCTGAAGTTCTGCGACGGACAAGGAATCCTGAGATAGCAGAGACAGGATTCGAAGCCTGGTAGGATCCGAAATAAGTTTCAGAGATTTGATGATTGACGGCATGGGCTAGATAATACATCAACGCATCACGATTTGACGATACGAAAAACAACATACTTATGAGCACCTACATTTTCTCTTCAGAATCGGTTGGCGAAGGCCATCCGGATAAAGTTTCAGATACGATTTCAGACGCGATCCTTGATGCATGCCTTGCGATCGACCCTAAAAGCCGCGTGGCCTGCGAGACCTTTGTGAAAAGCAACATCGTCGTGGTAGGCGGTGAGATCACGATTCCAAAACTTCAGAATAAGAAGAAAGGCACAACCAAGCCGATTGATGAAGTGATCAACATCGGAAAAGTTATCCGCGATGCGGTTAGAGGGATTGGCTATGTGAATGACGACGATGTTTTCCATGCAGATAGCATTTTCATCAATAATTACCTCACCATTCAGAGTCCAGACATCGCGCAAGGTGTCGATGCGGCAGCAGCTGAAGGAAAGAAGACTGCCAAACAAGGTGCTGGAGATCAGGGAATCATGTTCGGCTATGCATGTGATGAAACTCCTGAACTTATGCCCGCTCCGATCATGTTCGCTCACCGCCTCGGAAGAGAACTCACTCGAATCCGCAAGGCTGGAAAGCAAGCGCCATGGCTTCGCCCTGATGCGAAGACTCAGGTTTCAGTTGAGTATGTGGATGGGAAACCGACACGAATTGTCAACGTGGTTATTTCTACTCAGCATGCAGATGGGGTTCCACACAGCGAGATTGAGAAATTCTGTATAGAAAAGGTCATCAAGAAAGTTCTGCCGAAGGGCATGCTGACGCCGAAGACTGAGTTCTTAATCAATCCAACCGGTAAGTTTGTAATTGGTGGTCCTCAAGGTGATAGTGGTTTGACCGGACGTAAAATTATCGTTGATACCTACGGTGGTAGTGGTAGGCACGGCGGAGGAGCTTTCTCAGGAAAAGATCCATCGAAAGTCGATCGCTCGGCAGCATACATGGGCCGTTGGGTCGCCAAGAATGTCGTGGCAGCAGGACTCGCAGAGAAGTGCGAGGTGCAATTTGCCTATGCAATCGGCCATCCAGAACCAGTCAGTGTGCACATTGATACCTTTGGGACAGGAAGCGTTGATGATGCAAAAATTCTCGGAGCGGTTCTCAAGGTCTTCTCTTTCCGTCCTGCGGATATCGTGAAGCAACTGAAGTTGCTGCGACCTATTTATGGAAAAACGACCAATTATGGTCACTTCGGGAAAGACGATTCCGAAATCACTTGGGAAAAAACCGACAAAGCAAGCGCCCTGAAAAAAGCCGTCGGATAGTTAGATTCAGAAATACACAAACCAAAATACTATGAGCTTCACAGATTATAAAGTTAGAGATATCGGCTTAGCCGAATTCGGCCGGAAAGAAATCGACATTGCCGAGCACGAAATGCCGGGCTTGATGGCGACACGAGAAAAATACGGAAAGAACAGACCTCTCGAAGGAGTGCGTATCATGGGCTCCTTGCACATGACGATCCAGACAGCTGTTTTGATTGAGACCCTTGTGGATCTCGGAGCAGACATCCGCTGGGTTTCTTGCAATATTTTCTCCACCCAGGATCATGCTGCCGCAGCGATGGCTGCAAAAGAGATTCCGGTCTTCGCTTGGAAGGGTGAAACTTTGGAAGAGTATTGGTGGTGCACTTGGCAAGCCTTGGTCAACAAGGACGGTCTCGGCCCACAACTCATCGTTGACGACGGTGGTGACGCGACCCTTCTTATCCACAAAGGCTACGAAATGGAGAATGGCTCTACTTGGCATGAGAGCCCAGGCGAAAGCGAAGAAGAGCAGGTCATCAAGGATCTCCTCGCGGATATCAAGGTAAAGCAACCTGGAATTTTCCACACGATCGTTAAAGATTGGAAAGGTGTCTCCGAGGAAACGACAACGGGTGTTCACCGCCTCTATCAGATGGCGAAAGCAGGAACCCTTCTTGTTCCGGCAATCAACGTGAACGATTCCGTGACCAAATCGAAATTCGACAATCTGTATGGATGCCGTGAGTCATTGCTCGATGGTATCAAACGTGCGACTGACGTGATGGTTTCCGGTAAAGTCGGTGTGGTATGTGGATACGGCGACGTTGGTAAAGGATGTGCGCAAGCGTTGCGTGGAGCTGGTGCCCAAGTAGTCGTGACTGAGGTCGATCCAATCTGTGCGCTTCAAGCTGCCATGGAAGGTTTCCGCGTTCTCACTATCGAAGACACTTTGGGCTGGGGTGATATTTACGTTACCACAACGGGTAATAAAGACATCATCACCTTCGATCACATGTCGAAGATGAAAGATCAGGCAATCGTTTGTAACATCGGACATTTCGATAATGAGATTCAGATGGAAAAACTCAACAAGGCCCCTGATGTCACCCATTTGAATATCAAACCTCAGGTGGACAAATACACGTTCTCAACCGGTGACAGTATTTATATGCTGGCCGAAGGACGTTTGGTGAACCTCGGATGCGGCACTGGGCATCCATCGTTTGTTATGTCCAACAGCTTCACAAACCAAACTCTCGCTCAGATTGATTTGTGGGAGAACCGCGAAAGCTACAAAGCTGGACAAGTTACGGTGCTTCCGAAGCACCTTGATGAAGAGGTTGCAAGACTGCATCTTGAAAAAATTGGAGCAAAGCTGACAAGGCTTTCTGATGATCAAGCAAGCTACATCGGTATTTCTCCGGAGGGACCATTCAAGCCAGAACATTACCGTTACTAGTCGGTATTGTTGATTTTATTGAAAGCCAATCGGGTTTGCCCGGTTGGCTTTTTTTGCGAATCAATGCGAATCAGCTTGGAGGGAACGTAAGAAATTTTGATCATAGTGTTGTGAGTAAAGCAACTTCGGACTGGCAGAGTAGTAAGCGAATTGCGCTCGCGATTCTACATGATCGCAAGATGCGGAGAAAGTATCTTGGTCGGTTTTTACTTTTCACACTATTGTGGATGGCTGTTGGTGTTTGGGTGATTGACGGGTGGTTGATGGATAGCGCTTTACGATTTATCGCTTGGTGGGGTGTGTGTGGATTTCTTGCGATGGTTTTGATGATTTTTGCAGCCTATGATGCATTGGCAGTCGTCAAAGAGGAACGATCGAATCACTGAGAACTGGATCTGTTTTGGGCATAGACCTTTTTACGAAATTGAGGAAATTATGAATTCCATGGAAAAGACGATTCGTCCGGTTATTTATCAACTACTGATAAGAACCTTTGGAAATAATCAATCACAGGGAGAGGTGGGAGGAACGATTGAACAAAATGGTTGTGGGAAGTTTGTGGATATCAACGAGTCGGCACTCGAATCGATTGCTCAAATGGGTTTTAACCATGTCTGGCTGACTGGGGTTATTGAACAAGCCAGTGGTACGGATTATCCGAATAGGCCCGCTGATTCGCCTGACATCTTAAAAGGGCGCGCGGGAAGCCCCTATGCGATTCGGGACTATTTCGATGTCTGCCCTGACTATGCAGTTGATCCGTCCAATCGTATCGAGGAGTTCCGTAAATTGCTTTCCCGGTGCCATGAAGTGGGTCTTCGTGTGATTATCGACTTTGTACCAAATCACGTTGCGAGAAGCTACGGTTCTGATGTGAAGCCCGAAGATTCATTCGGAGAAGGAGATGATACCGAGGTGTTTTTTGATTATGATAATCATTTCTTTTACCTCGATCATTCAAGTCAAGGAAGTGGGCCTCCTTTGAAGTTACCGACATCGCATCTGGCAGGGTGTACGGGGAAGTTCGAGCTCGAGGCGGCGATTGGAAGGGTGACTGGAAATAACTCGAATACTTGGGAGCCATCGATTCATGATTGGTACGAAACTGTAAAGCTGAACTACGGCCATGATTTTACTAAAGGACGCAATACCGAACATCTTCCAAGTATGGATGCCGGTCTTGAAGAGGTGCCGAAGACATGGCGAACCATGGACAAGATCTTGTGCTATTGGCAGGAGATGGGAGTTGACGGATTCCGTGCTGATATGGCGCACATGGTTCCTATGGAATTCTGGAGGTGGCTGGTGAGTCGGGCGAGGGCTCGAGATCCAAAGGTTTTTTTCGGGGCGGAAGCTTATGATTCAGATCCAGCTAAACTAACAGATTGTGATGTGATTGAGGAGCTCTGTGAGGCTGGGTTCAATGGTGCTTATGAACATCCGACTTACAAGATTCTACAGGGAATCTATGAAGATGGAAAGTGGGCGAATGATTTGGATCAGACGATTTTTTCTGGAGATCAATTTCATCAGTGCATTCGTTATTTAGAAAATCATGACGAAGTTCGGATAGCTAATCCACAGCACTGGGGCGGTTGGGGCATGAACGTAGGTAGGCCGGCTGCAGGAGTGATGTTCGGGATGAGTCGAGCATCGCTCATGTTGTATTCAGGGCAAGACGTTGGAGAGCCAGCGATTGGGGAAGAAGGCTTTAGTGGGGATGATGGTAGGACATCAATATTTGACTACACATCCATGCCGGAATTTCAAAAATGGGTGAATGAGGGGAAGTATGACGGCGGTCGACTTTCCCAGAAGCAGAGAGAGTTGCGGAATTGGTATGTGGATTTGTTTGCGATTCTTCGTGAGGATGCATTTACGCAAGGTGATTTTTTCGGCTTAAACTATTTCAATAGGGAAAATCCGCGATTTGGTCGACTGCCAGGAGAGACGGTTTCGGGTCATTGGGTATATGCCTTCTTGCGGTCAGATTCTAAACGCAATCAGGCATTTCTATGTGTGGTGAATTTTCATCCAGAAATTGCTATGGACAACCTATCGATTGAGGTGCCGAAAGGTGGGCTCGATTTTATTGGTAGGGGTGAGAGCGATGAACTTTCGATCATTGGCCGCTTTGGGAGTGATGCGAATTGGACTGCCAGCCGATCGACGATGATTGCTGGCCTCGATATTGGCAGTTTAGTGCCCTGTGGTGTCTGTTATTTCGAATTGAACTGAGTGCTGTTTCGGGTTGGGATGAGCGGTATGGATTTTGAAGTGAAAGCGAAAGCAGTCATCGACATGGAGGCGGATAGTCTTCGTGAGATGTCCTCTCGGATGGGGGCGGAATTCGGGCAAGCGGTAGAACTCATGAAGTTGTCTTTGGATCAAAGAGGGAAGGCAGTGATTGTAGGGGTCGGGAAATCGGGAAATGTCGGTCATAAGATCGCTGCGACGTTAAATTCGACCGGTGCGACGGCAGTCGTTTTAAATTCGCAAAACGCTTTGCACGGTGACTTGGGCTTGCTTTCGGACGGAGATGTTGTGATCGCTCTGTCGTATTCAGGCGAGACTGAGGAGTTGCTGAATCTATTACCGTTTGTACGTAGTTTTGACGTGAAAGTTATCGCGATTTGCGGGAAACCGAATTCTTCTCTCTCCAAGTCGGCTGATGTGACTTTGGATAGTTTTGTTTCGCGCGAAGCATGTCCGATGAATTTAGCTCCGACATCTTCATCGACGGCGATGATGGTGATGGGAGATGCTCTTGCAATGGTTCTGTTAGAGGCTCGTGGCTTTTCGGATAAAGACTTTGCTAGATACCATCCGGGAGGCTCTCTGGGGAGGGCGCTTTTGATGAAAGCGAGAGATGTTATGCGCCGCGAGGATATTCCGACTGTTGATATTTCTGCCAAGGTGATTGATGCGGTGAATGCGATGAACCGAAGCCGTGCTGGTGCGTGTGTGATCTTGAACCCTGAAAAAAAGTTGGCGGGGATTTTTACGCAGGGTGACTTCTCTAGGGCTTATGAAGAGAATCCAGCCTTGGGTTTCCTACCGATTGAAGAGCACATGACCAAAGACCCGATATCGATCACTGAAGACTCTCTTGCGGTTGAAGCCGTGACTCAAGTTGGTGAAAAACGAATCGATGACGTGGTTGTGTTGGATGGCGATGGCAAGTTGGTTGGCTTGATCGATGCTCAGGACCTGGCGAGGTTGAAACTTGTTTAGTCCCATGGAAATCGAGCAGGTAGATATCGCCGTTATTGGTGGTGGTCCTGCCGGTCTTAGAGCTGCCGAAGTTGCTTCGAAGGGTGGTGCAAAGGTAGTACTTTTCGATGCAAAGCCTTCGGTTGGAAGAAAGTTTTTGGTGGCAGGGAAGGGTGGCTTGAACCTCACTCACGGGGAGGACTTGAGTCGTTTTATTCAGCGGTATTCAGGGGGCGGTCCCTGGGAGTCCATGCTCCAAGAATTTTCCCCTAAAGACTTAGTGGACTGGTGCAACCAAATGGGGCTTGAGACGTTTCAAGCCAGTAGTGGTAGAATTTATCCAAGGGCTTTGAAAGGGGCTCCGGTTCTTCGAGCCTGGTTACAAAGGCTCAAGAGCGTAGGTGTTGAGTTTCGAATGAAACATCAATGGGAGGGATTGGAGGATGGAAATACCCTTTCGTTTTCAAACGGATCAGGCGTTCAAGCAAAGTCGATAATATTTGCTCTCGGCGGAGCTTCATGGCCGTCAACTGGATCGGACGGAAGTTGGGTTGAAAAATTCAGAAAGCTTGGGATTCAATCCGAGGCTTTGATATCCTCAAATTGCGGATGGGAGGTGAAGTGGAGTGACGAGATACTTGCCAAGGCTGAAGGGCTGCCAATTAAGAATATCGTTGTTAAAGCCGGCGAAACTGAATTGGCTGGAGAACTGATGGTGACGAAATACGGTCTTGAAGGAGGAGCGATCTACGCATGTGGAAGTGATTTACGAAGAATGCATGATCCAGTTTTAGTGATTGATTTTAAACCGACATTTTCCGTTGAAGAGCTGGTTGCAAAATTGGGGGATAAACGTGATGAAATATTGAAAAGAGCGGCTAGAGCTTGGAAACTAAGTAAGCCCGTAGAGGCGATACTTGCCGGCAGAGAGTGGAATTCTGTCCAAGAGTTGGCCGAGAGCGCAAAGGCCTTTCGCATCGAACTTCTTAGGCCGCGACCGATCGAAGAAGCGATCTCGACTGCGGGAGGTGTGTTGTGGAGCGAGTTGGAAAGTGACTTGATGCTTCGTCAGTTGCCTGGAGTATTCGTTTGTGGCGAGATGATCGACTGGGATGCTCCAACAGGAGGGTATCTATTACAGGCTGCATTTTCGACAGGAACTCGCGCAGGCCAGTCTGCCAGAGAATACGCTGCTAAGCATTTTTGAATGCTTCCTTGAATTTCTCGATAATCGACTCGACAGGTTCGACTCCGACAGAAATACGAAGCAGGTTCGAAGATACGCCGCAGTCTTCGCACCAGCTCAACTCCTTGTAGTGAGCGAGCATCGTGTAAGGGCAGACCAGAGTGAATGGAGTTCCGAAGGACGGTCCTTTAGAGAGTTGCAGCGCATCATACACCTTTGGTGTCTTCTTCTTGTTGGTTAGAAGAATCGATAACAGCCCGCCATATCCACCGGATTTACGTTTTAGGCGATCATAGTTTTCCGTTTTCGTAATCGAAGGATGCCAAATTTTTTTCACCTCAGGAAGTTCCCTAAGGCTTTCGACGAGTTCTATGGTATTCTCGTTGATTGCGATATTCCTCTTTGAATAGCCTTTGAGGTTTGAGAGTAAGACTTCTGCATCGCCGATATACAGGGGAGCGCAGTTTTCTGAGTCTTCGGAAATTGAAGCTATCAAATCGCTCGCTAATTTTGAATTTGGATTAAACGTTAAGGCGCCAGCCATGACATCACCAACGCCTGAAATCCATTTGGTCAATGAGGATGTCAACATATCGCAGTGGGGTAGGACGTCTACGTTTAGAGGTCCAACAGAAGAATCATCGACAACCAGAGGTGTGCCGGAAACCGAGCAGGCATCCGTGATTCGCTCTAGATTTACGGTGCGAAGTAATGGGTTGGATGGGACCTCAGTGAAGACACCAGCGAATTCACCTGTTCGAATACGCTGAAGCGCTTCGTCGAAAGATTCACCGTAAGCTCGATTGAGGTATACGACACCGTTTCCAAAGCGTTCTTGAATCTTCAGTGTGTCAACGTAAGGGAATTCGATTTGAAGGGTCTTCTTGCCAGCTCGCATACCCGGTAGGGAACGTAGGGCCGCCATCGCAGCTGAAATACCGCTAGAAAAAATAAAGGTCTTCTCTTCATCGCCGCCGTTCAGTTTTGCAACTGCTCGTGAAAGAAGGTGGGATTTTGAACCCTCTCGTAAGTTGCCGTCCAAGTAGTCTTGAGCTTCGCGCGATGAGACGCCTGATCCCGAAAATCGCCAATATTGAGCTGCTAGTTCCGTTGCACGCTCTGGGAAGATTAGCACCTGAAACCCATGATAAGAGGTGCTTCGGATCGCAGTCTCTGTTTGTCTTTCCAGCCAACGGTGAGCGCGTTGTGCGGAATTTTTTGTTGGAAGAATAAGAATTTCCTCTCCTTCCGATGCGAGTTCAGAGCGCGCGTTGTCGAAGATTCGCTCAACCGTGGGATGCCTGAAGAACCGAGGGTATCCGGTCCGAAGTCTGCGAATGACTTTTGGGCGGGCCTCTTCATAGCCAATCACAGAATCCCAAGTAGGTAGGCAAACAGAACATGCATGCACAGAAGGGGGAAGCGGCATCCCGAGATCTTCCTCTTGCCATGCCGGACTTGTTATCAGATCGCGCACGGTGGTTTGATGAACACTACACCCCGAATGAGCAAGCCTGTTTTGCATGATAGAGAAGGGGAAATTGTCTATTCTGCTTTGTCCTTGCCTCGGAGAGAAGACTGGGGAGAATTCGCGCCCCAGCGACAAGACCTGTCGAAAGTGAATATGGAAGAGAGAGAATTAGAAAAAGCCTATCAGGAGATTGGAAAGGTCATTTCCGCCAACGAACGTTTTGTCATCATGAGCCACGTTCGTCCAGATGGGGATGCGATTGGTTCACAGATTGCTTTGGGTTTTTCGTTGATGGCGATGGGAAAGAGCGTTTGGCTTGTTAACGAGGACGGAGTTCCTGAAAGTCTTGCCTTCATGAAGGGGGCGGAGATTGTCACGGTGCCACCTTCTGAGCCAATCGAAGCCGATGTGGCAATTGCGCTCGACACTGCAACCAAGCCAAGGCTTGGTGAAGGGGCATTGAGGGCTGCTTCAAAGGCGAAGACCTGGGTGAATATTGACCATCATATTTCCAATCCGGAATACGGGGATTTGAATCTGATCGATTCCACCAAGCCAGCGACTGGACAAATTGTTTACGAATTGATCGGAGCATTAGATTTTCCATTGCCGGAGGAAACAAGGGACTCAATTTACGTGGCTGTATCAACTGACACAGGATCATTTCAGTATGGCTCCACCACAGCAAAGACCTACGAACTGGGTGCTGATTTGATTCGCCGAGGTCTGGATGTTGGTGCGATCAATGCTGCTATTTATGACAATCACCCCTACCGCCGTCTTGAATTGATGCGTGCGCTTCTCAATACTTTGCAAATTTCGGAGGATGGTCGCATGGCTCATTGGGAGCTTCTTGATGAAACGAGAAAAAAGCTAAAACTGCAGCCTGATGACAGTGAAGGCCTGATTGATATGATTCGCGCAATCCGCGGGGTCATGGTTGCAGTCTTTTTTGAAGAATTGCCCGATGGAAAGATTCGAGTTTCGATGAGATCCAAGGATAAGGGATTGAGTGTTTGTGAAGTCGCTACCATTTTTGGAGGTGGAGGGCATTCACTTGCGGCAGGAATTCGGATGGCAGGCCCCATGGCAGATGCCAAAGGAAAGGTTCTTGCTGAACTCGAAAAAGCGCTGGCTTAAATTTTTATTAGACTCAGAACGTTCGAATGAGAAAGAAGTCCCAGGAATACACTGGACCCAGTGGGGTTCTATTAATTGATAAGGCACCGGATATGACCTCACATGATGTGGTCGCCATCGCTAGGCGTGCTCTAAATACAAAGAAAATTGGACATTGTGGGACGTTGGACCCAATGGCGACGGGTTTATTGATGCTAGTCATAGGCAAAGCTACGAAGATTCAGGATCTCCTTATGAGTGAGGATAAGGTTTATGAGGGCACCCTCACACTTGGCGAACGCACCAGCACACAAGATAGGCAAGGTGAAGTTCTCGAAACACGTGAAGTAAGCGATTTTTCAGATTCAGCAATTCGTGAGGCATTCGATTCATTGACGGGTGAATTTGAACAGCTTCCTCCAATGGTTTCAGCGATCAAGAAGGATGGTGTTCCATTGTATAAGTTGGCCCGAAAGGGTCAGGTTGTTGAGAGGAAATTACGTCCTGTCCGAGTTTCAAGTTATGAGATTTTTGGAGTTCGGCTTCCTGAGGTGGATTTTCGAGTGGAATGTTCGAAGGGCTTCTATGTTCGAACCTATGCGAACGATATTGGTGAGAAACTTGGATGTGGAGCTCACTTGAGTGCGTTGCGCAGGACTCGCTCTGGAAAGTTTACTTTGGAACGTGCACTTACGGTTGAACAGTTGAAGGCTGGGGACCCTGAGTTGCTCCTAGGGTCTTTGATTTCCCTCGCTGAAATCTCTCTAATGAGAGGCGCTTAAGATGTTTGTTCGGCTCGAATCACTCGATGGCATTCGGACGATTGAGGAGCCGTTGCATTTGGCAATGGGAGTCTTCGATGGTGTGCATATCGGGCACAGAACCGTGATTCAAGAGGCGATCAACAGTGCGCAAAGTATGGGTGGTAAAGCCATGGTTGTTACGTTTTTCCCACATCCGATTCGGGTCATTGCGCCGGAGAAAGCTCCAGATACACTCTTGGCTACAATTCGTGAGAAGGCAGCGGTCATTGAGGATATGGGAGCCGACGGGATTGTCGTTTTACCCTTCGATAAGGCTTTTGCAAAAACTCAAGCGAACGATTTTATTGAAAGGCTTTGTGAGAATGATGTGAAGAGCATTTCTGTTGGCGAAGATTGGCGTTTTGGCAGGGAGCGATCTGGAGACGTTGTTGCGCTTCAGAAGATGAGTTCTGAATACGGCTTTCGTTTGAATTCTGTTCGTTCCGTGATGTTAGACGGGGAAAGGGTAAGCAGTACGAGAATTCGCCAAGCGATTCGAGACGGCAATTTTGAGGCAGCCAAAAGGATGCTTGGACGTCCTTATTCCATCAGTGGAGTGGTCGTGCAGGGTCGTAAGATTGGCAGAGAGCTTGGGTTCCCGACTGCAAACTTGAGGTTAGGGGAGTTGCAAGTTCCTATGAATGGGGTTTGGGCAGTTGAGGTAAATGGCAGATATAGAGGCGTGGCAAATTTGGGTTTCAGGCCCACCTTCAACGGTTCGGAGAGGTTACTTGAGGTTCATCTCTTTGATTTTGAGGGAGATCTTTATGGCAAGGGTCTCAAGGTAGTATTCGATAAATACATAAGGGAGGAGATGAAATTTGAGTCTAAAGAAGATCTTCAAAGGCAAATTGCATTAGACGTTGAGCGTGCTCAAAAAGTAACTCCTTGACAAGATGTGTTCAAAAGAACATATTTCAGCAATGAAATCTAAGGAGATTACGATACGATTGAAATTGAAGAGGATTGAGTTAGTCAGGTTCCTGCGAAATTATGAAAGACGCCTCCTTAAAAAACGCCGATATCGAGAAGAACAACTTGAATTTTGGAGACCCCAATAATTTTTGAGAATCATCTCTAAAGAAAGTTGAATATTTGATGATTTTGGGCTTACCCTACCGCCCTTGGAAGGCTATAGATCTTCTAAACTTCAGCATGGCGTTTCTCCTAGGCAAAGATCAACTTGTATTCAGTTTCGTTCTCTCGATCCCCATCATGGTGGCTACGAGTGCTTTTTCCGAAACAGCGTCCGCATTAGCACGCAAAGAAATGGACCGGCGTGAAGCAGCCGTCCAAGAAGCTCAAATGCTATTAGTTAAGGGTGATGAGGCGTATCAAACTGGGAAGTATGAAGAGGCGGTTGCGGCATACTCAGGAGCGCTCGAACGATTTCCTGAGTCAGCAATAACAAATGATTTAAGGGCTGCGACGATTGATCGTTATGCACAAGCGTCGGTCGAGCTTGCCAAGCAATTGTCCAAAAAGGGCGACGTCCAAGGAGCCAAAGCTATTGTCGACAAGGTTCTCGCAGATGAGGTCGCACCCGGTCACTCCCTTGCGAAGACCTACCGTGCGTATCTCGATGACCCAATCCGAACCAATCCAGCTCTGACCAAAGAGCATGCTGCTGATGTTGATGTGGTGAGGAGGACTTTATATCGTGCTCAAGGTGCGTTTGATCTGGGCAAATATGATCAGGCTCGCGAGTACTACAATGAGGTGATCAGAATTGATCCCTATAACAAGGCGGCTCGTCGAGGTTTGGAACGTGTTGCTGCTGAGAAAACGTCATATTACAAATCTGCTTACGATCATTCGCGGGCAAAGATGTTGGCAGAGGTTGATGGGGCTTGGGAGCTCTCATTGGACCCTGGAGTTGTAACACCAGATCCTCTAGACGATTTTCCAACGCGAGCAGATGGCGGTCTTATATCTTTATCGAATAAGCTAAGTCGGATTGTCGTTCCTGAGTTTTCGATTGAAGATGGAACTCTATTGGAGGCAGTGGATTTATTGAGATTGCGCGCTTCAGAAAGCGATTTGCTATCTCTAGATCCAGACCAGAAAGGGATCAATATCACCGTCAACCTTGGTGATTCAACTCAGTCTCCGGCGAAAGAAATTCTGGCGAAAACATTCGATCTCCGTGTTTCAAATGTCCCAGTTGAAACGATTCTCCGATATATTACGGATCTAACCGGAACAAGGTTCCGCCCAGATGACTTCGCTGTTAGTATCACCCCAGCAGGATCTTACACCGAGGAACTCATATCGCGAACCTATCGGATACCACCAGATTTCCTCAGTAGTATCACATCGGGATCAAACGAAAGCGCGGAGCCCGAAGATATTTTTAATACGGCGCCCAGTAATTCGGGTCTTTTGGCTCGGAGGAAGGGAGTTCAAGAAGCTCTTGCTGATCAAGGTGTCTTGTTTCCGGAAGGAACCTCAGCTTCCCTCAATGCGACAACGAACACGCTGCGGGTGGTAAATACGTTGGCGAACCAAGATATCATTCAACAGATAATCGATTCAATCGCACAGACCGAACCGGTCTCCGTAGCTGTTCGAGTGACGATGATAAAAGTCGAAGAATCCGTATTAGAAGAACTTAGTTTTGACTGGATGCTCAGCGAATTTGGAGTGACATCCAATTCAGTTTTTGGAAATGGTGGAACGACAGGAAGTGGATCTCCAATTACTGACATGCCTGCGCCTCCGGTAGCGTCAGCTTCTACGAATCCGATCACTGCAGGAAACCGCAGTGGAACTGATGCGATTCTCCCTAATTCGATCGACGCAATATTGGGCGCTAGCAGTGTAAGTGGTTCGCGTGTGAGGAATCGAGCGCCAGGGGTTCTTGCCGTAAATGGAGTCTTTTCGGATGGAACGGTTCAAATGCTCATGAGGGGACTTGAGCAAAGCAAAGGCACTGATTTGATGGCAAGGCCATCGGTGACTACTAGAAGTGGACAAGCGGCTTCTATCCAATTGATTGATGAGTTCATTTATCCTTCTGAATACGAACCCCCTGAACTACCAAATAGCGTTGGTACGGCCGGCGGTAGTGGTGGATTTCCGGTTACTCCAGCAACTCCTACGGCATTCGAAAAACGAGACGTTGGAATCAGTCTGGAGGTGCTACCGGTAGCTGATGCGAACCGCAGATATGTAGACGTAACTCTAAACCCTTCAGTGACTAATTTTGCAGGATTTGTGAATTACGGAACTCCAATTACCTCTGTTACAGAAGATATCCTCGGAGGACCTCGGTCCGTTGAAATTACTCCAAATGCGATTCTAATGCCCGTGTTCAACGTGAGACGAACAAATTCAAATGTGGTGGTGGCAGATGGTGCCACAATCGTCATTGCAGGTTTATTAAGTGAGGAGATTAGTAATGTGAATGATAAGACACCGATTCTTGGCGATATCCCATTGGTTGGGCGGCTCTTTCGTTCGGACGCTAGGAAACACATTTCTACCGCTGTTCTATTTTTGGTGAATGTGGAATTACTTGATCCAACAGGCAGACCTTACAGGGATCGCTAACCCATCCACTCAACAATTTTCAGCTGCCGAAATGTCCGATCTAGAACCGGAAAAATATTCAATCGACGAAATGATGGATCGGTTGAAAAGCCGTGAGTCCTCAGTTGATAAAGGCGAACTGGTGAAGCGTTCGGATGGCACGATGGCAGTTCGGACTAAAAAGCGAAAACGTCGGACAAATCAGACGGTCAACAAGGAGCAAAAGCGGAATCAGAGGATTCAAATTCTTCAATTGGCGGCCTTTGTCGTATTGTTGCTGCTGATGTTTTTTGTAGCGGGTCTTGGAATTCTTTATGCAAACAGCAGTAGTTTTCGCAAAGGGCTCATTTCGAAGGTGGAGAATACTACCGGAGCAACTGTTGTACTTCACCAGTTTAGGATGAATCCTGCGACGGCAAATGCTTCAAAAGTTAATATGGACTGGCCTTCGAGTGGTCTATTGCAGCAACTGGAAGTTCATTCCGTTATCGCGAAGATCGAACCAATCAGTTTTCTTGGTAGATCTTTCCGGGGAGAGGAAATCGTGGCCAATCGGGGTGATCTCATACTTAGAGTTCCTGAACAAGGGCAGATCGAAGCTACTGAATCGCCTAGTGATGGAGGTGGGAAAATTCGCTTCCAGCGCTATGCGGTTCCAAACTTAAACATTTATTATGGGGATAGTGAGGAGAAGAAGCTGGTGCTGGAGAAAACGGAAGCATCATTTTTTCCGAGCAAGATCAGAGGCCATGGTGAGATCCGATTAAACAAAGGGAGAATTAACTTTGAAAACTGGCTACCACTTCAACTGGATCGATCTTATATCAACGTAAAAGCAAAGGAACTTGAAGTGCGAAGCATGCGACTTTTGATTCCTTCTCCAGATTCTCGAAAAGCACCCGATAGAGGAATTCTCGAACTGTCGGGTGAATTACTACCTTACCAAGTGGATGGAGTCTATACCTTGGGTGTCAAATTAGACGGCTTTCGCTTATCTCCACTTTTGGGTCGAGATTTAGGGCGGTTTTTTCTTGGTAGAGTGGTGACAATTGACGAGATTGGCGCAAATTTTCTCTCTTTAGATCCTGAACAAGGGACTGCTGCTCTCGAGGTTGCCATTTCGAATGCGATTGATTCTCGAATTGATCTTGCGAGTTTTAGATTTCTATCGTTCTTGGCTCTGACACTTGACGATCGTTGGTATGATTTACCCAATTTTAGCAGCAAGGCTTCTGCTATTCTTAAGAGGCGAGGGCAAGAAGTCGAGTTGACGGACATCAACTTTGAAGAGCGTGGTCGGATGGCTTTGAGAGGAGCGTTGACGACAAACGATGAGGGCATAATTTCCGGGGCGCTCCGTGTCGGAATCCCTGAATCAATGATAGCAGCATCGAAGAATGGAAGGCTGGATTCAATCTTTGGGATCGTTCGTGAAGGCTATCGCTGGGTTGATCTAGAGATCGGAGGTTCGAGTAGTGAGCCAACGGATAATTTTAAGGAGTTGTATGAAAGTGCCAGTGCTTCCGCGAATACTTCAAGTGGTCAAAACACACCAGAAGACTCAAATCCATTAGAAGAGGAAATCGAATAAAATAGTTCGGTTAACCCTGTGCTTCAGAAATAACTCTATTGATTTGGACTCCTAGGAGGCAGACGTCGTCATCGAAATGATGGTCATCTGAAAATTCCAGTACTGTGTTGATAATGCCGTCTAACCATCCATCAATATCTTCGGTTTTCTCCTTCTCGACGATTTTAAGGAGCCGAGTTTCCATGAACTGCTCACCGTGTTCGTTCTCTGCCTCCAATACTCCATCAGTGAAGAGTAAAATCCTTTCGATTTTACTTAGTTCGAGGCCACCCTTCGGATACTGAGCACCGGCTATAAGTCCTAAAGCTGGCCCTCTTTCCGAGCGATTATTACAAAGTTGTGTGCTTCCGTTTTTCGAGGAAATCACTGGGCCTGGATGACCTGCACAGGAGTAGGTCATGGTATCACCATCCAAATCCAACACGCCATAGAAAGCCGTAGCGAACATGGTAACATTCGCGCGCTTTAGAATCGAGCTTAGACCATCGTTGAGTTTCTGAAGAAATTCAGAGGGTTCTCTTTTTTCTGAGCTTTGTGTGGCTAGGAGTCCACGAAGCATTGATACAACAAGAGCCGCACGCACGCCATGTCCCATTACATCGCAGATGAACAGACCGTATCGATTATTCTCTAGGTGGATGATATCATAAAAATCACCAGCTAAACCAGAGATTGGAAGATAGCGTGAACCGAATCCAAGTTCGATTCCTGCTTCGTTCGAAGCAGGCGAAAAATTACTGACTGAGAGAGCTTGCTGGATTTCTCTAGCGAGTTTTACCTCTTCCTCATATTCGATGTTTTTCTTCTGGAGCTCATTTGCAAGTTCTGTTGCTTGCCGTTGTGCCATTACCAGTGAGGTGACGTCACTAGAAACACCAAACGTGCCTCTAATGGAGCCGCTTTTGTCACGCCAAGGAAATTTGGAAGTCACCACATAGGTTTCGTCACCTTCTCGCCATGTCTCCCGTTCAAGTTGTCCTGTCATGGGAATACCTGTTTTGATGATCCGTTGTTCATCAGCGACGGCTTTTTCCCAGTGATCATTGGAGAAAAGATCGGAATCATGTTTTCCAACCATTTCTTCGCTTGAATCAAAGCCGTGATATTCTGCCATTCCACGATTGGTCATGACCAAGTTGGAATCTAGATCTTTGAAATAGACTTGGAGCGGAACATGATCGATCAAGCTTCTTAGTAAGTGACGTTCTTCCTCGATTTGTGCTTCAGCCTTTTTCCTGAGGCTAATATCGATCATGGAACCAGCGATTCGAGTCGCCACTCCAATGTCATTCCTGACGACTGTTCCGCGGATTCGCAGCCATCGCCAGTTACCATCACCGGTTTGAACTCGCGTATCGACAGCTAGAGTTTCTTGCCCTTTTGGTTTGAGGGCCTCATCAATCGCAATGACAAAATCGGGTCGATCCTGATGGTGGATCGAAAGATAGGGAGGAAGAAAAATATTCGGAGCACTCTCTTCGGTGTGCTTAAAAAAATCGAGGATTCGATCTGAGTAGTAAATGTTTTGATCTTTGATGATCCAGTCCCATATACCCTCATTTGAAGCTCTGAGGGCGAGTTCAAGCCGATCATTTTCAGGGTGGCTTTCAGGAGAGAATTTCGACATTACTAAATGCGTAGAAGCTTTGGCTAGCACCTGCGATGTAGAGCTAGAAATTTTCCTAATTCAAGGAAGATCGTGTAATTTGTATTTGGTAAAATTGCCTTCAAAAACGCGATCTTTGATTGCCATTCGGTTCTGAGTAAGTAATAGACAGCGACCATGAAATACGCAGCCTTACTGTTTTTTGTTTTCGGTCTCATATTTACATCGTGTGAAGAGCATGATTTCGAGGGAGAAAACGGGACGAAACAACTTCACGAGCATCATGAACATTGAACAGGCGATTGCGTCTGTTTGCGGAAAAGGGAGAGTATTTTAGTTAGACACTTTGTTGTTTCCGAACGGGATTTCTCGTCGGGTGTCGTTCTATTTTTCTGGTGAAGGTGTAGATGTTTCAAACGAGATGAATCAGGAAATTGCATTAACCCTTCTCGTGATAGGGCTTACGTTGGTGGCGTTTGCTCGCGAGTGGGCGACTCCCGATGTGCTAGCGTTGTCGATCCTTTGTCTATTAGTTGCTTTGGGATTGGTAGACATGGCGGACATGTCCTCTGTTTTTAAAAATGAGGCACCACTCACGATCGCAGCACTTTTTGTGATCGGAGGAGCGCTGGAGCGCTCTGGGGCTATCAATCAAATAGGCCGACTTCTACAGGCCAAGGTCTCAGGCGGAACTCGCTCATCAATTCTAGTCTTTTGCTTAGTGGCGGCGTTCTTCAGTGCTTGGATGAATAATACTGCAATCGTCGCGATTTTGATGCCAGTGGCGCTTGGGTTTGCACGCTCGAAGGATATTCCGGCTTCAAAGCTACTGATACCGCTATCTTATTCTTCGATTTTGGGAGGTTGCTGCACACTGATCGGGACATCAACAAACTTGCTAGTGAACGGTAGTTTGAAAGAACTGGGACTGCAACCGATGGGGATGTTCACGCTGGCGCCAATTGGAATACCGCTCGCCATTGCTGGTATCGGTTATCTCGTCATTTTTGGCCCGAAGGTTCTTCCCTCACGTTCATCGATTACCGGTAGTTTAGAAATCGATTTCCGCACCGTTCCGCTGCATCACCTTTTGATCGGAGAGGACTCATCAATTATTGGAAAACGTTTTTTTGATACTCCTCTGGCGAGCAAAGATTCTGGGATTCATGTGCTTGAAATTAGACGTAGAGGTACGCGACTAATGCTTCCTCTTGGAGAGGTCACGGTGGAAAAAAATGACCGTTTCCTCATAGCGCTTCATCGAAGGAAAGGTGGAGGTGCACAAGCTGAAGAGTTGTTTAGCGAAATCGGTGCTCAAGAATTATCGCAAGTAGATGGAATTGTCTCGGAGTTGGTCATTCCCTCAGAGTCATCCTTGATCGGACGAACCTTGGCTGAATCTGATTTCCGGCAACGATACAATTGTGTCGTGCTTGCCGTTCATCGGAATGGTCTGAATATCACGAGTAGGATGTCTGAAATTACGATTGATCGTGGTGATACTTTGCTGGTGATCACTGCAGTGAATAATCTGCCATCTCTGAAAGAGACACGGGACTTTGTTCTTACTGATGCTCCTGAGAACAAAGGAGAAGGTGATATTCCCGTCGTTGTGAAAAAATGGCCAGTTCTCATTTCTTGGGCTGTTCTGGCGCTGGTTGTTCTTACGGTTTCGATTACAGACCTTCTCAATGGAATCAACTCTTCGATTCCATCAATTCCCATTCACTACGCGGCAATCGTCGGTGCCTTGGCTCTCATTTGGGTAGGTATTCTGAGTGCGCGTGATGCCTATGCCAGTATTGATTGGCAGGTTCTTTTGATGCTCTACGGCCTGTTAGGGTTGGGAATGGCGATGCAGGGAACAGGGACAGCAGAATATTTAGCTAAGGGCTTGATTGGGATTACGCGGGGCTTTGTTTCTCCGGAATTACTTCCATTTGTTATGCTTTGGTTGGTCTTTCTTTTTACTTCAGTCCTGACAGAAATTCTTTCGAACAATGCCACGGCAGTGATGGTGATTCCCATCGTCGTTAAGCTTGCCAATGAAATGTCGGTGGATGCTTGGCCGCTGATCATCGCTGCGACGGTAGCGGCCTCATGTGCGTTTACGTTGCCGATGGGATATCAAACGCACATCATGGTTTATGGTCCTGGAGGTTATAAGTTTTCCGACTATCCACGCGCAGGAATTCCTCTAAATTTGATCGCGTGGGTGATCACTTGCTCCATTGTGCCCTTTATTTGGTCATTTTGAGACGGCCTTCAAGTTTCGTGATCCTGCGAAGATCAGGGGTAGGTAGAGGTTGCCTTGTCGGCAGAAAAGTTGTGAAATTCTCCCAGTGAGTTTTGACTACCCAGAGAGTTTTCTTTTGATTCCGCTTATTGGGGTTGTTGCATGGTTCTGGCCACAATTTGGCCTGTTGCGACCACTTCGGATATTGATCGTCCTGATAGTTGTTCTCCTGTTAGCTGGCCCATCAATTAGGAAACAGCAGAATGCACTCGATCTAGTGGTCTTATTAGATCGCTCCGATTCGACGGAGGATCTCATCGACAAGGGCCTGCCCGGATGGACGAGTATTCTGGAGAAGGCCAAGCCTGGGAGGAACGACACACTACGTTTCGTTAACTACGCGGCGGAAATTGCAGACGATGGAGTGGATGGATCTTCATTCACGGGGTCCCGCAAACTTACTAGAACGGGTTTGGCACTTTCTAATCTTGTCGCGCAAGCAGACGAAAAAAAGCCCACACGGTTTCTATTGTTTACTGACGGGTTTTCAACCGAACCACTTGTCGAAGCAGGGGCTCAGCTGAAAAAGCGGGGAGTGCCTCTAGATTTTCGGTTGATACGAGATGAAACCGTCGATGATGCAAGGCTGGCTCGGTTGTCTTTTCCTGAGAGAGTCGAGGTCGGTGAACCTTTCCTTATTTCTGTCTTAGTAAGATCCAGCTATGACGGGACGATTCCATTGGTTTTGAGGAGAAATGGCCAAACGCTCGTTGAGTCGAAAGTTTTAGTTCAAGACGGGGTTGGGACGGTCGAATTTACGGACCGTTTATCTCAGGTCGGTTCCTATGAATATGGGGCGGAGATTCGACCAGAAAAGGATGCTCACGTTGGGAATAATCGTTTGGATCGTTGGATCGAAATTTCAGGTGGTCCGAGACTTTTACTTGTCACGAAATACATCGATGATCCTGTCGCTACAACGATGGAGGATATGGATTTTGACGTTCAAGTCGTCAGCGAATTTTCAAAATTAAAGCCCGGTATGCTGGGTGGAACTCGTGCAGTCATTTTCAACAATGTGCCTGCCCATGAGATTCCAAATGACTTCATGAAGTCGCTGGACTTTTTTGTTCGAGAACAGGGAGGTGGGTTTTTAATGGCCGGAGGAAAGAGGTCCTTTGGTTCAGGAGGATATTTCCAATCAGATATTGATGAATTGTTGCCGGTTTCCATGGAGCTTAAATCCGAGCACCGTAAATTGTCCGTTGCATTGGCCATTGTGATGGACCGCTCTGGTTCGATGGGTGTTGGGGTGGCAGGTGGAAAAACAAAAATGGACTTGGCGAATTCCGGTGCAATTGCAGCGGTGAATTTACTCGGAATGATGGATCAGGTGACGGTCTTTGCTGTTGATAGCGAACCGACTAAGGTGGTGCCTTTGAGTCCAGTTGGAGCAAAAAGGGACGAGATTAATCGCCGTGTTTCAAGGATCAGCTCAGGTGGTGGTGGGATTTATGCCTACACTGGTTTGAAAGCAGCGTGGGAGGAGTTGAGGAAGTCGAGAGCAGGTACGCGGCACGTGATTCTTTTCACCGACACCCAAGATACAGAGGAGCCGGGGGATTATAAAAAATTGATCGCGGAAATGACGAAAGAGGGCGCGAGTATTTCAGTGATTGGCTTGGGGACGAAAGCGGATATCGATGCAAAGCTCTGTGAGGACATCGCAAAGCTGGGAAATGGACGAATCTTTTTCTCCGATCGTCCCATGGACATTCCTCAGATTTTCGCGCAGGAGACGGTGACAATTGCGCGCTCTGCATTCTTGGAGGAACCGGTAGAGACTCTTGCCTCGGGGCGCTGGGAGGAGATTTCTCCGAAGAGCATGAATTGGCTGAAGCAAGTCGATGGCTACAACCTATCCTATGCTAGAAAAGACGCGGTGGTTTCGCTTGCGTCGCAAGACGAATACGTTGCGCCGCTCGTTGCTCATGCTAGGAGAGGTTTGGGGCGGACAGCAGCGGTCTCGTTTCCTCTTGGTGGAGAGTTTTCAAACGATGTTCGATCATGGGATGACTATGGAAATTTCATCCAAACGCTTGGTCGGTTTTTGATGGGCCAAGAGTTACCGCCCGGCATCGCATTGAGGCACAAGGTGGACGGAACAAGACTGGACTTGAATTTACTCTACGACGTGGAGAAATGGGGAAAGAAGCTGAGTAGGGAACCTCCATCTGTAAAGTTACAGGATGATGCAGGTGGTCCGATTTATGAATTACCATGGCGGAGGATTGCACCTGGCCAGTTCTCTCTGAGTAGAGACCTGGAGGAGGGAAGTGTCGTAAAGGGAGCGATCAAGATTGGAGACAATGCGATTGGTTTTGGTCCGATTAGTGTTGGTTCGAGTGTGGAGTGGGCGTTTGAGCCCGAAAGAGTTTCAGAACTGAGGCAAGTCTCTTATCAGACAGATGGGCGAGAATTACTGAATCTTGAAGATGCTTGGTTGAGGCCTCCCTATGTAGCGGCGAATTCATTGAGTATCCCACTTGGGGTGACCTTGCTGTTGCTCGTCTTGATTGATGCATTGATTACACGAACGGGTTGGAAACTTCCGGAAATCGGGAGGAAACCGAGCTCTGCAAAACAGCCAAAACCGAAAAAGGTAAAACTTGATAAGCCAGTGAAAGCAAAACCAAGAGCAGCAGAGAAAGAGGCTCCAACCATTTCGACGTCCGTAGAGGAGGCCTCGGATCGACGTTCAAGATTTCAACGTGCGAAGGATCGAAAGTGACTCTTCTTTTCTCAACGGGTGCCATGGTTGTAAGGAATTGCGAGATTCAAACCGCTTGCTAGCATCGAATTGTGATCGAAGTAATTTTCAACCGTGGACTCTATCTGCCAGAGATGGATTTCTGGTTGGATCCATGGGATGCTAAGGAGTCGGCCTTTGTCTCACACGCGCATGCGGATCATTTTTCTCGGCATGAAAATATTCTCTGCTCGGATCTAACGGCGAAGTTATTGAAGGCTCGCTTTGAGGTGGATGAAGGAAGCTTGGAAGCTACGCTATTTGGAACAACAATCGAGAAGAGTGGATTCAGAATGCGAATGCTTCCAGCTGGGCACATTGTGGGTTCGGCGATGCTTCACATTACTAGAAAGGCGGATGGAAAAACCTTGTTGTATACAGGGGACTTCAAAGCAAGGCGCGGGCGGACTACAGAACAGGTGAACTTTATTCATGCAGACTGCCTGATTATGGAAACGACCTTTGCGTTACCAAATTTGATTTTTCCAGGCCCGATGGAGGTTGATGCGGCTATTCTTGGCTTTGTGCATGACACACTTGCGGATGGCGAAATTCCTGTCCTGTTGGGGTATTCCTTGGGTAAGGCTCAAGAGGTAATTGCTCTGCTTTCCGAACATGAAATTCCCGTCCTTTCCCATCCAAAGGTAGCGGAGATGACAGAAGCTTGTATTGCCGCTGGGTTGAATTTACCTGAGCCTGAAGTCTTTGAGGGAAAAGCCGGAGTCGGTTCTGTGATCGTTGCGCCACCAAACTCTGTAAGATCGAAACTACTCCGAAATCTTAAAGGAAAAAGAACTGCAATGTTGTCGGGATGGGCGTTGAATCCAGGGTCACAATATCGATATCGGGTGGATGAGGTGATACCGATGTCTGATCATGCTGATTATGTCGGTTTAATGGAATGTGTGACGAGAGTTCGTCCCAGAAGGGTTCTCACAGTTCATGGTTATGCAAAGGAGTTCGCAGCAGATTTACGTAATAAGGGATACGACGCCTGGTGTGCGATGGGAGGGGATCAACTGGAGTTATCCATCGAAAAGCCTAAGTCCGGTGTGATCGAAGTGGGTGTGGCAAGGCATACGAGGCCGGTGTGTGAGTTTGCTGATTTTTCGGATGTGTGCAGGCTTATTGGGGAGACCAGCAGTCGGATTGAAAAAATTAGCTATCTCGTAGCCTACCTCAAGGGTCTAGATATTGAACACCTTCCGATTGTCGTCCGTTGGTTTGGTGGGGAATTATTCCCAAGGCATGAGAAATCAAAGACCATGCGGATTGGCTCTGCTGCAATCAAACGTTCGTTATTGGAGATTCCAGATCTTAAAAAGGAACGCTATTTGGAAGTCTCAAAGAGTCAGAACGATATTGCACGGACGACTCGAATCTTGCTTCAAGAAATTCATTACGTTGCCAAGCCGTTGACTATCAATGAGGTTGATCAGAATTTCCGTAAAATTGAGAAGATGGAGGGAGTGCTTGGTAAAATACAGTTCTTATCTAAACGGTTGATTGAATCGCATCCTTTTGAGGCAGAGAGCTTGGTGAAGCTCTTGACTGGAGATTTGAGAATAGGACTGAAGGAGGGGTTGGTTGAAGAGGCAATCGGATTGGTGTTTTCGAGTCCGATGCCGGAATTGAGAAAGGCGAATATGTTCTTAGGTGATCTTGGTGAGACGGCAGTTCTTGCTAAGGAAGGGAATTTAAGTGAAGCGAAACTCACGCCGATGATTCCAGTTCGTTGCATGTTGGCGTCTCCAATTGAGCAACGCAATATCGAGGATGATTCTTCGGCTTTCACGGATCTGCCAGTTCGGTCCAATTATTGGTTGGAACCTAAATACGATGGGATTAGAGTGCAGCTGCATAAATCGCAGATGGAAGTCGGACTTTTTTCTAGGGATCTCAGGCCGTTAAACGAAGAATTTCCAGAGCTAATTGCGGCGGCGAAAAAGCTAGATTCGGACTTCGTGATCGATGGAGAGTTGATTGCTTATTCTGAGGGGCGAAAGCTGGGCTTTTCTGATTTACAGAAAAGGTTGGGGCGAAAACGATCTGAAAATGATCTGTTTATGGTAACGAGTATCGAAGGGGTATCGGTGCCTTTAAAATTAGTGGCTTTTGATGCTTTGTGGGTGGACGGCGTGGATCTGTTGAATCTTCCTCTGGATGAGCGAAGGACTCGATTGGATGGGCTTGGTTTCGAAGGGCTCTTTTGTGTGATTGAGGTCTTCCGTGCTAAAGATCTTACTGAGCTCGAGAGGTTTTTTAAACAGTCTCTTCAAGAGCGGCATGAGGGATTGATTCTGAAGGAGCCAAAGGGATTCTATACACCTGGTAGGCGCGGAAAATCCTGGCTGAAGTTGAAAGGTGTCATGCCGACCTTGGACTGCGTCGTGGTTAAGGCAGAGCAGGGGCATGGAAAGCGGTCTGATATGATATCGGATTACACGTTCGCCGTGAAAGATGAAGAAAGCGGTGATTTGAAAATTCTTGGGAAGGCTTACTCGGGACTTACAGACTTAGAAATTGAGGAACTCACAGAGCACTTTATCAAATTCACGCTCTCAAAGGAGCGTCGGAAACGGATAGTGGAGCCAAATATTGTGCTAGAAATTGCCTTCGATAGTATCCGTCGATCATCTAGGCATGATTCTGGACTTGCGTTGCGTTTTCCGAGAATTAAGGCGATCCGGAGGGATAAAACTCTTGAAGATATTGATACCTTGAAGACGGCCGAGAATTTGCTCAAAAAGTAGTGCAGCTTCGCTTGAGTTTTCCTTTTGATCGACTCTTGCCAACTTGGTTCTCGCCCATTAAGTCCTACGCGACATGGCAAGTATAGGTGAGATTGACATCCCGAAGAGTGGTTTTGAGGCGGTGATTTTTGATTGTGATGGAACCTTGGTTGACTCCATGCCTGCGCATTTCAATGCTTGGTGTGAAGCTTTGTCGATAAACGGTGCGGGAGGCGTCTTTAAGGAAGATGTGTTTTATGCAATGGGAGGGCGCCCGACTCGCGATATCGTTATCGATCTCAATAGTGAATATGATCTGAAGCTTGATCCAGATGCTGTGGCCTTAGCGAAACGAGACGCCTTTTTGTCTAAGTTGCATTTAGTAGAGTTTATCGATGAGGTTGCAGATTTTGCTCGGCTCATGAGAGGGAAGATGCCGTTGGCCGTCGCTTCCGGCGGTTCAAGATACGTCGTTGAAAAGACTCTTAAATTGCTAGAGTGCTCAGATTGGTTCGACGAGGTCGTGACGGCTGATGATGTTTCTAATGGTAAGCCAGCACCAGATATTTTTCTCAAGGCTGCAGGCCTACTTGGAGTCGCTCCTGAAAAGTGCCTTGTGATCGAAGATGCGGCTCCGGGAGTTATCGCGGCACAAGCTGCCGGGATGCAAGTGATCACGATCCCGATGCCGATCGTCAAAAATCGCTAGCCTGCAGGCCGAGGGTCTTAACGGTTGATTGTGATTCGCTCCGTTGTGAATGGAAGTTCTCTTGCGGTGATCCAAACGGAAGGTTTCAATTCCTTTCCGCCACCTTTCATGCCAAGGAGGACAACTTCGATGTCTTGCTGTAGCATCGATTGATCGAGAGGGAAGTAATAGGTGTATCCCGTGTCGCGCTTGCGGACAGGGTATTCCCATGGGTTGGTCGGGTAGGAGATGGCACGGTCAGGGGCGCCGATGAGTTTGTCCCCGATTCGGAGTGCGGCGTAGCATCCTTCGTTTCCATGTTTGCCTTCGACGGCGACGCATAGATAGGAGGTCGGAGTCATTTCATCGATTTTGATTTTCGCGCTCCAAGCGGTTTCAGCGGGGAGCATGCTCGGATGGGCGAAGAGGTTGGTTCCCTCCCAGTCGTTTCGTTCAAGTTTGAGTCCGTTCTTCCAAGCGGAAACTTCTGCGACACGGTCCGGTGCTTGGTTCACTCGAAAGTAGCGCCATTGACCTTCGGGAGGAAAGACGTTGAGTGTGTTTCCGTCCTGAATCAATTCTTCGGCAGCTGTCCAGTCAGTGAGGTTATTGCTGAAATCCACGCCGCCTTTTTCGACTAGGTGAACGAGAGTTCGATCACTTGCTTGGGTATCAATCCTCAGGACATCAAAATCCGAGGGGTTTCCAAAATCGATTCTGAGAGCTCCTCCTTCGATCGTGCGGTCCCTTTTGACACCAATGATATCAAAAACAGTGGATGGGTCCCCATCGAACATATAGGCGTCGTTTAATGCACGGGTCGTGAAGATGGGTTGATTGACAAAGGCGTCGCGGGCCTTTTGAACGGCCGGGATTTGCGTGGGGCCCGAGCGTTCGAGACTACGAACTTCAAGGGCATTGTTGTCAGCGGTGAAGCATGTGGCTTCGTAGAGGCCGATCCAGTCTTTGGGTAAGTCCGTTGGTTTGAGATCAGCTAACTTACGGTGCCATGGTTGTTTGAGTTGGATTGGAGTGAGCTTGTCGATTTCGATGTCGGAGCCATTCACATCACGGACGACGCGATAGGGTCCTTTTTCCAATGAAGGCTCTTTGCACTCTTCAGTGGTGACAAGGAGAAGAAGCGAGCGAAAGGGATGAACGGTGACTTTGACGCTGTCCGTTGCTTTCAAGTCACTACCGATAATTTCTTCGTATGGGTGATAGAGACGGACTTCGCGGGAGTCGTTCGATTCGATTCCGATACTGGAATCCAGAGCGATTTCATGTTCGACGGGTTTCCAGGTTAGATTGCGAAGGGTGATCAGGCGTGTTTTCGAATCGCCTCTTGAGACGGCGTTGGGTCCATAGGTCTCTTCAGGGAGAACCATCCCCTTGATCAAAATATCGCGGTAAGTGCGGTGGAGATTAAAGATACGCGCTAGTTTCGGATATTCATTATCACGCAGGAACCAGGGGCTTCCGTAGAGCTGAGGAGCAAGAATCATGGAGCGGTTAAATGCCTGAAGAATGAGATCGTCTTCCCAGTAATCGAGGCAGGAAGAGAGGCAAACACCATGGTCTTCTGCGAGGCGCTTGAGTTCCGGCGGAAGTCCACGTGACAGGGCGGCGGCACGATTGTGGGTGGCAGGAGAGGAGTTGGCCATGTGCACGTCGATGTAGGTCTCGGCGCCCTGCCAGAGGAACGTTGTGGCATAGGGCTTGGCCTCGCCAAGATTTAGGCGGTGGTTCAGAAGGATGAGGTCGGGGCTGTGCTTGCGAACGGATTTCATCAAGCGGATGAACGCCTTTTGTTTTTCATCTCGGAGTTGCCCGCAGACCGCATCCATCTTGAAGAGTTGAAAATTGTGATCGCGGCAGAGGGAGGTAAGGAAGTCGATCCGTTCCTTTTCTTCCTCAGGAGAATTCCCAAAACCATCGGGGCCGAGCCAAACACCGAGTCTTCCCCCAAATGATTTGGCTTGCTCTGCTAGGGGGGCAAAGCCATTTGGGAACTGGCTCTGAAATTTTCGAGTCTTTGGCGAACCGTAATAATTAGGCGCGTCGACGGCTCCGGCGTCGAAAGCGTAGATATCGAGTACCATGCCATATTCCTCATTCATCCATTGGAAAAACCCTAAATTAGCTTCCGTGTGTTCTTGGGTTGCTCCTTCGTTGGTATTGTTGATCCAACTGAAGTAATGAGACTTGGAAGGGGTTTCTTCGGAAACGCCAGCTAGGGGAGCGGCGTTCATTGGTATCGTGAGAGCAGCGAGAAGAGTGGGGAGAAGTTGTTTCACGGGTTGATTACAGCGCTCTGCGGATCACGGTGCAATTCTTTAGGACTACAAAAAGATGAATTATGGAGATGGCAGGTCCGTGACCGGAGCTTCCTCTAGCGGGGTCGATGGCTCCTTTGTTACTGGCTTCTCGCTAGCTGATGCCGGTGTAGGTTGCGTTAAGGAGAGTTTAGGTAGGGTATAAACCCCGTCGCCAACTTCGAGAGTTCCAGATTGGATATCGGCGGCGGCGAATTGCCCGAGCTTTTCGCCAGTAACACGTAGATTGGCAGCGCGTCCTTCTGGGCCAACGGTGGTGAGGATTGTGCCAGTTTCGACGATCCACTTCCCGTAGGCTTGGATGAGAACAAACTCTCTACTGGAAGGTATTGAAGCGATTCTTCCGACGAGTTCCGGTTTTGGTTTTTTGACATCCTTGTCCTCGGCTTCCTTCGGTTGTGGCGCACAGGAAATGATCCAGCTGGAGAGGAAGAGCGAGAAAAGAAGTGTGAATGGGGGACTGTTGAACATCGAAAGAGTTGAGCAGCCGTATACAAGAGTTTAAGGTGCTAAGCGATTTATTTCCCAATTTTGGTCTTTCTGAAGGCTGTATAAAAAACGGTCGTGAATGCGGGCCGAGCCGCCTTGCCAAAATTCAAACGTCTTGGGGATAATCCGGTAGCCACCCCAAAACGAGGGTAGTGGGACTTCACCGCCTTTAAATTTCGCTTTAATTTCCTCAAGTTTTAGAAGGAGGAGTTTTTTTGAGGATACGACCTCGGATTGATTGGAGACCCAAGCACCGATCTGCGAATCGCGCGGCCGGGTGGTGAAATATTTGAATGATTCAGCAGTGGATATCTTTTCGGCCTCACCTTGGATGATGATTTGTCGCTCTAGAGTGATCCATGGGAACAGCAGGCATACTTTTGGATTGGCAGCGATATGGCTGGCTTTTCTTGATTGGTAATTTGTGAAGAAGATAAAGCCTTTTTGATCGAAGGCTTTTAAAAGGACCGTGCGCTGAGATGGTTCTCCCTCTGGTGAAATTGTCGCTAGAGTCATGGCATTGGGTTCTGGAACTTTTAGCTCATTGGCTTGCTCGAACCAGTTTTCGAACTGCCGGACAGGGTTCGGTTCGAGATCCTCACGGTTGAGACCTTTTGAGGAGTATTCTTGTCTAAATTCGGAAAGGTCCATGGTTGATAATTGATCTATTTGGTTGATATTGGATCTGGAACTCAGGAGATATTTTTCGGAGTCGCCGCATTGAAGCTTGATCGTTGCTTCGCAGTGTTTTTACTAGCACTCATGAAATTAAACTTCAAGGCGCGTTGGGTTTTGCCACTGACATTTTTCGCAGCGATCTCTTGCGGGAAAAAAACGGAGGAGGCAGTTGACCCTTCATCGACAGAGGAATCGCCGGTTGAGGCTGTAGTCGAGGCGATCAAAGATGAAGTGGTTCCCGAGATCAAAGCATCGGTGAGTGTGGACGAGCGAGCTAGCAGGTTAGGCTTCGCAAAGTATCTACCTGCCGATACCGAGATGGTCTTCTCAGTTTATAATTCGAAACAAGCTTCTGAGCAGTTGAAAGCGTTGAAGCTTTATGAATTGTTCGAGAAACAAATGGGCAATGTGCCGGGAGTGTTACAAGCTCCAGAAGTAGCACCGATTCAAGATGGGGGTGAGGATGGCGTAATTGAACCTGAGGGTGGACCGAATCCATGGACTCTTCTGGGTCAAGAAGTGACCCTTGCGATGGGTAATTCCAGCGGAGAGCAATTGAGCCATTTGATGACTGTAAATTCACGGATGGGATTTTTCCAGGCGAAGGCTTTCGGAAGCGCGGCGCATTCTTTTGCCAAGAACGGAGACATGCAGGAGTTCTCGGAAAAGCTGAACGAGGAGATGGGTGAGGGATTGATGATGAATCTCTTAAATGACTCTGAATCTGGGATGGAGCTTCTGGAAAAAATGTCTCTTCCTACGATCTATGTCGCATTCCGTGCCAATGAGGGCGAATTGGATCAAGCAGCGCAGCTGGTTGCTTCTAGCATGGCGATATTCGGAATGGCTGGTGAGATGGCGGCACCCATTGAAATTGAAAGCGCTGGAGGTAAGCTTGTCGGATATAAGCTTTTGGGAGAGAAGATTGCTGAAACGATGAAGGAGGAACGCGAGTCGATTGAAGAGGATCTTGGCGCGGAAGCTACCGATGCGCTTCTAGCTGCTGTTTCCAAGAAAAACCTCATCATGGTAAGCGGAACCATTGATGACTACGTCGTATTGATGATCGGAGGAGATGAAGACTCCATGCAACTGGTAGAAGAAGCGAAAGACTCAATCGTTGGAACAAGTGAACTGAATTTTACCGATTCGTATTCCGACAAGCAGCTTTTGACGGTTGCCTACGGTGAAAAGGAAATGCTTGAAACTCTGATCGATGGGGCTGGCGGTATTTCCAGTTATGCACTGGGCCTTCGTGAGGGTATTGCCAGTGGCGATGCGATGGGTAATACGCGGGACATTGAAGAAATGCTGCAACTCATTACTGAGCGCGAAAAGG
This sequence comes from Akkermansiaceae bacterium, assembly GCA_045106015.1. Taxonomy (GTDB): domain Bacteria; phylum Verrucomicrobiota; class Verrucomicrobiia; order Verrucomicrobiales; family Akkermansiaceae; genus Luteolibacter. Next base: position 67,351 of record JBGCEE010000006.1, on the reverse strand, counting down.
TGCTTCTTTCGATGACCTCTGCAGTTGATGCAGGCATGGTCGCGTACGTCGAAGATGGTTTGAAAATCGAAAGTTTTGGTGGATATGACAAAGGCTCCATTGACTGGGATGCCAAGCGGCAATTGGAACATTTAGGTGATAATGAGAATAATCTGATGTTTCTTAACGTTGCCAGTGCAGCTGAATATGACGAAAATTTGAATGATTACGTGGAAGTGATTTTCGAATCTGTTTACGCCATGACGATGAAACTCTCCGCGATCGAAGCGGATGTTCCAGAGTTGGAGGAAATGAAAGCCTATGTGCAGCTCTTTAATGATAAATTTCGCGAAGACACCCTTGGAATCTACGAAGCTTTCAGCGGAGATTTCTCCGATGGTCTGGGACAAGAAGTAGCTCTAGTCGTCGACCTGCAGGGTTCCATGCCGGCTATTCCAGGAGTACCTCAGGAAGTGGTTGATGGAGGGAAAGCTCCTCGGGCGACCTTTATTGTTCCAGTGACTGACCGCGAGAAGCTTCAGTCTTCTTGGGGTGCGATTAACACGCATCTCACGTCACTCCTCGCAACAGCCAGCGATATGACGGGACAAAAAATGCCGATGCAGAAACCCATCAGTTCTGAAAAGGATGGAATGACGACTTGGTTTGTTTCATTTCCGTTTTTCCAAGATGATTTCCTGCCTTCAGTCACCGTGAGTGACGAGTGGTTTGCTGCTTCGACTTCGAAGACCCATGCAATCGATACAATTGGTAAAGCCAGTGAAGGCGGCAAAACAGGCGAGGGTGTTAACTTCTACATCAATTTTAAGGCGCTTACTGCCTACGCTGATGAGATGATGACGATGGTAGAAGAAAATGCAGATGCCATTTTTCCTTCGGAAGGAAAGCTTGAGATGTTCAATCGCGATAAAGAGATGATGAAAGAGTTCATCAAGGCTGCTGGCGAATTTGAATCAATGACTTGGAGTTCCAAGAAAGAGGGAGGCTATGTGAAAAATAGCATTCACTTCTCCATGGACTGATCCTGAGTCTGTAGTTCGAAGGGGAGACCTTACGGAGATGCAAATCGAGCCGATAGGATTCCTCAAGAGCTGCTACGGCGAGAAGTTTGGCACACCTAGACAGCCGGGGTTGAGTCCGGCTTCTTGGGGGATTTTGGAATTCTCTGAAGATTACCGCTCTATTGAATCAGTTCGCGCACTAGAGGGATTCTCTCATATCTGGCTGATTTTTGGATTCCATCTAACTAGAGGCCACGGATGGCGTCCGACTGTTCGGCCTCCCCGTTTGGGAGGGAATCAGCGAGTCGGTGTGTTTGCGAGTCGGTCTACGTTTCGCCCAAACGGCTTAGGTCTATCTTTAGTGCAGATTGTTCGAATTGAGAGGGAAAAACGCGAAGGCCTCAAACCGCCAGCGCTATTTGTTTCTGGAGTAGATCTTGTCAATGATACGCCCGTATATGACATCAAGCCCTACCTTCCTTATGCAGAATCGATTCCTAATGCGACTGTTGGGTATGCAGCAGAAGAGATCCGTCGTTACCAGGTTGAGGTTGATGCATCTGCATTAGAAACCTTTCAGTCTCTTCAAGGGAAAACCCAGCAGGTGATCCTTGAGGCGCTATCATTGGATCCCCGGCCAGCAACGACATCGTTGGACCTCGAAAAAATTTACGGGGTTCAAATATGTGGTCTCAATGTGCAATTTCGTTTTAGAGGTGTAACTTGTTGGATTGTAGGTATTCAGGGGGAATTGAAGGAATAAATGGGGGATTCCCGCTTGCCACTTTACTGGCTGTTGGATACGGGAAGGGCGTGTTGGGCCTCGTTGGTCTGAGCATCTTTAACATTTTACATTTATGGCTATTTCCAGAGCGTTGCTTTCAGTTTCCGATAAAACGGGTTTGGTGGAATTTGCAGAGGGTCTTGCAGAGATGGGAGTTGAACTTCTTTCGACTGGTGGAACGGCTAAAGCTCTGCGTGATGCCGGTTTAAAGGTCACAGACGTTTCCGAATATACTGGTGCGCCTGAGCTGTTCGAAGGTCGTGTCAAAACGCTTCATCCAAAGGTTCACGGAGGATTGCTTCATCGCCGCGATGACGAAGAACATGTCGCGGCTGCAAAAGCGCACAACATCCCCCCGATTGATCTTGTTGTGGTGAATCTTTACCCGTTCGAAGAAACGGTCTCGAAAGAGGGAGTCACGCTCCAAGATGCGATCGAAAATATTGATATCGGTGGCCCTTCAATGCTCCGTAGTGCAGCTAAGAATCACTCGCATGTTACTGTGGTGGTTTCGCCTTCCGACTATCCAGTTGTCTTAGAGGAAATGAGAGAGAACGGAGGAGAAACCTCGAAAGGACTTCGAGAAAAGCTCGCCGTCAAAGTTTTCCTACGTACCTCTCAATACGATGGGGCGATCACCAATTTCCTTGGTCAATGTAGAGATAACACGGGCTGTAGCTTTACTCTCAGCCTTCCGCTCGAACAGGAACTCAGATATGGGGATAACCCGCATCAGAAGTGTTCGCTCTACGGAGATTTCGCATCTTGCTTTACTCAAGTGCAAGGCAAGGAACTCAGCTACACAAACGTTCTCGATATTGAAGCTGCAGCAGATTTGATTTTGGATTTTGTCAGGCCAACGGTAGCGATACTAAAGCACACGAATCCGTGTGGTGTGGGGCAAGACGACGAGGATCTTCGTCTTGCTTGGCAAAAGGCATTCGAGACCGACAGACAGGCGCCTTTTGGTGGGGTTATCGTAACCAATCGACCACTCACCATCGAACTAGCTCGGGTGATTTCTGAGATTTTTACTGATGTAATCATTGCTCCAGATTTCGAACCTGATGCCCGAGCTTTGCTTCAGAAGAAGAAAAAGCTTCGCCTCATGAAAATGAATGATGCCTATCTCAGTGCTAAGAAGGCGCCAGTGATTCGTTCGAGTCCGGGTGGCTTGATGGTGATGGATCGTGACCATTCGGCACTAGGTTTAGATGATCTGGAGAGCAAGGTCGTGACCAAGCGTCCACCGACAGAGGAAGAGATTCGAGCAATGCGCTTTGGATGGCGTATCGTAAAAAACGTTAAGTCGAATGCGATTGTCTACGGGTTGGCAGATCGAACTCTAGGAATTGGGGCTGGACAGATGAGCCGTGTGGATTCTTCGCGTATCGCAGTTTGGAAGGCAAAAGAAGCGGGTCTTGATCTGAAGGGCTCAATCGTAGCCTCAGATGCCATGTTCCCATTCGCTGATGGTTTGCAATCGGCAATCGATGCGGGTGCCACGGCATGTATCCAACCAGGTGGCTCGATGCGCGATGAAGAAGTGATCGCCGCGGCGGATGCAGCTGGGATGGCCATGGTATTCACCGGTCATCGCCATTTTAGACATTGATATCTGTCATTTGGCAAAACGTCAGCTGATGCCGACTTGCCATGAAAGCGGAGATGTTTAAGGTTCCGCTCGTGTCATGACACCTTTTTTGAAGAAAATACTGGGGATGAACTGGGTGTTCGTCTGTGTCATGTATGCCTTGTTGATTTTTGGTGTTTTCATGATCGAAAGCGCGGCTCGCCACCTACCAATCAGTCCTGATAAAGCCGCAGAGTTTGGATCGGCAGGATCTTATTTCGCATGGATGCAAAAAAATTGGATTGTCTTGGGGAGCGTTGCTTATTTCGCCGCTGCATTGGTAGACTATAAGTGGATTAGGTGGCTGGGAGTTCCGCTGTATGGGGTGAGCCTCACCCTGATGGTCATGGCAATGAATGTGAATGATGAGGTTCATCGTCTAACGATTGCGGGGCTGAGCTTCCAGCCCGCCCAGCTGGGCGTTACTTCAGGAATTGTGATGATTGCCTGGTTGATGCAGGATTTACCAAAGATTCATCGATACTTGGGTGATGCCTTTGTAAGAATCGCAGTGATAGGAGTTGTTTCGGCTGTACCGTTCCTTCTCGTCATGAAGATGGGAGACATGGGCTCGGCTCTCGTTTGGATTCCCGTTGTGGTTGTCGCCTTGCTTGTTTCTGGGATTCCGTTTCGAATTCTCACTTTCATCTCTTTTGTCTCTGCTGGAGCACTGCCTATTTTGTATTTCGTGATTCTTCCTCTGGTTTCGGAAAGGGGGCCTGACCGGATTGATCTTTGGTTGCGAATGCTGCAAGAGCAGGAGGTTGATATCCAAGGCGATGCTTATGCTCCGCACAATGTATCGATGGCTGTTGGCAAAGCGGGCTGGAAGGGTGTTGGCTGGAACGCAACTTCTGAAAGGGGATCGCTGCATGACAAGCGTTTTATTCCTCACTTAACCGCGCACAATGACTTTATTTTCGCCGTGATCGGAGAAGAACTTGGTTTCCGAGGAGCGATTCTTTTGCTTGGAGGCTTTGCCTTATTACTTATTCAAGGGCTCTTTATCGCCTTCTACAGCCGTGACATCGCAGGAAGGCTAATTGTTTGCATGGTGGTCATGCTTTTCTTTGCACATGTCTATGAGAATATTGGAATGTGCGTTCTTCTGATGCCAATTACAGGAATCCCGTTACCCCTGATAAGCTATTCAGGAACTTTCGTGGTCATTTGCATGTTCCTCCTTGGCCTAGTGCAGAGCGTTTGGATCCATCGCCACAGAGGGAGAGTTGAAGAACGGACTTGAATGAAGTTCGGATGGATTAATCGTTTTTTGGGTCGTTTTGATCTTCACAATACTTCACTCGATCCTGATCAGAATATTGGTCTTTAGCAGCTTTGTAAGATGGATACTTCATCATGTCGAAATCACTCCCGCAGTACATGCAACGAAATTTTTGCAAGGTGATGATTGAAAAGATGGCGGTTACGCCTTGGTTAAACGGGAATAGTCTTACTGCTTTCTCATGGGGGAGAGCTCCTGAATTGATCAACGGGGTCCCTTTGCATAGGCTACAAAAAGTCTGACGTCTTCGGAAAAAAGCGACAACATAGGTAAAGCAAGCAAGTGCGAGAGATATGATAAAGACTCTCATCGCAAGACGTGTAGGGTCTTGAAAAAATAGCACTAGAGTTGTTACAGAAGCGACAATCGTAAGATAATGGGCCGCGCTAAAAAGAACTGCAAGGACATAGCTGCCACGGTGGGGAACGGATCTAGGTCGCCTGATTACTGGACCGGATCTTTTGTTCGTTGCTTTCAAATTATCTGTTGTTCGTGCAAACAGTATTATTACGTCTAGGCAAGTTATCAACAAAATAGGAATATTTGCAATAACCGATTGCGATCAGTAATTCGTTTTGCTAAATATCTTGTTCGATTGATTTGAGTGTGAGGAAAAGGTCATGCCAACGTTGCAACCTAGGCTCAATATCAATTTTCTCAGTAGCAAGGTGCTTTCTGACAGAACCAAGGCAAGAGGTGTAATCTTGGAAAAATATTCGCAGTCCGTCCTCGTAGTCGGTTCGTAAATTCTCGGCAAAGGTCCCGCATGTATCCAGTAGGGAGTTTTTAAAATTCTTAGAAATTCGGATCTTTGTTGCCATGGAAATGACAGCACCGCCCACGAGAAACAGGCCTGCGATCAGTGCAAATAGCCACGGAAGCCAAGGAAACTCTAGAATACCAGTGATGGCGGCTAGAATTAGAAAGATCAGGGTAGTCGCCGTGAAGGACTTGAGCGCGAGGTTCCTTCTCCTCAGTTCACGTTCGAGGTCTTTGCGAATACGAAGGTTTCCAATCGATTGGTGAGCAGCACGACCAATTCTTTGGATGAACCGTGCTTTTGCCTGTTCTAGTCGTTCATTTACGGGTTCGGCATTCTCGATTTCTACGCCCATCGTGTCTTTGACACGTAAACCAAGTTTCTGCCAATGATCACGGCAGGCGTTGACGATGTCATCTCCATCACTCTCGGCAACGGTCTCTACAGCGGTGCGTAGACGTCCGACTAAAAGATTTTCGGTGAATTTGCCTGTTTTATCTCCGACGAAAACGCGAATCATCGACCTTAGTAGCCCCAGTGATCTACTAAGAGACTTCGTGACCCAGATGGCCTCAGTTTCAAAAACCTCGGCAACATCCGATAAATGACGGGGAAGCCTTGAGACCAACTGTTCTCGCATCAAATCAATTTCGCCTTCAAGAGAGACGAGAAATGCATTTTGTTGATCGAGATTTTGAGTTTGTTCCTCCATCCGATCCTCGATCATACGCAATGCAATGCCAGCTTGACCGCGCCAAGTCTGTAAGGCTGCTCGTCTTTCAGGTGAGTCGCAAACGCGACGGGAGATAAATTCCTCTAGATCGGCAAAACCACTTCTAAGGTAGTTTTTCTTTCCAAACGAGCCGGCACGTTTTGCCTCAGATGCAAGCTTTCCAGAAACTGCAAACATTTGCGGAGCCAGTCCGATTCGTTTTACGGAAAGATCAGCCATGTGATTCAGAATCACTTTTAAATCTGTCGAATCGCGTTGATCTGCTTGTTGAAGAATAAAGACCATTCTCGAGTGGCATTCCTTTGGAATTCTGGATATCAGGTTCCAAGTAGCGGCACCCCACGGATTGGTTACTGGGAATACAAAAAATATGAGATCAGCAACGGGCAGAAAACGTTCGGTTATTTCTTGATGCCCTTTGACGACAGAGTTCGTCCCTGGGGTATCAACTAGATTGAAGTCGCGTAGGAATTCAATCGCGCAGAACCGTTCCTGTAAGGATGGAGTCGTATCGACGTCTCTTGGGGGCATGCCGTAGCGATACCAAATGACTCGGTCAGTCTCGGGTAGGATATTGACCTTACAAAGTTCTCGGCCAAAGAGTCCGTTGATCAGGGATGATTTCCCCGCATTCACTTCGCCACAAACGACAAAGAGAAAAGGAGTCGCAATTTCTTCTTTTTCTTCGTTGCCAGTAAGCGTATCCCCAATATTTGTCTGCGTCTGCTTTGCAAGTTTCGAGATTCCCTCGATGACCTGCGAGAGGCGCTCGCGGGTGGCAAAATAACTCTCGCCAAAATTGAGCTGACTCACCTAGACGGAGGGAACGAAAGTGAATCAAGGAGCAGAGCTTACGGAGGCCTGTGCAGCCGTTGCATCAGTCTTCATGGCGATGAGCTGTGAAACTGTAACAAATTTGAATCCGCGTTTGAGTAGCCCGTCTAGAGTCGCAGGCATGGCATCAACCGTTTGGGAGTGTAAATCGTGAGCAAGAACGATCCCACCGGCGGTCGTGTTTGAGAGTATGCGTGATGCCACGACGGAGGGACCTGGACGCTTCCAATCAAGCGGATCTACAGACCATAGAATCGTAGGGTATCCAAACTCGCTGTGAACAATCTGACGTTGACGTTGGAGTAGCCCACCGTAAGGCGGACGCATGGTTCTGGGGCGAACTCCAGCGGCGCGGCCAATTGCATCTTCGCACAGTTTCATTTCTTTCCTAAGTTCGGAATCACCAAGTTTGGTCAGAAGTCGATGCGTTTGAGAATGATTGCCGATCTCGTGCCCTTCAGCAACTGTGCGGCGGAGGACACCGGGATGTAAATTCACACTACGTCCAATCACGTAAAAGGTTGCTTTGATGTTTCTTTTTGCAAGCATGTCTAACAACCGCGGTGTATTTTGCGGATGCGGTCCGTCATCAAAAGTGATGGCGATGTAGTTTCCAGAAACGGGTACTCTCGAGAAGGTGACTCCTGCTTTTTTGGAAAAATTGCTGGAGAGGTTTCCAACTTCGTTTCTTGGAATTGGTCCACCAACTGAAGGTGTACGATAGTTGGAGTTAGATGCTGTTTTAACTGGTGCATTCGGGTTTTCGGGAAGCGTCGTCGTTGATGCTTTGCAGCTAGCTAGTGTAGCAGTTGTAGCGGCGATGAATCCACGTCGAGATAATCTACCAAGATCAGGATCATTGGTCAGGCTCTTGCCGATATTTTGAAGTGATTTTTCCATATGAAGAGATGGTTAATTTATGTGAAAGATGAAGGAGGCAGTCTGGAATGTCACGCTCTGATTTTTCGACTGGTTGACGGCCCGTAAAGTTCTTGGCAGAGCATGCAGCTTTTCCCGTCACATCCTCTTGCGGTGCAGTATTCACGGCCATAAAAGATGATTTGGAGGTGTAATTTGTTCCAAGATTCCCGTGGAAAGACCTTCTTGAGGTCTCGTTCAGTTTGAACGACGTTTTTTCCTCGTGTGAGTTTCCAGCGCTTTGCAAGGCGATGAATGTGAGTATCGACGGGAAATGCGGGGACGCCGAAGGCTTGGGCCATCACGACAGAGGCCGTCTTGTGGCCGACTCCGGGTAAGTCCTCTAGCGCTTCAAAACTCTGGGGAACTAGGCCGTTATGTTTTTCAATGATGATCTTACTGAGGTTGGAAATTGCTTTAGCTTTGGTCGGAGATAGCCCACACGGGCGTATGATTTCGCGAATTTTTTCTACTGGAACGCGTGCCATATCAGCTGGATTATCAGCGAGTTGGAAGAGATCTGGAGTCACTTTGTTTACTCGCAAGTCCGTGCACTGCGCTGAGAGCAGGACGGCAACTAGGAGCGTGTAGGGATCTTTGTGATCCAGAGGAATCGGTGTCTCAGGATATAGTTCCTCTAGTCTCTTCAATAAATGATCGGCTCTCTCTTGTTTCAGCATAGACTTGTCGTGGGAGGTTTTTGAATACACGTTCGAATTCAAGCGATCGAGGAATTGTTCTTCGAAGTACCTTAGGCTAAAACGTCAAAACTGATTAGAAAATGAGAAACAAATTCAAAATTCTCATCGTTGTTCTGTTTCTGGCTACAGTTGGCGGCTTGGGATGGTGGATTTGGCATTCGGAGCGCCACAATATGTTTCAAGTATTGCTGGTCCGCGAAGAGCTACCAACGCCGGATATCAAACGATATACGGTTCTAGTGGCTGAATTAAAGCGGTGGCAGAACGACCTTGGAAAGGAATACAAAAATGCCGAAAGTGACAATAGACGGAATGCGGTTGAGAACGACGCCAAATTGATCCTAGAGATGATTTTGCCAGAGATGATGCGCTGTTGGATTGGGACTGGATATGATTTCAATGGAACGGCCAATGGACCAGGAAATGGCAAAATCGCTTGTGGATATTTTGTTTCGACAGTGCTTCGGGATGCAGGCTTTAAGTTGGACCGCTTTAAGCTAGCCCAGCAGCCTTCCCAAAATATTTTGCGAAGTTTTTTAGATGAAGCTGAATGTGAACTGAGAGTTGGGGAGAATTACTCAAAGTATATCGACTGGCTAGAATCGAAGGAGAATGGCGTTTATATAGTCGGGCTCGACACTCATGTCGGCTTCATCGTGGTGCGGAGCAATAGGATGAGATTTCTCCATTCATCGGGAATTAATTCGGCAGGTGTCGTTGAGGAGGGGCCCAAAAAGGCTTATGCTCTCAAAAAGTCAAACTGGAGAATGTTAGGAAATTTTTCGGGCGATAAGGATGTGATCAAGACTTGGCTTATGGGTAAGCGGGTCAAAATTGCGGAGTGATTACAGCTGGTTGGGCAGTCGTCAATCAATGTGGTCTCGGCTATGATTACCTGAAGCATCCCAAACCTTTATAAATCCGTTTCGTTCGACTTCCATGACGAGAAGATCTCGATGTATGGACATGAAAGGGTTGATTTTTCCACCGCATGCTTCGAGGGCTTGGCCGGTCCAGACATTGCAGATTCTTGGGAAATAGTAGACTTGAGGTGACTCAAGGAGAACTCCATCCCCCCAACTCGACTTTCCGGCCACAGTTGGGTTCCTGTTTTCATCAGGAATGGTGCAATGATTTAAGAATGTGGCGACATACGGGCCTCTTTCCCGAGGGATAGATTTCATCCAAATGTGTTGATTGGGTGAGACTTCAGGTATGTTCCAATTGATGGGTATGCATTCCATTACTGAGGACGATGGTAGGAAGATCGCTTGAAATACCTCAGGGGCAGTGAGCCAGCGTTTGTTTACATAAGCTTGGCGATCTCCCCATGAAAGAGTGACGTATTTGCAGTCAGGAAAATTTGGTGGGGGTACGAAGCCGGATTCGATCAACCAAGCATAGGGAAATACCATTCCGGAATGGAGTTTGTCGGCAATAAACCAGACTTTGACTTCAGGTTCAGGCTGGTTTGCTTCATAAGCGACGGAATCACTTTGGAAGAGCTCACCTGATGGTTCGGGGGCAGGGGGTAGAGTGATGAAGTTGCACGAGCAGGCGAGGAGTGACGTGAAGCTCATTCCGGCCACGGATCTGAATAGCGAGAGCGTGCCCTTTGTGATCTTTCTAGCCATTTTATCTAAAAGTCTAATCGGCTGCGACTTTCCATGCTTCGTAGCCTCCTTGAAGGATGGATACGTCATAGCCACGCTGGGAAAGTTTTGTCGCTACGGTCATGGCGTCTGGGCAGGAGAGATCCGTGCAATAAACCACTACTGGAGTATTGTTTTTGTTGGCGGCGCGAATGGCTTCTTCATGCTCGGATATTTTATCATCAAATTCCGATTTTGGGAAATTGATTGCGTTCGGCACATGGCCCATCTTGTAAAAAAACTTTGGCCTCACATCAAAGACGAGTGCTGCGTTCCGTTGAACAAGTTGATAGAGATCACCCAAAGGCATTCGAGTCAGGTTCCCCGGTGCGGTAGGTGTAGAGAGAATTTCTTCCTTTTCAGGTTTGGGTTCTTCGATCGCTTTGGAGGGATCAAGCGGAGGAACCGGTTTTTCGGAGTTGGTATCGGCACAACCTCCAAGGGCTAAGCATGTCAATAAGGAGCATGCTGAGAGTTTGAACTTAATGAGACGTTTCATTGGAAATAATTCGTGGATTCATCTTCCGACTTTGATCAATTCGACATCAAAAACAAGCGTTCCAGCAGGATAGCCGGCCGGAGGGTTCTCGCCATACGCCATTTTTGCAGGAATCCAGAAACGGCGTGATTCGCCTTCGACCATGAGTTGTAGCCCCTCGGTCCATCCGGCAATGACGCCATCCAAGGGAAATGTGGCCGGTTGCCCACGTTTCACTGATGAGTCGAAGAGGTTGCCATCTGTGGTCCAGCCCGAATAGTGGACAGTGACCATATCGGAAGATTTCGGGGATTTCTCTCCGTTTCCCTTTGTAAGAATTTTGGATGCGAGGCCGGAATCGGTTTTGTCTGCCTCTTCTGGAGCCGCGGCAACATCGTTTGGAGTTTCTAGCATGGCTGGTTCTGCCTTTGAATGGTTCCTAAGTGCAAGATCTAAGATCCTGTATGATCATTTTAAAGAAAATCTTACCCCGTCTATGGCTCGATCTCGGCCATTTCTTCATGACCCATTTCTACCGCCGTCCGTCTCTCCACGGTTATTGTGGAGAGAAGATTATCTTGCCGGACAACGAATTGATTCAGCTTCATCAATTCGAGAACTGCGAGGAATGTGACGATTACTTCGGACTTTGTGGAAGCGGTCTGAAAGAGGGTGTCAAAAGAGAGAGCTTGGCCAGGCATAAAGTGATCAAGTAGAAAGTCGATCTTGTCCGAAACGGTGAATCGGTCATCGACAATGTCTCCAAGGTCATTGGATTCCTCGAATCGTTTGAGGACATTCTGAAAAGCTCGGATCAGTTCAAAAATCGAAATTTCTGCTAGAGCTGGCGGCTCAACGGAGGGTTTGTCGCCTGGATCTGGCTGGTGTGCGAATCGTCCTTGCTGGTCGAGTTCGCGGATGGATAGAAAGCCTGCTGCGTCCTTGAACTTCTTGTATTCGATAAGCTGGCGAATCAATTCCCAGCGTGGATCATCATCTTCTGCGTCTTCCTCAGGAGGTTGTTCCGTGCGAGGAAGTAGCGTCCTTGACTTCATATACATGAGATTTGCCGCCATCACGATAAACTCCGAAGCGAGATCAATGTTCAGCAGTTTGAACGTGTTGATGTAGTCGAGATATTGCTTGGTTATTTTCTCGATCGAAATGGAGTGGATATCGAGTTCGTCTTTTTTGATTAAGTATAAGAGGAGGTCCAGCGGACCTTCGAAAATCTCAAGTTGGACTTTATAGTCAGTGTTTTCCAATGGATTGATGTAAGGTTGTTATTTGGCGTGAATTTCTTCTCGCATGTCCGGTGAAGGGAAGGTTGTATGTGCGCGGAATATGAACGGGCAGCCTGACGCAGAGCAATTGCAAAACTTCGATGAGCGATTAAGCCAATGGGTATCGGATCAGGGTTTTTGGTTTCAACTGAGGTATTCTCTTTCAGGTGGAGGGGCTGGGGGAAGTCTTGCTTTCCATTTTTTGAAAATGCTAGCGCGTATCGGTTTGTTTATAGCGGTTTTGGTCGCAGGAGCATGGGTCTATTTGACGATGTTCACAAGTTCCGATAAATATTTCGCAGACTTAAAATCGGACCTTCAACAGGCCTTCGCTGCGGAAGAAATTGAGATTGGCGGCTTTAGACGGCTGCAGGGAGAATTCCAAATTGGCAAGATGGCGATGATTGGAGGAGAGAATACGTTTTTTTCGGATCTTGAGGTGATGAACCTAAAATGCCAAATGGGTCTTCTCGATAGCTTCGCTGAAACTTGGGAGCCTGGTTTGATAGAGATTGATCGTGCTGAAATTTCCCTTCGCGCAGGTTCAGATTCTGAGGAGTCTTCTAAGGCCATTGCCGATGTTCTTTTTTACCAACCGAAGAGCGTCAAAATCGAAGCGATTCTAGTTGCCAATGCCACGTTGCGTTGGGGCTATTCCAAGAGGACTCGTGGCAGGATTGTCGGTAGCGAAATGCGAGCAAGAAAAATTGATGGTGGATGGAGACTTATCTTCAAAGGTGGTAGGTTTTCTCAGAACTGGTTGAAAGAACTGGAGATCAATGAACTGATCGTATCTGTAGGAAGGAGTGGGTTGGTTTTTGAAAAAGCGGACCTTAAGAAAGGAGAAGGTTCCATACTCTTCACAGGTCTCGAAGTGGAGTCAGGACAGAGGCCAAAAATTTCTGGGAACCTCATCTTACGAAGAATGGATCTTGCTGACCTGCTACCCGAGAATGCTCAGGAAATTGTTGAGGGCAGAATTTCCGGCGAATTTGATGTCATGGGGTCAACAAATTCGATTGATGGAGTTGGGTTTGAAGGAAAGGTTGAACTGGCGGGTGAAGATGAAATTCTCCTTAGAGATCAAATCCCGCTACTGCGTGCCTTAAGTGTCGTGGATGCTCTGAATAACTACAAGCGGGTGAGTTTTAGAGAAGGTTCGTTTTATCTAAAGTCCTATAATGGAACGGTCGAACTGAGTCAGATCGATCTCAAGGCAGAAGATCTCCTCACCTTGACTGGAAATGTGAGTGCCCGCGCTCCGACAACTCAAGAGATGCTGGAGATGGCGGAAAAAGAGGACGTTTCTGCAACCATTCTTACCGATGATAAGGCTGAGGCGAAAGATGCGCAATTTACCCTCAAAGATGCGGCGACAGAGCAGCAAAAAGACAAGGAGGCTAATTTGGATAAAGAGGATAAATCGATTTTTGATCGATTGGGACTGAATGAAGAGACTCGTCGTGCTGAAAGTGAGGAGGTTGAATTGCAGCTGCGTTCTTATCGTTACCAAGGGCAGCTTCTCGCAACGCTGAAAAAGGATGCCTTCGCGCGAGCTCCTCTTTTGGCAGTTGAATATCCAGTCAATGAATCTAGCCGCCGGATACCTTTTGAGATTCCGATCGAAGGACTCCTCTTTGAACTGACAGCCGATCAGGCGGAGGAAGTTTACGTCAAAGGCACTCGTTGAGTGTTGATCGGTTTCTGTCCTACTACCACCTGACAATGAGAGGTGGGACGATGATACGGACGTTTCCCGGGCCGTTGTTCTCGCTTTCCTCTAGAGCGGTCACAAGGCCGTCCTTGAATTCTACCACAGTCTTTCCCGTTTCTTCGGTGGTGATGTGTGAGAGTTGGCGGAAAGGTTGGCCGGATAAGGGGTCCACCCGAGTGACGTAGTGTTTGATTTCGTCGTAGTCGATATATTCCCAACTACCGCTTTCACCTGTTGCGGTTTTACGAATGGATGTCTTTGTGGGTTTTCCGCGTGATTGAGAAACCTCATCCAAAGTCATTCCGATGGCGACTTGGCCTGCGTTGATTACTTCGTTGACCTGAATTTGGCGTTCGTAAAGTTTTTTTAGCTTGGCTACGAAATCCTCTTCTGGGTGCGAGAACGCCCAAGGAGGAACCCAGCCAGCAATCCCGTGTTTTTTGCCCTTTCCTCTGACTTTATAGGCCTTTTCTGTCATAGCCTCAAGTTCCACAGTTTGATCTGCCCTCAGCATACCCAGACGGTGCTTGCCGTTTTTGTCCGAAAAGACGGGGGCTTCCTTGATCACTTTCAATTTGATCGGTTTATCAACAACCGTTTCCAAATAGATGACACTGGGATCATTGTTCAAAAGAGATTTTCGGTCATCTCGGCTTTGAGCTTGCAATGGTAGAGGTATCAGAAGGCAGGAAATGATAGATAAAAAGCGCTTCATTTTCAAAAAGTAGCCGAAAAATTTCAGATGAAAAGGTGATTCAAAGATCTGACGGTGTACGATTGAAAAATATTCAGGAAAAAACGACTAGTTTTGCTTGAGCATACGAACGGATCGATTGCTGACCTCGAAGACGGGTTGTCGACTCGAATAATTTGAAGACTCCATCCAATCAAGGTGAGTTGTTGTGATAAATTTCTGAGCGTGAGTAGGGAGGTGAGCCAGGAGGGCATTTCGGCGGAAGGGGTCGAGCTCTCCAAAGATATCATCTAGAAGGTATATCGGAGTTTTCGATGTCTTTTGATGAAGGAGATCACCTTGAGCTAGCTTTAAAGCTAGGGCGATCGTTCTTTGCTGCCCCTCACTAGCGTAGTCAGAAGCAGGCATACCATGGAGTCGGATGGAGACATCGTCTCGATGAGGGCCTACTAGAGCTTGACGTCTGGAGGTTTCCTTTTGCCGGGACTGGAGAATCGACTCTCTCATGGAAGGCCCAGAAGCAGGTAGGTAGGTAAGAGTTAGCGATTCGTTTTTTCCCGAGATCGCGAGTTGGGCAGCAGCGACTAAAGGAATGAGTTCCAAAACCAATTTTCGTCGAAATTCAGTAAGATAACCGCCGTGTTCAACGAGGATTTCTTCATAGGCGAGCAATTCCGCTAAACGAAGTGTGGGCTCTTTCAGGAGTAAATTTTTTGCTTTAAGCGCTCTTCGATAGCGGGTGATTGCTGTCCGGTAGCTTGGATCAAGCTGTACGCCGAGAAAGTCGAGAAAATGACGTCGAGATTCTCCCGGGCCTCGCACGAGATTGAGGTCTTCATTACCCATCCATACAACGAGTCCTCCGTTCGATAGATAGGCAGAACGCGAGTGGACTTTTTCTCCATCGCTCGTGAGGAGTAGTCCACTTTTCTGTGTTTGCTGAATCTTTCTTTCGATTTCCCATGGGTCACCTGCAACGCCAAATCCTTGAGTGTCGAATTTTGTCAGTGTATTGAACCGATTCGTTCGCGGTGATTGGAGCCGAATCAGGATGCAAATCGCTTCAAGCAGTGAGGTTTTCCCTTGGGCATTTTCACCAATAAAAATTGCCCCAGAGGGATTGGCTTCGAAGGCGAGAGAATCGAAACAACGAAAATTCTGAAGGCGTAAGTGTTTGAGCAAATTTGGATTTCTTGGCGGCTACCAAAGAGCCTAGATTTGAAACCTATGATCAAGGCTTGTCCAGCGAAGGAACAGGAAAGTCCTTATTGGGGACTCTTACCTTTGAAATCAATTTGAGCAGTTCCTCGGTTTTTTCGGGATTCGTAGCCGAAAGGTCGTTCTCTTCCGAGAGATCTTCGGCCAAGTTGAAGAGTTGTGTCTTCGTTTTATTTGGGCTGGCCAAATTGTATTGAACGAGTTTCCAGTCCCCAACTTGGATGGCTCTTCGAATACCTCTCTCTAGGAACTCCCAATATAGATAGGGGTGTTTGGCTTGATCGCCTTTGCCGGTCAGAGTGGCTGCAAACGAAATCCCTTGAATACCTTTCGGTTTGGCTTGTTTCATTAGATCACACACGGTGGGGAGGAAGTCCCAGAATGCCGATGGATGGTCTGAGGTTTGGTTGCCTTCGATGACGGCTGGCCAAGAGACGATGAATGGGACACGAATACCGCCCTCATACAGATCCCGTTTGCCGCCACGCAGTGGGCCGTTTGAATCGAGGAGTTCCGGTTTGTAGCCTCCTTCGTAGGCAGGCCCGTTATCGCTCGTGAACATGATGATTGTGTCTTCGAGTAAATCTTGTTCCCGTAGCTGTCTTACGATGGCGCCGACTGCGTCATCGAGAATCTTTAACATACCGATGTAGTTGGCTTTGACTTCGGGTGTGGCGGTGTAGTGCCCCGATTTTTTGAGACCGACCTCATTTTTTACGAGTGGTCGGACTTCTTGGAGTTCCTTTTCCGGAGCAACGACAGAAGCGTGTGGAATGGGATAGGAGAGGATCATCATAAACGGTGTTTCCTCTTTTTGGCTTCCGATATATTTCAGGGCTTGTTCGGTATAAAGATTGGCATCGTAGTGGCTGCCAGTGTGCAGCTTATTATCCGAGAATTTGATCTTTTTTAGGTTCTCGTAAACAAATTTCGGGTAGCGAAAATGACCGTCCACGTGATTCGTCGTACCATAGAAAAAATCGAATCCACTGCGCAAGACGTCTTCCGGTGTCTGAGTATTCCCAGTGACGCAGGATTTACCGATCATTGCAGTGTTGTAGCCCGCCTTCTTTGCGATATCACCTACAGTGACTTCTTCTTCCGGAATAGCGAAAGGGCCATTGCCGCGGACAGCTGCGTGTCCGGTGTCCTTACCTGTCATCAATGAACACCGAGATGGATTACATACGGTTGCCCCTGAGTAGTGACGGGTGAAGCGGATGCCATTAGCCGCAAGCTTATCGATATGAGGCGTGGTGAAGTTTGTTTGCCCGTAACAGGAAAGATCTGCGTAGCCCATATCATCTGTGATGATGTAGATAATGTTTGGCTTCGCTATAAGAGGTAGGACGAGGGCTAGGAAACAAAGAAAAATTTTCATTTTGAAATATGGTCGAGAGCTTTCTGGAAAGACGAATTTGTTAGGTAATGGCGGAGTTTTGGGTCGAATTCGGATTGATGAGTTTTGGTGAAATTTTCCAGTTCCTCTGAGACCTTTTGCAATGCATTCAGATGCCTAGATGGATCACGATCACGGAATTCATGATCAGCGATGACTTTGAGACGTTTCTTAAGTAGGTCTTGTAGTTCGGAAGACACGATGCAAGAAACTAACGATTTATCGATAAAGTCCAAGCACAGGCTTTGGTTTTTCGAAGCTGCATGCTCCCGCAGCCAACGGGCCCCGCTATTTGAATAGCGTATCGATTCCCATCGCAGTTTTTCTGAGGAATTTTGGTGTGGCCTTGGGATCTCGGGGCTTAAAAAGACGGAACATGTAGCCGAGTAGATTGAGCGTGAAGAGATGATCGATCATACGGTAACCGCGCTTTTTCCTGAGGAAGATCGAGAATGCCAATGACAAGGTGCGGCGTTTAACCTTGAAAGGTTCAAACGAAATTTTGATGCGGTAGCGGTCACGAATGTTTGCTGGATAGCGCGTTTTATATGCCTTTTTCGAAGCGCGAATTTGCGAAGCAAGTGTTTCTTCGAAAGGTAGGAAATAGTATCGGCGGGCAAGAAGAATGAGTGCAAAGAAGTCCCGCATATGCTCGATGTCTTGCACGGGCAAATCAGCCCTGCGAGCGAGGTGAACCATCTTTGGAAAGAGGCTGAAGGCGGCCTCTCCAGAACGAAGAACTTCTTCGGGGTCCTTCACGAAGTGCCTAAGCACTTTTGAGGCGGCGTGATTGATGTAAAGTCGATCCCAGCAAATATTGATAATGGGTGGAATGCGGACTCGACGGAAAAATAATTTTTGGCGAGCGAACTCCTCGATGTAGAAGAGCTGCTTGATAACGATGTCAGAGTTTGCGAGTAGCTCTAAAGTGTCCGCAGCCTTTTCCGAACCTACGACTTCTTCAACAGATTGTTCGACGCTACGCTTGTACCTGAAAATGTGAATTGCGGCAGCGATGTTTAGTCTAATCCAGATGTCAGAGTCTCTATTTCCAGAAAGTAGGGCAAGGCGCTTGAATCGATGCCAGCCTCCAGTTTGGCACCAAACGGATATACCAACTAAGTTCTCGGCACGTTCAAGTTCGCGGGAAAATGCTTCGCAATCGCGCCCAATGTAGGAGGGATATTCGCCGGCACCTTCGTATTCACGGCGTGCTTGAAATTCGACGATCTTTGCTTGTTTGACGCGAAAGAACGCTTTGTTTAGAGGTATGTGACGAAAAAAATCACTCTCGCCGTATTTCATCGAGACAATGAAGTTCGGAGAGTCGATTCCATCCAAAGTCTCCGCAAGTGTGCCTCGATGCCAGATTAGGTCGCCGATGTGATGAGCTCCGACCGTCCATGTGCGGAGAATGAGTTTTTTTCCCCTCGATTCAAATTCAGGCAACAGCTTCTTGAGAAAAGCGTTTGTCTCCTTGGGTTCGCGAAGATGCAGTCGGGTGCGGATCGGGTCTTTGACATCGTTTCCATCGCTTTCACCAATGCGTAAAATGATCCCAGAGAGCTGTGGGAAATCGTTCAGTATGCCACGCACTAGTGAGAAATAGTAGGCTTCCAACTCATCCGATTGATCGGAAAGGGATTTTTCGATTGCCGGAGTCAGTGGGATGACATCGCTCGTCAGAAAGATTTGCAGTCCGAATTCATCGGCAAGGATATTAAATAGTGATGTGAATTGTTTCCGGTAGAATGCGATGTCTGCCTGAATCTCAGGTTCGTGCATCGGATGAGTCGCCAAGTGGGCAAGGTCATCTAGAGTTACCGCATTGTAGCCAAGAGATGAGACTTCACGGGCAAAATCTCGTATGTCTTCATGGATTTTTTGCCATTGCGCCTCAGCTTCGGGGCCTGATGTGGCTAGGTAGGGAAAAACAATTTTCGACCAGTTGATCCGGTTCTTCTTATATCCTCGAAAAAACGGACCGATTGCGTCGATGAGAAAAAGTTCCATGAAGTGATGAGGTAGAATGCACCTGAGAAGACGCAAGGCTAGTTAGCCTATGTTACGCCCTTGTCACCTCAATATTCCATGGAGCCTCTTGTTTTCGGAAAAGTTTTTCGGTTGAAGCGCCATTTTTGGGTTGTCAAAGCCGAGTGCGGGATACTTACTCGCGCCCGCCTTAAAAGGCATAGTGAGGCCCAATAGCTCAGTTGGTAGAGCAGCGGATTGAAAATCCGCGTGTCCCTGGTTCGAATCCGGGTTGGGCCACCACTTTAACTGGGTCCACACCAAAGATCGGGTCTACACCAAAGTTTAGGGGATTGGCCGTTTTTATTGTTTTTGGTGAAGCACCACGTGCGGGCGATTTCCTCCTGCTAGCTTTTTAGAAGGTGTGATGCCGAGGTTCGAGCAGAGGAATTGCTACTTTGTCTTGTCGCAAGGTTCCGCAGACAGAGGGCTGCGGTGTATTTTTCTGACATGCCAAAAAAGAGTGATAAAAAGTATTATATTCAAAATACCGCTAAACATCACTGCTTGGCCCATTTTCCATACAGGCATCACCGCATCTGGTGCTCGATAAAAATACAAACTCAAGACCAAGGCTCCTCCTACTGCGTTCAGCAACGCGAGGAATATTCCTGCACAAAGAACCGAGTATGCTGACCTCTTCGTTAGCTTTGTTGAGAACATGTTGTTCTAGTTAGCTTTGTTAATTAGAGCTCCCCGATCTGTCTCGCGGCCTGGAGCGTATTTTTCATAAGCATCGCAATGGTCATGGGGCCGACACCACCTGGGACGGGTGTGATGGCTGCGCAACGTGGGGCAACCTCCTTGTAGTCTACGTCGCCGGTTAGACGGGTGCCGGATTTTTTTGAGGCATCTGGGATACGGTTGATGCCGACATCGATCACGACAGCACCGGGTTTCACCCAATCGGCCTTGACCATGTCCGGTCTGCCGACGGCTGGGACTAGAATGTCGGCTCGGCGGCAGACGGCTGCGAGATCTTTGGTGCGCGAGTGGGCGATGGTGACGGTGGCGTTTTGCGCAAGCAGGAGCATGGCGACGGGTTTGCCCACGAGCATCGAGCGGCCGATGACGACGGCTTCGGCTCCGTTGATTTCAGCGCCAGAAACTTCGAGTAACTTCATGCAGCCGGCGGGGGTGCAGGAGACGAAGCCGGTTGGGTCGCCGAGGACGAGCTTGGCGACATTTTCCGGATGAAGGCCATCGACGTCCTTGCTTGGATCAATAGAGCGGATGACCGCGTCTTCGTCGAGGTGCTTGGGAAGGGGAAATTGAACGAGGATGCCGTGGACGGCGGAGTCGGCATTTAGATCAGCGACGACCTTGAGTAACTCCTCTTGGGTGGTATCTCCGGGGAGTACGATTTTGGGGGAATGAAATCCAAGGTCTGCGCAGGTGCGAGTCTTTGAACCAACGTAGACGGCGGAAGCCGGATCGTCCCCGACGAGGACCACAGCAAGGCCGGGGGTGACTCCCTTTTCCTTTAACGTGGCGGTTTCGGAGCGGCATTCATCGATGACGGAGGCTGCGACGGCTTTTCCGTCGAGGATGCGGGGTTGGTTCATGCGCGAGATGCTAGGCACTGGAATGCCAATTTTCAAAATTCAATCTTTGGAAAATACGAAATTCCTGAGAAGCAGGGAGATTCGATAGAGAGTCGTTTTTGTATGATCTCTAACCTATTCAGATACGAGTCGAAGCCCGGTAGCTCCGGTCTCAACGGCTTCTTTCGACACGCCGTTTTACATCCTTGAGCATTCCGTTGTAGGCTGCTTTCCCCACCATCAGCGGCTGGCGGACGGTTTCGCCATAAACGGTGCTCTGCTGAGCTACCTCGACCTGACAAGTCACGAGCATTTCACCTTCGCTGCTGGCCCGCCACCCAACTGTCGGGCGAATCATTACTGGATTCGGGTTATTCATCGTTGACCAAGCGATATCTGCGCTGCGACCACCGCGCTTGCTGAAGCTGACTGATTGGCTTCCCTTCGATATTACGCTGAAGCCTTGATCTTGAAAAACATCGAGAACTGCTCGTTCAACCGCAGAGGAGGAGTTTGTTTTTACCCGCGTGGAGGCGAGGTTTTCGACACCACCGCTACCAATACCTACTGAAGCGCCACAGCTGGAAAAGATCAGACAGATTAGACCCAATAAGACACTTGATTGATTCATACCTCAAGAATGGATAGAAGCTTCCTATCGTCCAGTTTCAATTCGAATCGATCCACGGCGGGGCTGGTGTTCAGGTCGGCCACGACCTTGTCGTAAGTTTACATGACTGGGAAAATGTCGAACTCTTGAAAAGCAAGTTGCTTGTAGGGAGGTTTGTCGATATGTCCTTTTCCGTCGTTAGCACGATTGCGACACTTCCTTGGAGGCCCGTCGCACGGGCAGTCAATTGATGGGGAATCCGGTTAGAATCCGGAGCGGTACCGCCACTGTATGGTTTTTCGCGAAAGCGAGGAGCTGAGCCAGAATGCCAGCCTTGGGAGTTTCTGAAGAGGCCTGCGGAACACAGGTTTACAGATACAAAAACGAAATGATAAAAACAAAAACGTCTTGGTATAGCCGGACGAAACGGTCAGGTCGCGTCCTTTTTGGAGGAACGACGGGGTTACTATGCGGATTGTCTTCTGCAGAAGTTGAAAATGAACTGGATGCGCTTGTGGTCTCGGCCTGGCGTATGCCCGGGCAGGTGTCGGATGCGACCTCGGCTGTCACAGTTATCGATCCTCGTGCTGTCGAGGAAAGGGGTATCTTTGATTTAAGAGAAGCTCTCAACGAGGTGCCTGGGGTTATCGCCACATCGACCTCGGGTCAGAGTGGGGCGATTGGCTCGGTGTTTATTCGAGGCACGACCACTTCCTACTCCCAGCTCGTCGTTGATGGGATGAGGTTGAGTGACTCGACTGTGTCACTTGGAAATTTTTTCTCGGGTGCTCGCTTGGATGGCTTGGGTCGCATCGAAGTATTGAGAGGACCGCAGGCGGCCATTCACGGTGGCGAATCGGTTGGCGGTGTAATTTGGTTAGAAACCGCCCGCGGGCAAGGTGATCCACAATCGAGACTTCGACTCGAAGGTGGTTCGTTCGATTCACTGAACGGATATTTTTCTCACTCTGGAGAGGATCAAGGTTTTTCTTGGTTTCTCGGAGGTGGGTATGACGGTTCTCACAATGATGCCGATGGACAAGACTTTGATCAGCTCCGCGCGGCGATGAGACTGGAATGGGCGCAGTCGGATGATCTCACACTCGGGATGACTTTTCGTGGAGTTGATTCGCGGTTCCAGTATGATTCTTTCGGTCCGAATACCGACCACACGGATGCGAATCTCTTTACGGCATATGCGAACGCTCGGTTTGCGCCGGGTTGGTTGGCTCGTTTTACCTTGGGCCGATACGTCGAACGCTACGATAATGACAGTGGATTTGGAAACTTCGGAACAGATCTAGAGCGTACGGTGTTTTCAACGGATCAGAGTGTTGAGCTAGGGCGTGGTTTGACTCTAATGGCGGGTGGGTTTTGGGAGTATTCTGATTTTGAGAATACGATTGGAACTGAAGTCGCAGAGCAACGATATGGGGCGCATGCTGGTTTGGAGTGGCAACCGCTTGAAGCCTTTACAGCCGATGCAGTCCTGAGGTGGGAGGACTACGCCAAGTATGAGGATCAGGTGACATGGCGCACTGGAATGTCATGGCAAGTCATCGAACACACTCGTCTTAGGGCTGGAGTTGGGAAGGCTTTTAGGACTCCGACTTTCTTGGACCTTTATGGGACGAGTTTCGGGGCTGGAGACCCTGATCTCAAAGCTGAAGAAAGTATTGGCTGGGATGTTGGAATCGACCAATCGATTACCGAGAACCATCGGGTAGCGCTGACCTATTTTGAAAACTCGATCGAAGACAGGATTCAGGCGTTTCCAACTCCTCCGGTCAACTTACCTGGCGACACACCCACTCGCGGTGTGGAATTTGCGGTGAACGGTGAACTTTTTGACTCAGTCGGTTACTTCGCCTCTTGGACGTGGCTGGGAGCTTCGCTGCAAGATCAACCGGACCAGACTGGGACGGTGGGTATTGATTGGCGCGTAACTGAAAAGCTACTCCTTGGATGCGGAGCGACGTTTGTCGATGAGCGTTCTTATGGAGGTGCTCAGCTAGAGGACTACATGCTGATTCGTCTGCATGGCAGTTATCAAGTTTCAGAGCAACTTCAGTTGCACGCACGCATTGAGAATCTCGCTGACGAGAGTTATGAACTTTCCAATTTTGGAAATCCCATCAAAGGTGCTGGTTTCGGAGTGTTTGCAGGACTAACTGCCACATTCTAAGAATACTTGGGTCGCGGAGCCCAATTGGCTCTGCGACTTTTTTGTCGATTCGCATCGCTTGCCAAGTGCTCGGAGGGCGTTTAAGAGTCTTTTTATGAAGAGACGAACTTTATTTGTGTCATTGATTGGATTTGCGGTTTTAGGCGCGTGCAATGCGGAGAAAACTGATGCTGGAAAGGAACCAACTGCTGCTTCCACTGCGGAATCGAAAAAGGTCCGTTTGAAAACCAATAAGGGCGACATTGTGATTCAACTGAATGCAGAAAAAGCACCAATTACCGTGGCGAATTTCCTGAAATACGTGGAGGCCGATCACTATGACGGAACGGTGTTTCACCGAGTCATCAATGGTTTCATGATTCAAGGAGGTGGCTTTGCCCTGACTGATAGTAAGCTGATTGAGAAAAAATCGGGTGAGGGAATCAAGAACGAGGGCCAGAATGGTCTTAAAAATGATACCGGTACGATTGCCATGGCTCGGACCAATGACCCGAATAGTGCAACGGCACAGTTCTTCATCAACGTTGGCGACAACGCAGGGCTCAACTACCCAAGTAACGGTGGCTACGCGGTTTTTGGTAAAGTTGTCGAAGGTATGGAAGTTGTGAACGAGATCAAGGCGGTTAAGACTGCGAGGAAGGAACTGGTCATGAGACACCCTAGAACGGACCAAACGATCGCTTCCATGGCTGGAGACGTTCCCGTGGAGCCGGTGGTGATTAAAAGCGCAACGGTGGTCGAGTAGGGGATTACCGTTTTTCATTATGCAATTGTGGCTCTGCCCGATTCTGGCATTTTTGCTGGGATCCATACCGTTCGGATTCTTTATCGCGAGGGCGAAGGGTATTGATATCCGTCAACATGGTTCGGGTAATATCGGGGCCACGAACGTGTTCCGAGTGATTGGGAAGAAGTATGGTTTAATCTGCCTTTTTCTGGATGCGCTCAAAGGGTTTGTGCCGGTCGTCTTGGCTGTTAATCTCATACGGATCGAGGGGAGGGACCTTCAGATTCCGCTGCATTTTCTTGATTCGCTTGCCATGGTCATGCCCGTTGGGGAGCAGTTCACCGCGCAGTTGGTTCACGTTTGTGCGGGATTGTTAGCGATACTTGGGCACAACTATTCGCCATGGATAGGCTTCAAGGGAGGAAAGGGAATCGCCACCTCTGCCGGTGTGTTGGTTGCATTGATGCCAGCAGCGGTCGCGATCTTGGTGCTGATTTTCATTATCACGCTCTTTGCAACGCGTTATGTGGCGGTAGCAAGCATGGTCTGTGCTGCGGCATTGCCTGTGCTGACTCATTTCGGTGCAAGATTCCACGGAAGGTGGGATGATGGGTCTTGGAATAAACCGCTCTTCTTTTTTACGGTAATTATTGGAATTCTCGCGATTTGGAAACATCGAAGCAACGTCAATCGACTTTTTGCGGGTACTGAGTCGAGATTCAACTGGAGGTCGAAGAAAGCATAGGAAATACCATGAGATTCAAAAATGCAGCGGTTATCGGGTCGGGTTCTTTTGGAACAGCTCTCGCCAAAATCCTCGGAGAAAATCTGGACACTGTTACTATCATAGGAAGGGATGCTGAGACGGCATCCGCGATCAATTCTAACCATCGCAATCCGAAATATCTCAAGCGTTTCGATCTGCCAAAAAATATCAAAGCCTGCACTGATACAGGAGTTGCTGCGGAACACGAGTTCCTCGTTTTTGCAGTGCCGACCAGTGCCACAAGAGCTTGTGCGAATGATATTTCTAAAATGGGAATTTCTGAAAGCACTGTCTTGCTCTCCTGTGCGAAGGGTATCGAAAAGAACTCAGGTGATCGTATGAGTGAGATTCTCCGAGAGGTCTTCCTGAAGAACCCAATCGCCGTGATGTCTGGGCCGAATCATGCGGAGGAAATGGCCGCCTGTCAGGCTACCTGCGCAGTAATTGGTAGTGAAGATGACGATCTAGCACGTGATTTACAGGAGGCATTTAGCCGTCCGTATTTCCGACCCTACACTAGTCATGATCTTGCGGGAATCGAGCTAGGTGGTGCAATCAAGAACGTCTATGCAATTGCCGCTGGTATTTCGCATGGCTTAGGTTTGGGGGATAACGCAGCTGCTGCTATGGTTACACGGGCCTTGGCGGAGATGAAGCGACTTGGGACTGCTTTGGGAGGTCAGCCGGAAACTTTTGGAGGGCTTTCTGGTGTGGGTGATTTGATCGTGACTTGTTTCTCGGCCCATTCACGAAATCACCGAGTCGGGCTTGCTCTCGGAGAAGGGAAGTCCTTAGAGGAAGCGATCGCCGCGCTTGGCATGGTCGCTGAAGGTGTGCCAAATACCGCTTCGATCTACGAAGCTGCGAAGAAAGCTGATGTGAGAACTCCAATCATCGATGGGGTTTACTCCATCCTGTATCAAGGAAAGCCGGCGGCGGAAGCGATGAAAGAACTGCTCTCCCGTGATACACGGTCAGAGCGTGACTGATTATCCTTTCTCTCTTCGTCTGCGGTATTTTGACCCGATCCAATCGATTAGGAAAACAAGTCCTGCGCCGAGGAGTGCCAAAAGGATCGCTGGAATGGTGGAAGGTTTCCCCATTGGTGGAAGATGCCAGTTCGAGTAGCCGCTCACGACGAGTTCATCGCCTTCGTTGAAAGATTCTTTGACTTCATCGATTGTGCCGGTGCGCGCGATAAATGCGCGTTCTGCGGTCTTAACGATGTATGAACCTTCCTGATTTTGTTTGTAAACCGTGTCTTTCCAGGGCCAGATCAATACAAGCGATCCGACGATGAAACCAGTGATCAAGGCAGTAGCGACATTATGATGGTGTTTGAAAGTCCAAGCGAGAATGTGAGAGAGGGAGAGTAATCCGAGCCCGCAACCTACTGCAAAAGGGAGCAAAATTCCAAGATCACGATCACCGATGGCCCCAAGGATTAGGGCATAATTTCCTAGAAGGAGCAGGACGTAGGAACCCGAAACTCCCGGAATGATCATGCTCGAAATGGCAGCGGCACCGCAGACGACTAGGAAGACTGGATGGTCGTTGCTAGATCCTTGTGGGAGAAATAATAAGCCCACCGCAATTGCCAAGCCGATGAGAAGGGAAAGGATCGTGGAGAGTTTCCATTGACTTACCATTTTCCCGACCCCCGGAATGGAGGCAAAGATGAGACCGAAGAAAAATGCCCAAGTTTGAATCGGATAGTTCTCGAAGGCAGGCTCTAGAAAGCGTGCGATGAGGACGATGGCGAACAATGCACCAAGTCCGATGGACATTAGGAAAAATAGATCCGTGTGCTTGGCGAATTCTTTAAAATTTCCCGTAAAAAAGAGCTTAGCCGCCTTGGGTCCACAGGATTTGATAGCGTTGATCAAGCGTTCGTAAATGCCCGTGATGAAGGCGATCGTGCCGCCTGAGACTCCTGGGATGATGTTCGCTGCTCCCATGGCAGCGCCCTTGAGAGCGGCGAGGATGTATTCAGTCATCGGGGGTGATATGCTTGGCAGCTTGAAAGATATCAAGTTATTTGAGGTCTACTTTGGTCAATCAGGTGCCGACTTTTGTTGAATGTGTCAAAATTTCCCGAAAATGGACTTGCCAAGTTCGGCAACCCTCACCTACGTTGCCGCCCCGTCGCCGAGAGGCGTTCCGGCCAACGCGCAGATAGCTCAGTTGGTAGAGCAGTTGGCTTTTAACCAATTGGTCCTGGGTTCGAGTCCCAGTCTGCGTACTTTCTTTTCCCCAAGCGCTGCTTTCAAAAGCAGCGCTTTTTTGTATCCAACTGGCGGAACCTTGGTGCACATCTTGCTCAGAAAAGCTCGATTTGTTCGGGTTGGCCTTTGCGAAGGGGATTGGCGGAATCGGTGACTTGCAGCAATTCCGCGGCGGGTTCAAAGCTGCGAATAGTTCCTTGGAGATACGGGGAGATTTCACCGGGTGAAAGTATCGCTGGCATTCGAGTGTGAATACCTTGGACGACACCAGTTGGCTGAGTCGTGATCATGCTGAAACAGTAACCGTGTTTCGCATGTATTTCCCAAATCCCGGCGATCCAAAGCCATGTTTCGTTTGGGCTGCTGAAGCGGTGAGTGCGTTTGTGGCCAGTTGATCCCGACCATTCGTAATAGGCTGTTGCTGGGATGAGGCACCGGCGCTTTTCCAGAGCTTCCTTCCACATGGAAGAATCCAGCTTGTCTTCTCTGGCGTTGACTACGGCATTGGAGAACTCCCGGAAAAAGCCCCATCGCATGGTTTCGCATTCACCATCCGATAGAATGACGGGTGCCTCTAGAGTCGGACGAATCAATTGGGCTTGCTTGATTCTATCGAGCTTCTCGCGGGTCTTTTGTTTCAGCCACTTGGGAAACTTTGCTTTGTTTTTTCCGATGTTGTAGGCCGTGCACATGGGAAAAGCCTATTTCATTTTAGCTGGAGGACAAGCGGCAGACTTGTGAGTTTGATGCCAGTACAGGAAGTTGCTCAAGTTTTGGTTCGGTCTGATTAGGTGGAAAAACGGGATCCCGACAGCTTCCGCCGCTCCACCATCGGCTTTCGCCGAGTCACCGACTAAGCAGAGATCTGTTTTTGAGATACCGAATTCCCGCATCAATTTTTCCAGAATTCGAGGAGAGGGTTTTCTCGCGCCGACATCTGCCGAGGTGAGAATCTTTTCGAAGTATTTGGAAATATCCAGATCTACGAGAACTTGATGGAGGCGAGAGTCAAAATTTGACGTAACGGCCATCTTAGTTCTGGCGGTGCTGAGAGATTTTAGAACTTGTTCCGTTTCCGGAAAGAGTTTCCAAGCAGCACCTGATGCATAGTGAGCAAAGAGTTCTTCGAACGCGGTGTTTAGATCTTCGGTTGAGGGTGAGATTCCCGTTTCAAAAACACAGGCCCTGACGACGCGGTGCCACCAATTCTTTTCCGTTTCCTCTCCCGATTCAGAATCGACATAGACTGGCTCTGGAGTGATTACGAAGGCCTTTCTGAATGCGGATTTCCAGAGAGAGGGAGTTGCTGAGTAGCCGAGTTTTTCGAAACACCGAGCATACACATTTTCGACTGGTTCGAAGGTTTCAAAGAGTGTGTCCGCGGCATCGAAGGCGATCCAAATTCGCTTCATGATTGTTAGTAAAATACTTTTTCCAGAACAAGGCCATCTGGTGGAGCGCAAAGTGGTGCCTTGCCGTTAGGAAGGCCTTGAGGTTGATCAAGGAGGCTCTGTAGGTCGTCGATACGCAGTCTTCCTTGTGCTGCTTTGATTGCCGAGCCAACCAGCATACGAACCATTTTGTAGAGAAAACCATCACCATGAAATACGAGACGGTAGCCGTCAGGGAGGGTCATCACGTTGGCCTCAAAAATCGTGCGATGGTAGTCGGTGTCTTCTTGCTCGTTACCCCGATAGGCGGCGAAGGCATGGAAGTCATGTTTGCCTTCAAATAGCTTGAGGGAATCGTTGAGAGCTTGTGCATCGAGAAGACGAGGTAAGTGCCATGCGAGTCCTGCCTTAAGTGGTGGCAGAACAGGTTCAGTGCAAACATCATAGAAGTAGCTTTTTCCAGTAGCGAAAAAACGGCTATGGAAATCTGTAGAGACTTCTTCGCAGTGAGTAACTCGGATTGTTGCGGGTAGTTTCGTATTAAGAGCCGGCACCCAATTGTAGGGATTCATGCTTCCAGGATCATCGATATCAAAGTGAGCGACCTGAGCGAAGGCATGCACACCGGTATCAGTTCGTCCAGCGGCGTGGAGTTTAATCTGACGTCCAGAAGTTTCCTTGAGAGCTTGGTGGAGAAGATCTTGGACGGTATTGCCACCGGATTGGGACTGCCAGCCGAGGTAGGGACGTCCGTCGTAGGAAATGGTCAGTTTTAGTCTCATGAAAGTTCCTCCATCCAGCGGTTGAGGATTTCGACAGCGGCGGCTTGATCGATCAGGCCTTTTTGTTTTTTGGCATTGCGTCCAGCTTCATGGAGTTTCGATGCCGCATCGGATGTCGTAAAGGATTCGTCGACATAATGAATGGGAAGATTAGGTAATTTCGCTTGTAACTTAGCTGCAAATTTACGGACTTTTTTGACCGATTCACCCTCGGAGCCGTCAAGTCGAAGAGGTAGTCCGATGACCAAGTTTTTGGATTTTTTGGTTTCGACAAGCTCAGTGATTCGCTGGATGGAAGCGGAAATTTCATAAGCCGGAATCGTTTCCACGGGATGAGCGAGTATGCCGAAGTCGTCTGTAGCAGCGACTCCAATTCGTGACTCGCCATAGTCTAGCCCCAAAGCGGGATGGGCCGATTGGTCGGGATAATTTAGGGTGTTACTCAAGCGTATAGAGCCTTTCCATAGATGGTGTTTTGATCAAGGAAAGGGAGTTAAGAATTTAGAATTTTTCCGCAGTTCCAACAAGTGGCAAAGTTCGATGGGTTTTTTTCTGAACATTCGGGGCAGGGGACTTCGGGGCCATCTCCCGAGTCTTCTGAGAGTTTTGCGTCTTTGATGAGCTGTCGGGCTCGGTCTTCGTCGGCATCGTTCACCACGCAAAGTGCAGGTTGAAAGATTGGGATCATTCCTTCGACTCCCGAGAGATGTTCGTTTCGGATGAAGGTTTGGATTCCTGCATCTTCTAAGACGGCTTTGTAGAAAGCGATTCGTCCCGGGATTTTTGTGCTCAGTAGCTCGACCATGAAAAGAGGATAGCTTGAGTTTTTGTGCAATGCATGGTTTATATGACCGAGATGTTAAAAGTAATTTTTTGTATTTCGTTCTTCTGTGGTCTTGTGAGTGCTGAGACTGGTGAGAAGATTGTGGAGGCTGCTCGTAAGCAGATCGGGGTGACAGTCCGTTACGATCCCGCCTATGTGGTTTTAAAATATCCGGGGGGGGATGTCGCAAAGGAGCGTGGAGTCTGCACGGATGTGGTGGTTCGAGCGCTTCGAGAGGGGGTTGGGGGTGATCTACAAAAACTCGTGCATGAAGATATGAAGGCGAACTTCGGTGTGTATCCAAAAATCTGGAGTTTGAAACGACCGGATAAGAATATTGATCACCGCCGTGTTCCGAATCTGAGAAAGTTTTTCGAGAGGAAGCATGAAGCATTGAAACTTCCGAAGGATCTCGCAAAGGCGGATCTTCGGCCGGGTGACTTGGTGACCTGCACGGTGCCGCCGCACCTGCCCCACATCATGATTGTGAGCGACAAAAAGAACTCCAAGGGAGTTCCATTGGTTATTCACAATATTGGTGGAGGAACTCGCGAAGAAGATCGTCTAGTTGAATTTCCTCTGACGGGCCACTATCGGTGGGAGGAATAGTAGCCTAGCCATTATACCAGATAATTTTGTTCATTGGAGTAGACCGGTTTCCAAATGGCCTTGCCGAAATCGAGTGGTTTTTTGGGGTTTGAAGAAATTGGCTACGCGATGTCTGGCATCGTTTCGGGCGGACGAAGCCATTTCGGCAATTCCATTCGAAAAAACGGTCTAAACTGTCGTCATTGAGATGCAAAAAGGCCCATCCGATTGGATGGACCCTTGCAAAGTGATTCGAGCTTAGGGACTATTTAAGAGTCACGGTTGCGTTTTCTTTAGTTTCGACCTTGATACCGTCGACTTTGTTGAATGCAGCCTTCGCAGCGTCCATGTCTGTTTTGGCGGTTTCTGAAATTTCTTTCAGTTTGTCCTTCTGAGCGAACATCTTGCCGACTTGCACGTCGAAGAGGGTGATGGTGTCACCTTCGACATGAGTTGCGGTGGTTTTTTCGATTCCGCTGGGGATTTTCAATTTCAAAGTAAGGCGCATGTCAGCCATCATCTGCATCATCATGGCTTCCTGCTGTGGGTCTTGGAGTTGGTCGTCCATGCTCATGTCATCAAAGTCTGCTGGAGGAACAATGATTTTGAGTTTGCCATCGGCATAGGCAAATTTCACTGCCTCGTCATCGCCTTCCTCAGCGGGGGCACCATCCGGTTGCATATCATTCACTGCATCACTTGGATTGACTGAGATCTTGTTAATGTCCGCGAACTTGTAGTGAACCTTCGCTCCTTTTTTGCCATCTTTTTCGAATATTTCAGTTTTCACATATTCAACGCCTTCGCCCATTGAGGTGGCTTTTTCCTTGGCTTTTTTCTCAGCGAACATCTCTTCGATCGGGTCGGGTTGGCCGGGTTGAGCGAACTGTGTCATCATTTGCATCATCTGAGCGCCGAGTGTCGTTTCTTCAACAATTGTGCCGCTTCCGTCTTTATTGAGCGAAATGGTTGTCTCGTTTTGCAAACATGAAGGAAGTGTCACAGCGACAGCCAAACCCATGGCTAACCTAAAATATTTCCGTAAGGTATTTTTCATAGTCCCTTAGTTTTATCCTTGGTTCTGGGGCTAGGCAATTACAGAAGTTCAGCAATTTTGAGGGTGGTTTTCGTTGCAGGAAAGAAATTGCATCAAAGCCAACCTCGTATCATCTTTCTGGCACACATGACTGAAACCGCCCCGGCAGTAGAAATTCGTAATTTGGTGAAGGAGTTCAAGACCTCCATCAAGCGGCAACCACTGCGAGCCGTCGATGATGTGTCGATCCATATCATGCCCGGCGAAGTTTATGGGCTGATCGGTCCGAATGGCTCGGGTAAATCGACAACAATGAAGGCACTTCTTGGTCTCGTCGCACCGACTTCTGGTGCCTGTTCGATATTCGGTAAAGACTCGCTCAAGGTGGATTCACGTGACGAGGTGGGTTTTCTTCCTGAAAATCCGTATTTCTACAAACATCTGAGTGGGGAAGAGACTCTGAGATTTTATGGGAAGCTTTGTGGTATCGGCGGGTCGAAGCTTCGTGAGAGAGTCGATGAGCTTTTGGATTTGGTGGATTTGGAGGGGGCAAAACATCGGCGAATTGGAGGCTATTCGAAGGGAATGCTTCAGCGCATTGGTCTTGCGCAGGCCTTGATTCAAGAGCCTCGTTTGGTAATTTTGGATGAACCCACGGCGGGCGTGGATCCAGTTGGTTCTCGTGAGATTCGCGATCTAATTTTTAAGCTGAAGGAGCAGGGAATCACGGTCTTTCTTTGCTCGCATTTGTTGGAGCAGGTTCAGGAAGTTTGCGATCACGTTGGGATCATTTTTCAAGGTAGGATGGTCAGACAAGGGAGGCTTGATGAATTGATTTCGATCGAGGATCAGACAGAGCTCATTCTAAAAGACGCACGTCCTGAGTTGGTTGAAGAGATCCGTGCGTTGGTCGAGAAAGATGCAACTGCCCAAATGGTTAAAACGGGTAAACCGAGAACCACGCTCGAGAGGCTTTTCCTTCGGGAGACAAGAGACCGAGAAGCTTCCAAATAAATTTTATTAATGAATCCTTTATCCATGCTACGAGGTATTCCGGCTCATGCGAGCCGAGTCAGTGTCATTTCACTTCATACCTTCACCCAGTTGGTTCGGATGAAGGTGTTCTATTTCTTAGCGTTTTTCGCAGTGATTCTGATCGCCAGTAACTTTTTTAATTTGCCGCAACATGAAGGGCCTGAATCTGCGGGTGCGAATATATTGCGTTCGATCAAGAGTTGGTCGCTGGGAGCGATGACGCTTTTCTCAGTCGTTTTGTCAATTGTTGCCACAGCCTTGCTATTACCAAAAGATGTCGAAGACCGAACGCTTTATACGATCTTGGCGAAACCTGTCCCAAGGATAGATTATCTCGCCGGTAAGCTCATTGGCGTTCTGTTGCTAATTTTTGTTTCGCTTGCGATCATGGATCTTTTGATGACCGGAATCCTGCAGGTCAGGACAAACCTTGTTCTTTCGGATCAGATCGCAATGGCTGAAGCGCGTGGATGGCCTGAAACTGATATTTCTCGCCTAAAGGATGAGATTCTCAACCAAGGCCCGACCTATTCCTTACAAGGAGCAGTTCTAGCGGTGTTTCTCCGAGCCGCGATTATTGCTTCGATTGCTATGCTGATTTCGACCTTTTCGAGTAGCACGCTGTTTACGACGATTATTTCATTTTTGATCTATTTCATCGGTCATTTTCAGGCAGACGCGCGGGCTGCCTATTTGGCTGGCGAAGCCGGTTCAAGTGATGCGTGGTTTGCGAAAGTTATTACGCTGCTTGTCTCGCTGGTTCTGCCGGATTTCCAACTCTTCAATGTCATTGATGCGGTGATAGAGGGGCAGTTGATGCCGTTGGTAGTTCTGGGTAAACTCGCTTTACTCGGGTTCTTCTACTTTGTTTTTTATCTTTTCGCTTCATGGTTCGTATTTGCTGAGAAGGAATTCTAATGAAGTTGAACCAGTTTAAACGCTATCTGATTGTTGGGGGTGCTGTCTTGGTTATGGGACTGTGTAGGATGCCCCTCGAACAACGCCTGACAATTGAGCTGGAAAAGAAGCAATTGTTGCCTCCGAAGCTTGAAGTAAAAACGAGTGAAAAAATCGGCCAGACGTTCACCGCTGTTTCTCTAGGTGGTTTGAGGACCTTAGTCGCGACGTTTCTCAACCTTCGCGCGTTCACGGCATTTTCTGAGCAGAAGTGGGCACAGGTGGCGGAGAATTTCGATACCATCGTGGATCTTGCTCCGAGGACTCGCTACTACTGGGATACCGGTGCCTGGCACCAAGCCTACAATGCGGCGTCCTATTATCTTTATGAATCCGATCAGTCTCCTCTTCGAAGAAAGTTGGCATGGAAGGAATCGATCCTCTACGGTCGCGACTTTCTCGAACGGGGTATTCGCAACAATCCAGACGACCATATTTTGCGTGAACGTTTGGGTGCATTACTGGCCGATTCGAATCGAATTGCCGCTTTTGGTGAGCCTTCTGAAGCCTACGAACAGGCTTATGAAGTTTTTATGGAAGCGGTAAAAACGGGGAATGCACGGCAGTATGCGAAGCGCGCGGCTCTTTATTCTCTGGGTAGAGTGCCAGGCCGCGAGGCTGACGCTCTCAAACTGCTTGAGGAAATCAAAGAGGAGCAAGGGAGGTCTCTTCCAACGATGCTGGGGCTTCAATACACACTCAGTTATCATCAAGATCCTGAGCAGCCGGTGATGGAGCTCATTGACTCCGTTTTCCCTTCGCGGAAGGTGGCCTATGAAATCCTCGGGCTTCAGTGGCAACGGACTCGGGATCGGTTTCCGGTGTATGGCATTGCTACGGCGTTGGCGCTTCTTGAATCCCAGTTTGGTGTTGAGGAAAAAGATAGCATTCTCAAACAAGAACTCCGGCAGCCCATGGACGTCGAAGACTACTTTCAGCGATAAAGCACACATGCCGGAATCGACCTTTTTCTTTTCTTGGAGGAAAATCTCTTGTGGCCCCATCAAAAGCTTTTCATGCTAGGCACAGCTAAGAATTTTAAACATGGCAACCGATCATCCTTTCCAGCAACTCTTCGAAACGTTTGGTAAATTACCGAGCGCACATGCCGAAAATGTGAACCTTGAAGCTCGAGAAAGCATTAAAGACAAGCTCAGTGTCGGGGTTGAGAAAAATGGCCGTTGTATCCTTCTACGAGCTCCGCGAGCAGGTCACGGAAAAACACATCTACTCACACGTCTTCAGTATGAGCTTGGAGGTACTCACGAGTTTATTCCCCTTCATGCCTTTGGGGGAAGTCGTATCGATGCGACAACGGTCTTGGACGATATTCTACGTCGATTGGTAAGGCCGCTGCCAGCCGCTGGTGGTCTTACGGTTTTAGACTTGGCAACTCGGCGTCTTTTTTCCTCCTCCTTACAGCCTCTTGTGCGTTCGGGTGAGGTGCCTTGCCAAGATCGCGAAGGCGCGTTGAATGCTTTACGCACTCGCCCGATCGAAACGTTTGATTTTCATCATCCGAGTGCGGTTACAGCGCACTGGGCTAGAGAAAATTTTGAATTGCTCGGCCCGAGGCTGAGTATTGAGCTGACACAAACAACCGGTCTTTCCCTACGTGAGGTCTCGTTCTGGGTGAACGCGATGTTCCGCTTCGCTGCAACTCCGATTGATAATCCAGGCCGTGTGAGGGCTTTGATGGCTACGGTTTTTGAAGATCCCGCTGCCGAAACTGATGCGCACGAACGGCTTGTCGCTTTGTTAGGCTTGATGACTTCGTTGATGAGGGTGGTTCTCGTTGCCGACGAATTGGAAGGCTTCTCTTCTGACGAAACTGCGGCCCTTCGCTTTGCTTCATTTATTGGTGCTCTGCGTCAATCTGTGGACCGTCTCGAAGTGATCATTTCGGTGAACCGAGATGTTTGGGACAGCGCGTTTCTCCCTAGATTGAGCGGTGGCCTTGCGGATCGGCTCTCGGAAGTTGTTGTCGATCTGGAGCCTCTTGATCGTGCTGGGAAGGTTGCGATTCTCGACTCCCGAGCTCCGAGCATGGGTGCTCAGATACTCAGCGAGTTCGATGCTGATTCCATTCCGACTTTTGCGAGAGGCTTGGTTCAGCAGGCTGCGGCCAAGTTTCAAGAACTCGGAGCTTCGGGGAATCCGTCGATAGCTTCCACTGCGGTAACTCCAAGTGGTGTTGAACCCGCAGCGCCTCAGAAAGTGGCGGATGCTCAAGAGGAGAAAGCGAACCTAGAAGTGCCTGCACAAACCGCAGTGCCAACCGCTTCTCAAAATGCGCCAGAGCAGGCACCAAGCCGAGAGGTCCCTGAGCCTGATTTTGAAAACTCTCCTAGTTTTTCAAAAGCGAATGATGGGGGCGAGGATTTTGCCAGCTCTGCGGATGCGACTCCACCGATCTCAAATCCTTTGGTTGCGACCTCGCCTGCGGTGGAACCCGAGACTAATAAAATTGAGAGTCAGTCTGTTTCTTGGCCTGAACCACAAGTTGAGCCCAGCTTCGTTAGCCAAACCGCTCAAGTCGGATCTTCCCAAAATCAAAGCCCAGTTTCTCCACCTAAGACTCCGGAACCGCAAACAGATTCTGAATCCAATACTCCGAATCCGCCTCCTGAGAGTAGCCCGACGATCGACTCGAGTTCCGCTTCCGGATCAGAGCCCACAGTTTCTGAAAATCCTAGTGAAACTCAAAAGACACCTGAGGATAAGACAGATCGAGTGGATAATTTACTTAAGCAATTCCGCGAGAGATACGGAAAATCATAAAAGCTGTATCGTCGAATGCGAAAAAACTGATAAAGCCCTTGCGATAGAGGGTATTTTGGGTGCTTATTCAAGCATCGCGAACGTATGAGTGTTTCCACCGAATTTGAGTCTCCAGACACCCTGAATAAGGCGGCAAAGGCTGTCGAAGCCTACCAAGAGCAAACTGACGATCTTGTCGGCGAGCGCATGGTGCTCAATATGGGGCCATCCCATCCGGCGACTCATGGTGTGTTGCGTTTGATTCTTGAATTGGATGGTGAAGTGATTCATTCCGCAGATCCAGATGTAGGCTTCCTTCATCGTGGAGACGAAAAAATCGCTGAAAACATGCATTATAACCAATTCGTTCCTTACACGGATCGCTTGGATTATTTGGCTCCACTGGCAAACAATGTTGCTTACGCATGTGCTGTAGAAAAACTCATGGGCTGGGAGTTGCCTCCACGCGGCCAAGCTGTGCGGGTTCTTTGTTGCGAACTAGCGCGGATCTCCGCGCACATGCTTGGAGTCGGAGTGTGCGCGATGGATGTCGGTGCAATGACCGTTTTCCTCTACACATTCACGGAGAGGGAAAAAGTCTACAATCTTTGCGAGCAACTGACAGGGGCTCGATTCACCACTTCCTATACGAGAGTGGGTGGTCAGCTTCGTGATATTCCAGAAGGCTTTGATCAGGCAGTTCGGACCTTCCTAGAAGAGTGTGAGGTCACGATTGGCGAGATCTCCAAATTGCTCGATAAAAACAAAATTTTCCGTGACCGGATGATTGATGTTGGCGTCATCACTCGTGAATCCGCGATTTCTTATGGAATGACAGGCCCAAATCTTCGTGCTTCGGGTGTCGACCGTGACCTTCGCAAGAACAGTCCTTACCTCGGCTACGAAAAATACGATTTTGACATTCCAATTGCTGAAGAAGGTGATTGCTATGCTCGTTACCAAGTCCGCATGGAGGAAATGAGACAATCGATCAAGATCTGTCGACAGGTTCTCGATACGATCCCAGAAGGCCCGGTCAATCTGGCCGATACCAAGAGTATGCTCCCCGAAAAAGAGAGAGTGCTCATGTCGATGGAGGAATTGATCCATCACTTCATTGTCGCAACTCAAGGAATTGATGCTCCCAAAGGTGAGGTGTATTTTTCGGCAGAGAATCCAAAAGGCGAATTGGGTTTTTACATTCATTCGAAAGGAGGCGGAGTTCCCGACCGCTTGAAAATTCGTAGTCCTTCCTACTGCAATCTTTCTATTGTATCGAAACTTCTACCAGGTCACATGGTTTCGGATATTCCAGCGATACTAGGTTCACTAGATTTCGTCATGGGTGAATGTGACCGCTAAATACCAAAAATTATGAAAATTATTCCACTTCTTATTCTAGGTGCGTGCTTAGTAAGCCCGCTCCAGGCTGAATTTCGCACATGGACCAAAAAAGATGGCAATACCGCGCGCCTTGAACTGATCAGTAAATCTGGAGAAGGAGAGGAGATGAGAGCTTCCTTTCGCATGCTTAGCGGGAAAACGGTCGAAGTGCCGGTTTCTGAGCTAAGTGAAGCAGATATCACTCTGGTTAAAGAGTGGGAGCCTGGCAAAGCCGTTGCCTCTGAGTCAGCGAATTCCACCCCGAGCGTCTTCGATGATGTGTTAGATGGAAATCTTGAGAAACTCGACGGCAATTCACTCAAACGATATGAGTTGGAACAAAAGCCAACGAAGTATTATGTGTTTTACTACACAGCTTCTTGGTGTGGACCATGCCAACGTTTCACACCCAGTCTGGTTGACTTCTACAACAAGCATAAAGAAGGGAATGACTCCTTTGAAATCGTTTTGATTACCAGTGATCGCGATGAGAAGGCAATGGAGGGATACGCGAAAAATAAGAAGATGCCCTGGCCACATTTGAAGCTATCGAAGGCACCTAGCTTTAAGAAAAAGTTTAGCCACGGTGTGAGAGGTATCCCTTCTGTAATCGTCTGCGATCTTGAAGGAAATATCGTCAGTCGCGACGGACGTAACCTCGCCGAATTGGAAAAACTCGTTAATTAGTCCATGTCCGACCCGACCTTAGAAGACTCAACTGCCTCCGAAGAAAGTCCAGGGGCAAAGAATTTTCCGCTTTTCTCGCCGAGTGCTGAGCTTGACGCGGAAGCTGATAAGCGGATTTCTCACTATAGCGAAAGCAAGCGTTCTGCAGTGCTTCCTTTACTCCATATCGTTCAACACAAGTTTGGATATATTTCCTCAGAAGCGGTTGATTGGGTTGCAGAGAAGTTGGATTTGGAGCCCATCAAAGTCCTTGAAGTCGTGACCTTCTATCCAGGTTTTAGGCAATACGCTCCCGGAAAATATCACATCCGTGTCTGCCGGACGCTTTCGTGTGCACTCGGTGGTAGTGCAGAGTTGATGGAAGATCTCTGCAAAGCGTTTGGCATTGATAGGGAATCTGCGGATTCTCACCATCATCCGATTTCTGTTTCTCCTTGCGGGAAGGTTTCGGTTGAATTTGCCGAATGCCTTGCTTCCTGCGGCACCGCTCCCGTTTGCCTCGTAAATGATGATTTTTACGAAGCTGTGGACGTGAAGATGGTAAAAAAAGCCTGTAACGGATAAGTTGCGGGCTTTAGGTTCTTGGATCCAGTGCGGTTCAAGAACCAGGAGGGTCAGTAGGGCGGCTCGGGGGGGCTTTAATGAATGGGGGACGCATTCCGGTTCCTGCATCACCTTTTTCAGATTGATCGCGTATGGCCTTGGCAATTGCCTCGGCGAGTCTCTGGCGGTGGTTAGCTGAATTGATTTGCCTAGATTCCTGCGAATGGCTCATGTAGCCACCCTCTAACAGAACACAAGGAATCGATGGATTACGTGTTAGCCGAAGACGACGCCGAGATAGTCCCGCATTTGAGGAATAGGGCGCGACAGATTTCATCGCGCGTTGGCAGCGAACGGCAAGCCCATGTGAATCGACTCGCCACCAATAGGTCTCAGGTCCACGCCGAGACGAGCTTCCAGAGTTGAAATGGAGGCTGACGAGTATCGCATCTGGGTAGCGATTGGCAAAAGCGACTCGGTCGTCTAGATCTATAAACCGATCATCGGAGCGAACCATCACCGTTCGGAATGATCCTCGTAACTCCGAGCGCAGTCGCTTTGCAAAATCGAGATTTGCATCTTTTTCTCTCTGGCGTGTGTGGCGTGAGACGGCACCGGAATCTTTACCTCCGTGTCCGGCGTCAATGATGACCGTGCGAAATCCCTGCGGACCGGCTCGATTGCCCCAATAGTCGAGGCCACCGGAAGAGCGAACTGAAGAACAAGAAGGGAGAAAGCCAAGAAGGGCTAAGAACAAAAGATACCGCATACCGCTAAATATCGCGATCAAGCTGATTTTGAAACTTCAATCTGTGGGAAGTGGTTCATCGGATTTTTTAACTTTTTCAACTTTTTCGAAGAATGCTCGAAAGTCGCCGCCGCAATCTGAGAGGAGCTTTCTAAATCTTGGTATCTGTTCGTTATATGTCGCCAAGGAAAGAAGGTGCGCGTTGGTGAGTTCGATTTTCAACCATTCTTCTAACTGTTTACCACCCCACCTCCGTTGGAGTTCATCAGCACGCTTCTTTAACTCTTTGAGAATGTCCTGCTTTCGTTTTCGCATATCTTCTTCTGGTAGTTTTGATGCGTATAGCTGTTCCAATTGTGTCTTCGTGATTTCGATTTGCTGATAAAAGTCCCTTCGCCTGATCAGGCGTTCTTCGTAGTCATCGAGCTCACCAGTTCGGCCTTTTGAGATTAGCCAGCGTCGGATTCCTTCTTCTGCCACGGCATTTGCTAGCGATTCATTGAATGTTGTATCTCCTTTTACGAAAATTCTTCGATGAGTGAGTTCGTGGAAGATGGTTTCTGCGAAATCGATTTCTGGATAATCGACGAATGTGTTGAGTATGGGATCATGAAAAAACCCAAGAGTGGAATAGGCATCGGTACCGCCAAGGTGGACTTCGAAACCTTGTTCTCTCAGTGATCTCGCATATGCTTCTGCGTCGTCTTTATTGAAGTATCCACGATAGACCATCTCGCCAACGATTGGGTAAAACCACTTCTTGGGCTCTAGCGAAAATTCTGGGGCTGCGTATATGACGAATACGACATGATCTCTGCCTAGGTCGGCGTATTTGTGGTATGCAGACTCTCCCGGAAGATCAAGCTCCTCAGTAGCGAACGAACAGAGTTCTTCTGCGAGCAGGAGCCGTTGCTTTAAAAAATCCGAGGTGTCGGGACTAGTAATGAGCGTTTTGTTAGATGTGGATTTCCGTAAAATCTCCAACTGACCGCGCGTGCCCTGCGTGTAGAAACTAAGTTTCTGGCAGTTTGTAAGAAGTAGAAGATAGAGAAGCCATATTGCACGCATCGGCTGAGATCATTGTGTGAAACCAAAAAGAAATCAATGTAGGGGACCTTTCATTTGTGGAAAGAATTGTGGGGATTTTGTTTGATTGCTTGCCAGAAGACACATGATTCTTGCAGGCATGTATTTGTGGTCAAAATTATCGGGTGCTCAGTGGATTGATGCGTGGGAGGAACGTTTTGTCGGTAACCCAAATTTTGTGGTTGAATATATCAAGGGGGGTAAATCGATACGATTACAGATTTACTGCGAATCAGAAAAGACAGCTGAAGATATTAAGGAACAATTCGGTGGATCGATTCGGAAGGTGAAGAACACGGATTGGAATAAAGTCCCAAGCATTCCAAAACCGTTGAAGATCCGGGATGTGTTTCTTGTTTCTGCTGAAACGGACGGAGCGAAATTGAAACGGCTTCAAAAAGAGCATCCATCTCGCGAAATCATCGTCATCCCTCCGGAAATGGCGTTTGGAACTGGGGACCATGCGACGACGTCAACATGCATGCGACTGCTGGTGGATATTGCCAGAGAGCGGAGAGAGACGAAGTGGAGTATGGTTGATCTGGGAGCAGGGACTGGTTTACTTGCTATTTCGGCTAGAAAACTCGGAGCTTCAGAGGTTTGGGGCTGCGATTTTGATCCTTTTGCCGTCAAAGTTTCGAATGCGAATGCAGAACGAAACGGAACACCTGAAATCGTTTTCAAGAAGCAGGATGTGTTACGATGGAAGCCACGGAAGAGAGGTTATGATGTGGTGGCTGCAAACCTTTTCTCCACAGTATTGATAGAAGCTTGGCCAACGATTGCGAAATCGCTCGGGCAGGGCGGTGACTTGGTCGTTTCTGGAATTTTGGCCAGTCAAGCATGGGAGGTTTTCGAGAGCGCTGCAAAGCAAGGACTTGGCTTCTCGAAAGTGATCAAGAAGGGCAAGTGGGTGACAGCGAGGGGTGGCTGGTTTGAAGACCTTGCTCAGCAGGAAAAGGACCCCGAATGAGAAAGCCCCCAGTTTAATCGCCTGGCCTGGAGTATGGCTCAACTAGCCAAGCATCCAGGGCAGTTCTGTACGAAATGGCCGGATTCGATTTCGGCCAACTCTGGTTGATGATCGGTCAAACACAGATCTGGGTTCCCAACCAGATTCCGTGGCTGAAAAGCGCAGCCTAAGGGTGGATTGGCGAGATTTGGAGGAAGGCCTGGAATCGTGATGAGTGGCTGTCCCTTGGGTTGTGCCGCTGGAATCGATTTGAGCAGGGAACGAGTGTAAGCATGCAACGGATGGGTAAAGAGCTCCTGGCGTGTCGCGTTTTCAACGATGCGTCCCGCATACATCACATTTACGTGATCACAAACTTCGGAGACGACCGCTAGATCGTGCGTAATAAAAATGATGGAGGTACCAAGCTCTTTCTGGCGATCCTTGATGAGATCGAGAACTTGCTTTTGCACGGTAACATCAAGAGCAGTCGTCGGCTCATCACAGATAAGGAGTTCCGGGTTCGTGATTAAGGACATGGCAATCATCACCCTCTGGCGCATTCCTCCTGAAAATTCGTGCGGAAAGGAATCGATTCTCTTTTCAGGCTCTGGAATGCCAACCTCGGCTAGCGCATCGATTGCTTTGTGAAGAGCAGCCTTGCCGCGAAGGCCTTCGTGCAGCGCAAGAGGTTCGGTCAATTGCGCGCTGATTTTCATGTATGGATTCAGGGATGTCATCGCATCCTGAAAGATCATTGAGATCTTTTTACCACGAATTCCTCGAAGCTGTCGGTCGCTTGCCTTCAGGAGATCAAGTCCACCGAACATGGCTGAACCACGCTCGATACGGCCCGGAGGAGTGGGGATGAGGCCAAGTAGGGAATAGCAGGTGACTGACTTCCCTGAACCGGACTCGCCAACAATTCCTAGAGTCTCACCGCGCTCAAGTTTGAATGAAACATCCTCGACAGCGTGAACGATACCATTTCGTGTGTGGAACCGGGTGGTGAGATTTTGAACGTCTAAAAGCACGGGTTGAGAAATTTTCGTTTCGAACGACTGATTAAATTACTTTTTATCTAGAATGGAATTCCAGTGTTCGATATGGTCTTTTTGGTCCTCGAAAAGGTCGGCTGCATCGTCATGGATCGAGATCTTGGTGATCTTGTCGCCGGTTCCATCATATTTGCAGCCCCGTTCACCTGTATTATTTTTTCCAGTAATTTTTTCTACAACATCAAGGCCATTAGTGACTTGTCCAAAAACTGAATGGCGATTGTCAAGGAATGGGGTAGGGGTTGTGGTGATGAAGAACTGCGAGCCATTTGTTCCGGGGCCGGCGTTTGCCATGGAGAAAACTCCGGGGCTACTGTGGCGTAGTTCTGGGTGAAATTCATCGGCGAACTTGTAGCCAGGGCCGCCTCGGCCACTTTCAGTTGGGTCTCCTCCTTGGAGCATGAAGCCTTCGATGACTCGGTGGAATGCGATCCCGTCGTAGTAGCCACGTTGGGCTAGGTTGAGAAAGTTAGCGCATGTCAGAGGGGCTTTTGAGGCGAACATGGTCGCGTCGATATCTCCGGCAGTGGTGTGAATTGTAATTTTGATGTCGTTCATTGATCTGAAATTGAAGGTTCAGGGGCTTAGATGAAAGATTTAATATGAGGGTTTTCTCAGTTTTTCCAGAACCCATCGATACTCGGCAGCGATCTGTTCTTCGACAGGGCGTTGGAGTTTGTCCGGTAGCACGCCCCAAGTGTAAGTTTCTATTTCGAAATGCTGGCAGGCGTTTGGATTTGCTTGGCACCAAAGGAGTGTTTCTTTGGCATGAAAGGCCGTCGACTTGATGGGCGGCGTGGGTTCGGCGTCCAAGGGGATGTGAAAGTGGACGCGTGCTTGCTCAAAAGTCGATGGGTCGGTTTTTCCGCTGTCGACTGAATCAAGGAAAACCGGCAGGTCTTTAAATCGTGAGAGTGATCCATCGGGCTCCTGAG
Source organism: Akkermansiaceae bacterium (assembly GCA_045106015.1). GTDB lineage: Bacteria > Verrucomicrobiota > Verrucomicrobiia > Verrucomicrobiales > Akkermansiaceae > Luteolibacter. Next base: position 23,412 of record JBGCEE010000006.1, on the reverse strand, counting down.
CGATTACCTGATGAAAATAGGTGGGTTCATCGAATTTACGAATCGCGTTGATTGCCTGAGGGTCTGCGGGGTTGAGGCCGAGGGCGCTGGATAAGTGTATTTTCGATAGCCTGATTCCTGATTGTTTGTGGAGCTTGTCGAGTGATTCTGCGGCATCATCGAATTCGATGGCGAAGTGACAGCAATCGAAGTTCAAGCCGATACGTTTCGAGATGATACTGGGGTTTTGTCCATGTTCATGGAGTTTCTCAAAAAATTGAATCGTTTCACTGGTGTTTTCGAAATGTCCAAGGGGTTCGGGCTCTAGGCCTAAGTGTAGATCGATTTGGTGTTTCTGAGCGAGATCCTCGATGAAATGGGCAGTATCGACTAGGTTTTTGAGGATTGCAGTCTCATCGGCATCGAATGATTTGTGCGATCCGGGAAGGGTGGAAATCGATCCTCCAGAGCTTTTTGGGGCGATTTCTGCAATGATTCGGAAGAGGTCTTGGGTGTATTCGATTCGCTCTTGGCTCGTCCAGTCAGGGAGAAAGACATTTTCTTTGACTCGGGTGCCGTGGAATGCTCCGTAGGGAAATCCGTTGATCGTAAAAACGAAACTATGATTCTCGCTCAGCCAGTCTTTAAATTTAGAAAGATTGTCGTCCTGAAGTAATTCTTTTGCGGCTAATGCGGACAGGCGTAAGCCGATGGGGAAGGGTTGGTTCGGTTGTTGGTCTCCGGCTTCGAGTAATCGATCGCGCACTTTCAGCACGTGTTGATTCAGTGCTGAAAGGGTTTCCGCCCAAGTCTCGGCTGGGTGAATATTCGTGCAGTAGGAGAGGATCACGGAAAGGCTTTTTGGGAGAGGTTTTACTGTTGTGGAAGCTCTGCTGCTTTGGCGACTCGAAGGAGCATTTGCTCATCCATGTGTGGGGCGAGGATTTGCAGGCCAACCGGCAGAGCTGGAGCTCCATCGAAATCAGTCGTGCCTGCTGGGATCGAGATTCCTGGGATACCGGCTAGATTCGCACCGATGGTGAAAATGTCTGATAGGTAGTCTTCGAGTGGGTCTGAACATCCGCCAATTTTTCGAGCAGGGGTCGGGCAGGTGGGAGCTAAAATGGCATCTACTTTTTTGAAGGCTTCATTGAAATCTTGGGTGATCACTTTCCGCGCCTTCTGTGCCTGGGTATAATAAGCGTCGTAGTAACCGGAGGATAACACATAAGTTCCTAGGATAATCCGTCGTTTTACTTCTGGGCCAAAACCAGCCTCCCGTGATTTATGATATACATCGACAATATCCGATGCGTTTTCTGAGCGATTTCCATAGCGAATTCCGTCGAATCTGGAGAGATTCGAAGAGGCTTCAGCTGGTGCGATGACGTAATAGGTGGCGACGACATGCTTGGTGTTTGGTAGAGAAATCGGTACGATCTCAGCACCCTGGCTTTCAAGGAGGTCGATGCGGTTCTGGATGGTCTCGCGAACGCCCGAGTGGATCTTCTCGGTGAAATACTCTTTTGGGATGCCGAGGCGCAAGCCATCGACGCCATCGTTGATGGACTCTGAAAAATCGGGGACTGGCAGGTCCAGTGAAGTTGAATCTCGTGGATCGTATCCAGCAATGGCCTGAAGGAGAATAGCTGCATCATCGACAGTTTGGGTGAGGGGGCCAATTTGATCGAGGGATGAAGCGAAAGCGACGAGGCCATATCTTGAAACGCGGCCGTAAGTGGGCTTCAGGCCGACCACGCCACAGTGGGAAGCAGGCTGGCGAATGGAGCCCCCAGTGTCAGATCCGAGGGCAGCGATTGCCGTGCCATCTGCGACGGCAGCGGCGGAGCCACCGGAGGAACCGCCGGCGATTCTTTCGGGATCGACCGGGTTTCTAGTGAGTTGAATCGCTGAATTCTCAGTTGCAGAGCCCATCGCGAATTCATCCATATTGACTCTACCAAAGGGGATGGCTCCAGCTTCAATTAGCTTTTCTAAACTCGTTGCATCATAAGGAGATACATAAGTTTTTTCTAAAAACTTAGATCCGCATGAGCAGGGCTGATTTAGAGTATTGATGTTATCCTTGATGGCGATGGGGATGCCACCCAATAGCTTTGAAACGTCCGATTTAGACGCTATTTCAATTGCCCTTTCTAGATCGAAGGAAATGTATGCTTTGGTCGATGTGTCTTGGCTTTGAATTTTCTCTGCCAAGGATTCAATCACCTGGACAGGATGGGTTTCACCGGCCAAATACTGTTCTCGAAGCTTGCGGATAGTCATATTCTAAAACGTTCGTTTGGTGCGAGGAGTCAAGCATCAGCGACCACTTTTGGGACGCGAATTTGGGATTGTGCCGAGTCTGGTGAATTCGCAATCACGGCCTCTGGCGGAATGCTGATTTGTGGTTGGTCGTCTCGCATGAATCCTAGTTGAGTGTTGTCACCCTTTTCTAGATCATCGGGCAGCTGGAGCGTGGAAAGCGATTCTACATGTTTGAGGACCGAGTCGAGCTGGCCCTGAAACGTTAGCACTTCGTCTTCCGTTAGGTCCAAGCGTGCGAGTTTTGCAACGTAGCGGACGTCAATATGTTCATGTGCCATCGAGAGAACATTTGTGGAGGGCGCATGAAGAAGCAAGGGCTTTCATAGTGATCGCCTAACTTGTTTTCACGTTCAGGGATGGGGTTTTCAGTGCTGACTTTCCGAAAGTCTTACCGGCGAAGTAAAAAGCCACGATTGCCAGTCCCTGAATCACATGAAAGAGATCGTTGTGGTTGAAATGTTTGCCAAAGCCGATTTCTGATTGCTGAATCCATGCGGAGATTCCAGATAGGCCGACTCCGGTCAGCATCCATTTACTCCAGCTTCTTCGGAGGCAAATTCCTGCAAGTCCCCAAACGAGCATGGTGGATCCGTAGCTGAGAATTGCGAACGTGAAGGTAGGGGAGATCAAGACGGCGGTCGCAGAAAGTAGGAGCTTGGCAAGAATCATCACCTTCCAGAGGGTGTTCCTCAGTGGGATTTCAAAAATCAGGCTGAGATCCATGGTGAAACTCATCAGACACATGAGCCACAGAACCAATCTCCACCAGTTTATGGCGAGGCTTTCGGAAAAATTTGGAGCGAAGCCATGATAGAGGCCGCCGACCAAAGCGGATAGTGCCATGATGGTGAGCGATAGGACCCACGCTTTCCGCGCGCAGCTGGGGTGCTCCGGACCGATTGCGAGACGCCTCGCGAGATAGATACCTAGAACGAATAAGAGTAGGTCGGTAACAAGAGTCGTTGGCTCATGAATATTCATCCTTCGCCAAGAATCTTTGAGTGATGCCGCCACCATTCACTTTGAAAACGATGATTCGGATCATAGCGATCTTTGGCCTTTAGAAAGGCGGAGAACCTTGGGTAAGCGCTCTTGATTTGATCGGGTCGAGCCCACCGGTGATAGGTTAAAAAGTAAGTGCCTCCATACGACAGGGCGATATCGATCAGTTTACGGAAGGCGGAAGAAGCTAAGTCAATGCCTGTGTCGCTGTGCTCGGTATGCAGGTTGAAAATGATACAGGCAAAGTCTTGTTGTGCCCAAGTTAGGAAACTCTCTCTGTCCTTTTGGATGAATCTTACAGTGCCGTAGATCGCGGGAACGGTGCCGTTTCGAAGGAGGTCTGCGGCATCAGTCATAAAGCTGACGAGGTGCTCCTTGGGGACGTAGAGCTCACTGATCATTTCACTGGAAGGAAACTTTGCTCCGCATTCTTGATCGATCGTTTCGTGGTAGTCGTCCAGATAGACACTCAGCTGATGGGTGTCCGACCAATAGAGCGCGCCATGCGTCTTCAGATAAAACGAGGAGTATTCTTTGAAAATTTGTTTCCGGTCCTCATGGGCCAAGCGAATGAGTCTCATCCAATCCTTTTCTCCGAGTTCTTCACGAACTGCTGGCATGTCCCGGTCCTGTGAAACAGGCCGATAGCTGGAAAGGACTCCAAGCTTGAGGAAATCGGGTGAGCTTTCGTCGATTGAAAATTGGAAATCTCCATACAGATGACCCTCACGCATTTTTTGCTCTAGGGAGGGTAGGAGCTGTTCAATGCTTGTGATTTCTACGATTCGTTCAAGTTTGGATCGTAAAGTTAAACGCAGGCAAATTGAGGTCACTACGCCGAAGCAACCGTAACCTCCGATGGCGAGACCAAATAATTCGGAGTTTTCCTCACGGCTGCAGTGGCGAATCACACCTTCGCTATCGACCAAGCGAAACCATTCGATATCGTCGATAAGTGGTTTCATCTGCAGCCCACGACCGTGGATATTCGCCGCGAGGGCGCCGCCAAGAGTGAGATTGTCCGCACCTGTTTGTTTTTGTCGGATGCTCCAGACTTGTTGTTTGCCAACTTGCACTTGGTGCAGGCCTTCGATGAGTTCTGGCCATTGCATGCCTGCCTCCACCTCAACCGTGCCTCGGTCACAGTCCAAATTTCCGAATGCCGTTAAATTCGAAAGGTCGAGAAGTAGAGTGCCTTCTCCAAACTGTTGTCCACCCATCGCGTGGCGCGCTCCACAAATCGAGATGGGAAGATCCTGTTTTGCAGCTTCATGAATGGCTTCGACGACCTCCGCTTCGGTCGTGGGTTGGATGATACGTGCTACCCAGGTTGGGTTTAACTTTGAATGGATATCGTTGCAGAGAAATTTAGACATCTGGGCTGGGGGAGCAGTAGCAGAGACATTCACCCCGTGCGATACGCAAATCCTCGATACCGAGTGGTTCGAGAAATTGGGTGCGGAGATCGGAATGATCTAAGATTTTCACCTTCTGCAAATGCTTGGTATCTAACAGACAAGCTAGATTTTTTCGATCCGTGCCCCACAAGAAACGCTCACTTCGCCAACCCAACCACTTTTCGACGAGTTTCTGCTGGTCGCGGAAATGTATCGAACCGTCGTTGTCTTTTTCCATAAAGGTAAAAATGACTCTGCCCCCAAGTCCCGCTAGACCGGATAGATCCCCAATCAAATTCGTCACTGCTTGCTCAGGTAGATACATCGTTAATCCCTCCGCAACAACGACCGTTGGCACATCGGGTTGAATGTCACGACATTCGGCAACAGCTGACTTGAAGGACTTCTTTTCGAGATCTACGGCGTTGTAATGAAAATTCTTGGTATTACCGAGTTTGGCTTTTTTTGCAGCTTGAGTCGCTGGGTGGTCGAATTCGACGAAATTCACTTTTTCGAATTCCTTACTCAGTCTCCAAGCAAGAGTATCATAACCCGCGCCGAGTATGACCAACTGAGTGGCTCCGTTGGATAGGGCGTGCCTCACTTCTGTCTCGATGGCGCGTTTCCGAATCACATAGTGCGCAACAATGCCAGGAACCATGAAATCCATCGCCTTAAAAAATGCCCATCGCATGAGTTCGGAGTGCCAAGCGATAGTGAACCATCCCCCTCGAATGGGGTCGAGCGATGTCGTTATTTCCGCTGCGTCAATAGGTAGTAACTTGGCGAGATCTTGGTCTTTTGACGCTAGAGCGATGCTTCTGGCTACCAGTTTTGCCGTGTCACTTGATTGTTTTGGATGCATTCAAAAAGTTTTTTGAGATTTATTTAAAGAAATTTGAACATATTGAAAGCTTAAGGGTCTATACCCCTTGAATGCCGACATTGTCGGTTTCATGTAAGGGTGTAACAGCAGTTGTCTATCAGATCTCATGGGTGTGGGTGACGTTCAGACAATCTCAAGGCCACCGAGGAAGGGACTCCTCGGTGGCCAACTTTTTTTAGAGCCTAGTGCACCGCTCCCAAAGTTCTTGTGCAAGCGGGAAAGGAAGGGGATCGACGAAGTTTGCGATCTTCGATCAAAGCAATTTGGAGCCGCGGTCCTTTTCCCCGATTTCTGCGTTGCTCGTGAAAAATGTCTCGCGGCCTTTGCACACGAACTTACGGACCGATGCACTAGGGTTCAAATTGCATGCTTTTTGAGGACGTCGAGATCTACGTATTCCAAGACGGAAAGATGACAGGCTTCGAGTTTTACACGTGGAGCCTTTCCAGCGTCGAGAGCTTCGGCCCAACGCGTCACACAGAGACACCAAAAGTCACCTGGATTGAGGCCCGGAAAATCAAATTCAGGACGCGGGGTGGAGAGGTCGTTTCCACGGGCTTTCGAAAATGTGAGGAATTCTTCGGTGACCTGCGCACAAACGGTGTGTAGGCCGTGATCACCGGGGCCAGTTCGGCAATAGCCGTCACGATAGAAGCCGGTGGTTGGATTGTGGCAACAAACTTCAAGAGCGGTGCCAAGAGCATTTGTAATCATGATAGAAGTGGAGGTTAGTTTGCTAAATTGAGTTTTAAAATACGTTCCACTTCCGCGGTGGCTTGAGGATCGGACGGTACGCTGTGATTGCTTGGGACAATCAATTCGGATGCGACGGGTCCAATATGAGAAGACCAGTAGGGAACGACTCCATCGCTACTATCTGGAGTGTCGCCATCTCCTTTGTCACCAATGATCGAGTGGAAAATGATATGCTCGGGTAGAGGAATGGATTTGAGACCGATGTTTGCGGGATTTGAAGGGGAAAGGCTACTGATCGATGTTGGGGGGCGAACTTCTGTGACGGCCACTTGTCCTTCGATCCGATCTTCAATACTTTTCAGCGTCGCATCGAGCAGGCCGACAGTCAGCGATTTTGGAAGCCTGATGATTTTTGAGAGAAGGCCCGTTCCACGAAAGGTTGCCATTGGGCTACCTTGATGGGGGACTGCCATGAAGACGACTCGGGCGGGAGAGCGAATCGGTTCGTAGAGCAATCCGTCTTTGATCAAAGCCCTTGCCTCCGACCTCACACGAAGTTGATCGAACGGAGTCTTGAAGTGCGCATCATATAAATAGTTTTGGGGGTGACTCACGGATGAGCGAGTGATCAGTCCACCCATGGAATGAGAAAGAATGACCATTTTATCAAGATTGTCGGTTGGGCCTTTGGAAGCGGCGTGATGGATTGCCTGATTCATTGCTTGGCGGAATTTCATCGCGCTGAATAGCCACGGCGTGCCAGTCGGGTAATTGTAGAGCCAGACTTGGTATTTTTCACGGAACCACGGCTCGGGCGATAGTTCATTGATGATCTCGCGGAACGCATCTGGGCTTGATACCAAGCCATGCACCATCACGACGGGGATTTTTGTTGGGTCGTAGGGTTCGAAAAAGAACAGTCCTGTTTCTTCGGTGAAGCGATCTGGGATTAGCGCGTTCTGGATGCGAAGATTATCGAGTTCGCACATATGCCAGAAGAAATCGATGGGTGCGCTCCAGTTTGCGGCAAGGGCATGTTTGGTTCCGGAGATTTTGATTTCGTCCTTGATCCACCTCTTTTTGAACTGCCATTGCGGGGGATGGGAATCGAAGTCGAGAAGGACCGTCGCATTTCTAGGTTGGCCGTTTGGCGGGAAATAGGCGGGACGTGGGATTCCGATTGGAGTGGTCGTAAGCCAACCGACGGCTGGAATGCCAACGCCGGGAACAAGTGTGGCTTCGGTCGCACGAGAATCCTCAACCAGTGAGGCTGGGAAAATTGCGTTGAAGCGAGACGGATGGTCGCTGTCCTCTGTGGTGCTTGAAAGACTCGTGTTGATGCTTTCAGCCCGTTGCTCCCAAGAGGATGGCTTGCCGCACCTAAGTTGGTCGAATAGCTCCGCGACGGCTTGATTGTATTGTTGCTGTGCGTCCGGCCAGTATTTGGATTTCCCTGGATCCGCGAGAACCTTCCAGTTTGCTTCTGCCGTTTTTAATAGCGTGTTGGTATCTGTTCTTGAGTTGGAAGAAAGAAAACGGCACTTGGGCGGCGATGGGGCGCCGCATTGAGTAAGAATGACAATGGAAGCGAGAATTAGGAGGGTTCGCATCGTGAATGTTGCAGCGGTTTTTTAAGGTGGCAAAGGCAGGACTGAAGGCAACTGCTATATTTGCTCGTTTTTATGAGCGATCTGTAGGAATCTACAAGCTTGCAGACGACCCGAACACAAACTGATTTCGCAAACCTAGGGATTCCAGCAGATCTCATTCAGGGATTGGAAGAGCTTGGAATCAAAAAGCCGACCGAGGTACAGGAGAAAGCCATTGCATTTCTGGTAGAGAACGGAGGGGACTTTTGTGTCCAAGCTCAGACAGGTACAGGCAAAACCGCCGCATTTGGATTGCCATTGTTAATGAAAGTCGATCCGAAGCTTGGTAAGATTCAAGGACTGGTCATTGCACCAACACGCGAACTAGCGAAGCAGGTTGGAAAGCAGTTATTCCGCTTCACGAAATACTCACCGAAAAAGATTTTTGTGGAAGTCTTGGCCGGAGGGGAACCGATGGAGAAACAGATCTCCAATCTTCGCCGGCCAACGCATATTGTGGTTGCGACCCCTGGGCGACTACTCGATCTGGTGGGTAAGAGAGCTCTCAATTTGGAACACGTGAAGCACCTCGTCTTGGACGAAGCGGATGAAATGCTCAGCATGGGTTTCAAAAAAGACCTGATGAGAGTCGTGGAACTTACGCGTAGCAGGCGCAGCACATGGTTGTTTTCAGCGACGTTTCCCGATTCTATTCAGCGCCTCGTAAAAGGTGCGATGCCGGGTGATCCGAAGACTCTGAAAATTGACGGTAGCAACGTGGTGAACAGCAATATTGATCATCGCTATGTAGTTTGCACACGAGATGAGAAGAACGAGTTTCTCTCCGATTTTTTGAATCGTCGGCCGGATGAACGAGGTTTGATTTTTGTTCGGACAAAAGCGGGTGCGACGACCTTAGGGCGGCAACTTGGAGAATTAGGATTTCCAGTCGATGTGATTCAAGGAGACTTGTCACAGAGAGAGCGCGATAAAGTGATGCGCGGCTTCAAGAACAAGAGAATTCGTATTCTGATTGCGACGGATGTTGCTGCGAGGGGTATTGATGTTGATCGACTTTCTTTTGTGATCCATCATCAGCTTCCCGAAGAGCTTGACTACTATACTCACCGTAGTGGGCGTACTGCTAGGGCGGGTAAAAAGGGAACCTCGATTGCGTTGATCGATCCAAGAGAGCGTAAAAAGGTCAAGAGATTCGAAGATGCTCTGGGTATCTCTTTCTCAGAGCTCGCTTGAGAACCTCGCTAGCCGAACAAGCTGGTAATCGGCTTGCCTGATTTGCCACCCATTTTGAATGGGCGTTTCGAAGGGGACATGAGCGGGAGGTCGTAAGGAAGTCCAAGCGAAAAGGCGATGCTCGCATTGAAGTCGGATGCACCCACTTTGTTTTCCACGACATTTGAAGCGGTTTCGTCCGTTGCGCCGTAGGCTTGTCCGCCTTTGATACCTCCGCCGGCAAGCAGGCATGAAAACGCTTTCGGGAAATGATTTCTGCCAACCCGATCGGTGACGATTTTTGGTGTGCGCCCAAATTCTGTGGCGACAACAACGAGAGTCGATTCCAGCAGGCCCTTTGCGGAGAGGTCACTGAGAAGGGTGGAGAGAGCTTGGTCGAGGACCGGGATTTTTTCTTCCATTTGTTCGAAGTTTCCGTAGTGCCAGTCAAAGCCCCCGTATTCTACTTCGATGAAACGAACGCCTCGTTCAACGAGACGACGAGCAAGAAGGACACCCTGAGCGAAGCGGTCTTTGCCATAAGCAGCGCGCGAGGCGGCGGATTCTTTGGATAGATCGAAGGCTTCGAGATCCTTGCTTTTCATCATTTTGACCGCGGATCCATACATTTCATCGTAGGCGCGAACAGAACGCTGACCTTTGTGGTAACGCTGATCGAAATCGTGGTCGAGTTGGTCTCTGAGTGTGAGTTGTCGTTCGAAGGACTTTTCGTCGGTGTCTCTGCGGCGTCTGACATTTTGAAGTCCCTTCTGAGGATCGCCTACGGGAAGCGGAGAGTATTGGGGTTCGAAAAAGCCACCTCCAGGATGATTGTTGCTGCCGCCTACGAGGACGAAGGAAGGCATGGATTCGTTGGTTCTTTCGCTGAGTCTTGATACCCATGAACCAGAAGATGGGTGAGAAATGCTGCCGCGCTGAGTGTAGCCGGTGTGCATGAGATATTTCCCCTGTTCGTGAGCACCCTGCGTGGTGCTGAGTGAACGAACGAGAGCGACTTTATCCATGTGCTTGGCCAACATGGGAAGGCAGTGGCCAAGTTGTATACCGTCGACATTGGTGCCGATGGATTCGGTGGGGCCTCGAAACTCTTCGGGAGCATCGGGTTTGGGATCGAAGGTGTCGATGTGGGTCATACCGCCCGACATGTAGAGATAAATGACATGTTTGGCTTTGCCGCCTCCTGCTTTTAAAATTTCGGGATTTGCGGCAAAAGCTGTCGGGCTGAAGAGTTCTGAAGCTGAGCCAGCAATAGTGAGGCCGAAGCAAGTCTTTGCGGTTTTACTTAAAAAGGAACGGCGGGAAAGTTCGTCGAGATGATTTGGATTCATACGTCTGGGAAAAATTATTGGATAAAGATGAAACGGCTTGAGGTCATCATCGCTCTTGTTAGATCGCGCAGAGCGGTGTCGTCCTTGGCAAGAGGTAAGAACGAATCGATGTCCCGCTTGTCCGGCATTCGTGAATAGATTCTCAGAAAAATCATTTCCAAACGTTCTTCTGGATTGTCCAAGGAAAGAAGCTTTCGAGTGAAACTTGATTTCTTGGAAGAGATGAAGATATCGGTTTTTGCATCGTTCAACAGTGCGAGGGCTTGGGGGACGGTGGCAATTTCTTCTCCCGATGAAGGACTTGCCCTGTCTGAGCCACCGAATTCACGGACAAGAGTTCCGGGTTTGAATGGTGCGCTCATCTCCGAGGCGCGCACAGGGCCGGAACGGCGTTTCTTATTTTCTTCACCGCCCATCATAGTCATTGCCATGCCATTCATGCTGAGTGGATCGCTCAGGCGTCTGTAATGGGTCATCATTTGCCGTTCCTCTGCGGCGGCCGCGTAAAGTTCTCTTCTCTTTGGAGGCGAAGACGCTTTGCTTGCTTGAGCTTGTAATGAGCGGACCTTCAACTGGTGCTCTCGATATTTTGAATCAGCTTCTCTAGCCGCTTGTCCCATTGCCATGAGGTCGCTGGATGGCTTTGAAACCAGATTGTCGACGGCCTTGGTGTAGGCCACCCATTTGTTCGCATGAGTCGGCGAAGGGGTATCCGTGATTTCCCCGCGTGTCAGGACGATCATCGAATCGAAAAGCTGTTCCGCGGTCATACGCTGCAGTGCAGGACCACGGACGATGTGACGAGTGCCGGCGACGGGTTCTACCGGGTCACATTCCCTTTGGAAAAGCGAGGTATGGAATAGGATTCGGGAAAACTGACGGAGATCATAGTCCACGGCCTTCATCGTTGTCTCTAAGAAAGCGAGGACTTCAGGGTGTGCCGAGCGCGTGTTTTCGTTCCAGTCGTCGACAGGGTCGACAAGGCCGCGACCAAAGGTTCTATCCCAGAGGCGATTGGCAATTACCTTGGTGAAATAGGGGTTGTTCTCAGAGGTGACCCACTGAGCAAATACTTGGCGGCGCTTTTCTGGATCCACATTTTTCAGTCTCTCGCCGAACAGGGTTTCGGGTTGCACTGCCTCGTTTGGCTGGGCGTCCTGATATTGGTAGTCTTCTGGGAGCCGCAGGACTTGCTCTGCGTTGTCGGTGAGTGCGTTTTTATCAAAGTCTTTGAATAGGATATTGATCCCTCTAAAAAATTCGCGGTTCTTCTTTTGACGTTGGGCTCTGAGCTTGCGGAAATGCTCTTTCTTCTGTTTGGCGCTGAGGCCCTTAGGAGCGGCTTTCTGTTTGGGTTGTAGTTCCTTAACGACTCGGCTTTTGGTCTCACGAGACTGTTCACTACGGTAGGAGAAGCCTCCACCGAATGCGGCCATTTGGTAATAGTCAAGTTGTGACCAATCGTCGAACGGATGGTCGTGGCATTGAGCACAGCCGATTTGGCGGCCGAGAAACACCTGCATGGAGTTGCTGAAATTATCGAGTGGCATGTTGCGGTCGCGGAGGTAGTAACCGACGGCGGGATTTTCAGCGGCATGTCCAGATGCAGAGAGCATTTCCTCGACAATCTCGTCCCATGGCTTGTTATTACTCAGTGATTGGCGGAGCCATACGTGCCAGCCGAGGCCGAATTGTTCCTGTCCTGTCTGAACGCGTAGTAGGTCGGCGGTCCAGTTGAAAAGGTGGCTATCAAAGCCGGGGGAGGCGGTCAGGGTTTCGATCAAGGTGTTTCGTTTGTCACTCGAAGGATCATCGAAAAATTTACGGGCTTCTTGTTCCGTGGGGATTCTTCCGATAATGGCGAGGTAGGACCTGCGAAGGAACGTGCCGTCATCGATCCGACCAGTCGGGCGAAGTTTTGCCTCCTTCAAATCCTCTGCGATCAATTGATCTATTCGTGCTGCTGCAGCGCGTGTTTGCTTTTCAGTCAGCACCTTTGCGGATGCCGAGCCAAGGATGGCTAGCGGGATGATGAGAGTGAGCGAAACGCGAAAATCGAACATATGGCCTTATTATTAACAAATGGTTTTGGGAAAAGTTGCATAAAATCTTCAATGATTCGATAGTTTCTCTACGTTTTCAGCAAATTTCGGCGACTCTTCAGGGTAGATCGTGGAAAATTGAAGCGTTAAGCCATGTTCCAATGAAACGGGTACCGAGATTGCTTAGATATTGATATGAGTCAAAAAAAAGTTCCAACCATCCGCTTGGCGTTCTACGATACCAAGTCCTACGATCACGTGTATTTCGACCCTTTGGCGGAAAAATCGGGAGTTGAAATATCCTACCACGACTTTCGGCTCGCTGAGTCGAATTGTTCTTCGGCAGACGGGGCCGATGCAGTTTGTGTTTTTGTCAATGATGTCTTGGATGCGGCATGTTTGCGGGCCTTGTCGGAGATGGGGATCCGGCTAGTGGCTCTGCGCTGTGCGGGGTTCAACAACGTGGATGTAGAGGTTGCGAAAGACCTAGGTATCTCCGTTGTCCGGGTTCCAGCCTATTCTCCCTATTCTGTGGCAGAGCATACGTTTGCCCTTTTGCTCACGCTGAATCGAAAGATTCATCGAGCTTACAATCGTGTTCGCGAGTTGAATTTCTCGCTTGGGGGGCTGGTGGGTTTTGATCTGCACGGGAAAACAGTGGGGATTATAGGAACGGGAAAGATTGGTAAAATCACGGCTCAAATCTTTCGCGGTTTTGGCTGCCATGTGCTGGCCTATGACGTTTACCCTGACGAGAAGTGGGCGGACGAATACGGGTTGACTTACCGTTCTTTAGACGAGGTTTTGAGTGCTGCCGATGTGGTCAGCCTGCATCTACCTCTGACCCCTGATAGCCACCACCTGTTAAATCAGGAGACCATTGCGACGATGAAAAGAGGGGCGTATCTCATCAATACGAGTCGCGGGAAACTTGTGGAAAGCAAGGCCGTGATTCGTGCGCTAAAATCTGGCCAATTGGGTGGCGTTGCTCTGGATGTTTATGAAGAAGAGGAGGGGGTCTTTTTCGAGGACCATTCATCTGTGGCACTGCAAGATGATGTGCTTTCGCGCCTACTTACTTTTCCCAATGTTTTGGTGACTTCTCATCAGGCATTTCTCACTCAAGAGGCGCTTGGCGCAATCGCTGAGACCACCGTGGACAGTGTGAAAAGATTTGCCAATGGCGAGCAGCCTGCAGATGGCCGTCTCGTTTAATCCGATCGTTTTCAATTTCAGTCTTCCGCAGCCGGAAGTCTTTTTTCGAGTTCTTTAACTCGGGCAACAAGTTTGGAGAGGCGTCGGACTTGAGCTTTGTTCTTTGTGTCCTCTTTCATCGGGATCGCTGGATATCCAGAATAGGTTCCGCCACCTTCTAAGTTGGTTGTCACACCGGAACGGCCTGCGAGAATTGTTTTTGGGCCAATGGTTACGTGGCCACCCACACCGGATTGGGCGGCGATTGTCACGTAGTCTTCGAGCTTAGAACTTCCAGCGAGACCTGTCTGGGAAATGATGAGGCAATGTTTGCCAATGGAAACGTTGTGTCCGATCTGGACGAGGTTGTCGATTTTCGTGCCTTCCCCGATGGTGGTCTTTCCGAAACGTGCACGGTCGATGGTGGTGTTGGATCCGATTTCGACGTCGTCCCCAATTTCCACAATTCCGACCTGATCAATTTTGACATGTTTCCCTTCGGAAAATTCGTAGCCATAGCCGTCGGAACCGATGACTGTTCCAGGGTGGATGATGACGCGTGATCCGATGACGCACCGGTCAGCAATGGTGACATTGGCTGAGATGATGCAGTCCTCGCCAATGATCGTATCTTCGTGGATGACGGCGTTGGGTGCGATCTTCGTGCCGTCGCCAATCGTAGCTCCATCCATCACGATCGCGCCGGGGCCGATGGATACCTTTTGTGTATCGAGAACGGCTGACTCAGCGACGAATGCGGAAGGATGAACGCCTGGAATGAAGTGTTTGTTTTCTGCCGCAAAATGCTTCACGACCGAAGCGAAGGCGAGTGATGGGTTGGCGACAGTGATCAGTGCGGATGTGTGGTCCCCATAGTCGTGACCTTCTGGGACAAGAACCGCACCCGCTTTTGAGGTGAGGAACTGTGGCACATAGAGTTCATTTCCGAGGAAGCTGATATCATCCGGACCTGCCGAGTCCAGAGCGTCCATACCGGAAAAAAGAGAACCCGCCTCTCCGCGTATGATGTTTCCATCTACGCGGCGGGCGAGTTCTGAAAGACTAAGGCTTATTGCCAAAGAGTTGGTTTCCTTAAAAGGGTTACTCGTCGCCGGACTCTTCTTCCGTGGCAGGAGTCGATTCGGCAGGAGCGTCTTTGTTCAGGTCTTTAAGCAGTCCTGCTGTGATGTCAGTCGCGTCCTTGGTGTAGAGAAGGAAAGGAACCTGAGAGGTGCTGAGGCCCGACTTGTCGAAGACGTAGTCGTAGTTGTCTGTTTTTGCCTGTTCTTCGACGAGTTTGCGGATTTCTTCGAGAATGCCTTTCATGCGCTGGACCATTTTCTCGTTAAGAGCTTGGTTGCGGCGCTGGAGGAACTCACGACGTTCGCGGTCGAGGGCGATGCCTTCTTGCTGCTGCATCTGCCAGTCCTTGAAGAGTGCTTGTTTTTTGGAATCGTTGATCGATGGATCTTCGATTTGTTTTTTGAGGTTGCCGAGATTGGTTTCCAGTTCGCGGATGCGGGCGAGGCGCTCGTTGTTATCCTTTTGGATTCGTGCGCGCTCCACGTTGATCTGCTTCTGGGCTTCGTTGGTGCGGTAATACTGTTTGAAAAGCTCCTGCATATCGACAGTGGCGATTTTAAGGGATGCATCTTGAGCTGGGGCTGCGGAAATCAGGGTCGCTGCGAGAGCGGCACTGAGAAAACGTCTGATTAGAGTCATATTAATATAGGGGTTGCGAATGTTTGCGGACGGAGCTTGGGGGGAAAAATGAGACGCGTCAACCGACATCCTGCGCTGATTTTCGAAAGGATATGGTTGGGCGGGATTCAGATTTTTCCAGTCTCCTAGGCCCGTAGCGCCCTTCGGAAGGTGAAATGTCTGAATATTTATGATAGTTTCTCAGGCATGCTGTAGACATTCTGCAGTTTGAACTCTTCAAATGGGGTGAGACTGTTTTGGACATCTTCGAAAAATTCAGCAGACTCGTGGAGATGTTTACAAAATTCATTCCTATTGTGATTTTGCTGGGTTCTATGGGTCAGTTGTCCGCGCAAGGGAACGCTCGGTCATTCTACGCGTTTCAAAATGGTCTGGGATTTGGGTCCGAAGAAGAGCAAGCGATATTCCTCAAGAAAGCGGGATACCATGGAGTGTCCCAATCCAAGAAGACGGGTGAGGCGCTTCAAAAACAAATCGACGTTTATCAAAAGCACGGTTTGTCGGTTCTGAGTGTGTATCTTGATGCGAGCGAGAAACCTGTGAAGCCGGAACTTTTTAGTCCACTGGCCAAGGCGAAGGGTATGGTCGAGTTGACGGTTCGGAAGAGCACACCGAATACCGTCGAAGCCGTGCGCGAGACTGCGGAGTCGGCCGAAAAATTAGGGATCAAAGTCGCGCTTTATCCACACCATGGATTCGTTGTTGCGACGACCAATGATGCGATGGAACTGATCCGGAAAGTCGACCATCCGAATCTCGGTGTGATGTTTAATCTCTGCCATTTCCTCAAAAATGAGGATCCAAAGACTTTGGAAGAGGCCATAGGTAAAATTGGGCCGAAACTTTATAATGTCAGTATCTCCGGAGCGGATACTGGAGGAAAGGATTGGGGGGCGTTGATCAAACCATTGGGTGAGGGTGATTTTCCCGTTAGCCGAGTGTTGAGTGCGCTTGATGAAATTAAGTATACTGGTCCCGTGACGCTTCAGTGCTATGCGGTGAAAGGGGATAAGAAAGAAAACCTAGCGAACTCGTTCGAGGCTTGGAAAAAGCTCAATCAGTAGTCGAGCGAGTTACTGCGGCTTCGTAAGAATCCGCAATTCAATCTGAATTTCATCGTTCACCACATGGCCAGCGAGTCGGTGGAAAAAACGGCGGGATCCGTAAATGATATTCCAATCAGTTCGGTCGATCACGAAAGCCGCTTGGGTCGCAGGATTTCCGTTAGCGTCGAAACCGGCAGCGATGGGGATGGTGATCTGCCGAGTGATTCCTTTCATCTGTAGATCTGCTTCGACCTCGTTTTCATTGCCTCCGAGAATGGATACCGTGGCCGTGGGGAAATGATCGACATCGAAAAAGTCGTGCCCCTTGAGATGGTCGATGAGAATGTCGTGCCCAGGAGTGCCCTCAAGATCGGAACACTTCATGTCGTGAAAATTGAGGATCACTTCTCCGTCAACGAGTTCGCCGGAATGGAAATTAAGTTCACCCGACTGGATGCCGATGGTTCCGGTGTGGCTGTTGATGATGTTTCTTCCAGTCCAGATGACTTTGGACTCACTGAGATCGATTTCGTAAGTGCCATCTGGTTCGGGTGCTTCGCTGGGTAGCGGAGTGCCCTTGATGATTTGATCCTTTTCAGCCTTGGCGATGCCACCGGGCATGACTTGAACATCGGTGTAGCCGAGGCGTTCCATTTTTTCGACCGCCATCGGTGCTTCGTAGCTCTGGTCATTAGCGCCGTAAACGAGAGTGTGCATGTCTTTGCTCGGCGCGGTATCTGGCAAGCGGCTCTCGAAATCGACTTCGAACACACAGTTGTTTTTCGCTCCTTGGATGTGGGCGGCATCAAAGTCTTCGGACAGGCGGACGTCTAAAATTTGGGAGTCGGACATGGTATTGAAAGGATTAATGGTTCTATTTATTCTGCCTTTACCAACTTTTCAAACGGTTGTTCTTGTTCGCCGGATTTCGAAAGATTGACCTAGAGAAAAAACGAATCGGATAGTTTTGCCCGAATTTCATCAGAAAAATTCCTTGTGGTTGGGAAAAAATATTCTTTTCCTCTTCAAAGACAACAAACTTCTTTGCCATCAACATGCTAGATTTTTTACAAAAGTTCCAATCCATTACCATCGGTTTCGTCGGACTTGCCGCGGCTACCACTCCTGTAACGGCTGCCGCAGTGGCCTACTATTCATCGTCAGGTGTTGGTCAACTGGGGAATCCACAAGGATGGAGCGGTGTGAACTATACGGGACAGAGTGTGGCTTTTGAACTCACCATTGACTTTACGACAGCGGTGGATAATCCAACGGTTCCGATCAATCTCTGGGAAGCTGGAGCGACTGGAAGTGGTGCAGCACTCGTGCTGGACGGTGACCAATTGCATTTTTTCGCAGGGGACTCAGTGACTGATGTTGTCTCGGGTAATCATGGTCTCACGGCCACCCAGAACTCGGTGCAGATCGTCAGCGTATACGAAGTAGGAGCGGGTCCGGGTACGAATGAATTGCTTTCGCTTTACGTCAATGGCGTGAACATTGCGACGGGAGATTTCGCTACGGCCAATATCTGGGCAGGCAGTGATGGTGGAGCCTTGGGTGCGGATAGCGGTAATGCCCGCTATTTCACAACGGGGCTTTTCAATCAGAACAACGTTATCGACTATCCTGAAGCGAATATTGATTTTTCGGTTTACCGATTGGCATCGAGTGGCGGGAACGTGGACAACACTCTCGCTAATATCTTGGTTTCGCCTGCAGCTCCAATTCCAGAACCGTCCTCAATTGCTCTGCTTGGACTCGGTGGTCTTTTGGCGTTGCGTCGCCGGAGGTAGGCGATTCGGACTGTCTGGAAACTGGCCTGATTTGCTGGGGATTTTAGCCCATCGCTCGTGTCAGTGCACAAAGTCCTTCGGCAGGATGTTCGATTTTATTTGCCGGTCGAGGTTTCCGGCGTTTGCCTTCGGCTGTGATGAATGCCGAAGCACTTGCCGAATCCGCTGCGAACGACAGCCAGCCACCTGAAGGAATTTCCATTGAAGCGAAGGCTCTGTGGTTTGCGAAGGCGGGAAAGTGGGATGCGGCTCATGACCTCTGCCAGGATGTTCCGGGAACGGCAGGGTCATGGATTCATGCTTGGCTGCATCGCCAAGAGGGGGATTTGGGAAATGCAGCCTACTGGTATTCGTGCGCCGGTCGCGAGATGCCGGCACAGAACGTGACCTTGGATGCTGAATGGCAAGGGATCGCCGAAGAACTCGTTGGATAACGTTGATTCACTCTTACCCTTATGGATTTTCTCGAGCGCAAAGATATCTGGATCTCGCCCTACAAGTTGAGATCGCGTGGCTTCTTGAATGCGGTTTCCGCGAGGCGCGAGTTCGAAGGAGTCTTGATTCGTGCTGGAGAGGGTTATGGATGCATTCATCCATGGCCGGAACTGGGTGATCCGTCTTTGGAAAAATGCCTGGACGATCTCAAGGGGCGTCGCTTCTGGCCCATCGTGCGGCGGGCGATGCGATGCGCGCAGTTCGACGATGCGGCGCGCAGGGAGGAAGAATCCTTATTCGAGGAAATGGAGGTCCCACGCAGCCATGCGACCTTGGTGAAGATGGCCCCTAGGGAAGTCACCGAAGCGGTCGCAATCGGATTCGATACGGTCAAGCTGAAGGCTGGGAAGGATTTGGCAAGCGAAGGCGATTTTCTGGTCGAAATGTCTGCTGAGTATCCTCTCTTGAAATGGAGGTTGGATTTCAATGAGTCGCTGGATCCGGAAACAGCGGATAAATTTCTGACCGGTCTTCCATCTGAAGTGAAACGCCGCATCGATTTCATCGAGGATATCTGTGCCTTTTCAGAAACAGCTTGGAAGGATCTTTGGAAAAAACATCGGGTGCCGCTTGCGGTGGATCGTGAGAGCGGGCCGCATCGCAAGGCCGCCCAAGTTACCGTCATCAAACCGGCAGTGGACGAACCCTTTCTGTTAGGCGAGGGAGCGGTGATGAATTCGCAACGCGCAGTCATTACCAGTTACATGGATCATCCGCTGGGGCAGGCCTTCGCTGCATGGGAAGCTGCGAGGACGGAGTTGCTGTTTCCGGGCTTGGTTTCGACTTGTGGGGTGCAGACGCATCACCTTTTTGAGAAAGACGATTTCGTGGAGGCTCTCGGCGATTGGAAACCGGAATTCACCGTGCCCGCAGGCACCGGTTTGGGTTTTGATGATCAGCTTGCGGCGCTGACCTGGGTGGAACTCTAACAGACCCTTCAATGCGATGAATCACGATCTTCTAACATCCGCCAATTTCTGGGAGGGTGGGGGGCATCTTGTCGCGGGAAACATGGAAGTGGAATTGGCACCGCTGGGCGTTTGTGGGCCGAGTGTGATCTTCCGAACCTCGGGTAGCACGGGGGAGGGAAAATGGATCGTTCTAGAAAAGCAGGCGATGCGGGTTTCTGCCAGAGCGGTCAACGCATGGTTGAAGGTTACAAAAGAATCGCGCTGGGGCTTAGCGCTGCCGACCAACCATGTCGGAGGTTTCTCCATTTTTGCACGTTGTTTTGAAGCTGGGTGCGAGTTGTCAGTCTTTTCACAACCGTGGGATCCCGTTGTGTTTGCCGAGTGGGTTCGATTTGAAGGTGTGACGTATGTTTCGTTGGTTCCGACTCAGGTTCATGACTTGGTGAGCGCAGGCATGGAGGCTCCAAAGTCTCTCACGGCCGTCGTTGTGGGAGGAGGAAGGCTCTCGGATGATCTCGGACAGGCGGCACGTGATCTAGGTTGGCCGGTTCTGGCGAGTTACGGGATGACCGAGGCCGGATCACAAATCGCGACACAGGCCTTGGAGTCGCTTAAAATGGATTTTAAACAAGCTCGAATGGAACTGCTACCCATCTGGGAGGCGAGTGCCGATGAGGATGATCAGTTGCGTGTGACGGGCGATGCGCTGTTCGCGGGCTGGATCGAAGCCAACCAATTTGTGCCCCGACCGTCAGATGACTTTGTAACCAATGACCGAGTGAAAATTTCTGGAAGGACCATCGAGCCATTGGGTCGGTCGGACTCCATGGTCAAGGTGCTGGGGGAGCTGGTCGATGTGGAAGCGGTCGAAAGGCGAGTCGCAGGGCACTTGGCCGCATCTGATCCGGTCAGTCGAGTCGCCGTTGTCGCCTTGCCCGAGGGGCGCAGTGAACATGTGCTTGTGGCGGTTTTCGAACCCAAAGCGGACCCTGAAGCCGTCGAGGCATACAATCGGCAGGTCTCAGGGCCGGAGCGAATTTGCAAATTCTTAGAGATCGAAAAAATTCCAAGAAGCTCGCTTGGGAAAGTGCTGAGGAGACGGTTGGCCGAGCAGGTGGCGGAAAGTTGTCGCTGAAAATCCGTGTTCATTCCTCTGATAAAGCATATGGTTTTTAGGCTCAATGGCATGAGCTAGAATCGGTAGAATAGACTCGACCCTGCAGACGGCCTTCGTATGATTCGTGGTGACTGAGATGAGAGTTTTTGCGATGTTGCGTCGTAAGAAACTCGAACAAACCATTCGAGTCACAAGCCCTTCGATCATAAACCCAAATCAATCATGTCCACGTCTTCTCTTTTTCAGCCACTAGCCTGCTTTTCGATTGCTACGGTATTTCTCGCGTCTTCCGGAACGGTATTGGGAATCAAAGATGCCGATAACCAAGGGCGTTGGGAGCAGCCGTGTAAAGAGGGACCGGATGCGGAGGTTCCCGGATTCCTCGTGAACATGGGGCCGACGGGTGCGCGGGGTATTCTCAAAGAGCGCTCCTACGTGGTGAAACACATTTTCAAAAAATCACCCGCCGTCGACGTGCTGGAGCTTGAAGACGAAGTCTACGGCGCGAATGGAAAACGATTTGGTGAACATCAGTTCGGAGGTAGACCCAACGGTCTCGAGGGACCTTTGCAAGATCTCGGCTTGGCGATCGAAGACAGCGAGGGCGAAGATGGGGTGCTGCAACTCATGGTGAAGCGAGGCGGTGAAACTATCGAAGTCGATGTGCAGCTGGAAGTGCTCGGGCGATTCTCAGATACCTTTCCGGTCGATTGCAAGAAGACCGAGCTACTCAAAGCTCGTGCCTACGAATACTTGATGGACAATCCCGGCGGTGTGAGCTCGCAAGGGCGGAGTGTGTGGACTCTGGCATTGCTCAGCTCGGATGATTCGAAGGTGTTCCGTGCCGGCAAAGAAATGGCCAAGGATTGGAATAAAAAATACGATGGCAGCACTTGGTCTTGGCATCTCGGATTTCAGGCGATCACACTTTCGGAATATCATTTGTTAACCGGCGACCGCTCGGTTCTGAAAACTCTGGAAGATACGTTGCAGCTTTTAAACGACTCCCAGTGGAAGGGTGAGATTCATCATTGGAAATCCGAACAGGTAAAAAACACCCCACAGGATATTCTTGATAAACATCAGGCACTCTATGCGGGCGGGTTCGGTCACGCGCCTTATCCGGTCATTGTTGAGCGCGGGGGTGGGGGATACGGCCCGATGCAATGGCCCACCTGCCTCGCCTTGATGAGCTGGCAGCTTGGCAAACAATGCGGGATCGAAACCGATCAAGAAACCATTGATCGCAGTTTTCAATTTCTCGACCACGGGACCAAAGAAAGCGGCAGCATCGCCTACGGTGGTGAGTTCACTCTGAACAACGGCCCAGTCGATTGGGAAAACTGGAAGTCCAGCACCCGTCACGGCGGCTCGCACAAGTCAGGTCTCGGATACCTCGTGCATCACCTTTCACCTGAGCGCGATGAGTCGAAGAAGATGAAAAAGACCCATCTGGAAAACATCGATGCCGCCTACAAGGACATGGCCGATGGCCACGCGGACGCGCTAATGGGGCTCACCTGGGGATGGGCCGGCACCTACGCCTCCGATGACAAGAAGCTCAAAAAGAAAGTCTCCGATCACTACAAGGCATGGTTAAACATGGCCCGCTGCCATGGCAGTGACTCCTACGTCATTCTTCCCGCGCGCGACTACGCGGACACCGCTTATTACCGTGGGAACATCCGCAACCACACCACGGCAGCCGTCGCTTTTCTCTACAGCTACTCGACTCCCAAGCTCCGCATCCAGGGAGTCACCGGTGACAGCAGCGCCTCGACCCAGAGCGGTAGTGGCTTGGCCGATCTTGGCTACGGTGAAAAAAGAACCTTTTACAATACGGACCGCACCAAGTCCTTCGAAGGCCGCCTGGTCGCCTTCGACCCTCGCGTCGGCCTCGTGCGTGTGCGTCAGGAAAACGGCCGCATGATCGACTTCGAGTTCGATAAGCTCAGCGACGACGATAAGAAATATCTCTTGGAAGAAGGAAGTAAGATCGGGAAATGAGATCGAGAAATGTGCAGTGATGACGGGTTCTGTGAAATCGATCCTGATCATCGCCGGACCAAACGGGGCCGGAAAAACCACGTTTGCCAGCGAGTTTCTGCCGAACGAAGCAGATTGCACGGAGTTCGTGAATGCCGATCTGATTGCGGCCGGGCTCAGTCCGTTTCGTCCCGAGCAAGTTGCCTTCACAGCGGGTCGACTGATGATGAATCGGATCACGAAGCTGGTTGCGGGCGGGAGAAGATTCGCGTTCGAGACCACGCTTGCCACTCGCCGGTTCATGCGCCTGATTCCGATCTGGTAGGAGGAGGGCTAGGCGGTGCATGTTTGCTTTCTCAGTCTCCCGGATGCTGAGCACGCGATCCGCCGGGTTGCGGAGCGTGTTTCCCTTGGTGGGCACCATATTCCGGAGAATGTGATCGAAAGACGGTTTGATCGGGGCTGGAAAAATTTCTCCGAAGTGTATATGAACATCGTCGATGGTTGGCAGCTTTACGATACTTTGACCACACCACCTGAACTGATGAAAACGGGCGACGACAGGGATGAACCCAATCTGAAGGAGGATCCTCCTCAATACGATGCGCCGAAAAAAAGAAGAGGTGTGCGGGGAGATCCCAACG
>JBGCEE010000005.1:0-72174 GCA_045106015.1 Akkermansiaceae bacterium | reverse complement strand
CTGAATAATCCTTATTTTGAACTGGTCCGACACGACGTTACCGAACCCTTCAAATTCGAGGTCGATCAAATCTACAACCTCGCCTGCCCAGCATCGCCCCCACATTACCAGCACAACCCCATCAAAACCACCAAGACCTCTGTGCTCGGAGCCATCCACACCTTGGGGTTGGCGAAACGTGTCAACGCCCGCGCATTTCAGGCCTCCACTTCAGAAGTCTATGGCGACCCCGAGATTCATCCCCAACCGGAAAGTTACAAAGGCTCGGTCAACCCCATCGGGATTCGCGCCTGTTATGACGAAGGAAAACGATGCGCAGAAACCCTCTTCTTCGACTACCATCGCCAAAACGGAGTCGATATACGCGTTGTCCGAATTTTCAACACCTACGGACCTCGCATGCTTCCCGATGACGGCCGCGTAGTCTCAAATTTTATCGTGCAAGCCCTCAAAGGCGAAGACCTGACCATTTACGGCGATGGCACACAAACACGGTCGTTCTGCTACGCAGATGATCTGATAGACGGTTTCATCCGCCTCATGAACAAAGAAGGAATTACTGGACCCGTGAATATCGGCAACCCAGGCGAATTCACCATGATCGAACTTGCTGAGATGATTTTGAATAAAGTCGGTGGCAAATCTAAACTCAGCTTCCTCCCTCTACCCGGAGACGATCCCAAACAACGCCGCCCTGATATCACGCTTGCTCGTGAAGAACTCGGTTGGGAACCGAACGTCTGCTTGGAAGACGGCCTAGATCCCACCATCGACTATTTCCGGAATTTACTCGCCGAGTCCTAGGCCTACTCAGAAGCGCAAAAATGAGCCGCTCATTATCAACTGGCGCTTTGACGTTTTTCACTCTATAGTCATAGGCTATGAAAATCCTCGTTTCTATACTCGCACTATTCGCTACCGCATCACTCGCTCTTGCAGACTCCAACTTAAAGCAAGCCGAGCAATACTATCAACGTGGCCTCGCTGCTGAAAAATCCGGCGATCCAAACACCGCAATTGCTGCCTATAAAATGGCGCTAAAGCTTCACCCAAGACATGCCAAAGCACGCTACCGTGCCGGACAAGTGAAGATTCACGCAAAGGATATTAAAGCAGACGCCACAGAAGCCAAAATTGGCTCCGTCATCATTCCAGTTTACCAACTGGAAAATGCCAGCTTCAAAGAAGCCATCGACCTCCTGTCCTTGGCGATGGACAAGACGACTGAAGGAAAAATCGCTCCCAACTTCGTCATCGAAGACCCGAAGAATAAACTCAAAGATGCGGACATTTCCATTCAGCTCAAAAATGTCCCAGTGAAAACTATTCTCAACTACCTACATGCCCAAACCAATACCAAAGCAAGGTATGACGAGTATGCAGTCGTGATCATGGCTCGATAAAGCAAATCAGAGCATTTCTCGACTTTGCCGATTCCCCAACCATCATCCCTCACATCATGCGTGAGGAACTCTTGGCGAATCCGGTCTTTTCAATGGCGGCAACTCAGTTTGACCATGTCGCCACTTTTCTCGATCTGCCGGCCGATATCAGCGAGCGCTGCAAGTGGCCCAAGCGAGTCATCTCCGTCACGGTTCCCACGAAACGTGATGACGGCAGCACGGAAATCTTCACCGGCCATCGTGTGCAGCACCACCTGACACGCGGCCCAGTCAAAGGCGGCTTACGTTACCACCCAGGAGTAGATGTCGGCGAAGTCGCTGCTCTCGCTATGTGGATGAACTGGAAATGTGCCCTCCTTGAACTGCCATTCGGAGGAGGAAAAGGTGGGATTTGCTGCAATCCCACCGCGATGTCGCAGGGAGAACTGGAACGAATGACACGCCGTTTCACCATGGAAATGATTCCCTTCATCGGACCTGAAATCGATGTCATGGCACCGGACATGGGAACCAACGAACAAACGATGGCATGGATCACCGATACCTACTCAACTCATTCTGGGCACATGGTTCCTTCCATCGTGACGGGGAAACCTTTAAATTTACAAGGCTCTGCCGGCCGAACCAAGGCCACCGGTCATGGTGTCGCCTTCCTTGCCTCCAACGCCCTCAATAAACTCAAACGCAGCAACTCCAGACCCACTGCCATCATCCAAGGTTTCGGAAATGTCGGCATGCATGCAGCGGCAAGACTAGCCGCCGATGGCTTTCGGATTATCGGAATTTCAGACATCAGTGGCGCTATCTGGGATTCAAACGGGATCGATATCCAAAAGCTCATCGACCACACAGCAAGCACTCACACCATCAGCGGATTCTCAGGTGCCGAGGCAATTGACCCTAATGAAATGATTCTCAGAGAATGTGACATCCTCGCACCCTGTGCCGTCAGCGGCATCATCGACAAAAACAATGCCGCTCAGCTCAAATGCCGGGTTCTTGCCGAAGGGGGTAACGGCCCAACCACTCCAGAGGCGGACCGTATCATCGACGAACGTGGAGACATCTTCGTGATCCCCGATGTCCTTTGCAACGCCGGTGGCGTCACCGTCTCCTACTTCGAGTGGGTACAAAACCTCCAACGTTTCCAATGGAGCGAAAGGGAAGTCATTTCAAAGTTAGAAACAAAATTGAACACGGCATTCGACAAAGTCGTCGCCTTCGCCAATCGCCACGGAATTTCCAATCGCATGGCCTCACAAGCCATCGCCATCAAAACCGTCGCCGATGTAAAAAGTTCCAGAGGATTGTTCCCATAGGAACAAGTTCTCAGCAATCGAACGGATGAGGCAAGTCCAACCAATTCGTCGTTATTTTCTCAAGTTACACCTTGAGGCCCTGTCCTAGATCTAGGGATAATCCTTCCCCGTCAAGCTGCGAAGGACACTTTCCTGCCACTCACGCAATTGGCCTGAGAGGCGCTTCACCACATCGGGTTTTACTTCAGATAGATTTTTGTTTTCACCTGGATCCGTAGATAGATCGAACAACTCAACACCTGAACTCTTTTCGCCATCAATGACGAGCTTGTATTCTTCTGTAAGGATGGCTCGTGCGCCCTCGAAATCTTTCTCGGAAATCTTGGGGTGATGGTAGTTGATAAAATTTCTTGTATTCAGACCGCGCATTTTCTTCACGAGAGGAGTGGTGCCTTTCTGAAGTTCAGGATCAATATAGGGAGCACCTGAGGCAGAGTCTTTGGTGAATTCGAAGTTCCAGAACGCGATGGGCTGGGAGCGTTCTATCGCGTTTCCTTTGAAGGCTGGGACCAAGCTAACCCCGTCGAGAGGCCGCTTCGGTAGTTCGGCACCGGCAAGGGCGCAGAGCGTCGGAAGAATGTCCGATGTATGACTCCTCACTGAAGATTCAACGGAAACTGGAATCCGTGCGGGCCATTCGATCACTCCGGGGACACGAATCCCATTCTCATACACTCTTCCCTTCATCGATCGGAAGCGAGATTCCCGCAAACCGCTGGGAGGGATTCCATTGTCTCCACAATACCAAACGAGTGTGTTTTCTCGCAGACCAAGGGTCTTGAGTGAGTTTCGTAGTTTACCAATTGATCGGTCCATCGCGGTGATTTCCGCATAGCGTTCGATGAGAACATCACGAAGAGGGCGTTTGACTCTCAAGCCGGTTTCGTTGGACGTCAGCCTCACCTCCTTATCGGAATACTTCTCGGGCAGATCTCCGTAGAGAGCCAAATCCGTTTCCAATCCGCTGTAGGGTTCATGTGGTGAACCAAACCAGATCACGGTGAAAAAAGGTTTTTTTGCCTCCTTCTGCTTCTCAATATATTCAATCGCTTCGTCGACGATGATTTCAGAACTCTCCCCGTAGAATTTCTTTGGTGGTCCGCCATTTCGTGAGAAGACCGGATCCATTTCAAAAAAGTTGTCGTGTGAAAGCCATTCCTCGAATCCCATTGCTCCCGGATTTGTCGGTGAGGATTTTTTCACTGGGCCGACATGCCATTTCCCAAAGTGAGCCGTGGCGTAGCCAACATCGCGAAGCAGACTGGCCACCGTGACTTCCTCAGGGCGTATCGAAAAGCCCGGGGCAAAGATTCCATAGCGATTGGGATGGCGTCCGGTGAGAACGCTACCCCGCGTGGGCGAGCAGCTCGGCTGGGCGTAAAAATATTCAAACTGCAAACCGGAAGCCGCCATCTCATCGAGAAACGGAGTTCGGATGTAAGGATGGCCATGGTAGCCAACCTCTTCCCAGCCATGATCGTCTCCCATGAGGAGAATGATATTTGGCCGCTCTACAAATTCACCGCGGACAGATGCACTGGCAATCAGCGCAAAGAATAAAGGAACTATTTTTCTCATAGGTATCTCGAAGGGAAGTCCAGTCTCTGGCGACGCATTCTAGGAAAGAAGTTTTTCCCAAACGTTACCATGAACATCTGTTAGACGAATATCACGACCGCTCCAGCGATGTGTGAGCTTCTCGTGATTGATACCAAGTTGATGAAGGACAGTAGCCCAAAGGTCGTAGACGGTGGCGACAGAATCTACCGCTCTGTATCCCAACTCATCTGTAGCCCCTAAAACCTGTCCTCCTGATACCCCGCCGCCTGCAAGCCATAGGCTGAATCCGTAGGGATTGTGATCTCTTCCCTTGCTTCCTTGAGAAAACGGAGTGCGTCCAAACTCGCCAGTGAAAACAACGAGAGTATCCTCAAGCATACCTCGCTGTTTTAGATCAGTTAGTAAAGCCGCGATTGGTTGGTCGACCTGCTTTGCCATCATCGTATGCCCTTTCTTCAGATCACCATGCTGATCCCATGGATTGGGGTTGTTGCCCCCACCCACACCATGGCTACAACAAGATAACTCAACAAAGCGCACACCACGTTCGACGAGTCTCCGTGCCATCAAACACTGCCTCGCGTATTCGCCATGCTTTGGGTCTTCATTATTGATCCCATAGAGCTCTTTGGTTGCTTCTGTCTCTTTACTGATATCAGTCAGTTCCGGAACCGCCTGCTGCATGAGGTAGGCAGTTTCCGCGTTTTTAATCGAGTCATGCACCGCATCCCTAGCGGCAGTGCGGTCAGCAAACTTACGATCTAGTTGATGAATAAAATCAAGCGAGCGCCGCTGCTCCTCCTTACGTCGAGCGGGAGTGATATGAGGGACAGCCTGATCGTTGGAAATATTGAAAATAGAGCCTTGGGTGCTTGCTGGCAGGAAACCATTGCCAAACAGGCTGACTCCACCATGTGGTGTGGAAGCATTCTTCGATTGTAGGATCACATAGCCTGGTAAATTGGGATTACTCGTGCCGCAGCCATAATTTATCCAAGCTCCTGCACTCGGGTATCCTAGTAAGGGAAAGCCGGTGTGCATAAAAAAGTTCCCTTGTGCGTGTTCGCTGAACTTCGCGGTCATGGAACGGACAATGGCAAGATCATCGGCTTTCTGCGCAATATGCGGGAACATATCAGTCATTTCGATTCCGGACTCTCCATAGCGAGAGATCTTCCACGGGCTACCCATGATATTGCCATTATTATCAAACTGCGTCCGCTCAACAGGAACCGGCATTGGCTTACCATGGCGCTCGGTGAGCAAGGACTTTGGGTCAAAGGAATCGACGTGAGAAAACCCTCCGGACATGTAGAGAAAAATGACCGACTTGGCACGCGGAGCATGGTGTAGATTTGCTACGAGTGGCTCAGCGCCCGAAACCCGATTCACCAAACTCGATAGCGTGAAGCCACTGAGTCCAGCTGAGGCGAGCTTCATGAAAGCACGACGATTATGTGATTCAGCGGACATAAATAAATTCCTTGGTATTGATAAGAGCATGCGCAAAACGCCTCCAGGCATCACGAGGCACAATTCCCTCGGTTTTGTTTTCAGGTTGATCTGTGCCTTGAATTATAAATTTCAGAGAGGCGTTTCGCTCATCGGCTGATGGTGGACGCGAATATGCCTCTTCATACATTCGGGCGATCTTTTTCTGATGGGTGTTCAGTCCACTATCCGATGTGATCCGCCGCGCCCACCGTTCTGCACTTCGGTTTGCCATCGGTCCATTGAGCAACGTCAATGCCTGCCCTGGAACATTGGTCAGATCACGTGCCCCTACGCTCGTCGTTGGCACAGGAAAATTGAAAGTCGTGAGAAAGGGATCAAGTCGATTTCGGATGACTGGTTTGTAAATCACTCGTTTTCCGACCTTGGCATCAGCTACGAATTGAAGGGTGTCATGAATCGCTTCAGCTTCCAATCGGCGAGGCGGGTAATAGGAAAGCAACCGATTGCTCGGATCCTTGTCCTGACTTACCTCAGAAGACGTGCCCACCGTTCGGAAAGTGCGACTGGTTACCATTTCTCGAATGCTCTGTTTGAGTGACCAACCAGAAGAGCGGATGGAAAGAGAAAGGTAATCGAGTAATTCCGGATGACTTGGTTCGGCGCCGAGGCGACCGAAATTATCCGTCGAGCTCACCAACCCATTCCCAAAAATATGATGCCAAAGGCGGTTGACTATGACACGTGAAGCCAAGGGATTCTCTTCACGTAGGATATCCTCTGCGAGTTCGAGACGTCCGCTCGCATCTTCAGGGTAGTCCTGACCGGGAAAGACCTCGAGGAAACGCCTCTTAACGGGGTCTGACTCCTCTTTTGTATCTCCTCTTACTAAGAGTGGCTGATCCCAAATTTCTGCATCCATCACCCCAGCGACCCTTCGAGGGGTGGGTATCTCACTTTCAAGTCTACGATGATGGTTGACCAAATTTTGCAGGGTTTCGGGGAATGAGGATACGGTTTGGATGAGTATCCCGTGGCGAAGTGCCGAATCTAACAAGATCGCGTATTCGTCATCGAGCGAATCATCACGCCAGCCTTCGATTGCATTACGCAAGCCATCACGATACGCGCGTAAGAGATCGTCGCGGTCCTTGATGCCCTCCATTTTTGCATACCATGAGAACAACGGCGCCCCAGTTTCTTTTGGCACAATCTCACCGGAAAGGATTTCAGTCACACCGAACCAAGACCGCCCACTAGACTGGCGGAATGTATTGTCAGGCCCGGTGGAGATCTGGTGATAGCCGAGCTCTCCATTCCAATAGTCATACTTGCCAATTCGAATCCATGACATCTCATCTCGGAATTTGGGGCTCGGATGCAGCCCTTGGCTGAGTGTGTAACTTCGAACCGCAAAACGCGCAGAGGATCCAACACCGACACCCCGCACGACATTCTGTTTTCCCTTCGCTCTATGAAAGACAGTATTGAGTGAGGCTCCGTGCTTGTCAGAAATCAGATGGGAATAGAGTCCTGCTGGATATATACCCGTGATGGCGTTTTCCCCTTCGGCAGCAAGTGCGAACCCACCTGCTGGCCTGACGGCATTTTTCGTTCCATTGCCCGTGGCAAACCACTTGGCAGCAGAGTCTGGATCACTAAATTTGAGATGAAATGTAGCTTGCTCCTGTGCCTGTTTGTTGTGTGCAAGTCGCGAGTGGTGAGCCTTGGCATGAACACCCAGAAGGCGTTGAAGTTTGTCCGCTGGTAATTTCGAGGCATCCACCCAAGCGGAGAAGGGATCGTGATCCGGCAATTTCTCAAGTCGACTTTCATCGATTCGCCTGACCGTCGATTCCATCTCACTGAGCCAATATTCTGCAAGGGCCTTGCGAATTTTAGACTTCGATTTCTCAATCTCAACTCGGTTCGTTTCTTGGCGCGACGGACTATCAATATTCCGCACCGTGGGCCGGCTACTCACCATGACACCATAGAAGCGATAGAAGTCCTTCTGGCTAATCGGATCAAACTTATGATTGTGGCATCGTGCGCAAGAAACGGTCAGGCCGAGCGTTGCCTTAGAGATAACGTCAACCTGATTATCGGTGAAAGTCACTTGTTCCTCGTAAGCATTGGTGACACCAAAACCGTGGGGCACCATACGAAACTGGGCGGGACCTATGGCGGACTCATTGATATTCAAATCTTCGTTTATTCGTGGCATGGGCAGTAAATCACCGGCGAGATGCTCTCGGATCAATTGGTCGTACGGAACGTCATCATTCAGGGCACGGATCAAATAATCGCGGTAGACTCGCGCGTAGGGCACGGCGGGATCACCTTCGCTTCCATGGCTCTCTGCGAAGCGATACCAATCCATCCAGTGCCTCGCCCAACGTTCCCCAAAGCGAGGAGATGAGAGTAGACGGTCAACCATCGCGACATAGGCACCTTCACTCGGATCAGCCACGAATGCTTGAACAACCTCGGGACTAGGCGGAAGACCTGTAAGGATCAGGTGCAATCGGCGAACAAGGGTAGCCGGATCTGCTAGGGGCTGCAATTTAAGGCCTTCCGCCTCGATGCGGGTAGCGATATAGCGGTCGATTTCATGGGTGTTCCACTCATCGTCCGTAGACCTTGGCAGTTTTGTCCTTCGCAGTGGCTGGAACGACCACCATTCAGCTCGTTTGTCGCGAACGGTGGGCCAGTCGACCTGAGACTCAAGGTCCTCTTTCGTTGGTTTCGTCACCCTCGGATCGGGCGCCCCCATTCGGATCCACTCCTCGAACTGGCGTATCGTTAGGGCGGAAAGTTTTGGTGCCTTGTCTGGCATTGCCTCGAAGTTCTCGGCGTGGGAAATCGCTAGAATCAAGGCACTCTCCTCAGGTTTACCAGGGACAATTACGTCGGATTTAATCAGCGCATCCTTCCAATCCAAGGCGATGTCGCCCTTCATTTTTCCGGAACTGTTGTGGCACTCATAACAAGACTCGGCGAGAACGGGACGAATTTTTTTCTCAAAAAACTCGAGCTCTTGTGCATCGAGCCCATGATTTGTTTCAGCCGCTCCCAGCAAACTGGGAAACGCGAAAAAAAATGCGCCCAGTAAGTCCGAAATACGATTCTTTCCCATCCAAACCATTACGTCTCACTGGGGGAATCTTTTCAAGCGAATCCACCTGCATGATCTAAACCACAAGGGATTTAATCTCACACCTTAGATCTTCGAAAGCAAAACTTCGGATCTAAGTCGCCTAGGTTCCGCGTTCCAAGTGGACAGAGAAGGCACGGAAATAGGGACTACCAAGCTGCACATTGCGGCTGCGAGCCAATCTTGGCTGTGTTTGTCCTAATACAAAAAACCGCCCTTCCAGTGAAGAAAGGGCGGTCTCGAAGAGTCTGTAAAATGAAATTATTTGGCTTTCACCGTCATCACGCCTTGCATGATTGCAAAGTGACCCGGGAAGCTGCAGATGAACGGATATTCGCCTGCTTTTGGAGCGGTGAAGGTAATCTCATCGGATTCGCCTCCGCCAAGCATCTTGGTGTGAGCAATGATCTGTGCCTTTGATTCGTCATCTTTAGGGATGTAACCGTTGTCCTTCGCAGGAGCGCACTTTGCGGAAAACGCAGGAATCACGGTTCCAGTCTTCAAAATAACGACGTTGTGACCCATAGCTGCGGCTGGGAGCTGGCCAATGTGCTTGAAGGAAAGCACGACTTTTTCGCCTTCTGTCACTTCAAAGGCTTTGATGTTGAACTGCATCTGGTCGTTGCCAGTAATTTCCACTTTGGTTTCTGCGGATGCAGATATCTGGAATGCGGCTGCGGAGAGTAAGGTAATAAGAAGTTTTCTCATAAGATTCTGTTTTTGATACGCGAGCAAAGGTGCCTGATTTTCAGTATTTCGCAAGTGAAGGGTCAATTTTTTAGCAAAAGAGTCATTTGCCCTAGCATGACTTCGGTTATTTGCTTAGATAGTCCTACTGAAGATGAACTGAAGGGAAACCAGCAAAGTTGGCACACCCCTTGCTACCTCCAATCTACCAATCCTCCGCAATCATGAAAAAAATCGAAGCTATCATTAAACCATTCAAGCTTGAAGAAGTCAAAGAAGCCCTCGCAGAGGTCGGTGTCCAAGGGATGACCGTCACTGAAGTCAAGGGCTTCGGACGCCAGAAAGGCCACACCGAAATCTACAGAGGTTCCGAATACACCGTTGATTTCCTTCCTAAGGTGAAAATCGAGATCGTCGTCGACGACGATCAAGCAGGCGGTGTCGCAGAAGCAATCGTCAAGAGCGCTAACACTGGCAAAATTGGTGACGGCAAAGTCTTTCTTTCAAGCGTCGAAGAAGCCATCCGCATCCGCACAGGTGAGACCGGCTCTTCTGCTGTCGCAGTCAACTAAGACTCTTCATCCAAGATTCAGAAAAACCGTCATGGCATTTGAGCCTTGGCGGTTTTTTTTATTTGTTGAAACAGGTCGGCACTTTCCAAAAATGAAGTGACCTGAGGAGGCCCAGCCAAATTACTTGCCGCTGCGGAAACGTTTCACACCGTCGGCGATTCCTTTTGCCACGGCATCCCTGAAAGAAGCGGTCTTCATGCGGCTACGCTCCTTGGTATTACTCACAAACCCACCTTCCACGAGAATGGCTGGCAGCTTGCAGTTCCTAATCACGTAATAGCGAGCGTATTTGACCTTTCGGTCAACGACGCTAACTCGATTCATCACTCCTCTGTGAACGTCCTGAGCCAGCTTTTTACTAGAACCGCTGTAGTAAAAAGTTTCGATACCACTCACATGCCGCTTCCACGTGTAGTTATAGTGAATGCTGATGAAGATCGCATTGCTGTATTTGTTGGCAATTCTCATACGGCCCGGCAGAGACACGAAATAATCGCTCCTTCGCGTCATCACGGTCTTGTAGCCCATTTTCTTCAAATGAGATTCCAAGCGCACCGAAGTATCCAGAGCCAGATGTTTCTCGTAGACCCGACCCCATTGACCCCCTTTATCATGTCCACCATGTCCAGGATCAATGATGACCGTTTTGAATCGGTAGGCACTGGCTGTAGCCGACAGAAGCACGCCAATCAAGGAGGAGGCAAAAAGTGCTTTTAACATGGGAGGCAGTAGAAGATATTTAATATTTATTAAAGACTTTAGGGGACTGTAAAGCGAATAGGTCTGAATCTGCAAATTTCCTCAAAAAAACAATCAATTTGGAATTTTTGGACGATCCGATGCCTTACGCACGGTTTCCCGCTCCTTTTCGGCAGCCTTGGGATCATATGGCACGCTATTCATCACGCGAACCGAGCCGTCACCATAGGCCATCAGAATGGGATCGCCTTGAGACGCTCGTAAATGAATGTCCCGTGCGACAAGCTTGCCATCTGCACTGACTTGGCAATGAACCCACGCTGCGGGGGTCCCAAGATACATCACATGCATGCGGCTGGCTCCGTCCAAAGTCACCATCGGTTTGCGAAGCATCAAGGCATTCCCTAGGGAAAAGGTCTGCATCGGCATCCCTGTCCGACCGTCCAACACCTGCGCATATAGCTGGGTTTTCTGTGCGTTGGCAGAGGTAATCAGCTTCATCACTCTTGTTTCAGAACCTAAATCATTTTTCACCCCGACCTTTTGCGACCAATAGGTTCGGCCCGGATTGAGATTGAATAGCAATCGATTCGTCGACGCCCCAGTGAATCGTTTCGCTGGATCTCGGATCACTGCCGATACAGCAAAGTTTCCTTGGGAATTGAGCAGGAAATAGTCCGTAAGATTCACACGCTTCGCTAGAGACTGTCCAACCCCGATTTTCATCGCTCCAAAGGCGTTTAAGCGCTTTGTCGGGACTGGATTTCCCCGCGAGTTTGTCACCACAAAAGAGAGCCATGGAAGCGCTCTGGACGACGCCATTGTCAATTCCTGACCGCTGTGATTGGTGATCGTGATTTCGGCAATTACAGCCTCGCCCGCGATGTAGTTCTTTTTATTGAGCTTAAGAGATGTCGCCAACTGTGCCTGCGTGAGGGTCGCAGAGGCAAGAAGGGCCGCAATAGCTAGGGAATGGCGAAACATCATGGCCAAAGGATAGGTCGGCAAGAGAGAGGCGTCAATCTAACGAGTTTGATTGAAAAATCTTCGATTGAAGAAATTCACTTGCTCTGATCGCGATCACCAAGCGGACGCACCCAAATGTTCCGGTATTCGACTGGGTCACCGTGAAACTGGAGACGAAGTGGTCCCGTTTCTGGATGTTCCGCCGGATATTTCGTCAATCTTTTGTGAGTCGTTGGCCCTTGGTAGGACTCTCCGTGTTGAACCACGACGCCGTTGTGGATCACGGTTACCTTCGCCGGAGTCTCGACGTTGCCATCTTTATAGACTGGAGGCTCAAAGAAGATGTCGTAGCTATTCCATTCTCCCTGAGGCGAGGTCGCATTCACCAAGGGAGGTAGCTGGCCATACAGCGAACCAGCTTGGCCATCGGGATACGTCTTGTTGTTGTTACTTTGTAGGACCTGAACTTCGTATTTTCCCATGAGGAACACTCCACTATTCCCGCCTTTCTGCCCGTCAACCTTACGATCTTTTGGCAATCGCCACTCAAAATGGAGCTGAATCGGGCCAAACTCTTCTTTGCTTCGGATGTCCTTACCCTTAGCGACCATTACCCCATCTCGAAGCTCCCAAGGGTTCTCTCCACCTTTCATATCCGACCATGCATCCAAGCTCTTGCCATCAAACAAAACCTTCGCATCAGATGGAGCTACAATGCTGACAGCCTCCTTCGCCTCGATCACCTGTGGCTGTGGGCGAGTCCCATCATGCACGTGATAATCGGTCCCGGGAATGATGGGCGTATCTTGATACCCTAGACTTTTTTCTTCCGCATTCATCCACCCGTAGCCAAGGAACAGACCTCCACAAATCAAACTGGAACTTTTATTCATAGATACACATAAACGACGCTGGCCCCGTGAACTTTCAAGTCGCTTTTTCCGCTAATCACACGAAGCAGGTTGCCGAGTCACAAAATCACGGCTACCTATCCTTCAGTTATGGCTAAATTCACCGCCACTTCGCCCACAAATAAGGACCAATTCCCCTTCGAACTCGTGCGACCTGACTTGGAAAAAGTCGAGGTAGCAATCCGCGCGCAAGTGCGTGACTTTGATTCGGCCGTCGAGCCCTATATCGCTTACATCTGCAATACCTCAGGGAAACGAATCCGTCCTGCTTTGGCAATTCTCGTAGGCGGTGCCTCGGGCGAAGTCACCGAAGATCATCGGAAAATCGGAGTGATCCTCGAGCTAATTCACATGGCGACGCTTGTTCATGACGATATCATCGACGGAGCCTCGGCCAGACGATCCATGCCCACTGCGAACGCTAAATGGGGAAATGCGCTCGCCGTTCTTCTTGGTGACGCTCTTTTCTCACACGCTCTGACACTCGCCACGGACTTCAATTCGATTGAGATCTGTAAAAAAGTCGGGCAAGCAGCCCGTGAAGTTTGCCAAGGGGAAATCATTCAAACCCAACGGCGATTCGACCTCACTCTGTCGAAAAAGGATTACTTCCAAGTCATCGAAATGAAAACCGGCGCCTTGTTCGCTGCCGCAACAGGACTTTCCGCAGCAGTTTCTGGTCTCGGACCAGAAGAGGAAAATTCCTTGGCCGACTACGGCATGAAACTCGGCACCGCCTATCAGATTTATGACGACTGCCTTGATCTCGTTGGCTCTGAAGAAGTCGTAGGTAAAACTCTCCGCACCGACCTTGCAAAGGGGAAACTAACACTCCCCATCCTCAATCTCCTCGAAGCTTCCTCAGAAGAGCAACGAGCAAAGTTGAACAAGCGCATCCTCGATCAGGAAGAGTTCGATCTGCCCGTGCTCAGCGGAATTGCCGAATACGAAGGTGCCTTGGAAAGAGCCGTCGACACCGCTGTCGATCTCCTGAAGGGCTGTCGTTCCGATCTCGATGTGCTCAAAGACTCTGAATACAAAGACGCTCTCCTTCAGATCACTTGGTTCCTCGAAACCTTGCTCAGCGAGTGCAGGAAATAATCCCCCTTAATGAACTAGGTAGACCTGAGTTTTTTCTTCCCGAAGTGGAGAAAGTGACTCCAGCTTTCATCCCCTAGGCCGTTTTCTAAAAGACCATACAGCGGTCTCCATCGCGGTGCAAAAGGCTTGCTAGCAGGATACATGCTTGCCTCATGGGGCAGCTTGTTTGCTTTGCGTGTATTACACTTCACACAGGAGGCAACGATGTTGTCCCAACTGGTCCCCCCTCCTTTGTCGCGCGGGATCACGTGATCGAGATTCAATTTATCTTCCGGCAGGACCTTCGAACAATACTGGCAGGTAAACTTGTCTCGCAAAAAAACATTGTGCCTCGTCAACTTCACCTCAAGCCGCGGAAGACGATCATAGATCGCCAACACGATAATCTTTGGAACGCTCAAAGCTAGCTTCACACTGTGAATCAATTCTTCCGCGACCTTTTTTTGGGAGTAGCCTGCCCACGAAAGCAAGTCATGTGTTTTGAATTTTTCTTCACCCTCCACTTGCACAACTTGCGCATGCCCAAGGCAGAGAAGATGAACCGCGCGCCTTGCTGAGCAAGTATGGATCGGTTGCCAGTTCCGATTCAAAACAAGAACCGGCGATTCGAGTGATGCGCTCATGATTTCTCCTAATAAAATATTGGGGAAACTAACGAATTTTCAAATCAGAGCAATGCAAAAGGTACATCCACGAATGACAAACAACGCCGATATTGGCTTCGTCCGCTCGGACCGGTGCCTGACATCGCGTAGCCAATTTCTTCGAACCACAAAAAATCCACTCGATTGCGGCAAGGCCATTTGGAAACCGGTCTAACTGTTGAGATGGTATTACCTCAACAAAGGAGCGTGTTCCCTCACAAAAGATTACACTCTACAGAAAAATTGATAGCTGTGTGGTAATTCCCTTAGTTTAGAAGCCGACTTAATCGCTAGGAGCCGCTTTGATGGTATTCCAAATTTGCTCCATGTCTTCCAAGGAAGCATCCTCAAGCGACTTTCCTTGCTCTTTCAGATGCTTCTCCATCTTCCCGAAGCGTGATTCGAACTTCTGGTTCGCTTTGGCCATCAGCACCTCAGGATCAATCTTGCGGAGACGTGCGAGATTCGCAGTAGAGAACATCAAATCCGCCAACTCTTCTTGGACAAGTTCCGAATCTCCACCTTCGATGGCTTCCTCTAGTTCAGAGAATTCTTCTCGGATCTTGGCAATCGCACCCTCTTCATCTGGCCATTCAAAGCCAACCTTGGCGGCCTTCTTCTGGAGCTTCGCCGCTCGGATTAAAGCAGGCAACCCTTTGCCGGTTCCATGAAGATAAGGGACCTCTTTCTCGCCTTTTTCCTCGCGTTTGATGGCATCCCATTGACGTAACACCTCATCGGTGTCACCCGCTGAACTCGAACCAAACACGTGAGGGTGCCGACGCACGAGTTTGTCAGAAATCTCTTTAGCAACCCCATCAAAATCGAAGCGCGATGCCTCATTGGCAATCTCACTGTGAAACACGACTTGAAGCAACAGGTCGCCAAATTCCTCGCGCATGTCGCCATCGTTTCCTCGCTGGATGGCATCGACGCATTCGTAGGCCTCTTCGATCAGATTCGACACGAGAGAATCGTGCGTTTGCTCCGCATCCCAAGGGCAGCCACCGGGCGCGCGCAATCGGTGCATGATCGATCGCAGGCGCTCAATCTGGCTACTGGGATCTTCACAGTTCATCATCTCTTCATCTGTCATGATCTAACCTTCTTCACTTTTCGCTGCACGGTGTAGGATATCGCGTTCTTCGGCAGTCAGACTCTGGAAGCCGTCCTTGGAAATCTTATCCAAAATCTCATCAATCTCAGTTTGGCTGCGTAAATCCACACGAGTTCGCGGTCGAATCTTTGGTTCGATATCCGTTCGAGGCCCTTTGCTCTTACCCTGAAAAAATGGAAGGGTCCCCAGACCTCCTTGATCCTTAATCTGTGCGAGTTTCATTAGAAAAAATCCTACAATCGCTCCTCCCAAATGCCCGGCCTCTCCACCTTCGTTCCCGCCGATTTTAAAAACGATCAGTCCCGCTGAAATAACCAAAAGCCCCAGCGCCAACTGTCTCATCGTTAGCGTCACCGGCGGGATCAGCAAGGCCACACGAAGTGAAGGAGCAATCACAGCCACACCAATGAGAATCCCATAAATACCGGCGGAGGCACCGACCAATGGAATCATTGAGGCAGGGATGTAGGCCGTCCTACCAGATCGGTCCAACGCAATCGTTTCTCCCTGTAGAACTCCTAAATACACCAATAGGGTATAAAAAAGGGCCCCGCCGACACCGCAAGCCAAGTAGAAGAAAACAAATTTTTTCGCCCCCCACCAACGCTCCATCCACGGCCCAAAGAAAAACAAGCCAATCGAATTAAAGAGCACATGCCCGACACTTCCGTGGATGAATTGAAAGGTAATAAACTCCCAGATCCTTCCTTCTAAGATACCAGACTGGATCGTAAACGCTCCGAACTTCCGGATCGCAAAATCTAGAATCAGCAAATCCGCAAAATAAAGAACGAGGTTCAGAATCAATAGCTTCTTCACCACCGGAGTCAGCTGAGCCATCATGCTGTTACCGTATGAACCCCTGCGCTCCTCCATCGACATCGTTGCCATTATCTCCGCCAATGGCGATCCCGCAAGACTTCGCTCAATCGAACTTGATACAAACTGCTTTCAAATACTCTGCCTCTCGGAAATCTGCCGGATGATCTGCGGCATGGCCACTCTTCCAAAGCTCCTTGTAGTTTCTCCCAGACGAACGCAGGACATCTTCAATCATTCGGTAAAAATCATCTTTTGAAACATGGGCTGAGCAAGATGCTGCCAGTAAAATCCCATCTGAACGAAGCATCTGAATTGCAGCTCGATTCAACCGCTTGTATGCAGCAATCGCTCCCTCTTTTTCCGCCTGCCGCTTTGCAAGCGATGGAGGATCAGTAATGATTAGGTCGAAGGATTCAGAACTCTGATCCATCCACTTGAAAGCATCCGCCTGAATTTTGGACCGCTTCACCGCCGCAATTTCCGGAACATGGTCGTTGAGTGAAAAATTCCGATCAGCACTATCCAAGGCGTGTCGGCTGATATCCAAATCCGTCACAGATGCGGCTCCACCTCTTGCTGCGTAGAGGGAAAACCCACCGGAGAAACTGAACACATTCAAGACATCCCTCCCTTTTGCTAACTGTTCTACCCGAGCACGATTGTCTCGCTGATCGAGAAAAAATCCCGTCTTCTGCCCTTTGAGCACCGCAGCTTCAAAACGCAACCCATTCTCAGAAAACACAAAAGACTCACCACCATGTTCTCCACGAAAGCCTTCCTTGAGTTCGTGTTGATCCGCATAAGACTTGATATTTCGGCTCATCCTCAAGACCAAATAGATTGGAGAAAATACATTTCGAAAAACCTCTTCAAGCTCATCCCAGCGCGCCAGCCAACCAGCAGCATACACCTTTAT
This sequence comes from Akkermansiaceae bacterium, assembly GCA_045106015.1. GTDB lineage: Bacteria > Verrucomicrobiota > Verrucomicrobiia > Verrucomicrobiales > Akkermansiaceae > Luteolibacter. The sequence goes on along the minus strand of JBGCEE010000005.1, from coordinate 54,848 downwards.
GACCAAACACTCACCATACTGATCAGCAACCAACCCAGGGAAACCTTCGCTCTCTCCATTGATGAGGCGGGCACCATTGGTTCCATCATTTAAAACACTCCCCATTCGCCTCTCCAAACACCGCTTCGCTCGACCGATCCAGAATTCCGTATCAATCGTTGCTGGTTTCCCAGCTTGCAGAATCCGCACACGAATCGGCGATTCCTGCTCGTACATTCCAACTGCAAAAAAGCGGTCGCGCTTGTCGTAAATCACGGCAAGCTCACCGGTATCTCCTTCGCGATTTTGGGATTTGATACTGTCCGCGTAGACCCAAGGATGACCCGAACGAACTGCTGTTTCAGAACGAGGGAACAATCTCAGCCGCAAACGCGATTTGCTCTCGGCGGCCATGTTCTTAATCAGCGCAGCCCAACTGGCTTCTCAAGAAGCTCTTTTAGCACGATCGCATTCCGAAGCTCTGAACGATTCCGCAAACGCGAACGAATACTGCCACCATGCACAATGGCTCTCTTCCTCCTGTCGCTAGGTCTTGGCTTCGCAACTCGGGCGACCCGAGCCTGCTTCAAGCCTGCAAGCTGCTCCGCTAAGTCCGCTTGCCTCGCCAACTCATAATCAAATTTCTCTTCAACCATCTCCTGTGGAGACTCCATCGCGTCCCTCCTGAGTTCAGGAACCGGCGCATGTTCAACGCTGGGCATCGGCTGACTCGTCGATGGCGGAAGAGGTGGTGGAACCGCCGGAACCGGATGCCTTCTTTCAGCTTGTTGTATAAACTCTTCGAGACTCTCAACCTCAAAATTCTCCACCGGTGGTGGGTTTTCGCGGGCTCGCTTTGCCTCACGAGTCGCCTCCACCCACTTCGCGATTCCACCCGCAATGATGATGAAGATGATCAGGTTCTCGAAAATGAAATCCAACATATTGATAGCCTAGACGCTTATTTTCCTTCTGCCAAATCCGCTTTGTAGTCACCCATCGCCCACTGAATGCCAGCGAGATAGTGAGCCAAGACTTTCGGATGCCAGAACATGTCGTGATTGTGGCCGATTGAGCAGTAAAAGACTTTTCCATCTTCCCAGTTACGCGCCCAACCCACTCCGTAGTCGTTGTCCTTACGCTTCATTCCTTTGACCTTGTCAGATTTCTCAGGATCAAGGCGAAGCAGCATTTCCACCTTCGAGGAATCATAAGGGTCTTTGAATTGATAAATCTCTTCCTTGAACTCAAGGCGCTCGCCTCCAAACATTTTTGTTAATGGGTGATCTTCGTTGCCCGGCTCGACATAAATACTGACGCGCTTTCCAGCATTCCACGGATGCCCGTCGAAATAGCCGTTGATCATTTCACCATATTCGGCCCATTCGTAGAAGGTATCGGTCGCTGCGTGGATGCCGACGAAGCCTCCCCCACCCTTCACGTAATCCATCAGACTTTTCTTGATTTGCTTCTCATACTCCGCCGCACCCGCCTTGTCCTTGTCAGACATTTTTAGAAGCTCTGCTTTGTTTGGTGAAAAAGGATTTTTCGTCGTGCTGAGAAAACAGATCGCATCGAATTCACCGATCTTATCCTTCTCGAAATTCGAAAGGTCATCGCTGATCACCGCTTCGAATGCTCCGGTCATTTCACCCATTTTCGCGAGCGCGACTTTTCCGGTTGCAATGGACTTGTGACGGAAGCCATTCGTCCTTGAAAAGACGAGTAGCTTTCGAGGTTCGGCAGGCTTCGCAAAAGCTTCCTCAGGAAGCGCCGCAGCGATCTTTTCCGCAGCACCAGCAGGTGCGGATTCTTTGAGAGGATTGTAGGCGACAACCGAGAATGTAATGGCGGCCAAAATACAGGCCGGTGTGAGTGCTTTCATATAAATTTCGTCTCTTTGAAACTAGAAACGGAGAATCACTCATCTCGCTTCAAATTCCCATAAAAAATTTCACTAAGGAACTCGCACCGTGCGAATGCGCTGACCGCCGCCCAACTTTTTGATCGCGGCACGCACTCCTGCCTGAACTCCAGGATCCCCGTAATACGGTCCAGCACCCGCCCCGCCAGTAGTGTGAGTCTCAACGAGGACCAACTGCTTGCCTACAATGAGAAATGCGGGATTTCCGCTATCGCCCACCACCAAGTTCTTCCCCCAACCGTATTGGTCACTCATATCTTGCTTGAAGGCAATGCGCCCAGCACCCACGGCAGCCACTTGATGGACAAACAGGCAGCGCTTCTGGTCAGTCACGATCACTCGTTGGTTCACCAGACTGGAATGATTCGATCCAGGCACTGGAAGGGGGTAAGCGGTGTAATTCGAGGGCACTGCCTCATCAAGCAATCCCACCATCACATCGCCAGTCCCCGGCTCTAGAGCGATGATCTTGCGCGAGAGCCGCTTCCCATTTCGATCATGAAAAACCACGGAGGAAAGCGCAGGCCTAGCGAAATGTTTCGCCATCACCACATGTCTCGGTGTCACCAGAGTCGCGGTCCGGTCATCATTGAAAGAAACTCCTGACATATCCATTCCCCGCGTCCAGCCATCGGCCATATTCGCACTGCGACCCGCACGATAGGAGTCAAAAATCTGAGGTGGAGCCTTCACCGGCGGCAAGGCTGGGTCAGGAAAACTTCCCGAAGTAACTCCACACGACGGCAAAATCACTAAAGTTAAGATCGCTGTACACCCTTTTATAACACCACGAACCGACACCTTTTCCCAAATCATACCTAAAGAAACAATACGCAAGGGCACTCCGCAATCCAATACCCTGCCGCTTTCGGAAATGTATCCCAGTTGCAAAAATTCGTTCAACCATCGGCGAGATCTTGCTCGCTCTAGAGAAGTCGGTTAGAAAAGATACCAAGCTTGCTAGCGCCGATGACTTCTCACACTACTCCTCTGACTTCCGCGCAGGTAACAAAACTCCGCGAGATCCTCACCGAACAAGGCTTCGACTTCCTCGAAAAACCATACACCATCTTCGCGGCAAAGAAGGGAAAACTGAATATCAGCGTCTACGAGAAAGGCCCGAAAGCACTCATCCAAGGAAAGGACACTGAAGACTTCATTCGCTTCACTTTGGAGCCCTTAGTAACCGGAAAAGCCGAGCTAGACTACGAGGAAGTCAACGATCCCGAACAGTTCGAGCCGCACTTCGGAATCGATGAAAGCGGAAAAGGCGATTTCTTCGGCCCTCTCGTTGTCGCGGGAGTTTACACGGACAAGGTTATTACCCGACATCTGATTAGCGCCGGAATCATGGATTCCAAACGCATCACCTCAGCAGCAAAGATACGACAACTGGCAGCGATCATTAAAGACACGCCAAACATCGCCTTTGACGTAATTGTCCTTCGTCCGAAAAAATATAACGAGCTCTATGCCTCGTTCAATAACCTCAATCGAATGCTCGCTTGGGGACATGCGACCGTCATCGAAGAATTGGCTAAAAAACGGCCAGATTGCCCTCGGGCACTTTCCGATCAATTCGCTAGAGCAAGCGTCCTAGAAACAGCCCTAAAACAAAAAGACGTCAGCCTGAAACTCGAACAACGAACCAAGGGTGAATCTGATACAGCAGTTGCCGCAGCATCGATTCTCGCACGGGAACGCTTCATCGACTGGATGGACGCAGCGACAGAAAAAGCGGGATTCAAGATTCCGCTGGGGGCTTCCTCTCAAGTGGTCACCGCCGGGAAAAAGGTTGTCGAAAAATACGGAGCCGAAACTCTCGGCAGTTTTGCCAAGCTTCACTTCAAGACCACTGAGAAAGTCACCGGAGAGTTATTTTGAATAACGCGAAACGGGATACACAGGTATTCCCAATTCTGCCGCCTGTTTCTGAAGCCGAGGATGATCAGAAAAACAGAGAATAAAATCAATCGGAAGCTGCTCTTGCTCGTCGAGTTCACGGAGAACGGAAGGATCCTGCCCAGTGACGTGATCATATCTGATGTCATTGTGAAGGGACCCATCCGGCAGCGCACAGTCAGCCTCTTCCCTCTCTCTCCAGACGATGGCTCTATGAGGTTTTTCGCTTCGCGTATCATCGCCTCCTAACCATCCGGAAGGAGTTGACTTGGGACTCAGATACACCTTCCAGCGCTCCTGAAGCCAAAAGACATCCATGACCGAAACTCTCATCGCCGTTTCCACGGCCTTGGTGCAATTAATTGGGTTCGCAGGCCTTTCGACAGAGTGGCACCTCACGACCCACTTCCCCGGTTCTTCAGTTCGCATCGAAAACGCAACGACCTCGCTTTTACAACGCCTCACCAAAAGACTCGGAAGTGGGCTCACCCGCGTCAGCCGCCCAAAATAAGGGGCGACCTGCCCCTGAAGACCAGCACGCTGATCAGATAGAATTCCAATCACTCCGTTCTCCCGAAGAAATCCCGCGACATGATGCAAGCTGTCTCTTTTCGAAAACAGCTTCGTCCCGTCGCTTTCTCTTTGCTTCAAGACTCGCTCGTTGAGAATCGGATTATTTAACGGTCGGTAAAAGGCACCCAATTTTGTCCCATCAGGGAAAAAATCACGGATCTGAGTGAGCAATTCCCAGTTCCCCATGTGTCCGAGCAGAATGACCACCCCCTTACCCTTTTTGACAGCCGCATGCAGAACCTCGGGATTTTCGATCCTCATCATATCGCCGATTTGCGCTCTCGTCGCGCCCTCTGAAGCAGAAGAGCACAGCAAGTTCGCCACGGTACGAACAAATGACTCACGCGCCATCTCTCGAATTTCTTCAAGAGAATGACGTTCATCCAATGCAATACGTAGATTCCTGAAAATCGTAACCTGCCGCTTTTTCATTAAGGGCCAGATCCATTTACCAAGTTTCTCACCAAATAGAAAAATCGTACGAGGCTCAAGTTTGCTCAGCACTGAAGAGACGAGTGAATGGGCGACAGCCTCAAACCTCCAACTCAACCGTTTTGATAAACTCTGCCTCCTCATCTAGTCCAGTTCTTCCCTTCTCCCCAAGGTGATCGCCAAGCCGATCGAGCCTACCAAGATAAAGTAACACGCCAACAATTCCAAATATCCCTTACAAATCTGTGGAATTTCGGGTGAGAAGGAATCGCCCAGAGAAGCCTGCCAAAAGGCCGGAGCACCAACAATTCGGTTGAAAACATACAGAATCAAAAGTGCCGCACCGATGAATCCAGTTCCCGCATGATGACCCATGGATCCAAAAAACCGTATCATCACACGACTGTGCCTAAGGACCGTAATCAAAGCGCAAAATAGCAAAATCCCAATGACCCATCCGTCTGGGAAAGGTCGTTTCAACACTCCTGAGATAAAGTCTTCAAGCTCACCGACCAGAGCCGCCGCCAAGCCAAAAGCAAGCACTCGGCAGACCGAACGCCGCTGCCCTGAATGCGCCAACGCTCCGATCATCACAGCCGTCGCAGCAGCAAGTAACAAGGCTTGCAGAAACTCGACCGTCCCCTGCTGCAATGGCGCACCCGGCTTATTCGGAAGCCAGGCAGGCATCAAAATAACAATCGAACCGGCACAAACCAATAGTCCGCGAAGCAGAGTCTTCTTCCAACTCGCTCCCGGCGTGCTCCGCTTCGAATTCACCATGACCCCAAAGCTTTAAACATCCACCGCCCTTCAAGCAAGACTGGTGTCATTCGCCTCGATTCATACGAATCTGATACATCCTGCCGCCGATGGTCCTCGCCGCCTCAACTAACTCTTCGGAAGGACTATCAGTGATATCGATAAATCCGATCTGATAGTTCTCTCCATCTTTCCGACCAGTGACGACTTGTTCCCTGTATTGAAACCAATGCGCACCAACGATATTCGGATGTTTCAATGCCTCTTCGAGAAAATGCACGTAGGCACGAGCCCGTTGATTCTGATCACCAACGCCCCGAAGACCCGGGTGAAACGTACCGCGGTCGAGGGCTCCAAAATGAAATTCACCAATAATGATCGGCTTGTCATGGCCATCGGCAATTTCTAGATCCGAAGGTGAAAACCGATAGCGATTGATCCCAACCACGTCACAATATTTCGCAGCCGCAGCTGCCACTTCTTTCGGCGCTCCCAAAGCCGAATAGTGACTGTGCAGACGACTTCCCAAATACAACTTGTTTGGTGCCGTTTGTTTCATCACTTCGCTCACCGTTCGGTAGTAGATCTCTGGATCCATCACATCCTTCCAGTTTAATTCGTTTTGCACGAAATAACCGACACACCATGGATCGTTGATTGTCTCCTCTTTCGCCATACGGAGCTCGAGGGCTTCACGCAGTAAATCCTCATTCTTCAGAGCATTTCCCCGCCTTGAAGAAAAATGAATCGGCATGAAATACGGAGTTCTCCCCATTTTACAAAACTCTTTTTCCGACCAATTTCCCGCACTGTTCATTCCCCAGCTCTTCAGCCTTTCGTGCGATACTGAACGATGCTCTTTTTTCCAGTCACTTCCGTATTTATGTTCAAGGTTCACCGCCAGAAAATCGATTTCATCTCCCTCAATATGTGCCGAGGGCAACGACTCAAAGAAGCGCTTACGCCACTTAACCCGAGTTTTCGAACCCACACCAACTCCAGTCACTCCGTGAGACCAAAACAGATAGCCCTCGGGATCCACCAACCACCATTTGCCGCCGTGTTTCTGCGTCCGAAAGTGCCCCGTCGCGTCCAGCTTCGGCCCTTCTTTCCATCCACCATATTTGCTCCACGATACTCTAGAGGAATGAACACCGAGATCGCTAACTTCGACCTTTTTCGACTCAAGCAAATCCTTCTTTGTCCGCTTCTTCCCAGGCCATGCACCGTGTTTGTATTGACCAAACTCATCCACAAACGGAAAAAACTCCTCCAAACCTGGTGAAGGAATTTCCCCAAATTTCCCCTTCGCCATCACACGCTTGATACGAATTTCCTTTTCCAGTGACCTCCCGTCCAAATCTGAAATCACGATCGATCTGCAGCGATGATTCCGGTTTTCCGCATCCCAATGAACCATTCTCCCACCCGGTGATCCTAGCATTCCCGGAAACGGACTTTTTGCTACTCCGTCTTTCTTCCTTCCATCCGTCGCTAATCGCATCAAATGAAGCACCAACACATCCCCACCTGATGGCGGCAGATTCAAAAAACCTCTCGAACTTCTGTTGTTGTTCATCTGACCCAGAATTGTCACATCTGTATCTGTTAGATTCTCAATCTCAACTTCGATAACGACCGAATCATTCACATCAAATCCAGGTTTCGGCATGACGATCCGAGCACTGCCTCCGACCTCGGAGAAGCTGATTTGGAGCCCACGATTCCACTTCACTTCTGCCCCATTTCCACGAACTTCCAGTTTGGTTTTCTGAAGATCGGCAAGCTCTCGCTTGGCGGGAACCACTCCACAGCGCTGAATCTCTTTCCCTTCTTCAGCATAGAGGGAACCAACGAGAGCGAGAGCAATCGGCAAACAAACGAGAACAACTATTGAAACAGGTGATTTCATTTTCCTTTTTTCTCGATGTGGATGAGGCCTTCGAACGTCGGTTCAATCAATTCCTTGTTCCAATTTTCTCGAAGCCGATTCAGTTCAGCCACTCGTTCTGGATGGCCTTTGGCAGTATTGTTTTTTTCGGAAATATCTTTAGAAAGATCAAAGAGCAACGGAGAGCCATCAGCCTTATCAATGACCAACTTGCTATCGCCATGCCGCACCGCAAATCGCCCTTGATCAAATTTCCGAATGAACAACGCTTCATGAGGATCACCCTGCTTTTGACCTGTTAGAAAAGGGATTAGATTCACCCCGTCAAGTGGACGCTCCTTTGCAATTGGAGCGGAAGACAGGGCTGCAATGGTGCCGAATATATCAAGCGAGATGATGGGCTTATCATAAACTGTTCCAGCCTTGATTTTCGCCGACCACTGGAGAGCAAATGGCACGCGATAGCCTCCTTCCCATACATCCGACTTGTTTCCTCTCAGCGGCGCGTTATTTGATCCATTTTTCGATTGTGGGCCGCCATTATCAGAAAGGAAAAAAATTAACGTATTCTCTTCCACACCCGTTTCGCGTAACTCCTCAAGCACCTCACCGACACCATCGTCCATTGCGCTGACCATCGCCGCATAGATACGCCGTTTCTTATTCTTGATATGTGAAAAACGGGAAAGATATTTCTCAGTCGCCTGCAACGGTCCGTGGGGAGCGTTATAAGATAAAAACAAGAAAAAGGGACTCTCATGATTTTTCCTGATGAAGCTCACCGCTTCTTCCGAAAACTCATCCGTCAGATATTTTCTTGGAGGCACAGGTTTGTGATTGTGAAGAATCCAGGTTCGATAGCTCTGCGCCTCACCTTTGGCATCCACACTATTTTTGATCGTTAGCTCTTCCGGCAAATACCGATGACCCCCGCCAAGGTGACCGTAGAATTCATCAAATCCTCGCGAAAGAGGATGCAGAGACTCATGGGCGCCGAGATGCCATTTCCCGATGACTCCGCTATGATACCCAACCTTTTGCAAAGCGGATGCAATCGTTGTCTCTGATTTAGGTAAACCCATTTCAGCATCTTCAGTGCTATACTGTGGGTTGCGCTCGAAACCAAATCGCTGCCCGTATCTTCCTGTGATGAATGCCGCGCGACTCGGACCACATACCGGATAAGCCACATAGCCGCTGGTAAACATCACACCGTTCTTCGCAATCGAATCGATATGGGGAGTCGGTATGTCCTTACAACCATTGAACCCCACATCTGCATAGCCCAAGTCATCTGCCATGATCACCAAAAGATTCGGCACAGTTGCAGATTCGTCTGCTTGCAATGGAAGTCCGGTAAGCCACAAAACTGCAGCGCTCATTATTTTTCTCATATTGACCTTATTCTTCTATGGCAGATGGTGTCAGGGTGACCGAGACGTATCACCTCACACAACTGCCGGCGGATGAAAACACTTTTTGAGAAAATCTACGATGGTGAAATTCCAGCGGAAATTCTTCACAAAGATGAACTGTGCTGTGCCTTCCGCGACATCTCACCCCAAGCCCCCACTCATTTACTGGTGGTTCCAAGAAAACCGATTCCGCGTATTGGCGAAGCTTCAAAGGAGGATCGTGAACTACTGGGCCATCTCCTTTTGACTGCCGCCAAAGTCGCAAAAGAACTCGGCATCTCAGAATCCGGATTTCGTATCGCCATCAACAACGGTTCTGATGGCGGTGAAACCGTTCCGCATTTACATATCCACCTACTCGGCGGCCGCCCGTTACATTGGCCTCCGGGCTAACTCCCTATGATCACCGCACGTTTTTTCCATCTGTTCACCGGGATTTTTGCGACGGCCGTTTCCTGCCATCCACAACCCGCGAAGCCCCGCTATGACCGCGTCGTGATGGTTCACGGAATCTTTGAAGACGGCAAAGCCTTCGATTCTCTAAAGAAACGCCTCGAAAACCATGGGGTCGAGTGCTACATACCACGTCTCAAACCCCCAAGCGGAGCCCCGGGACTGGACAAAGTCGCTGAAGAGCTAAAAAAGGACATCGACCAGAAATTTGGCAAAGAAGATCCCATCGCCATTGTTGCATTCAGCATGGGTGGCCTCGTTTCCCGCTACTACCTTCAGAACCTCGGCGGAGCTGAACGCTGCGAGAAATTCATTACCGTATCCACCCCCCACCACGGAACCAAGGTCGCCAAGACCCTCACGACGCGAGGAGCCAAACAAATGCGCATCGGGAGCGACTTTCTTCAGGAACTCAAAGAAACCGAGGGAACTCTCGGCGATATGCCCGTCGTCTCCTACCGCACTCCACTGGACCTCATCATTCTACCAACTACCTCGTCTGTTTGGGATCGAGCGGAAAACCACTCGTTCAATATCGCCCTCCATCCCCTCATGCTGCACTCCAATTCCGTGCTCGATCACATCGAAAAGCACCTCGCAGAAATCCCAGAAGACTCCTAGCCTAAGTTAGGACAACTGGGTCTCCGCGAGAAAACGGTAGGTGCCGTTGGCCGCCAAAAGCTCCTCATGGCTTCCTCGTTCAACCAACTGCCCTTTCGAAAGCACAAGAATCTGATCGGCGTGGCGAACAGTCGAAAGCCGATGCGCAATCACCAAAGACGTGCGACCTTCCATCAGACGCTCAAGCGCTTCGTTGACGAGGCGTTCGGATTCGGAATCAAGAGCAGAGGTCGCTTCATCTAGCAGAAGTATTTTCGGATCGGCAAGAACCGCGCGCGCGATCGCGATGCGCTGGCGCTGCCCTCCGGAAAGCTTCGTTCCCCTCGGACCAACCACGGTCTCGTAAGCCTCGGGAAGCTCATCGATGAACTCATGTGCATTTGCAAGTTTCGCTGCTTCTCGAATTTCCTCTACGGACGCACCCGGTTTGCCGTAGGCGATGTTTTCCGAAATAGTCCCCCCAAACAGCATGACCTCCTGCGGCACGATCGCGATTTGAGACCTCAGGCATTCCAGCGAAATTTCATGCGCCTCTTTTCCATCGAAAAGCAACTTCCCATCCACAGGGTCATTGAACCCAAGGATCAGGGAAAACAACGTCGACTTTCCAGCTCCTGAGGGACCGACAATGGCGGTGCGCTGGCTTGCTGGAACTTCGACCGATAGATCTCCGATGACAGAAACTTCGGGTCTGGAAGGATAATGAAACGATAGTCCAGAGAACGTAATGGCTCCGGATAGCTTGGCATCCTCCTCACCCATTTTCCGCTCACCGGGCATATCAAGAATCTCCCGAAGACGTTCGGTAGCCCCAGAAGTTTGCTGAAGTTGAGAGATGATTTCCGGAAAGGATCCCAGCGAGGCCCCGACGAAGATCGAGAAAATGATAAACGCGAAGAAATTTTCCCAATTGATATCCCCTGCGGAATACATTCGTGCGCCATACCATACGACAAAGGCAATCGTCCCGAAGAGGACAAAGATGATAAACGAAAGGAATGCGCCACGAGCTTGGGCTCCTCGAATCGCAACCCCAAGAAAACTCTCCAGTGCCGAGTCATAACGACCTCTCTCGAAGCCCTCATTCGTATAAGCTTTCACATCAGAAATATTTTGAACCGATTCCTCGATCACCGTGGAAGCTTCCGCAAGAGACTGCTGCGCAGCCTTCGAGTGACCGCGAACTTTTCTGCCAAAAAAGGCAATCAGCAGCACCACCACCGGAATGCACCCGAGCATGACCAGTGAGAGTTTCCACGAAGCGATGAAAATAAAAACCAGCCCGCCGATTAGGATCACTGTCTGACGCACAGCTTGTGGAACCGTCGTCAGAAGCGTTTCCCGAACAAGGGCCAGATCAGACGATACTCGGTTACTCAACGACCCAGATCGCTGATCCTGAAAATACGGAACTGGCAAACGAAGAAGGTGCGTGAAAAGATCTTTCCGCAGCCGATTCAGCGCCGACTCGCCAGAACGGATAAAGCCTTGCACACGGAAAAAGCCAATGGTCGCTTGCAAGAAAAGAACCGCAATCAACTTAAGAACCACATCGTTGATTTTCGCCAGAATATCCTCCGGTGGCACCTCGTTTTGCAGTCCGTCAACTGGACTACCTATCAGTTCCTTTAGAAAATACGGAAATGCGAGCGCAAGCCCAGCCGTCAGAAACAACGCCACCAACGAAGGTAGAAAAATTTTCTTTTCCTGTAGCAGGTAGGAAAGAATCCATCGATTCGAAGAGATCGGAGACTTTTTTTCCGCTGAAGGCATGCGGAAGAGGAAACGATACCCGCCTTGGAGTCAATCGCAGGCTACCGCGAAACTTCACCATGAATCCTAGAAACACGAAATCAAAGGGCCTAATTCAAGCCTCGTTCCGTCAAAATCCCCTCCACATTCGGCGATACAACGGGTCAAGAATCCAACCATTCTGCTTATAAAAGCCTTAAAGGGTTGTCCAAATGGGGCAGAATCATGTATTTAGGAAACATGAAATTCGCATGGTTTTCGACTTTACCCCTAGTCTGCTTGGTCGGCTGCACTCCCATAAGTGGCGATGGCGGGAGCAGCACAATGGGAGACATGCCATCTGGGGATGATGGCACGGTCGGAGGAATCTCCGAGGTGCCAAATCCAGATGCAGCCATGGCGAAGGTCAGCGGAACCTCTCTTTCACAACTTCAACGCGGCCATGAAGTCTACATGCTGAAGTGCGGTGAATGCCACACCTACATGCTTCCTGAAGAGGTCGATATTATGGACTTCGAAGACGCCATGCCGAAGATGATCCGGCATGCTGGACTCCCATCCACTGATGAAAAAGCGGTCCTTGATTACATCGTCGCCGTAAAAAAACAAAAAGGCATCGAATTTTAGCGCGAGCGGAGCTTGCTAAACGGGGCGTTGCGTTGAAACTGTGCAGGCGCTTTAAGTGAAGAGTTATTTCCTACGACGATTTCTGCTGATCCCCCCGACCATGTTGGGGATCACCTTTCTCGTCTTTGCGATTACACGGTTCGTTCCTGGTGGCCCGATGGATCGTATGCTGCAGCAAGCGGCAGGAGGTGCGGATACCGGCGGAGGCAAGCAAAGTTCTAGCGGCTCCAGCGGCGGTCTGAGCGAAGAACAAATGGAAGCTCTTGAGGAGCAGTTCGGTTTAGATAAATCGATGCCGGTTGCCTATCTTCAATGGTTGGGCGTCCTTCCAAGAGAGGTCTCCATTTCCAAAGGAGAATTCGGCGCACGTGGCGATACACCCATCGGCGGAGGCGAGAAAGATCCCGATAACGTCGCAGTCATGGTGTTGCGTGGCGATGGACGCTTAGCGAAGGTAACTAGAAACGGCGAAGAGATCGTTTCCGCGATTTACCGCAAAAGTGGAGAAAGCCTTCGGGAAGATGGTTGGAAACTTCGTTACGAAGACGAGAAAGATCGCCAAGAGCGCTTTCGCAAAAGAAGCGCTGGTGACGTCAGCGCCCCCTCCTATGCACCAAGAGTCGTCGCTTACAAAAATCGTTTCAGCGGACTACTACAAGGCGATCTAGGTCGATCAACGGTCTACAACGACCCCGTCTGGTCCATGATCTTGGAGCGCGTGCCCATCGCGCTGTATTTCGGCCTCTTAACCGCAGTCTTGACCTATGCGGTGTGCTTGCCTCTCGGCGTGCTGAAAGCCCTGAAACACCGGACTTTTATCGACAGTGCCAGTTCGGTTCTCATCTTCATCGGCTATTCAATTCCCGGCTTCGCCCTTGGCGCAATTCTTCTGGTTCACTTTGGTGCTAGAATGAACCTTTTCCCACTCTTCGGCCTCACCAGTCCAGACTTTGCCGAGATGCCACCGTGGGACCAGGTCAAGGATGTTGCCCATCACACCGTGCTCCCGCTACTCTGCTATCTGGTCGGTTCTTTTGCCATGCTCACCATGCTGACGAAAAACAACCTCATGGATCAGTTATCGGCCGACTATGTCCGGACCGCTGTCGCCAAAGGCGTGGGATTCAGAAAAGCGGTATTCGGTCACGCCTTCCGTAACTCAATGATCCCCGTCGCAACCAGCGCGGGCAGCCTGATCGAAATTTTTATCAGCGGATCCATCCTCGTCGAAACCGTCTTCGACATCCAAGGCTTTGGCCTACTTCAATATCAAGCAGTCATCGCCCGTGACGTTCCTGTCATCATGGGCACTCTGACCATCGCCGCTTTCCTCATGCTGATGGGGAAAGTCCTGTCAGATCTCATCGTCGCCATGGTCGACCCAAGAATTAAATTCAAATGAGCGGGCGAACGATTGGATTTTTTATTTTCTTACTCGGGTTGCTTGCAGCTCTGGGTGAAAGCTTGCAGATCGATTTCCCAACTGCTCGCTGGTTTTTTGAAGCCAGCCGAGAAGTCCCTGTTCTCAACTGGGGCGAAAATTCCAGCAAAGCATTCCTCTGGTTCGGATGGCTCAGCTCTCTAATCCTTATGTTCATTGGTGGCAGCCTGATCGTTCGGTCCTTTAGCGGCGGCCCTCCCAATCCACTCACGCTCCGAAGGATCAAACGTTTCAAAGAAATCAAACGCGGCTACCTTTCATTGCTGATTTTGATCAGCCTAGCCGCACTCGCGGCGCTCGACCAAGTCATCGTCGGAAACGAAGCTCTAGCAGTTCAATACAAAGGACAATGGACCTTCCCGGCTTTCAAACCCGGGACCTTGAAGAGCTCGGATTTCGGGATCGAAGGTGAACGCGCTGACGCACCTGTCGATTACCGAACACTGAAGAAAAGCTGGAAATCCGAAGAGTCTGGCGATGGCGGGACCGTGATCATGCCGCTAATTCCTTATTCGGCTACCGGCGACACGCTCTATCCTCGATCCGTCACCCTCACGGAACGCAATGGCATCTACTATGAATCTGGTAAAAAGAATCCGTTTTTTGGCCTTGCAGCCACATACCATGATAAAAATAACGCCAAATTTCACATCCGCTACACGCTAAGGGATGGCCTTCTCAGTGGCCCTGCCGATGGCTGGGATCCCAAGGGAGAGCGAATCTACAGCGCGGAATACAGCAAAGGTGAGAAAATCGGTGAAACCTATTCTGGCCAAGGAGATGTGAACGACTTCCTAGCCGCTTCAATCGGCGAAATGAGAGCAGTGAAATATCATCCTGCCCCCCCGATATGGGAGGAGGGTAACTTTCTCGGAACCACCTCCCAAGGCTACGATGTCCTCGCTTACCTCTACGGAGGCCTACAGGTAAATTTCAAGGCCGCCCTCATCTTCCTTCCGATCGTCTACACCATCGGCATTCTTGTCGGCATGCTCATGGGCTACCTCGGCGGGATCTTTGATCTCACCGTCGACCGCCTCATCGAAGTCTTTGCGAACATGCCCTTTCTCTTCGTTGTGATCATTTTCTCCAGCATGGTCCCAGAGCAGTTCAAAGGGCTACCAGTCATTCTAACCATTTTAATCATTTTTGGTTGGATGGGAATCTGCTCACTCATGCGCACGGCTGCCTACCGTGATAAGGAGCGCGATTACATCGCCGCCGCTCGCGTCCTCGGAGCTGGAACACCCAGAATCATTTTCCGCCACCTTTTGCCGAACACCGTCGCAATTATCGTCACCCTCGTTCCCTTCACCATGTCCTCGCTGATCTTTTCACTGACCGCTCTCGACTACCTAGGATTCGGCCTACCACCAGAATATGCAACATGGGGACGCCTGCTCAATGACGGCCTTTCCAATCTATCGGCACCTTGGCTCGTTTCCTCCACGTTCTTCGTTCTCGTCGGACTCCTCATCCTGATCACCTTCATTGGCGAAGCCGTTCGCGAGGCATTTGACCCTAAAAAACACAGCTACTACCGGTGATGAAACACTTCTTCAAACTGGCAATATCCGGCGCTCTAATCTGTGCTCTGGCTGGGTGCCGCCAAGACACCAAGGTCAACCAAAGGACCTCGGGCTTCGAAGATTTTATTCCGCGCTACAACACGTACATCAAAAACTGGCTCGAAGAGCAGTCAGCTGCCACCGAAAAAGCCATCGCAGAAACCTCTGAAACGCTAGAAACCGCCGCAGAAGAAGAACGCGAGACTCTCGAAAGAAATCTTGAAAACCTCCAAAGGGAAAAAGAAAAGTGGGATTTCCGCCTAAGCCGCGGCGACTACTTCCGCTACAGCGATCCCAGCGAAATTCCTGCGGACCTTGCTTGGGAAGACGGCATGGAGCACGAGGAAATTGGCGATCCGAACGCGAAGAAAGGCGGAACGTTCAATAGCTACATCCCCACCTTCCCTCCCACCCTTCGGCCCTTCGGCGATAACTCCAACAATGGCTTTCGTGGAACACTCTACGACGACATCGACTTGGATCTCGTCCGCCTCCATCCCAAAACCGGCGCGATCATCCCAGGGCTCGCCGAGCAATGGGCGGTCTCCGAAGACGGAAGAACGGTCTTCTTCAAAATCCATAAAAAAGCCCGCTACTCAGATGGCACGCCAGTCAAGGCTGACCACTTCATCTTTACCTCATACATCCGCATTTCCGATGACATCGTCAACCCTTACCAAAAACAATACTGGCGCGAGGAAATGGCCGGTTTTGTCGTCTATGACGATCACACACTTTCCATTTCTCTCCCAGAGGCAAAACTCTACGCACCCTACTTGACTGGTGGCCTGAGTCCTTCCGCTCCGCACTTCTACGATGACTACGGCCCAGACTTCACCGAGAAACATCAATGGAAATTTCCTCCGACCACCGGAGCCTACAAAGTTCTCCCAGAGGATATCGTCAAAGGTGTCTCCATCACACAGACTCGGGTCAAGGACTGGTGGGCAAAAGACCTGAAATACTACAAGTACCGTTTCAACGCCGATCGAGTTCGCCACGTCGTTGTCCGCGATAGATCAAAAGCATTCGAACTCTTTCGGGCCGGTGAGCTCGATTCGTTTTACATCACCCGCCCAGAATTCTGGTATGAAAAATCAGTCATCGAACCGGTCTTCAAAGGCTATATTGAGCGCCATACCTTCTACACTCAGTATCCAGCCCTACCCATTGGCATGTATATGAATGTCAGCAAGCCGCTGCTGGACGAAAAGCAAATTCGTATCGGCATCCAGCATGCGATGAACTGGCAAAAAGTCATCAATGTGATCTACCGCGGTGACTACCAAAGGCTCAACGCATTTAACGAAGATTTCCTCCTCTTCAGCGACCCCTCAATCAAGGCGCGCCCCTACTCGATCACCAAAGCACGCGAAGCCTTCCGAGCGGCGGGCTTCACCTCCACCGATCGTAACGGAATCCTCGAACGCCCTGATGGGACCAAACTCTCCATTTCTGTAAGCTACCGTGTGGACCCGACCTACGACCGCATGTTCGCCATCCTCAAGGAAGAAGCGAAAGCCTGCGGATTCGATCTACGGCTCGACCCCAATGAAGCAACCGTCGATTACAAAAAGTCGATGCTCAAGCAGCACGAAATCACCTTTGGTGGATGGGTCATCACCCCTCCCACCCCTCGTTTTTACGATTTCATGCACTCATCCAACGCCCGGGATGAAAAAGGTAATCTCAAACCACAAACCAACAATCATTGGGTATGGGGTCGCGACGATACCGACGTTCTGAGCGAAACGGTCCGCAACGCACTCACCGAAGAAGAACTGCGTGATGCGGCAGTCAAGCTGCAGAACATCATTCATGAAGAAGCCTTCTTCGTCCCCGCCTACAAGGTCAAGTTTGTCCGAGTTGGATGCTGGCGCTGGGTTCGTTGGCCGGACTCAGAAGAAACGCGTTTCTGCGCTCCCGTCATCTACGAACCAACCGAAGTCCATGTGCATTGGGTCGATGAAAAATTGAAAGCCGAGACCATGGAAGCCAAACGCAACGGAAAATCCTTCGACGAAGTCAACCGCGTTCATGACGAATACCGCTTTATTGAGACCGAACAAACGCCCGAACCCATCGAAGAATCGAGCAATCCAATTGATCCAGCGGATCTTCCCAAAGTCGAAATGGAGGAGGAAGAATGAGTGACGGGTATCTATTAGAAGTCGACCGCCTAATCACCTCGTTCGAGACCGAACAAGGCCTGCTCCGAGCCGTCGACCAAGTCTCCTTCAAAATTCCCTACGGAAAAACCGTCGGCATTGTCGGCGAATCAGGGTGCGGAAAAAGCGTGACCGCGATGTCCATCGTGCGACTCCTACCACAACCTGCTGGCAAAGTCCTTGGCGGTGAAATCCATTTCAAAGGCGAAGACCTCCTTCACTGCGATGCCAAGCGCATGCGCCAAGTCCGCGGCGGTGAAATCGGAGTCATCTTCCAAGAGCCCATGGCCGCACTCAATCCCGTTCACCGCATCGGAAGACAAGTGGCCGAGGTATTCCGCATACACAAAAACATGAGTAAAAAGGACGCATGGGACGCGGCTACCGAAATGCTCGATCTACTGAAAATCCCCGCCCCTTCCAAACGCATGATGGACTACCCCCATCAGCTCTCAGGCGGCATGCGCCAGCGGGTCGTTATCGCCTTAGCCCTCGCTTGTCGGCCGGATCTCGTCATCGCCGATGAACCGACCACCGCGCTCGATGTTACCGTCCAAGCACAAATCCTCGACCTCCTTGGGAATCTCCAGAGCGAAATGGGAATGTCACTCATGCTCATCACCCACGATCTCGGAGTTATCGCCGAATCCTGCGATGAAGTGGTCGTGATGTATGCGGGACGCGTCGTTGAGAGCGCACCTGTCGAAGAGCTTTTTGAAAACCCACTCCATGCCTACACCAAGGCGTTACTCCGCTCCATTCCCACCCTAGAGACCCCACCCAAATCCGTCCTACCCACCATTCCCGGCACTGTCGCTGGACTTGGCGAGCACACCCATGGCTGCCGCTTCTGCCAGAGACTCGGCAAGCAAACCCCAATCAGCCGCGAAAGGCCAAAGTTTAAAGAAGTGCAGCCGGGCCACTGGCTGGAAATCTGTAAAGAATGTTCGAACCCGTGAGTGAATCCACCTTATTGAAAGCCCAGGACCTCAAAGTCCACTTTCCTGTCAAAAGCGGGATCTTACTTCGCAACACCGGCGCAGTGAAAGCCGTCGATGGAGTCTCATTCGAGCTAGAAACAGGAGAAACCCTCGGCCTAGTCGGGGAGTCAGGATGTGGAAAATCCACTCTCGGTAAAGCCCTCGTCCGTCTCCTCGTCCCCACCTCCGGCCACATCCATTTCGAAGGAAAAGACATCACCCACCTATCGCAGCGACAACTCCGCCCCCTGCGCAGAGACTTCCAGATGATCTTCCAAGACCCCGCTGACTCCTTGGACTCACGCATGAACGTCCGCTCCATCATTGAAGAGCCGTTCCGCATTCACAGCATGGGAAGTAAAACTGAACGCCGCAAATGGGTGGATGAACTGCTCGATACCGTCGGCCTCTCCCGCGCCTCCGCCGAGCGCTATCCCTTCGAATTCTCCGGCGGTCAACGCCAACGCATCGGCATCGCAAGAGCACTCGCGCTCAAACCTAAATGGCTGATCTGCGATGAACCCGTCTCCGCCCTCGACGTCTCCGTCCAATCACAGATCCTCAACCTCCTCGTCGACCTTCAGAAAGAATTCGACCTCTCCTACCTCTTCATCGCCCACGACCTCTCGGTCGTGAAACACATCAGTGATCGCGTCGCCGTCATGTATCTCGGAAAAATCGTCGAACTCGCCGATTCAGAGACCATCTACCGCAACCCAAAACACGCCTACACCAAAGCCCTTCTCTCCGCTGTCCCCATCGCCAACCCAAAAGCCAAGCGTGAAAAAATTCTCCTCGAAGGCGACGTTCCCTCCCCCATCGACCCACCGGATGGCAGCGCCTTCGGCCACCGCATCAGCCATCCAAAATACCAAGAAACCATCGGTATGGACCTCTCACTCAGAGAAATTGAACCCAACCACTGGGTCGCCGCAGATCCCTGCTGCCTAGAACCAGAAGATTGGAAGAAAATCTCCAGTTAGCACGTTTTTCAAAAGCTCGTTCGTCTTTCGGCGAGATGTATTGAGTAACAACATCTGTCAATTAGACCGTTTTGCGGATGGAATTGCCGAAATGGTCGAGACGGACGGAGCCAAACATCTCATTAGAAAACCTTCTGTCGTGATGAGTCGTTGAAACTTGATCGAATATTCTGAGAGAACAATCTAGCCGCCACCTCGCAAGATGGCCAGAGGTGGATGATGGCAAACGCCTCGGCTCAATCCAAGGCCACCGATCAACGCAATTCCAGTCACTGATCCAAATGCAATCAAAAGTAGCGTCGGATCTGGCCATGGAGAGGCTTTGAAAACGAACACTGCCAATGAGGCATTCGCCGCCGCCGCCAGCAAGATGCCAGTCGATGCAGAGAGTAGCCCAAGTGCCGCATACTCGATCACCAAAATCAAACGCACTTGCTTTGCTGATGCACCCAACGTTCGCAATAACACGCTCTCCTTCAGCCGAACATCACGCCCGTTGAGCAAAGTCCCAATCAAGATCGGCAAACCAGCCAGAACCGTGAATCCTGCCAGCACTGTAATCACCGTCGAAATCTTCCCAAGTATGTCGCGAACTGCTTCGAGAATTTGAGTCAAATCAATGGCAGTCACGTTGGCAAAGTCTCCAGCCAATTTTCGTTGTAGTTTTCCTGATGCCGCGGCCGTCGGGGTCCGCGTTGTCACCACATGGAATCCCGGAGCTTCCTCCAAAACTCCTGGAGGAAACACCATGAAGAAATTCAGGTTGAACTGGCTCCAATCAACTCGGCGTAGACTCGTTACTCTCGTTTGCACAGGTATCCCCTGAACATCCAACGTAATTTCATCACCGATCCCAACCCCCATATCTTTGGCAATATCTTCCTCCAGCGATAGTGGAACCACTTCAGAAAGACTTGACCGCTCAGTGGCCAACTCACCCGCAACAATAGTTTCGGTAAAGTTGAGTGAGTCTCGATAGGTTGAACGAAATTCACGTCTGGCGACCCATCCGGGCACACCCTTCGCCTTCCCGACGTCCACTCCCCGAATCGATTGCACACGCATCGTCACCATCGGCGCACTTTCCAAAAGGGGCAAATCTTGATCTTCTAGCACTTGTTTCACCCCCTCCACTTGGTCTGGCTGGACGTCAATCAGATACAAATTCGGGCTGTCTCCAGATTGCTGCAGCGTCAATCGATCATTGAGCAGTTTGCCAACCGAGAGAACCGTCACCAACAAAAAGGTTCCCAGTCCAAGCGAAAGAAGAAACAAAAGCGTCTGATTCCCTGGCCGATGCAAATTCGAAATACCTTGCCTGAGCAGATAGGGCCAACGCTTGCTTACGACCCGACGCGCCACGGCCATCAGACCACGGGCAACTCCTGCAAGTGCAAGGAACGCCAACAAAAGACCACCAACCAGTGCAAAGGCACGAACCCATTGCAAGTCATCCCCTCTGGCTACGATGAGAAGTAGTCCCGCCAACGATGCATAAATCGGCAGTGATCGAAAAAAACCTCCTTTCAAACTACCGCCGCTCCGTAGAGTTACAGCGGGCGAAATTTCGCGAATTTTCAGTAGGGGTAGCAGTGCAAATCCACAACATACGGCAAATCCAGTAGCAGTCGTTTGAGCAACCACTTTCCATTCAGGTGAGGGACTGATTGAAACCGGAAGATCATCTTGAAAAAATTCTAACAACCCCATCTGCAACGCTATCCCAAACGCCGAACCTAACAGCGCTCCGAACAATCCAAGCGCCACCGCCTGTGCAAAATAGATCCCGAATGCCAGATATCCTGGGCAACCAAGACAACGCAAAATCGCAATCGTAGGAATGCGCCGCGTCACATGTGCGTGCACTGCTCCTGCCACACCAACGGCCCCCAATGCGAGCGATGCCAAAGCGATCAACCCAAGAAATCGCTGAAAGTTTTCCAGCGCATCTCCCAAGTTCTCACGCCTATCCTCTGGAGTTTCCAAGCGCCACGATGAATCGGAAAAAGTTTCTCGAATCTGTTCCTTGAGTTCTTTGGATTCCACAGTCGCTGGCATCTCAAGATGAATCTGGAAAGAGGCCATACTATTGGTTCCAAGTAAGCCCATACGGTCAAGATCTCGGAGCTCTACATAAGCTTCGGGGGCGAACCCACTAAAGCGACTTCCTCTCGGAGCGGGTTTATCAACCACACCGATGATCTTTAATCGCAATTCTCCAACCTCGACTTCATCACCAATTTTGACCGCAAACTGATCGAGTATGGCTGGCTCCACAATCACGCCACCTCCATCGCGCAACTTCTGCCACGCATCTGCTGGTCGTGTCTCAACCTCACCATAAAAAGGGAAATCACCACCAATCCCACGCAACTGCATCAGCCTTGCTCCACCACCTGGCAAAAATTTCATCATGGATGGAAAACTCGTCTCGCGACTCATCCTCTCTGCCATTTCTGAAAGCCGAGTTATATCCTCCGGCTCAATAGCCTTCCGAGAACCGATCCGAAGATCCGATCCTAGCAAAGACTTGGCCTCCGAATCGATTCCTCGCTCCACACTCGTTTTTAAGGAATGAATCGCCGTTAGTGCGGCCACTCCAGAGACAATCGCTAGGGAAAAAATAACGAGTCGAAGCCGTTGCGAGCGACTGTCCCGCCATGCCATGCGCCAAACCCAAGGATGGAACAACGCTCGCCACAAACTCTTGGGCATGGATCGATGGTCAGGCGCCTGCATGGGTCTCTTCCGAAACAATTTTTCCTCCACTCATTGTCACAACTCGGTGAGCCATTGCCGCCAAGGCTGGGTCATGAGTCACCAGAACCAATGCAGTCCCTGCTTCTCGGTTCAGACGAAACAACATCTCCACAATTGGCCCACTGGTTCCTGCATCAAGGTTTCCTGTCGGCTCATCAGCAAATAGAATTTTTGGGCGATGGATGAAAGCCCTAGCAAGTGCCACCCTCTGCTGTTCACCTCCGGACAACTGCAAAGGATAATGATCCAAGCGATCTCCCAAACCGACCTCTGTAAGCAACCTCTCCGCTTCGGTTTGCTGCCCCGTTTCACCGCGTAACTCAAGCGGAACCAACACATTTTCAATCGCCGTCAAGGTCGGGATCAATTGAAAGCTTTGAAACACAAAACCCACCAGCTGATTCCTCAATGCTGCGCGAGCATCCTGATCAAGCGACTCCACTGCCACTCCATCAAGTTCCACGGATCCCGCACTTGCATCGTCCAAACCTGCGCACAACCCGAGTAGAGTTGTTTTTCCGCTACCAGAAGGCCCAACAATCGCCAAGGTATCGCCTGCTTCCAAACTCAGGCTCACGTCGTCCAAAACCGTTAAATCACCACTCGCAGTCGGATGTGTTTTCCGTAATCCGCTTACTTGCAGGATGGGCCGTTTGACAGCACCGTGGGCGGCTTCTAGACTAGGTGTCGATGGGAAGGGCATGGTTTGCAAAAATGTTGTTAGGGTTGGCAATCGCCACCAGTGGTGGACTATTCGCCGAGGAAACTCCGAATGCAACTGATACGCTAAAACGCATCGTCGTGCTCGGCGATAGCATCACCGCGGGATACGGCCTCGATCCGGATCAAGCCTACCCCACTCTCCTTCAGAAAAAAATCGCCGCGACCAACCTTCCCTACACCGTCACCAACGCCGGAGTCAGTGGGGACACCACCGCCGGCGGACTGCGTCGCGTCGCATGGGCCATGGCAAAAGGAGCGGATATTCTCATCATCGCTCTAGGCGGAAACGATGGCCTGCGAGGAATTTCCCCAGAGGAAACGAAAAAGAATCTCCTTGGAATCACCAAAAAAGCTCGCGCCAAGAACTCCGAAATTCAGATCTTCATCGCCGGCATGGAAATGCCAGACAACATGGGCAGCGAGTTCACCGCCCGCTTCAAGGCCATTTTTCCCGAAGTCGCCAAAGAATCTAAATCCATTCTCATTCCCTTCCTTTTAGAAGGGGTCGGCGGAGTTGAAACCCTCAACCAACCCGACCGCATCCATCCCAATCACCAAGGACAACAAAAGGTTGCGGAAAACATTTGGAAACTCCTAGGGCCTGCATTGGCCAAATAGGATGGATTTTAAAAACATCACTCCCGAACTCTCTCCAACCGTATATCAAAAATCAGCGCTGCGTTGGGTCCAATTTTCTTCCCAGCACCACGTTTGCCCCACGCCAGTTCCGGTGGGACAACAAAACGGAAACGAGCCCCTTCCTTCATCAACGGCAAACCTTCCTTTAAACCTGCGATCGCCTCTTCCATGGTGAATCGGTCTGTGTCCGAAGTGCGAAAGGTATCTTTTACAACCGTCCCGTCCACCAGCAGAATGCGCTGATTTACCTCGACCGTGCTCCACTCTGTCGGACTCGTTCCTTCACCCGGATTCACGATCGTGTATTGCAAGCCACTGGCCGTTTCGATCACATCGGCTTTCGAACGGTTCTTTTTCAGAAATTCCTCAGTCTCCGCGCGACTGTCCCGCGCCGTCCCACTTTTGCGCTTGTTGCCGGTTCCTCTGTTTTTCTCTTTCCGACGTCTCATCCACGAATCCTCAGACGGTTCAATCAGCGTCAAGTTCCAAGGCCAGACGTGGCACAGACCACCTTTCAGAAGCTACTATTCCGTGCCCCTATCACCAAACTCAGCGTGGATCGAATTCAATCCAGTCAAATCTCGCTTGGTTTCCATCTATGAAAGATGCAAATGCGTCTACCGCCTCTAAAAAACGGCTTAAGCGTCCTTCGAAGCATACTCCTTGGCCACTTTGGCAGGATGCTTCAGCTTGGTGAGAACCTCTCTAGGATTCATCAAAGCCACGACAGCTTCATCCATTCCCAATGCGACGAGACGCTTCTTCTGGTCCTTTTGACGCTTGTTTCTCGCTGCATTTGACTTGGTGGGGCGAGTCCTATTTTTGTTTCGCTGAGCTGTGGTAGCCATATCGGTATTTGTTTTCCTAGCTGAATAAACATGAAATTCCTTTTCGATTGGCTGGGTCAATCTCAAGGGGGGAAACTCAATAGGTTCGATGACAGTTCACGTCAACTGGAATTCTGTCTCAGAACGGGCTCTCATCCATGGGTGGCCAAACGGGAAACGAAGAATTTCCGAGACTCCTATCCGTATTCATTCTACGGAAAGGTTCCATCTTCAAGGTTGTCGATCTGTGCAGCGGTTCAAAATATCTTGAACTTACCCAAGATCTTTATCCTCTGGTTTCGATTCATCGTCACCGATCCCCAACTCCTTGAGCAGCAATAGATCCAGTTCGGTCTCACTGGGTTTCAAGCACTCGGAGTCACCAAATTTGATGATCTGGCTCTTTTTTGCGGTCTCCCCGATCGCGAGATAGATATTCCGACCTCCAGGCAACCCCGCATACATGGTGGCTATCACTTTTCCTAAAAAGCGGCCGTCGCCCCCTTCGCTCGTCATCATTTCCCCAGATTGCGTTTCGAAACCCTCGAAGTTCTCGCGAATCGCCAAGTCGATGTATTGTTGAATCTCTTCCGTGGTCATCTTGAAATTTTTCCTAGTGAATGCTTAGCTAAAATCTTCATCCGCCCGCGAAGACGGGTTTAAAGCCCGCTTCAGTGAGAATGCGTTTCACCTCCTCGCGCTTGTCACCTTGGATTTCGATGTTTCCGTCTTTAACGGTGCCACCGACCCCACAAGATTTCTGAATTTTCTTCGCAAGTTCTTGCTTTTCAGCAAGTGCGATTCCTTTGAAATTCTTTGCAATGGTGACGCCCTTTCCACCCCGATGAGCCGTCGAGCGGATGATATCAACCCGGCCTCGATTGGTGTTTTTCTGACCACGCTTGGAGGTTTTGATTGGCAACACAGGAGTAGTGGCCTCCGGCCCAGCAGGCAATTTACCAAGCTCATCCAAGGCTCCAAACGCATTGGGTAATGGTTCTTCAGCTGTTGCACGCGCGGCTTTGTTTTTCTTGCGACTCATCACTGACATTCAACAGCGGATCTCAAGAACCTCACGCAAATTGTGGAAAAATCCTTGCTCCAACGAAATCACTCACGAATCCACCCGACACTTTTTCACCACCTCGGCCCATGTGAAATCTTCGCGCAGCATCCTCGCGAGCCATGGATCCACTGCAGATAGCTTATCCGCACTAGCAAATCTCCCCGGACGATCGATACGCGTGAAAAGCACACGTTTGCAATCGCTGCGAGAAACTGACTTGGCTCCGTAGCCACCGGGTTGATTACTCGACCAGAAACGCACCACGTTTTCGTCGTGGCCCAGATAGACGACGAGGTGCCCACGTTCACGGCCTCCAATCTGATCAGTCCACCAAATTTTGAGAAAATCCCCCGGACGTGCCTGGCTCCATGATGTGTAATTTTTCCCAGCATCGAGATCAGCCACCAACTTCGCAGCACCCGGCCCGTTCGAATTCCAACGCCCGAAGACTCCATGCCCGTCCTGCTGATCCATTTCCGGCAGCAGTGCTTCTGGCCCATCTCCCAGTGCCTTGAGAAGCACCAGGTAAGTCGCTCCCGAACAGAAGCTTGGCTTCGCTCGGCTCGCATCCACGCGCAGCTTTCCATCTTCCAAAGCACAGGCTCCATGCAGGAGGTTTTTCGTGGGATCACCACCATCATATCCGCCACCTGAAGGCATGGATTGCACAGCAGTTAGAACCTTTGAATGAAAATCCAAATCCCTGCTACCACTGGGCTCGCTCACACATCCACACAAAAAAAGAATCGATAGAAAAATGAAGAAATGAATTCGGAACATCGAAACACTCATAGCAAGCGAGAGAAATTCAGCCAGCGAATGTTTCCGCTCCGAACAGTTGAATCTTCCGGCCGAGTCGCGTAGAAGACGGCGGTCATGGGCGAACAGGATTTAATCGAGCTAATGAAAAAACCAAACGTCTCCGAATGGCGTTTGAAGTTAGCTCAGTGGGTGGAGTCTCCAACCATCCAGCATTCGGTCATCGCAGTCATCATCCTAAACGCGCTAGTGATGGGCTTGGAAACCAGTGCCGCAGTCATGGGACATATCGGCGGCCTCCTCGTATTAATCGACCGACTCTGTTTGGTGGTTTTCGTTGCCGAACTCGCCGTAAAACTAACCGCTTATCGACTGACGTTCTGGCGCAGTGGATGGAACATTTTTGATTTTTTTGTCGTCGCAGTCGCGCTTCTTCCGGGCGCAGGTGTATGGGCCGTCCTACGATCGCTACGAGTTCTTCGAGTGCTCCGCCTACTCACAGCAGTTCCCAGCCTGAAAAAGGTGGTAGCTGCCTTTGTCCACTCCATCCCTGGATTACTCGGCGTGATTACCGTCATGGCTATTTTCTTCTACACAGCTGGCATTTTAGCCACGAAACTCTTCGGTGAGACCCATCCCGAATGGTTCGGCTCTCTTGGTGCGAGTCTCTACTCTCTTTTCCAAATCATGACCCTAGAAAGTTGGTCGATGGGTATTGTTCGACCAGTCATGGAAGTCCACCCATGGGCTTGGGCGTTTTTCGTCCCTTTCATCATGGTCGCCACCTTCACGATCCTGAACCTCTTCATTGGAATCATCGTTTCGACCATGCAGGAGCTTGCACTCACTCCTGAAATTCCAACTTCAGCAGATCCCGAACTTCTCAAACTCTTGGAGAACATCGAAACCGACCTGAGTCAACTCCGTGAAAAAGTCCTCGACCAGTCCTCTGGTGGAAAAAATTCAGAGTGAGATGGTTTAAATCACCTTCTCAAGCCATTGGAGCACCTGTTTCCGGTAAGCTCCGGCATCCCTAGAAAGCGAATTTCCGTGACCTCCACCCTTCACCTCAAAAAGAGTCTTCGGTTCGTTCGCTAGATCAAAAAGCTGCTTCCCTTGATTAAAAGGAACCACCTCATCCTTCTCACCGTGCACCACAAGCAGCGGCATCTTTTTAATCAACGGTATAAAGTCCTTAGGCGAGAGTTCGTCGGAAATCATTGATGCCCCGAACTCGCCTCCCACTCGTTTCGCCATGTCTCGATAAGAAGCGAACGTTCCATCAATAATGATCGCTCTGAGACCTTCTGGCCGGTCTTCAGCGATCGCGGTTACCGACTTCGCACCACCAAGACTGTGCCCGTAGGATACGAGTTTCTCCTCGTCCACATCTGGGCGACTCCTCACGTACTCAAAAGCAGCTTTCACATCGTTCACCATGCCTTCCCGATTCACTTTGCCGCCCGATTTGCCGAATCCCCGGTAATCATACATAAACACTTGATACCCCGCCTCAACGAACCACATCACGAATCCCAGATGATGCCCGATCGAACCCGCGTTCCCGTGCGAGAAAACGACAGTGCCCTTGGGCTTATCAGCCCTAGCGTTCAAAAACCAACCGTGAAGCTCTGTTCCGTCCGCAGACTTAAATGTCACATCCTCATATTTGAATCCCCATTTTTCGGGAGTTGCAGGCTCATCCTTTGTCGGAAAATAGAAGAGTCGGTTGGTGTCCCCACCTCCGATGAACTGCTTTGCCAACTGCGCAAGCTCACTGTTCTCATCATTGAGCAACTCTCGAAGTCTCTCTCCGTCGAGGCGCGGTTTTTGATCAATCACATCTGCCTCTGCGAAAGCAATCATCAACAAGCACATACAACTTCCCAGCAGTCTCATCCCGAGAATCATAAGACCTATTTCGGAAAAGTCGAGCCAGTGACGCCGTTCCTCATGCAATACCTCTCGACCTAGCCCTTTTCGTTTTGTAAGGATCGAGAGTCATGGAAGAAAAAAAGGAAACAACAACGGAACAAGTCTCAGAAGCCCCGCCTATTGAAGAGCCACAGCCACCAGCTCTCAACGAGACATCTAGTAAAGAGGCCGATGTCGGTGCTCGGATCGGTGCCGCGGTCATTGATTCGCTTGTTGCAATGGGCTTGAGTATTGCTGGCGGCATGGTCTTGGAGAGCCTAAGCTACCCATTGTTTATCGGCTACATGCTCACTCGCGATTGCCTGCCATTTCTTGACGGCCAAAGTGTCGGCAAAAAGGTTCTCAATTTGAAAGCAGTCACTGAAGATGGCGCTTCTCTTTCTGGAAACTGGAACCCTGGCTTGATTCGTAATGTCCCGATGATCATTCCCGTCTTCCCACTGGTTGAACTGATCATCATGCTCGTAAACAAAGACAAGCCTGAAGGACTTCGCCGCCTTGGTGATCAATGGGGAAAAACCAAAGTAATCTCCCTGAAAGCGTAAAAAACCAACTAGACCGTTTTGCGGATGGAATTGCCGAAATGGTCGAGGCGGACGAAGCCTGACATCGCGTCGCCAATTTCTTCAAGCCTCAAAAAATCCACTCGATTTCGGCAAGGCCATTTAGAAACCGGTCTAAATCTTCAGAAATTCCGTGATCGCGTAATATCTGAACTCATCATTTCTGATAGATTGAAGTTCTTCTGACGAAAGGCGCCCAACCAAAAACCATGGTACTTTCCCCCCAGCCTCAGTCAGAGGTGTTTTGTTTGTGGCTCCGTCTCTTCGATGGGGCGGAGCCGCTAACGAATCAATCAGTAGCTCCGCCCCCAGATCGCGGTTACGGGCTTCTCTGAACCAGTAAGAAAACACGTTTGACCGACCCGAGAGGTCAGCTCTTCTGCCAAGCCACTTTCGGCGAGCGGCAGACAACGAATCGTGATCTTATGCTTTTTCGAGAGCAGTTCCTCTTCTTCCGAAGATCCCGCCCAAGGAGTTAGCAACCAACCTGGATTTTCCTTCTCCCAATGGGAATGAAACGCCGCTTCATCGTTGCAGACAGAAATATTGGCATCACGAAATTCTAAAGCGCGGGTGAGCAAGTTTTCATGAATCTCATCAAGCATATCCGGCACCATTTGAAGGAACTGTTCTTTTTCCATAAATGATTTTTCAGTCACCCCTTGATCGCGCCTTTGGACACAAACCTTCCGTGATTCAATATCGCGAGGACCAATCTCAATCCGAATTGGAGCGCCCTTCTTGACCCATTCCCATTTCTTCCCGCCTTTGACCTCTCTCGCATCAACGTGCGCGCGAATCGGATCGCCGTGATAAACTCGTGTTGAACGAAGCGTCTTCGCCAGCGCATGACATGCATCCAAGACCGCTTCTTTCGTATCCTCTTTCGGAGTGATTGGAATGATCACAACCTGTTTTGTTGCCACTCTTGGCGGAAGGATCAACCCATCATCATCGGAGTGCGCCATGATCAACGTGCCAATCAATCGTGTTGAAACCCCCCACGAAGTCGTCTCGGCAAATGCCTGCCCGCCGTCACGTCCAGTGAAACTGATATTCTGCGCCTTTGAAAAGTTCTGCCCAAGATAATGCGAAGTCCCCGCTTGGATCGCTTTCTTGTCCTGAACCATCGCTTCAATAGTCAGTGTCATATCAGCTCCTGGGAATCGTTCGTTCTCCGTCTTCTCTCCGGGAATCACGGGGATCGCCAAGTGATCGCGAAGAAATTCTTCATAAAGTAGATGAATCTTCCGCGTCTCTTCGATCGCTTCATCCTTCGTCTCGTGCGCCGTGTGGCCTTCTTGCCATAGGAATTCCGCAGTCCTCAGGAAAAGTCGTGGACGCATTTCCCATCGCATCACGTTTGCCCACTGATTGATTAACAAAGGTAGATCGCGATAGCTCTCTACCCACCTCGCGAAGGCCGAGCCAATGATGGTCTCGGAAGTCGGCCGGATCACATAGGGTTCTGCCAGTTCACCGGTCGGGATCATCCGCGTTTTCCCTGTCTCTTCGTCTTTCTGCGCCTCAAGCCGATGATGGGTCACCACCGCACATTCCGTCGCAAACCCTTCTGCGTGCTCCGCCTCTTTTTCGAGAAAAGACAAAGGGATCAACAAGGGGAAATACGCATTCTCGTGCCCCGTATCTTTGAATCGCCTGTCCAGCTGCTGTTGAATCAATTCCCATATCCCATAACCCCAAGGCTTGATCACCATACAGCCTCTAGTCTCGGAATTTTCCGCAAGATCGGCGGCTTTGATAACTTGCTGATACCACTCAGGAAAATCCTGCTCGCGAGTGGGTGTGATGGCGGTCTTGTTATTTGACATGAGATTAAAAAGAGACTGCGCGTATCAACCGCGGTTTTGCAAGCCGCGACACACTCAATCTCAACGCATCTTATCGCGGATCAGGACTGCATTCGCATAAATCGGAGCATACATGAGCACGGCGCAGACTGAAACAACGAAGAGCGCCAGACGCGTTTCAGGAAATTCTTTTCCAACTGCGAACATTCCCAAAATCCCGATTCCCTCTGAAAAGGCCAAGCCTATCACCATCGCTGGGAGCAATGCTGTAAGCTTCATAAGTCTGGGGATCACTAGAAAACGAACCGCCACCGCTGCCACAAGCAAAACCGCTGGAACTGCAATCGACCACAACGGCACATCCCCCTCGTTCGAACCACTCGGGAAACCTCCTGCCGCAAAAAATTGTATCACAAACAACCCATTGAAAATTGCGAACCAAATGATCCAGAAGATTAGAAGCGTCGGGGGGCGTTGAGAATCTCCAGCAGGTATCATGGATATAAATTTGCCAGCATCCAGCCGGAGATACAAGCCCACTCCCTTACCTCCAGCAGCTCGACAGTTGGCGAAACTTCTTGAGAACCTCCGAATAAGCTATCTAATCTTTGCCATGAAATTGATATCCATTGTTTGCTCACTTGCCCTCTCGATCGTCCCAGCAATCGCTGCCGAAGAAGGCTTTGTTACCATTTTCAACGGCACAAACCTCGATGGCTGGAAAGTCTCGGAGAAGCCTGACTCATTCAGCATTCAAGACGGAATGATCGTTGCAGCTGGGCCACGCGCGCATTGCTTCTATATGGGAGCCGATGGCAAAGCAAATTTCAAAGACTTCGAGCTACGCCTCGATGTCATGACCAAAAAGAGCGCGAACGGAGGCGTGTTTTTCCACACCACATGGCAGGAAACGGGTTGGCCAAAACAAGGCTACGAAGTCCAAGTCAACAACACCCAAAAAGACTGGCGCAAAAGCGGCGGCCTTTATGCAGTAGTCGATAACAAAGAACCCTTCAAAGACGACGAATGGATGAAATACATTATCCGTGTCGAAAAGGGCGTCATCAATGTTTCCATCAATGGCAAAGAGGTCGTCAAGGACTTCAAGCCAGAGGGAAAACAGGATAAACTTGTCGAGGCTGGCGGCACCTTCGCCCTACAAGCCCACGATCCCGGCAGCACAATTTTCTACAAGAACATCCGAGTCAAGAAGCTCGACTGAGCACCCTAGATCGTTTTCCAAAAGCTCGTTCTCCTAACAAGCGAACTCACGCAGGGGCGGTAAATTCAGCAAACCCTTTGTCGTTGCTTCAATCTACGACCGGGGATGCCTTGATCTTCTTCAAAGAAATCCGGCGATACTCGATCTTCATCGGTGGCCCAACGTGCACCTGCACGCCCAACAAACCCTCCATCACTCGATTCTCAGGATCCAGATCCTCCACCTCACTCATCAGCACACCGTTAACAAAGTGCTTCATCACCGTGCCTCTCACAACGAGTCGATAGGTGTTCCAATCCTCTTTCTTTACCGACTTCTGAAGTGCGTCCCTGCTACCAATTTCCTTAGCTAGCTCAGGCTTTTTATCTGGTTTCAAGACGACGCTCTGCCCTCGATAAGCAAGAAATTTTCTGCCACGTTCCTCGTAGTTCTGGCCGGTCCATTTGTCCCTGCCATCGATATCTGCCTGATATCCAGTCAGTGACCACTTAAGATCAGGAGTTTCCACACTGCGATAATTGATCCCTGAATTCCCTTTCGCCGAAACTCTGTATTCCACCACCAACTCGAAATCCCCAACCGTCCCACCACGCCAGATCAAAAAAGAGTTCCGCTTTAGTAAAGTCTCAGGAGTCACCTCCCCCACTATCACCCCGTCCTTCACACTCCAGTAAACCGGATCTCCATCCCAGCCCTCGAGGCTCTTACCATCGAATAATTCAACGAATTCATCCTTTTCCCCAGCATGGACTAAAACAGAACAAAGCAATCCGAAAAGAAGTCGTTTCAATATCATCTCTTTACTCTGCGTTCATCTCTTTTTCTTCCAAGCAATTTCACGGCGACGAAAAAGTCGGCGGCGCAGCGGGTTGACCATTGGATTTGCGGATCGGGAGTTTCGGCTTCCACGTTGGATGCGACTGGCCGAGCCAACTATCGAGCTTCTTAGAAAGCGTAGCGGCGATCTCAGGTTGGGTTCTAATGAGATTCTTCGCCTCGCTTTGGTCGTCGTTGAGAAGGTAAAGTTCCCATACGTCGGCCTCGTAATAGTAGTGCAATTTGTAGCGCTTATCCTCAATGTCATCGATCACGACAAGGCTGGGTTGAGCGCGCTTGTCCATGTAGCCTGGGAAAAGATAAAACACTGGCCCTCGTTCGGCAGCGGCTTCGGGTTCCCGAAGACTCGCGGCAAACGACTCACCGTCGAGCGGATGCTCGGCAACGGGTGGCGACCACTTGTTGCCTGCGAGTTCAAGGTAGGTCGGGTAGTAATCGATAACGTGCACCTTCCGATCAGTGACCGTGTTCGCTGGGATAACACCTGGCCAGCGGGCGATGAGGGGAACACGGATACCCCCCTCCGTGAGCATGCCTTTGACACCACGAAGCGGTAAATTGTCGGTGTGGGTGCCGCCGTTATCTGAGGTGAAAAGAATAAGCGTGTTGGCGGCAATACTATCAGCCGTGTCACCATCGTGATTAGGGTCCTCAATCACTTTGAGGAGACGCCCCATATTCTCATCCACGCCGGCGATGAATCCAGCGTATTCGGCCATCTTTGCATTTCCGCCAGCACTCTTGGCAGCGGCCGCCTTCAGATCCGGACGCGCTCGAACCGGGCCATGGACTGCGTAGGTGTGAAACTGCAAGTAGAACGGCTTCCCAGCGGCGTGGAGTTTTCCAATCGTCTCTTCCATCGCGTCGCCCAACGCGTCGCTGATATGCTTGGGGGCTCCAGAAAGTGATGCGGGAAGATTGCGATCCTTGAGATAGCCGTCGTCGTAGGGTTGGGCGAATCGGTTGAAGTGCCCGAGCCCCACTCCTTTGAACTGCCATTTGCCATTCTTTCCAGTCGCGAAGCAGGTGGGCTGATGTCCCTGCATGTAGCCACCGAGGTTGATGTCGAAGCCGGCATTCTCCGGCATCGTTTCCTCACCGGAATGACCACCGACATGATACTTCCCGATGTGTGCGGTGGCATAGCCGTTTTTCTTCAATGCCTCGGCAACGGTGATCGCGGCGGCAGCAACGTCTTCAGTTTGCTCCGGGCCGATGAATTTTGCATCAGCCTTCGAGATTCCTCCACGTCCGTTGCGATTCAAATTACCCACAACGTAGACATCGTTATTGATCCGCGCAGGATATTGACCAGAGAGCATCGCAGCGCGGGTCGGGGCGCAGTTTGGTTGCGCGTAGGCATGGGTGAAGCTCAATCCACTTTGCGCGAATTTTTCAAGATGAGGTGTCTGGTAAAGTTTCTTCGCCGTACCCATCGTGCCCAGCTTTGCACTGATGTGGTTCCACCCCAGATCATCGACCATGTAGATGATGATATTCGGCTGCTGGGCGGCCTGAAGAGAGCCGAATGCGGCAAGTAATATCGGTAGGAAAAGCTGGTGTTTCATCATGCGAGACTGACATGCGATCCTTTTCTTAGGATCTTTTCAAGCATGGACAATTGATGACCAACACTTCGGAGCACACGTCTCTCCAAATTGTTGATTTTCTTCCTCACCCATCGAAATCTAAGAAAGCAGAGAAGATCACCACCAAAAATGGAAATTCATACATAGCTAGGATCAACTTCTTGAATCTTCTTTGGCTTTTTAAAAAACAAACTTCAGGCGGCTTGCGAAAGCTCAAAAATGCCATCATGTTCGGATAGTTCTTACAAAACCTTCCATGAAAATTTTTACCTTCTGGCTCGTAACCATCGCTTTCGCTTTCTCGGCAGCCACTGACGATTTCATAAATCAAGCAAAGGCAAAGCACGGTGCCTTCGGAGAGAAAGCTGCGCGGTTTCTCGTCGAACACATGCCAGCCAACGACAAAAAGAAACTCACCGCCGAGTTCTTGAACGAAAACCTAGAGCTCGCCCTCAAAGCACGCGCTATCTTCCCTTGGGCGAAGGACGTCCCCGAAGAAATTTTCTTCAACGATGTCCTTCCCTACGCAGTCTTCGATGAACCGCGCGATCCATGGCGCGCCGAATTCCTCGAAAGGGCCACCCCTCTCATCAGAGACGCAAAAACCGCCTCCGAGGCCGCTCAAATTCTCAATCGTGATTTCTTCAAACTCATCAACACCCATTACAACACTGGGCGCAAACGCACCAACCAATCACCAAAGGAATCCATCGAACAAGGCAAAGCAACCTGCACCGGCCTGTCCATCATTCTCGTCGATGTGTGCCGCGCCGTCGGCATCCCAGCGCGCGCAGTTGGGACCCCGCTTTGGTTCGACAAGAGCGGCAACCATACTTGGGTGGAGATCTGGGACGACGGATGGCATTTTACTGGTGCCGACGAATACGACAAGAACGGCCTGAACCACGGGTGGTTTGTCAAAAATGCCTCGAAGGCCGATGCTTCAAAGCCCATCCACTCCATCTACGCTTCCAGTTGGAAAAAAGATGGCGGACATTTCCCAATGGTCTGGTCGCAAAAAAACACCGAAGTCGGAGGAGTGAATGTGACAAAGCGATACGCAACCCAGAGCGCACCTATCGCCACCACCATGGGAATCCGATTTTTCGACGGAGATCAACGCATCGAGATGAAAGGCACCCTCACAACAGCAGACAGAAAACCCATCTCATCCTTCCAAACCAAAGCAGGCACCACAGACCTCAATGACATGCCGCGCATGATCATCGAACCTGGAAAAACCTATCGGCTCCAATTTGAAATCGACTCCAAGATATTTGAAACAAAACCGCTCCGACCAGGCCACGATCGAAACGTTTATGACATTCGGAAAAGCGACCTAAAACCTGTTGCCATTGCTGCCGAAAACGACAAACCCATCACCAAGCAAAACGCCGATCAATCCATTCAACTCGCCTACAAAAACCTACTCGCGGCACAAAAGAAAAAACGCGCAGCCGAGCTGAAGGCCAAATCCATCACCATCGGCGACCATACGATGAAGTGGCTTGAAAAAACCTTCGGCGAAGAACCCAAAACCGGCCGCTCTCTCTGGATTTCCATGCACGGAGGCGGTGGCGCTCCAGCACGTGTCAACGAACAGCAATGGAAAAACCAGATCAAACTCTACCAACCCGCCGAAGGCATTTACCTCGCCCCTCGCGCTCCGACTAATACCTGGAATCTCTGGCACCAGAATCACATCGATCCACTTTTCGCACGCCTCATCGAAAACATGATTGCCCTCCGTGGGGTCGACCCAAACAAGATCTACCTCATGGGTTATTCCGCAGGAGGTGATGGAGTCTGGCAACTCGCACCCCGCATGGCCGATCGCTTTGCCGCTGCTGCGATGATGGCCGGACACCCGAACGAATCCTCTCTCCTTGGCCTTCGCAATCTACCCTTCGCCATCTTCATGGGAGCCAACGATTCCGCTCACAACCGCAACAAGGTCGCAACCGAGAAAACCGCGGCCATCAAAGCCCTCAACGAAGCCGACCCGAAAGGCTATACTCACATCTCACGTATCTACGAGGGCCTAGGCCACTGGATGAAACTCAAAGACGCCGAAGCCCTCCCTTGGATGGAAAAATTCACCCGCAACCCATGGCCTAAGAAAATCGTTTGGTTCCAAGACGACGTCACCCACGACCGTTTCTACTGGTTGCAGCTACCTGATGGAGCGGCAGCAAAAGATCAGAAAATCATCGCCACCGTCGATGGCCAGAACATTCAACTTAAAGGCGAGATCCCGAAAGGCACACGCCTCCTACTCTCTGATCATCTCCTTAATCTGGATCAGCCAGTCACGGTGAAAATCAACGGCGCCCCTCCAAAAAAATTCACCCCCAAGCGAAGCATGGAGGTGATCCGTGAGGCGATGGCTGAGCAACTTGACCCAGCGTCTGCCCCAACCGCGGCAATTACTCTTCCCTAGGACGAGCGCCGCTTTAAAAAGAAAAACGTTAACCCGTTAGAACTGCCACATCTTGCCCTTCTCCGCATCAGCAAAGACCTGTGGACTGAGCATGTAGGAGTTCGGCGGATTCGGCAAAGGAGAATCATCAAGACGTGGCAACTTCGCACCAATTGTGGAGTCCCAAGGCTTACTACTCGAGACACTCACCGGCGTCCCAACCTTAACCATGTCAAAGATTTTTCGTGCGGAGTTCAAAGGCAGTCTCACGCAGCCGTGCGTGCAGGGATAGGGTTTCACGAAGCCCCAGTGCATTCCATAAGCAGGACCATAGAATGACATCCAATACGTCATCGGATAGCCAGCACCTGGAGAACTGAAACGACGGCGATGGCGAGTCTTACTAAGAATTCGGTGTTCACCCCCAGGAGTTGGGGTCGCACTTGTCCCGACCGAACATGGAGTGGCGAGAAGAACTTCATTTCCCTCTGTCACGTAAATGCGCTGGGCACTCGTGCTGATATGCACTTTCACCGCCGATCGATTCGTTGGCTGCTTGGCAGGAGGGTCAAAGGAAAATGCGCTACCCGATGAACCACCACTGGACGGAGCGGCGCAGGAACTGAAGAAGAGGGCCACGGCGGCAGCGGCAATTGGTAAAATGATTTGGCTTAAATACTTCATAAATCGTTCTGATGTTTCCACGAGTCTCCACACTTCAATCAGAAATTCAATGCATCAAGTGTGATTATTTCGGCAATATCCGCTTTTCGCCACTTTCATCCATCGATCTACTCCATTGCTAGAGCCAAGAAATCCGCCTAAAAACCTTCCCCAACAACATGAAAATTTTCACCCAAGAACAAGTTCATCACGCCTTACGCTATCCTGATTTTCTTGATACGCTAGCTTCCACTTTCGGGGGTGATTTCACCATGCCACCTCGGCAATTGATGCAATTGGATCCGGAGGGGGGCGGCCACGATGCGTTCGCCATGCTACCAGCTTGGAATGATCAAGTCATCGCCCTGAAAGCATTCACCTACTTCCCAGAGAACCAAGCTCCGGACCGGACCGTCTACGCTCAGATTCTTCTCTTCGATCGCAGTAACGGCGCTCCCCTCGCTTTGGTCGATGGCACATCGGTCACCTACCGCCGCACCGCCGGCGTCTCCGCTCTCGCCTCAAGGTTCCTCTCGCGCACAGATTCAGAGGAAATGCTTCTCATCAACACCGGAAACCTCGCGCCATTCCTAATCGATGCCCACGCAAGCGCCCGCCCCCTCAAAAGAATCCACATCTGGGGCCGCAATCAACAAAAAGCATCA
Organism: Akkermansiaceae bacterium; assembly: GCA_045106015.1. Classification (GTDB taxonomy): domain Bacteria; phylum Verrucomicrobiota; class Verrucomicrobiia; order Verrucomicrobiales; family Akkermansiaceae; genus Luteolibacter. The sequence goes on along the minus strand of JBGCEE010000005.1, from coordinate 16,902 downwards.
GAACTTGCAACCGATCTTGGGAAATCCAGACCGGAATTGGAGATTACCGCGATTGCAGATATCCAGACCGGCTGCGCAAGCGCCGACCTCGTTGTCTGTGCCACAAACTCTCCCCATCCTTTGGTCCATGGAAAATGGATCAAACCCGGCACTCACACCGACTTCCTCGGAAACCACCACCCCGACCGCAGCGAATGCGACAGCGAACTCGTCGTAAAGGCCAGCGTCTGGGTCGACAGCAAGGTCAACTGCTTCCGTGAAGCTGGCGAAATCCTCGTCCCCATCGCCGAAGGAAACATCACTAAAGAACACATCCTCGGTGATCTCGCCATGCTCTGCAAAAACGAAGCTCCCACCCGCTCCTCAAACGAAGAAATCACCCTCTTCAAATCCGTCGGCAGCGCCCTCGGCGATCTCGCTGGCGCTCGGGCAGTCTGGGAAACAAGCAAGCTCGACCAAGATCAGTTTTCAAACCCGTAAGAAAAATCCTTCCCACAGCAAGGACTGACGGTTAGACCCTTGGAACACAAAAAACCCAACGTTCATGAGCCACCAACCGACAAAAAAAGAGAAACACGACTACTGGGTCCATAGCATCAAGTGGACTCTCGTCCTCCTTTCCATCTGGTTTCTCGCCTCCTTCGGCTGCGGTATTCTGTTCCGCTCTTGGCTGGACGAAAATTTTCCGAAGATCGGAAACGCCCCATTCGGTTTCTGGATGGCCCAACAAGGCTCCATCATCACCTTCGTCCTCATCCTCATCGCTTACGCCAAAATCATGGCAAAGCTCGATAAGGAACTCGATTAGTAAGCCGAGAAAACCCTCTGCTCCTTCAGCCTCTCTAGTCTCCCATCTTCATTAGATATGTCTCAAAACGCTTGGAACTTCTTCTTCATCGGCCTCTCGTTCGCCGCCTATATTTTTATCGCCATCCGATCCCGCGCAGGTTCCACCAAGGAATACTACACAGCCGGTGGTGGCGTCTCACCCCTCACCAACGGTATGGCCACCGCCGCCGACTGGATGTCTGCGGCTACCTTTATCTCCATGGCGGGCTCGTTAGCGGTTTCCGGCTACGATGGCTCGCGATTCCTGATGGGTTGGACCGGTGGTTTCGTTCTACTCACCGTTCTCATGGTACCCTTTCTTCGGAAATTCGGCAAAGCTACCGTCCCTGACTTTGTCGGCGATCGCTACTACTCACAAACCGCCCGCCTCGTCGCGGTCATCTGCGCCATATTTATCTGCCTCACCTACATCATGGGCCAGATGCGCGGGGTCGGCATCGTCTTTGCGCAGCTCTTCGGAATCGAAATCTGGTTGGGAGTCGTCATTGGGGCAGCCATCGTCTTTTTCTACGCAGGCCTCGGCGGAATGAAGGGCATCACCTACACACAGGTCGCCCAGTATACGGTCATGGCCTTCGCCTACACACTCCCCGCCATCTTCATCGCGATGACACTCACTGGGAACGTCATCCCCCAACTCGGTTTCATTGGTGACTACAAAGGCGCGGACGGCCCCGTTCCTTTCCTAGAGAAACTCAACAACATCAATACCGACCTCGGTTTTGCTGAATACACCAGCGGCTCCCTGAGCACCATCGACATGTTCTGCATCACCGCCGCCCTCATGTGTGGCACCGCCGGACTGCCCCACGTCATCGTCCGTTTCTTCACGGTCAAAGACGTGCAAGCCGTTAGAAAATCTGCCTACTGGACGCTCTCTTTCATCGCAGTCATCTATCTCACGGCCCCCACCGTCGGCTCTTTCGCCCGCGTGAATCTCATCGAGAAACTCCATAATACCGCCTACGCAGAGGCCCCGCAGTGGATGAAAGACTTCGAACAAACCGGACAACTCGCCTGGGTCGATAAGAACGGCGACGGAAAAATCCAATACTTCGGGAAAGAAATGTCCGAATCGAAAAAAGACGGCGCGGTCTTCATCGGAAAAAAACCAGAATTTAAAGGTTCAGACGATCAAGCCGAACGCGGCGACCATGGCGAGCGCCTCGTAAACAATGAAATCGTCACAAATAACCCCAACGAACTTTGGTTCGGTGCAGACATGATGGTGATGGCGAGTCCGTTCATGGGCAATACTCCAAAGTGGGTCATCGGCCTCCTCATGGCAGGCTGTATCGCCGCCGCACTCTCCACCGCTGCGGGACTACTGCTCGTCCTCTCTACCGCTGTCTCTCACGACTTGATGAAAAAAATCATCAAACCCGATCTGACCGACAAGGAAGAAATCAAATGGGCACGCATCGCGTCCTTCGGCGCCCTCATCGTCGGCAGCTTCTTCGCAATGAATCCACCCTCCACATTCGTTGCCAAGACCGTTGCCTTCGCGTTCGGACTCGCTGCATCCTCATTTTTCCCAACCCTCCTCATGGGGATCTTCACCAAACGCATCAACAAATACGGAGCCATCTCTGGCATGATCTCCGGCATTAGCTTCACGCTTCTCTACATCATCTACTTCCAGTTCGGCCTTCCCGGCCTCGGAAAAGGAACACCCGATCAATATCTCCTCGGAATCTCTCCAGAAGGCATTGGCACCATCGGAATGCTCCTGAACTTCGCAGTGGCATTTGCCGTCGCCCAGTTCACCCCACCCACACCGAAGCACATCGAAGATCTCGTCGATAGCGTCCGCCTCCCGCGCAGCGACAACGGTGAACCAGAGTCGGCACCCATCCATCACTGAACCGAAGAAACGGCCAAGCCACTCCGCTCTTCCTTGAAGTTTGGAATTCGAAATCTAGACTTCAGCGATGCTTGCCTTCTCGACTTGTTGGAACAACTCACGCCACACCGATGGCGAAGAGATGATTTCGGAAATTCTTGAAATGGGATTTTCAAACATCGAGCTCTCCCACGGGATGACCATCGCCAAACTCCCAGGCATTCGGAAAGCCTTTGAAGCGGGCTCCTTCACCTGCACCGGAGTCCACAACTACTTCCCCTCTCCCGTGGAAGTCGTCATCGATGCGCCAGACGCTTACGAATACACCTCACACAGGCCTCACGAGCGAAAAAGAGCGATGGAGATGACCCTGAAAACACTCGAAATCGCCGCCGAGTTCAAAGCCGAATACCTTGTCCTCCACATGGGGTCAGCGCCCATTAATAGCGCCAAGTTCACCAAGCCTCTGACCAAACTCGTCGCCGCCGGTGAGCAGCGCGACCCATCCTTCATTAAGAAGAAAATCAAGTTCATCAAGAAACGCGAAAAGCTCGCACCCTTGTATTTCCAACGGGCCATCGAAGCCCTCGAAGAACTCGCCCCGAAAGCCGAAGAATATGGTGTGAAGCTTGCCGTGGAATCCCGTTCACGCTTCGAGGATATGCCAAACGAACGCGAAATGGTGAAGCTCCAAGAACATTTCAAAGACAATCCTTGGGTCGGCTACTGGCACGACTTCGGCCACGTCCAACTCAAACACAACCTCGGCCTCCTCGATCACCTTGAGTGGTTAGAAACCATTTCTACCTACCTCATCGGCGGCCATGTTCATGATGTCCAATGGCCCGCCCGCGATCACCGCACCCCTTTCACCGGCACGCTCGATTACGAGACCATTCTTCCTTTCTTCCCTGCCAATTGCCCCCTCATCTGGGAACTCAGCCCCTCCCGCAAAACCGAAGAAATCCTCGAATCCCTTGAACTTTGGAAAAGAAAATTCCCAGAGCGGAGCGAACTGTAAAGGCAAACAACGTCACACTCCTCTCAAATTGGCACGCAGAATTGTGCGAGCAACTCTGCTAATACCAAAGAGCAAAACGAATTGGTGGAGTGGCTGAGCTGATTTAGAAGGCGTAAATTCACTCCGAAACTCAGCGTGTTTGCTTCTTTAAGCTAACTCATTGGCTAGCTAGACCAGCCAAGTTGGGAAATACAAGATACTGAACTGAAGTTCTTGAAAAATGAACCCCTACACCAACCGCCGCTCTTTTCTTAAGACCATCTCCATTGCCTTGCCAATGTCGCTGAATGCAGCACCAACACGCTCTCAATCCCATAAAAAGGGTTATTGCGGAGGAAATCCAGAGGGCCACAAGCAGATCAAACCTAGCTGGTATTACACCTGGAGCCGCAGCGGTAGGGGTAGCACAGAGCAACTTGAATTCGTCCCGATGATCAAGGGTCGGATCAATCTAACGAACAAAACTTTCCAGACAATCCGTTCACAAAAAAACATCAAACATCTCCTCGGCTACAATGAGCCCGAACGCAAGAAGCAGGGAAATTTGACTGTCGCAGAGGGAGTGAAGCACTGGCCAAAACTGATGAAAATTGCTGAGGAAAAAGGACTTCGCTTAGGTAGTCCCGCCGTCTCCAGTGATGCCTCAGGATTGAAGTGGCTCGCCGACTTTATGGCAGAGAAAAAGAAGAAAAGGCTCAAGATGGATTTCCTTGCGATCCATTGGTATGGCGGAACGAACATTAAAGAGTTTGAGAAATATCTAGACCGTATGTGGGACCGCTATCGTTTGCCGCTATGGCTCACAGAATTCAATGGATGGAGCGGAACGCACAAGGAGATGGAAGACTTCGCCCTAGACGCGCTCAAAATTCTTGAAGAGCACCGTCGCGTCGAACGCTATTCATATTTCAATAAGAAAAAGGGAATGCCCGGATCCATCTGGAACAAAGACGGAACACTTTCCAAAATTGGAACCACTCTGCGTAGTCTCTAGACCGTTTCCTGGACCGCTTTCCCATTCGCGTCAACTCAAGGGAAAGTCATCAGAATGCCTCTAGCGGCATGAAAAAATGGACCGCGAGCTAAAGCTCGAGGTCCATAACTCTCTGAAATGAATATTGTGCGGCTTAACATGGAAAGCCGAGGCGGAGACTCCAGCAATGCCCGCTATGGCATGTCTTGATAGCTCACCATTCTCAGAGGTGTTGCTCCGAGATTTGCGCGAGCTTTGCTCAAGAAGCAGATCAAGAAAATGCGGCGCTTGGGTATTAAGCGTAGCCTTTTGCTAGCCATTACACGCATCTCCCCTTTGTACCGAACTATGATATTTGCGGAGGTGTAAGCATTACGAGAGGCATTCGGAAATTCATATTGATACTGCTTGTTTGCTTTGATCACAGCTTTCGTTTCATCCACTTGTAGTCCAATTGGCACTGAACTTTCATTTAGAACATAAATCTTATTCGCAGGCCGTTGCGCCTTACTTATGTTGATCGATTTACTCTTCATTGCCGAAGTTTCATTCTTGCGGCTAAGAACAATTAGGAATTTTTTTCCCCCTCCTTTGAGTGGTTGTTCAACAACAGGCAAATACTGAGGGGATCCCTCCTCGCCGTTAGGAACATGTTTGTAGAGAATGAACGTAGTGGAATTACGAACTGGGAATGGCATCGACATTCCCTCGCTCATCAAACGGACTTTGTGGAAGCTGTCATCAATCTTGAAATAGAAAATTTCATTCTTTTTCAGTAAAAAAGTACTGATGCACTGACAGATAAGATCACCTTCTTTTTCAGGAGGTAGTGGAGGGATTTGTGACAGATCTACATGTTCATCCTGAGCTGAAATCGAAAAGACCAAAAAGAAAGAGAAAGGAAATACAAGTATGTGAGATAGATTCATGAAAGGCTCATCTTCGTTTTAGTTTGAAATTGCTGAATCATCGCTGAATGGCATCACGTCTTCGTCATCCAGCCAGCGAAAACTAATCATCTCAAAACGGCGTCCAAACCCGATCTCGTTCGGCAATTGTGGTTGGATGAGTTCTTCGTCACTGCCGTCCCAGTCAAGAGGCTCAACCGTCCGCTGCACGGTGGCTTCACACCAAACACTGGCAAGAATTTCCCCTGTATCGGGATCAATTGAATCGCCATAAGAACGGATGGTATAGGTATCGCCTCTCACAGTGATACTCGGCCCAATTTTGGTTAGGACATCTGCTTGTGAAAGAAAGTTGGGGGAGTAGTTGTGAATCAGGCCGCCGTTGCTTCCAACCTTTGAAGCAGGTACGCCAAACATGGATTCTTGAGCCTCGGCAGAGACGTTGAACCCCATCGTGCCGTTATTCCAATCCTCGTCTGGTTCGATCGTCATTTTTACCCCTCCATTTGTTTCACTCTTGTAGTAGTGAAAGTTAATCTGCTCGTCTTCCAGAGTTGCCTTGTTGATCGCTGCTTGCAGAGTTCCCAACACCTGCTGGTAAACGCGCTCATCACCTGTGACACTGGTATCCGGCTGCAACCTACGGTTGACAAAGTCAGCCAGTGAAAGAAACGGCCCGCGCCGCTTGACCTCTTCCACAATCCGTTTGGCAAGCGTATCAATTTCTTCAGCGTTCAGCGTTCGGGTGGATGCCCAGCTTTTTGGATCTGAAAAATCCGTGCTATTTCTGTCATTGGTTACCGCTTCAGGTTCTTCCAAAAGCGGCGCTAAAAAGCGACCCATCGCTGCAGCGGTTTCTGCGTTGCTGTCTTTCGAATCGTGCAAAGTCTCAACCCTATATCCCACCGCTCCAGAAAGGAATGCCTTCCATGCCGTGAACGAGATCGAATTCACATTGAAACCGCCATGAACCAGTACATTCGAGGCAGCAAGATCAAAACCGCTAGTATTCGTGAGCTCTGAATTATTTAAAGTGCTTTCACCATTTATATCGGTAAGGAAATGCCTGCTGTTTGGCAAACGCATGCCGCTATTCAGAGTAACTCCCGACTGTGGAATGGTACTGAGAAAATACTGATCCCAAGTAGAGGCATTCATAAGATAGGAAACATCATACAGATCGGCATAGTCATCGTCCTTAAATTTACTGCGATCAAACCGGGGTGGTGCTTGGGAGTTCCCAAACGCATAAGTTGGTTGCCATGAATAGACAGATAGGTTGGCGTGCTGGAAAGTCCCCAAAGAAGCCGGTCCGTAGGGGCTCGTCGGGTAATCAAAAAACGGATAAACCATATTTTGCACCTGTGACTGATGCCAACCACCAAGACGATCCGTCGAGAGATTACCGTGCAGGTTGCTGGTAGACTCCCAAGTATTTAAAAATACAAGGACGTCGCGGAAGGAAAAGGTATTCAACCATGAGGACGCGTCATTTGAGCCCGTAGACCAAGCATCCGATGCGGAGAAGCTCTCTTGATTACGAATGTTCCAGTAGCCAAGCATCGCGTGAGGTTGCCCAGCTTTGGGCGGCAGGTTCATATTGCTGCCGCCTTGAAAGATATCAAAATTACTCGCAAGCATAGAACAACCCAGATTAATCAAAGGATTCTTCGCTGCAAAAAAGCCAGATGTATCAGAGTTGAAAGTCTCGCCGTCTTGGTATCGATCAAGCGGGTAAGTAGGCCGCTGCCAATTTCCTAAACGGTTATTCCGCTGTGGCTTCTTGATCGCGTGCAGCAGCTTTGGCTTGTTGTCTTGAAACACATAAAGGTTCAAATGCATATCTAAATCCTCTTCCCCATTGGCACCTGATCCGTTCGTTTTTGATGCAAAGTTCGATTCTGATTTAATTTGGGAAGCCAGATTAGCATTGGAGCTATCCGAGAGAGTTCCAATCAATGGACTGACGACATAGAAGAATTCATCCAAATTACCTTCATTGAACAACAAGTTGAGTTCCTGATCGTTGGAGTAGTTGTTGAGAATGTCAGTATCAGCATCGTTGTTCAGATTGTAGGGGATGCCTGATATAGCTCCAGATGATGGTGGCTTTGCGTGAAACAGCAGAGATTCTCCGGCTTTGAAGGCCTGATTTTTAATCACAAAGGTAAAGAAACGTTTGTTGGTTTGGTATTCTATTTGCTCGTTGTTGGCAGGTCTATGAGGGGGTAGCGGCGACTGACTATTGTATTGCTGCCAGGAATGAAATGCAGGCTGACCACCATCGTAGGTCGCAACGTCGGTACCTCGTGTTCCATTCGTCTGCATTGCCCATCTGAACTGATACCCAAGTTGCACGATGTAATCCTGTTCTTTGAGCGGAACATTGTGTGGATTCCATATTTGAATCTGAGGTTGAAAAATATAGACAGGATTAAACGTCTTAGAACTCAAAACTTTGTAACTATGCTTCATTGCCACAGCTCCTTGCGTAATGATTGGGTACAAACCATGTTCAAGGTCTGTTGAACTGTGATCTGGAGCTACAATCTCTTGAGGAGTCGAGCTGTCTCCAACCATTTCTGACCATTGTTTAAGTAGATCAAACGTTGGGACTCGATCGGCAGTAATAGAGAAGCGAGAATCAATAATTGGTTGTGCATCTAGGCCAGAAAAGGAACTGTTTAGATAGGCTGTTAGATCCTGCTTCAGCCTCCCATTTGCCACATCTACCGGCAGAGAAACGGCATATGAGGTAAATTTGTCCTGATTCAGCCCCCCCCAGTTCTTCCAAGAAGAGTCAGGTGCTCCATTTCCTATTAACTCAAGTTGATTCTTGGAAACAAGCCTAGCCAGTTTTTCGGGGGAATCGTCATAACCAGGCAATATAGAAGAAAAGTTTGTTCCTTGGGTCACCTGATAGCTAAGACGATTCTGAGAATCTGTATCGCTTTGCCCCCCAGCAAGCACATCGCTTCCATCTGTAGAAGCTTTAGTATCCACTCTTGCTTTAGCGCTCTCATCACTCACCCACCAAGCATAGCGACCAGAACTACCCTCTACTTCAACAAGCCCGGCCTTGGCATTCGTAAGCAAACTGGGTGATAGCGCATCAATTCCAGAATCATCAGGAACATTGATCGAACCATCTTTCATGAACTGCCCCATCGTCACGCTTTGACCAGTCAAAGGCACTCTAGGATCTGGGCTCGAATTTGAGGATGAAACCAACCATTCAACATTTTCTAGACTCCAAGCGCGCAGAGCCTCGGGAGAGCTAAAAGCATCATCGGGACTGGATGGGTTGATCGTAGGGTAAGATCCAAGCCAATGCGCATGACTCACACCATCGATCTGCAAGGTCGCGGGATCCTGATCAAAGATCGCGGAATTTGCTGTCGCTCTCGCGTCTGGACCGAGATTTTTCTGCAACTGCCCCAAAGCCAGCATCAATCCAAGCCGAGCATTTGCTCTAGCCTGAGCTTGATCGCTGTAGTGGCGACTACTTCGTAGTTGCACTGTGCTCAAACTAAGCATTCCAAGCGCCAGCAGAGAAAGAAGGACCATCAAGGTCAACGTGGCGACCAACGCAAAGCCGCGCGCAGTAGAATTGGACGTTTTAGACTCAAATGACTTCATGATCAGGAAATTGCACAGCGACTGAAAGGAACATTTTGCAGTAATTTCTTCAGCTCTAGAAGAAATTTACAACATACATACACTCCGAAACTATTCGTATGGCCGGATTTTGTCTACTAGCCAATGGGCTAGTAGACAGCAGTTTGTGCAGGGGTAAAATTCGCAAGAAGTAACACCCACACAACGGGCGCTGCGAAGATTGTGATTCACACATGACCTAACCGATTGGCTAGGTGGACAAAAGAAACCCTCCGATAGAAGATCTCAATCTATTTCGAATCAAAATAGACCGTAAAAAACTCAAAAAAACCATGAAAAATACGATCCTTCCTGTCACTTGCTTAATGGCACTATTCATTAAACCAGCAACAGCCATCACCGTTTTCCAAGCAGATTTTGAAACTGGGCTAGGCGCGAATACTGGGACTATCACCTACAATGCAGGAGACAACAGCCAACTAGCTACCACCACGACAGATCCGGTTTTTGACGACTTTGTTCTCTTTGCAGATCCAACCAGTAGTGGCGCAGCCCCTACGGAGATCACATTGACACCTTCCAACCCAGTCTCATTGACTGACGTAAACTACGCACTTTTTTCCTTCAACTTTGCCCTTCGGCGTAGCAACGGAAACAACAAAAGCCACTTTGTGACGGGTTATGATTCCAGCGACAATCCCATTTTCCAATTGGTCTTGGGTGAATTAAATGAATTTGGAAATGGCGGTAATGACCGCCAACGCCCAGGATATGCAACGAGTGGCGGAGGTTCTGCCAACTTTGTACCTGCTGATATTGCATCCGGAGTAAATCCAGGAAATTTCTACTTCCCTGGAGATGGCAACCACCTAGACGGTAAAAACTTTACCAATGCCGAGTTCAATTTGGAGATCAGGTCCGATGGCTGGAAAGTTTCTTCCGATTCCTCCTTCAAAGACCCATTTACCACCAACTTACTGCCTACTTTTGACGGCAGCACTTTCAATGACCTAGCCTATGTGAAAATAACTGGTAAGACTAGTGCCGCCGGTGGCTATTTGGACAACCTATCAATCCGCTCCGTTCCTGAGCCATCATCCGCAGTGCTCCTCGGACTCGGAGGGCTTGCTCTGGTCCTGCGGCGCCGCAAATAACGCGATTCCAGATAAACTCTTTTCAAAGGGCATCCTTATAAGGATGCCCTTTTTTATATCTAGATAATCCCCTTACGAATTCCTTTGGCCACAGCACCAGCTTGGGACTGAACATTGAGTTTTTTATAAGTGTTCGCTACATGAAACTTTACGGTATGCGATGAGAGATTCATGAGGTCGGAAATTTCCTTGATGATTTTCCCGTCGGACAGGTGCTGCAAAACTTCGATTTCTCGTTCGGTTAGATCGTGCTCTTGTTTCGGGGTATTTCCTTTTGGAAAAGCATTGAGGATCATATTAGCTACCTGCGGATCAAGCGATGCTCCTCCGTCCATCACATCCTCAACGCTCTGAATAACATCTTCGACATTGGAGTTCTTCAGCAGATAGCCGGAAGCACCTGCGCAGATTGCATCGTATACATCTTTCTGCCTGTCCGAACCAGTGAGCACAATGCAACGAATTTCAGGGTGATTGATTTGTAAAATTTCGAGAACATCGATCCCACCCATACCAGGAAGAGCTAGGTCAATGAGCATGATTTCGGGCTTATATGCACATACAGACAGGTGCTCGAGAGCCTCTTCGCAAGATGAAAAGTCACGTCGGCAATGGATGCTTGGAGTCGTATTGAGAGTCTCCGCTAGATTCGACCTGAAAGCCGCATTGTCTTCGATAATCCACAGCGTTGTGACTCTTGGGTAATCTTCTGTGTTCGAAATAGCCATATATTTAAGCGCCTAGAGGTATCGTTAGATAAATTTCAGTTCCAGCACCAAGTCGGCTGTGAATCGAAAGGTCAGCGCCCAACAACTTGGCACGCCTCTCCATATTTTTCAAACCTCGGCCGGACTCACTGTCAGCCGCGGTATCACACGATCCATCGAAACCACAGCCGTCATCCCGCATGGTAAGAATAAGTGAAGATTCGTCTACCTGAGCTCGGATGACCATGTTCTGAGCTTTCGCATATTTGGAGCAGTTATAAAGCGACTCCTTAACCAAGAGCATCACATTACGCCGAATAGCCGCAGGAACAACGGTATCATTGAAATTATCAGGAAATTCGTAGCTCACCCGACAATCAATAAGAATGCTTCGAGCAGTCCTCTTGATTTGCGAAAACAAGTCTGAAAGATGAAAGCCCTCAGACTCCGTGTGCCAAATAATTTCTTTTATCGATAGGTAACTCTCCTGCGCTAAATAGTTGATTTCACGTAGCTTTTTCTTGGCGAGTGATTGGTTTTCCAGCGAGTGCAGACGGTTCGATATCATTGAAATCGTTCCAAGATTACCGCTAATGTCATCGTGTAGATCAGCGGCAATTCGTTTCTGAACTTCAAGCACCGCTCCTTTCTTCTCATTTCTCAGGTGGATGAACCATAGGATCAAACAGAACAGGATCAGAATCCCCAAGACGATACCGACTGTCCAAAACAATTGAGTTCGAATGGCCGTAGCGACCGCGAGCTCATCCACAACATCTGCATGCGCGCGCTCAACAATAGCTCGCTTGGCTAATTGTTCCATATAGAGCCGCTCAGGGACGATTTTACGACCACGAGTAAAGCCATCAACGAGCAAGTCCGTGGAAGGCAAGCTGGTAGCTGGTTTCCCACTTATGATCGCCTTTTTACCGAGAGCTAGATTCGCACGATTCTCTCCTTGATCGCCGATGACTCGAAGTTCACCAAGCGCAAGAGTTGGCTTCCCTTCGTGCAAAGGGAGTTGGTAAAATGTGAGTCGCAAATAACGCGCATCTTTGGAGTACAAAGCATGCCACTGGCGCAGCGAATACGATGGATCTACGATCGATTCTGTATGCTTTACGACACTTGGCTGAAGGCCCTTAAGAAGTTCAATTTTGTATTCTTTAGGCAGAGGGATCGCAGGGATAGATGCCTTGGGATCTTTTGCTGCATGAATCTCTAACCGCCCTAAGCTATAAATCTCTCCAAGATCGACTGTCACCGCAACTTCACCTTCTACTTCTTTGGCATTCTCGTAATCGTAAATAAAGTCCGGATGGTCCTCTTGCGCGTGTAAATATTTACCCAGATGAGTTTGCCTATCCATCAGGTAGTATGGATGCCAGAATGGCTCACTATCTTCGCCACTCGAATAGATTAAGCCATCAGCTACTGGAAAAACCACAGCATTGCCTGCACGGAAGACCATCAATTCATCAAGGGCAAAGAACTGACTTTCACCATTCATGGCTCCTTTGGTAACAGTAAGCTTGATCTTGTTGATCGCGATATTGGGAGTACTGAATAAGACCGGAAATAATCCAGGATCAGGAAAATCCTTTTGAGTCCAATCTGCGATCATCAAGGGAGTTTCACGGTCAGCTTGGCTAAATGCTTCGATTTTGAATCGTTTTGGAAATCCATAATTGGAATCACTAGAGTGATCGGGGTAGTAGGCGGGAATCAACGCAACTCCCTCAATCTTCAGATCATCCGTTGGATTCAGCTGAACGCTAATCCACTCCTCGGCAACTCCTCCTGAACTTGTTTCCCGCATAACGCATAGGTGGCCAAAGTTCTGTTGTGGCGGAGCCAATCTACTCTCAGAAGGGGGAAATCGTTTCAACTGCTTGCGCAGCCAATTCTCCTGTTTCACGAGATCTTTGAGGCTCCTCGCAGGCATCAATTCTTCTTCCTTGTAGACCGAAAGCCCATGATCCTGCTCATCAGGAAAGTGTGGATGAGATTTACGCTCTAGCGCTAAATCCTGCGCCTGAGAAATGTTGCTGAATAAAACAACAAAGGCGATGAAGGCTCGATAAATCATGGTCTGAAATTCATACTAACCCAATGCAGGATTTGGGAAACACTACTAATCCTGCAACCCCAATAGAAGGATGAAGTCAACGCAAAGGACTAGAAAACAGACTCCATTTTATGCGATTTGGTGAAGTCCTATGTCGCACCATGACTGAGAAACAACGCTGCTATTGGAAGATCTTCTCTTGCCTCAGACTTTCCTCGCGCTCGCGGCTGGTTTTTAAAAAATCGATCACTCGATAGATGAACAGACCTTTGAAAAACGGTCTAACAAAGCAAGCTGGGTTGGCGAAGATCGATGAGCATCGCGATAAAATCGCTCAACTGGAAAGATGGCGATACAAAACGAAATCATCCTGACCGCATTTTTGCATAGATTTCTAGATAAGAAAACCTTGCTTCCCAGATGCTCCAGCAATATTTCCATTCTCAGATAAACATTCTTGATGGAAATAATTCATTTATAATGTAAATACATCTTATGATTCTTCGTTCTCTAAGCTCGGAAACTCAAAAACGACCGAAAAACAAGCAAAACCCTTCAGGTTTTGCCCTCGTTGCGACCGTCCTGCTCATGGTGTTGCTCTCGATCTTGGCTTTGGGGATGTTGTCGCTTTCTACGGTTAGCCTGCGGTCTTCTTCTAAATCCTCTGCCCTCGCCGAAGCTCGGGCAAATGCAAAACTGGCGCTCATCATGGCCATCGAACGCCTACAATCCGAGCTGGGCCCAGACCAGAGAATCTCTGCCAACGGATCGATCATTTCGGAAGTCAGTTCAGATGTCATCCACCCTCACTGGACCGGAGTCTGGGATTCATGGCTAGCCGGAAGCGGACAAGCTGCCGGAACTAGTGAACCGAGTGAGCACTCGACCATCAACGATCAGAATTCGGGAATGCATCCCAGCTACGAACCGGACCGCGAAGATCATTTTCGTAGCTGGCTGGTTTCATTAGACCCAACCAACGCTGCTGATCTACTGGCTGGAACTCGTGAGTTTGATAGTGGTTACCTTCCCACCACGGACCAGAACGGCATTATCCTCGTCGGCCAAGGTTCGCTTCCAGACCCGAATTCAACTGACCAGTGGGTCGAAGCACCTTTGGTTGATCTAAAATCTGAATCAGATGCCACGAAAACTGTCGGACGCTATGGCTGGTGGATTGGCGACGAGAGCCAGAAAGCAAATATTATGGAGGATTCCTACGAATCCGATCAAAACCTAACCACGGCCGACCTCATATTCCGCCAGCAAGCCCCAGGATCCACCGGAACCAAATCCATCCAAGGCCTAGAAAACATCACCGACGAAGGACAGCTCTCCTCAGTTGTGTCGCGCAGAAACATCGAATTGATCGATGAAATCGGCGAGCTCGCTCCCTCACACTTTCACGACACCACTTTGAACTCACGTGGAGTCCTCGCAGATGTCCGAGAAGGTGGCCTCAAGCGCGATCTTTCCACCATTCTCTCACAACCGATTGATCCTGAGGATGTCTACAACACCGAAGATTATTTCGCGTATCAAAGACTCGGCTCAATGAAGTCAGATGGCGATGACTACATGCTCTATCGCTTCGACAGTATGGTGGACAGCGCAAGCGTTCCTGGTGAAGCCACAGTTCCAATCCAAGATCTTGCCGCCTACTACCAGCTCTATGATCGCTACCGGCCAGATTGGCAGCAGCAGGGAATCCAATACTCATCTAGCGAATCCACTCCGCCCAACAACCTTCTGAGCAATGGCATCATGATCAGCACGCCTGACTTCGGCGTGACCAACCAAGAAAATGAGAAATATCTGAGAGGCTACACCTCACTCTACCGGCAGGTGATTCCCATCAAAATCGAATACATCCTGCACTATGCCGCACGGCCCATCCCTCCGGACCCAGATAATCCAACTGCGGACACTCACGAACTGAAAATCGGTTTCTCACCAGCGATCACCTTGTGGAACCCAAACAATGTCCCAATGGTCATGAATTTCGGAGATCCCGAAGACAACGCTTTGATGATCCGCGAACATCCTATGGAGCTGGGGCTAACTTTTCAAAAATCCGAAAGCTACGATGCCGACCCAGTCGAATCGAAAACGATGGAATTCAATCGTATCACCAACACTCAGCAGGGCGAATTATATACCGTGTTCATATCTGGCAATGAACCTGTCGTCTTCGAACCTGGCGAAACCAAGGTCTTTTCTCTTAAATTTTCTTCGAACACCAGCCCCAGCGGTGGATTGGCTGAAGTTGACATGGCCGTGCGCGGTCGGGTGGGAAATCGATACGCCGAACCTTACATCGAAGACCTTGAACTCGTCCCAGGCTGGAATCCGGAAAAATTTCTGATTCCAACAACAGATGCAGGTGGCAGAAGACAACAGGACTACATTTTCACCTTCAAAGATGGCGATTACATCTCCACTCGGATCGCCCCGTCTCACGGCAAAACCTTTTCCACCGACTTCGCACCAAAGGCTCGCCACGGCCGCAATAAAGTCGGTGTCCAATGGGTCTTCAGAAGCTGGCGCGTCGGCGGGCGTATCGTCGAAGGGAACCAGTATCAAAGATCACAATTTCACCGCGATGCGATCAATATGGGCCTGCCGCAGACTGGAGAAATCGCCGGAGTTGCTGAAAAGAGCTTCCTCCTTCCCGCTAGGAGTGCCTCTTCCCTAATCGATGGCATGCAGGATCCAGCCAACCCAGATGACGATCTGCCTCAGGCATTCTTCTACTACGGGATGAAAGCCGGAGTCGAAACCCACGAATCCAACCAGTCATTTAACAGCGCAGGGAGCGCTAGAAGATTCCCGAGCCGACCTTTCACCCATTCCAGCGCTCTGAGTCCTCCGATGATCGACAAGCTAACAGGTCAGGATTTATACACCCATGGGTGGAACTGGTTTTTCATGGGCTTGGACAATTACCTCGACGCCCCGATATCCATCTCCAATGACAGCAATGGATACTACGGAGGCGGCTATACTGCGGAAAACGGCACAACTCATGTTGTTCAACAACAACTTCCCCTGACCCCTCCGATTTCAATCGCAACCCTCAGTCACGCCCAATTGGGTGGCTTCAGTTTGGCGGTTGAGCCACCTTGGGTTTACGACCGTTTCCCACCCAGCAACATCCGTGTCGAGGGCTACAGACGGACCACGGCTAGTGGATTCGACGGCCTTGCCCCCCGCACGCTCCAAGCGATAGGGAACTCATATGCTCATCCCAATATCCCTAAGGATCAAGCAGTCAAGGAATGGGGCAGATTATCAACGAGAGGGTGGAACTCTCTAACAGATCATCCCGAACCTTACGTGGACCATTCTTATCTCGCCAACAAAGCCCTATGGGATGAGTTCTACTTCTCATCAATCATTGCGAAACCATCCGACATTCCTATTTTCGCCGGCGCTGGACAAACTGTTGAAGAGGTCGCTCGTGACTTTTTCTTCGAACAAGCACCACTGCCAAACCGAAGAATTATTGCCTACGGCGATCCACTCGATGAGGCGAAACTTGAAGAACTGCTCGCGACTCGCGATGAGTATAGAAACGGATTCGCCGATCAAATCGCTTCCCATCTGATGGTTGATGGCCCCTTTAACATCAACTCCACTTCCGTGAATGCTTGGAAGGCACTATTCTCCAGCCTAAAGAACAAATCAGCTTCCTACTTAGACAAGGATGGCGCCCCTACCGCCGGGACCGACCTTCAGGAATTCACCCCAGAGGGCGTCCC
>JBGCEE010000004.1:0-10021 GCA_045106015.1 Akkermansiaceae bacterium | reverse complement strand
TCCGCCTCTTGCGTCGCATTCACCACACATCCGCAGATTCCGGCGACTTTCATCTCTGCGACAAGGTCATCCACCGGTTTTCCGAACGTTTTGCTCTGCAAATGATTATGTGAATCAAACAGCACGAAGGCAGCCTAAGGGCTAAGGCCGGTATTTTCAGCTAAGTTTCTCAATAAATTCACTTCAAAAGTTTCGATTCTGATCCGCATTCCAACGCTTGCGCCTGACGCGCTCCCAGTGTATCCCCCTTCTTCCTAGCCCGAGCTCGGGCATAGCCAAATTTCTCATGATCAAGTGGATTCTCCAGAAAATCGTCGGTAGCAAGAACGCGCGTGAACTGCGTCGTATCGGACCGGCTGTCGCCCGCATCAACGAAATCGAGGAAGCCCTTCAGCGTGAACCTGATGAGAAGCTCCTCGAGATGACTGCGAAATGGAAGGCGCACCTTGGGCGCTATCACGACCTTGATGTGCCGGCGAAACCAGCCATCGCGCGCATGGAGGAAGAGGAACTGAAGTCTACCGCAGCCGCACTTGAAGAGCGACTTAAAGGATTGCGAGACGAGTTCCCTTCGTTGCCATCTAGTATTGCTCCGAACCCAGAAGCCATCGAAGAGGCGAAACAAGCCTTCCATCAAGTTGAGCCGGAGTTCCAAGCGGCAAGGGCGAAATACCTCGAAGAGATTCTTCCTGAAGCCTACGCCGTTGTGAAGAACGGCGCTCGCCGCATGTGTGGTCAGGATATTGAGGTCAGTGATCAACCGATGGAGTGGCAAATGGTGCACTTCGATGTTCAGCTGGTTGGAGGTATTGCCCTGCACCGCGGAATGATCGCTGAGATGCAAACGGGTGAGGGCAAAACGCTTGTAGCAACCCTACCGGTTTATTTGAACGCTCTCACTGGGCTGGGTGTGCATGTGATTACGGTCAATGACTATCTCGCCCGCCGTGACTCTGATTGGATGGGTTCGCTCTTCCGCTATCTCGGCCTCACCGTGGGTTGTATTCAGAATCAAATGGCTCCGTGGGATCGCCGCGAACAATATGCCCGTGATATCACCTACGGAACCAATGCTGAATTTGGCTTCGATTACCTTCGTGACAATGGCATGGCATCTTCTAGCGATGACCAAGTCCAGCGTGGTCACTATTTTGCGATTATCGATGAGGTCGACTCCATCCTGATCGACGAAGCGCGAACTCCGCTGATCATTTCCGGGCCTACCGCCCAAGACTCGCATCAGTTCGATAAATACAAGCCTTTGGTCGATTCCCTCGTTAAGAAGCAGACCAATCTCTGCAATGATTTCGCCAACGAAGCGAAAAAGCTCGCAGATGCAGGGGATTTAGATGGCGCCGGACGGTTGCTCTTCAAAATCAAACTCGGCCAACCACGGAACCGCATGCTGATGCGCTTCATGGAAGAGCCAGAAAACCGCCGCCTCATGGAGAAAACTGAGCTTTCTTTCTACCAGGACGCACGTAAGAAGGAGCTTTTTGCGATTAAAGAAGAGCTATATTTCACCATCGACGAGAAGGCAAATGATGCCGACTTGATGGAGATGGGCCGTGAATTCATGTCACCGGGTGATTCGGAAGCCTTCACCCTCCCTGATCTAGGCAGTGTGTTCGCTGACATTGATCTAAACCCAGAATTGACGCCTGAAGCGAAGATCGCTGCAAAAGAAGAGGCGCAACAACGCATGGATCAGCAGGCTGAAAAGATCCACAATATCACCCAGCTTCTAAAGGCTTACTGCGTCTACGAGAAGGACGTCCAATACGTCGTTAAAGATGGTAAAGTCATCATCGTCGATGACAACACCGGCCGTGAGATGCCCGGTCGACGCTGGTCTGACGGCCTCCACCAAGCGGTGGAAGCCAAGGAAGGTGTGGCGATCGAAAAAGAAACTCAAACGTTCGCGACCATCACGATTCAGAATTACTTCCGCCTATACGAGAAACTTGCGGGCATGACTGGAACCGCGGAAACCGAGGCTGCAGAATTTCATGATATTTACCGTCTCGACGTGCTGCCCATTCCCACCAACCGCCCGAATCAGCGCCTAGATGAAAACGATCAAGTCTTTAAAACTCGCCGTGAAAAATACAATGCGGTGATCGAAAAGATTAAAGAGGCCAACGAAAAAGGTCAGCCAGTTCTCTGTGGAACCGCATCGGTTGAAGCATCCCAAACGCTGGCGCGTATGCTCAAACGATCCAAAATCGAGCACTCTGTCCTGAATGCGAAATTCCACGAGCAGGAAGCGGAGATCATTTCTCGTGCGGGTCAACCTGGCTCCGTCACGGTTTCTACCAACATGGCTGGCCGCGGAACCGACATCAAACTTGGAGAAGGGGTTTCCGAAGCAGGTGGCCTTTTCGTCATCGGCACCGAACGCTATGAGTCTCGGCGTGTTGATCGCCAGTTGCGTGGTCGTTGTGCGCGTCAGGGCGACCCCGGACGTTCACAGTTCTTTATCTCATTTGAGGATGACCTCATGCGGAACTTTGCGGCAGCCGACCGCATGACCAACATGATGGAGCGTTTCGGCATGAAAGATGGTGAAGCTCTGGAACATTCATGGCTCAACAAATCCGTGGAAACCGCGCAGAAACGTGTCGAGCAGCGGAATTACACTTGGCGGAAGCGTGTTCTCGACTTCGACGATGTCATGAACAAGCAGCGCGAAGTGGTTTACGGTTACCGAAATGAAGTGCTCTCCACAGAATCACCACGAGATTTGGTGAACGAAATCATTGAAGAGACCATTCCATCGAAAGTCAGTGAGTATCTTGAAGAGCGAGACTATGAAGCGCCGGACTACGCCGAGCTCCTAGGTTGGGTGAATGCGAACCTACCGATCAGCATCACGATCGAAGATTTAGATGTTTCGAAAACACCGGCGCAAATTTCGGAATACTTGGTCGCCAAGGTCAAAGAAACCTACGAAATCAAAGTCGGCGATCTGCCGTTTGAGGTTCTAGACCAAGAGGAGAGACGCATGGTCCTCGTTGCCATCGATAAACAATGGCAGTCTCATCTGTATAACATGGATGCGCTTCGTGAAGGTGTGACTCTACGCGCCCAAGGCCAGAAGGACCCACTGGTGGAGTATAAAAACGAAGCCTATGCCCTGTTCGTTACCCTGATGGATTCCATCAAGGAAGAAGCTCTCACCAATCTATTCCGCTCGGCAGCAAACCTTGAGGATTTCCTCAAGCAACTTCACAATCAACCTCAGCAACTCCAGAGTGATGAGCGAATCAGTCAAGCCAACATGGCGACAAGTGGTAGCAGCGGAAATATGGATCCTTCGCAAGTTCCATCAAGTGGCGGCGGTGAGCTGAAGCTCAACCTTCCAAAGCGCAAACCCCCAAGTTTCAACGTTGAAACTGTCGGCCGCAATGCCCCTTGCCCATGCGGTTCAGGCAAAAAGTACAAACAGTGCTGCGGCAAATCATCGTAACGAGGATTCTGCTGTCTGCTGGTCAGACGAGATTGATATCTCGATCTGATCTCGTCCGTTCGTTGAAGTAAGCTTCCCGAAATCTGGTTACGAGGATAGGAGATCTGTTTGCTCCGCGAGCTTCGTCTTTTTTGACGAACTGGAAAAATGAACTAGCTCTTATGGCGTGCTCAGCAAAGATCTAGTTCATGTTTAAAATTAGACAAGCCATTGCAATGGCAGGTATGGCGGTGACTTTGCTTTTTAGCGCCGCGTTTTCAGCGGAACGACCAAATGTCATCCTAGTATATATGGACGATATGGGTTGGAGCGACCTTGGCGTGCAAGGTGCGAAGGGCTTTGAAACCCCGAATCTTGATAAACTGGCTTCCGAGGGATTGCGCCACACGAAATTTTACTCGGTTTGTAGTGTTTGCACGGCTTCAAGGGCAGGATTGCTTACTGGGTATTATCCAGTTCGCGTCATGGAGTCTTCAGTTCTGTTTCCGGATTCCAAAACCGCATTGCATCCAGATGAAACAACCCTAGCTGATATGTTCACCGCTGCTGGCTATGAATCTCACATGATCGGCAAATGGCACCTCGGGCACCAAAGCGAAGTCCTTCCTACCGAACAAGGCTTTAAGAGCTACTACGGAGTTCCTTACAGCAATGATATGGGTTGCGATCCTCGAATGAAGCTTTCGGACGACGCTGTTTTCCGAGGCGATATTACGAGGGAAAACTTCGTTGAGAAATCCGGCCGGAGATATCCGCTTTCACCTCTCATGAGGGATAAGGAGGTGGTAGAAGTTCCATCCGATCAAGCGACTCTTACCAAGCGCTACACGGAACGCGCGATGGATCTTATTGAAAAATATGGTTCGAAAGATGGAACAAAACCCTTGTTTCTCTACTACGCACATACGATGCCGCATAAACCGATTGCAGCTTCAGAAGACTTTCTCGGCACGACGGAGCGTGGCCTCTACGGGGATGTGATAAAGGAAATCGATTGGTCCATAGGGCAATTGATGATTTCACTCGAAAAAGCCGGTATCTCCGAGAATACCTTGTTTATTTTTAGCAGTGACAATGGACCTTGGAATGACCAGTCGGCCTCGTATTTGCGCGGCAAAAAATTCTCAAACTGGGAGGGTGGGCAACGCGTTCCAACCATCGTTCGGTGGCCAGGAAAGATTCAAGCAGGGAAGGTGAGTGATGAGTTGGGATCGACGATTGATATCCTTCCCACGCTAGCAAGTATCGGTGGATTCGACTACAAATCCAGAGATGGCTCACCCGTTGATGGGTTGGATCTCTCAAGCCACTGGCTGGGTGTTTCGGAGCAAACCCCGCGTAGGGATTTCTATTACTACGGCCACACCTGCAAACCGAGGCCGCAGGGCGTTCGTGATGAGCGCTGGAAACTTATCACTGCTGTCCGCAAGTCCAAAAACAAGGACCCAAAGAAAACGCCGGACCCTCTCCCATGGCTTTTTGATTTACAGAATGACGAGCGGGAAACGACCAACGTCGCCTCTCAACATCCTGATGTGGTCAAACGCCTGAAAGCGAAGATTGATGCTTTTGAAAAACAGATGGCATCCAGTAAGCGTGAACCTTGGCGTGAGCCCGAACCGAACTGAAACGGTCTGGAAGGGGCTTTTGAGTGACTTGAGTTTATCGGTCTCCCTGTCGTTCGATAGAGAGAGAACTTACCGCTACTTTTTCTTGCTCTTCTTTTGGTTGGCCATTCCCTCTTTAACCTTTGTTTCAACCTCTTCGTAGAGGGCTGGGTCGTCTTTGAGAGCTTCTTTCGCGGCATCGCGTCCTTGGGCGAGTTGAGCCCCTTCATAGGAGAACCAAGATCCGCGTTTCTGAATTATCTCTAGCTCCAGAGCAAGATCTAGGAGGGAGCCAGTTGATGAGATCCCTTCGTTATACATGATATCGAACTCTGCTTCGGTGAAAGGTGGTGCGACCTTGTTTTTGACCACCTTGATCTTGGTTCGGTTTCCAATGGTGGTGCCATCTGATGCTTTGATCTGGCCAATACGGCGTATGTCGATACGGACAGAGGAGAAGAATTTAAGAGCGCGGCCACCTGGGGTGGTCTCAGGGCTACCGAACATCACTCCGATTTTCTCACGAATCTGATTGGTGAAAATACAGACGGTTTTCGCTTTGGAAATGAATGATGTCAGTTTTCGCATTGCGGCACTCATCAGGCGTGCTTGAGCACCGACGGTGGAGTCACCGATTTCACCGTCTAACTCTTGCTTAGTCACAAGGGCTGCGACGGAGTCGAGAACCACCACATCAATCGCATTTGAGCGAACGAGAGCTTCGCAAATCTGCAGAGCTTCTTCTCCGGAAGAAGGCTGGGAAACCAAAAGGTCGTCTAGGTTGACTCCGAGTGTTCTCGCGTATTGTGGATCAAGCGCATGCTCCACATCAATGAATGCAGCGAGGCCGCCTCGTTTCTGGGCCTGAGCAATTGCCGTCAATGTCAGGGTTGTTTTACCCGATGATTCTGGGCCGTAGACTTCGACGATTCGTCCGCGGGGGAATCCGCCCACTCCGAGAGCGCGGTCAATCAACAGGTTTCCAGTGGGGATGACATCCACATCGACGCGATGCTCGTCACCCATGCGCATGATGGCCGCTTCGCCAAATTCTTTGTGGATCTGTGAAATTGCTAGATCGAGATTTCTCTTCCGTGTCTCTTTTACTTTATCTGCTGCTTTCTCCTCTGCTGTTGGTTTTGTTGCCATGTGGGCAAATTAGGGAGCTCAGGTAGGATCAATCAAGCAAAAAAAGATGTTCACTCGAACAAAAAAATGAATATTTCATCAAATATTCGGTAGGTGGCTGTGGTTTTTGGCGTTTTCTTGAAATCGAGAAAAAGCGAAGGCGCGGAACCGTAAACGGTGCCGCGCCTTACTAACCTCGCTGTCTCAGAAGTAACTGAACTTTCCCCCCGGAAGACTCAATCACTCTGGCTCTCGCAGAGGACAAGTAGGAAACTGCCAGAATTTCTTAAGTTGTAAACAATAAAGTTATCCTTATTGAAATTTTCTTCAGAGTCCGCCAAGAGTCGCCTTGAGTGCGTCGAAATCAGGAAGGTCTTTTGGGTGCTCTTGGACGTCGGCAAAACGGACGATCCCTTCTTTATCGATGACAAAAGCCGAGCGCTTTGGAACGCCACCCATGATGAGGTTGGCTTCAGGTAGAAACTGCTCATAGGCGATACCGTAAGCCTCAGCAGCTGTGTGTTCGTAGTCACTGAGCAGCGGGATGGTGATGTTCTCTTTTTGAGCCCAGATTTCCTGCGCGAAAGGGTTGTCGCCGGAGATCCCGAACACTTTCGCGTCGAGTGCTTCGTAATCCTTGATACCAGATGAAATGTCGCAGAGTTCTGTGGTGCAGACTCCAGTGAAGGCCATCGGCACGAAAAGTAGCACGATGTTGGATTTACCGATCTCGTCGCTGAGTTTAACGAGCTGTGGGCCGTCGGCAGTTTTGGTTACGAGGGTGAAGTCAGGGGCTTTGTCGCCAGTTTTGATGGACATAATGTGTTGGTGGTTGGTTGTTTTAGAATCGAGTGGAATCTTAATCGCGGTCCTGCTGTGGTCAATCCCCGTCCGAGCTAGAATCCTTTGAGCGAGTGAACAATGCCTCTACCTCCTCTTTGGAAACGATCCGCCATTCACCTTCTTCAAGTTCCTCGGGAAGCTTGAGTCCACCAATTGAGATACGCTTGAGGTCAAGCACATGGTTTCCCACTGCGGCGAACATTCTGCGCACCTGATGGTAGCGCCCTTCGTGTAGAGTCAGTAATGCTTCCTTTTCTCCGAGTGTCTCAAAGCCGGCGGGCAGCAGGGGTTTGGTATCGCTTTCTAAAACCAGTTCACCGGAGCTAAAAACGTCTCCCTCAATTCCTTCGAGCGGCCGGTCGAGCGAGACATGATAGACTTTGAGGCATCCCGATTTCGGGTGAATCACTTGATGGAGAAATTTTCCGTCATCAGTCATCAATAACATTCCGGTGGTGTCTTTATCGAGGCGCCCGACGGGGTTGAGCCCAGGGTTTCGATTGGAAAACCGGGGAGGCAACAGATCATATACGGTCTCTCCCGGGTCCTCTTTGCTACAAGTGAAACCGATCGGTTTGTTCATGATGATGATCAGCGGTGAGATCGGATCGATTTCCTCGCCAGCCACCAAAACGTCTACAGGTTCAGCTGAATCCTTGTGGCCATAGGGTTCGCCTTTTAGATTTGTGATCACGCCGCTTCGTATCAGTTTTTCTGATTCCTTTCTGGAGCCGTAGCCAAGATTCGCGAGGAGCTTCACCAATTTCATGTGTGAAGAGAGTATCAGATATTTAGGAAAAGCGATGCATTTGTCGTTTCCTTGAGTTCGAGAAGAAATCTCTTAGCCTACACTCCTGTGTCCTTTCTCGGTCAAATATCTCGGTTTTTCCGATGGTTGCCTTGCGTGCTTTCTCTGTGCTTGCTTCTCGGATGTGACACGCCCGAAAAGAAGGCTCTGAGAGCCCTTTCTCAGGAAGGTATTCAGCCAAGCGGCCGCGCGCTCGTAGAAGCCGTTACGCTCAATGAAACGCAACATATCCGGTGGTTGCTCGATATTCATGTCCACACCGAGCAGAGAGATGCAACGGGAAGAACCCCATTGCGTATCGCAGTTGAAGAAGGTTTTTCGGATATTGCGCTCACACTACTTGAGGCAAAGGCTGACCCGAATGCCCGCGGCTACAATGGGGTCGATATTCTTGGCGTGGCCATCGCGAAAAATGACGGATCAATCGCTCAAGAGCTCATCAAGAATGGAGCCAAGCCCGACGGTCTCATGCCCGGAGGAGAAAAAATTCTGACATGGTGCATCAGAAATGGGCGGTTGGAGCTTGTTCGTGCTATGTTCGAACATGGGGCTGATCCGCATGTGACGGATCACGAAGGAAATCCATTGATTCATATCGCCGTGAAAACGGGGCATCAGGACTTGGTCCGCAGCCTCATTGAGCTGGGTGCAGATCCCGCTGCCATTGGCCCAGAAGGTCACGGAATTCTAGCCTTCGCAGTTGAAAACGAATGGTTGGATATTCTTCCCGATCTTGCTGCGGCTGGGGCTGACCCGAACCTTTCATCTCCCGACGGTCTCACGCTGCTGGAACATGCCATTGAGGATCGCGATGCGAAACTAATTCCCATTCTGATGCGAATCGGTGCGGATCCAGTGCGTGTTCCAACCGTGCCCGGTGGAGTCACTCCTCTGGAGGCTGCCGTTGCTAGCGGTCATCCGCCAACGCTTCGCGCTGTCCTACGGCCCGGCGAAACTCTTAGCGGACCCGAATGGGAGCCAGCTCTCTGGCTCGCCTATGAAAAAGGAAACTTCGAACTGGCGCGCATGCTTCTAAAAAAGGGCGCTCGTGCGAATCGATATCGGTCAGGCGGATTGCTTCTCACAGAGCATGCCACGATTCACCAAAGAATCGATTGGTTGAAATTAATGTGGGATTTTGGTCATGATCTTGGGAAATCGATTTACTACGCAGCTAGTAGAAATGACCGTCTGACGACGAAGTTCCTCCTCGCATGTGGGGCGGATGCGAATTTTACTCCCATCCCGTCAACTGAGACCACCCTAACATTGGCTATTCGTTCGGGCCATGATCGCATCGCATCGCTTTTACTGCGTCATGGTGCCGACCCCAACGTCAGCCTACCCGGAAATCAGAAGCCTCTCCATTTTGCGATCGTGACGGAGAACCCCGAAACCGTGCGGGAACTTCTTGCGGCAGGTGCGGATCCGAACGAAGCGGTCAGGCGCCCAGTGAGCGAAGAATTTCTCAAGCATGTGCAGTCCAAAGACATGCGTTGGTATCTATCTCGAACTCGTAATGTTACTCCGCTGATGCTCGCGGCCAATACTGGTAATCTAGCAACTGCCCGCCATCTTTTGGACGCAGGAGCTAAAAAAAATACCTACACACGTCCTCACTACACCTGGCCATTGAATTTTGCCTCACGACGCAGTGATGTTCCTATGATGCGTCTCATTCTCGGGCAAGATCCGCACAAGAAAGAACGACACATCGTGCTTTCACTCGGCGAGCAACGAGCGCGTGTCTATGATGCCAAGGGCGATGAGATTTTTTCGACCAAAGTGTCCTCTGGGAAAAAAGGCTATCGAACTCGCCAAGGTGAATTTGTCATCACGGACAAGCACCGCCATCACAAGTCGAGCATCTACGGTTCTTCCATGCCCTATTTCCAGCGCCTGAGTTGCAGCGATTTTGGATTTCATTATGGCTACGTGCCGGGATATCCGGCTTCTCACGGTTGCATCCGCTTGCCCATGGCCTCTGCCAAGAAGTTATTCGCGATGACCAAGGTTGGAGATACCGTCACGATAAAACCCTAACTGGGGTTCTCGTCTTCCAGTAAGTTTTTGATGGTGATCGCGAACTTGTTATAAAACAGGCCAAGTAAAATGAGTGCGCCGCCCAGCACGATGAAGGACACCACTCGCATGAAGGTGGAGAAG
>JBGCEE010000003.1:0-27133 GCA_045106015.1 Akkermansiaceae bacterium | reverse complement strand
GCCACTGCCGCCGGGGATGGTGGCGCTGCCTTTTCTACGATTTGGCAAATAGTCTCCATCGATCCAGACATTGGTGCCGCCGCCTGCGTTGTAGTGGGAGCGTCCACCGACGAGTAGGCGATAGGCGTAGCCGTCGCGCAGGGGAGGAAGTTCGAGTTGCGCGCGCATCAGGAGGGCTTCTTTGTCCCAGAAAGTGTTCACAGGTTCACCGCATCCGCAGAAGTGATGCTCCCCCTTGCAAGTGCCGGTCGGAAGGGGTTTGCCGCCGTTGTTCGCGAAGGGTGCGCGGCCGGTTTTCCAGCCAGCGGCTTTCGGATCGAATTGCGGTGAAAACCAGTTTTCCGCTCCGGAAGGCAGAGTCACTTCACGGAAACGATGGCCGCCTTCCCAGAGTTTTTCCTCAGGTGGATCGAAGGTGAGGTATTGCCAGTCAATCTTGTCGCGAGCCGTTCCATAGAGTTTCCAGCTGTAGTCATTATTGCCGGATTTTTTGTGAAGGTCGACCAAGCCCTCGGTGGCGCGTCCTGGTTGGCTTGCTGCGATTTCTTTTTCGAGTGCTTTGCGATTTTTCTCGATGTATTCGGGAATGAGGTCGTTTTTGATGATGGGTTGCAGGGCTTTTTTCAGCTCGGGTCCGAATTTGTCGCTGTCTGCCTCCAGAAAAATCGATTGATGCGGCAGGGCGTTATCGGGTTCGCGTTTGGTGGCGATCTGGTAAACCTCGTCGTAACCGCCGGGAATGATCGTCAGGTCCTTGGCGAGTCCCCCGAGAAGGAGTTCGATATTCTTGGTGAGGTCCTGTCCGCCGGGTTCTTCGAGTTCTGTTGGATAGTTGATGTAGGATTCGCCGATGACTTTGATGGCGAAGTCGCGAATTTCAGGATCGGCGCCTTCGAGTTTTCGGACGATCCCGTTGAGCGGAGTGAAGTCTCCCATGCGCTGGCTGGTTTTGATGAGTTTGCCGACTTTGGTGAGGAAGGGTTCGTAGAACCGTTTGTCATCAGTCACCGGAGTAAGAGCGAGCATGGCCGCTTGGCGAAGCCACCAGTCCTCATGATCCATCCGTTTCATGATTTGTTCGAAGTGGGGAGCGATGGCATCTGGATTGGCACGTCCCATGGCTTTGAAGCCACCCATCAGGACGAACCAAGCTTCGTCTGGATTGTCGATCATGCCGCCGATGAGTTCGAACATTTCATCGGTGAGTTGTTCGTCGTCCAAGGCTTTTCCTTTGCTCATTCCGGTGATGCATGTGATTCCAGTCAGACGTGCGCGTGGGTCTTTGGATTTCAACAATGGCACGACAAGGTGGGTGCGATTGTGTCTCGTGATGGAATTTGCGGCGAGAGTGCGGATGCCGTGATCGAAGTGATGCGCATACATCAGCAACATTTCGTCGGTGACTTCGGGGTTGTTGACTTTTGCCAAGATGGGAGCGGACGCGTCAGTCGGCAGGCGTTCTTTGGAAATATCCTGGCGCTTGCCTGGGAGATACTCACCGGGAACGAGGGAGAGGAAGATCTCATCAGCGGAATTCCCCCATGGGCGGTCGGGGATTGCGTGGGTGTTTGAGTATTTGGAAGGTGGCGCCCCATAGAGGCGCAGCTGCTGGCGCGGCAGGGTGTAGATGAGGGGGATGAAATTTCCCCAGCCTCGGCCTTCTAAGCCTGTATCTGTGTAGCTGACATTCCAATCGCTGACCCAGCCGAACACGCCTTGATGAGTGCGTGCGAGTTCATACATCCAGCGGCGTTCGTTCATGAAAGACTGGTATTCAGCGGGGCGTTCGTCCCGCACCGTTCCCATGGCCGGGCCGCGCCAGAGCTCGCCAATTCCTCCGCCAGTGTGGCCGTGGAAAAGCCAAGAGGTGTTGTAGAAGGCCTTGGTGCCGCAGATGTTACGCGCCTTCGCATAAACGGATTTTTCGCCGTCAGGGTGGAGGTTCGCAGCTGCTTGCATGGTGAAGGCAAGGCCTTCGGTTTTGCCGTTTCCGGTGAAGCCTCCCTCGGGGAGGTGATCGCCATAAGCCACCTGACCGTGCCCGGCGAAGCGGTAGACATGGTAAAGCGCAGTGTTCATGGTGTGCTCGTCGACGTTGACTCCACATTCCTTGGCCAGCAGCAGAAAGGTCGTCGCATGGAGGCCGGCTGCATTCAGGTGGCCCCCGCCCATGTAGCTGTAACTTGCTCCGCCGCGTCCCATCCAGGAACCGTTGTAGATGGTCCGCTTCAGCGAGTCCGCCATCATTTGGAGCATCGGCAGGATCGATTTGTCCCCAGTCCGCAGATAGTATTCGCAGAATCCAGGGCCCGTGTAGCCCGCGAACCAAGGGTAGACTTCGTTCATGGGTTTGCTCTTGTCTCGTGTCGCCTCTTTTTCGTTGAAATCATCAACCATTTTCTTGACCCACTGGCGGGCAACCTCGAGGTCCTTCTCTTCTCCGGTTGAGAGCATGAACAGAAGTGCGCCATCCAGACCGATGCCGATGGATTCTTTATTGGCAGCGAGCGCGTCGGCGCAGGCTCGGACGATCTTGTCAGACTTTGCACAATCCACGGGCCAAGTTTCACTGTAGGCACCGAGGGCGGGAATTTTTACGATCACTTCCCGAGCGGCGGCTTCCGCGTTGTCTTTGACCATGAGTTTCACGATGCCGCCGTTGGCTTCGGCTTCAGTGATCCAGTTGCCAAGCAATACGCGGGGGTCTTCCTCCTTCAAGACCTGACCGTTCACGCTTTCGATGATCTGGCCTTTCTTGAGTTTTCCAGAAGCTTCAGCTGGGGAGCCTTCTTCAATGTTGACGATGTGCATCGTGAAGGCTGGCTGCCGCAGCTCAAGGCCGATGCCAACAGGACCGAAACGCTTGATCGAGTAACGTGCCGCACCCGGATCTGGCCACATGTGGAACTGTGGGGCCTTCTTGTAGTAGCTATCGACGTCTAGATAATTCTCCGCTTTTACAAAGGCTGAGGTCGCGAGGGCAGCTACGGCCGCGCCAATCCAAAGGCGGCAGGCGTTTCGTTTGATCTTCAATGCGTTTTCAATCATAAATTTCGTGGTCTAGAATACTGGCTTGTTCTTCTTTTCTGTCATTGCGGCTCAGTGAGCCAGCATTTCTTGATTGGTTGATCGAATCTTGCTGGTCGCCGATTTCCAAGAAACTTTTCAGAAAATGAAGAGAGAGATGATTTTATTAAAGCCGTTACGAGGCCATTCTCGACAGCAGTGAAGTCCATCAAAACCAAAAGATTCAAGTCCTATCCGACAACCGTAAGGGGCGGGCATTCGCGAGACTCATTTTCGATATGTTGAAGAGCGCCTAAGCGACAAAACCGCAGTTGGTTGACGAGATAGGAACATTCGAGGCGCTTGTTAAGCGCATACGATCGGCTAATCAACGCCGTAGGTTGCGAAGAATGTCTTGGTGACCGTTGGCGGTGAGCCAGGCTTGGGCGGAAACGGGGTCTTGTTCGTAATAAAAGCGTGCGGCGGCATACACGGAGGATTTACGGCCTCCTGTATTTAAGATGCCGTTCGCGATTTCAAGTGCAGCAATTGGGTCGTCTGTGAGGTGCCGCCGTGCCAGGCCGCTACGAGCACCATCGTAAGCTGTGTTTCCTTCGTGTTGTGAAACCCACTCAATGGCACTCGACATGTCTTCCTCAGGCCAGGCAGCGACAATTTGGCTGTATCCAGATCGGCGCATTTCCTCGGGCAGGCTGCTCACCCAATTACTGGCGGCTTTCAGGTTGTTTCTGGCCCACTTTTTTGTAATCGAGCTGATCGCATAACCAGAGATCAACCCACTTTCGGAGGCAATTTGTTGATCGATCCAATCAAGGCATCCACCCAGATCGGCCGGATCCCATTTCGAGAGAATGACCTTAAGATGATGGTCCTGAAGCTTATCGGCATGAAGCTCCACCCACTGACTTGCGGCACGTGAATCATCGGAAATCCACGATAATGATGCCGAGTAAACCAATTTATTACTATCGAAAGCAGGATCGTCGATATGCTCATCGATCCACTTCGAAACCATTCGGCCGTTTTGCTTTGAAAGAAGGCTGGCGGTATAAGATGCGATTCTCGCCAATTCGTGATCATCCGGGTCCTGAACGTTTCCGATCGAGGCGAAGTCCTCCAACCAGTTGAGGATTTCTCCCGGAGGGCCGCCCGCCTCGGCATAGCGGTAAATCAAGTTAGTGAACTCTCCACGCGGCACTTGTTCGTGACCGGAGAGGTGAACGCGCCGAAGATTTTCAAGAGAATCAAGAATTTCCCGGGCTTCTGGGCTCATCTTCCTCTCGGCTTGGCGAGATTGAAGGCGGGACTTGCTCTGCTCTCGACTGCCTTCTCCAGCTGTCGGATCAAGCGAACGACTGTCGGCACGGTGGCCGATCAAGTTCTCAGTCTCGACCTCCTGTCCATTAGGTGAAATTTTAGTTTTCAGAACCAACACCAATGCCAAGGCGATCATCGCGAAAGCGATGAGCTTCACCGTGGAGCGCTTCTTGGCTGGAGGTTGAGCAGCTTGCATGGCTCGGATTTTCTAAAGACGGACATCATCTGTTGCAAATAGATTCCATTTGCTGAGTTATACCACCATGGGTTAGTCAGATCGGAGGAAGGCTGCAAAGAGCTTGCTTGGCTACTTCAAATCAAGGGCCATGACGTGATGATCGTGAGCTTCCGCGGACAGACGCGATTTAACGGCAGGATCAGAGACTGGGCGAAAGGAATCACTTGCGATGACTCGGCCACTCACCAAGCGAACCGTTCCCTGCGCCGCGCCTTCTCTGGCTTGGCAACCGATCGCTCTGCGGTGCCCGGATGGGTGTCAGAGCCATCCACGGCAACCTGAACTTCAAACGGGGCAATCAGCTTCTTTTTTCCCCGATTGCGGCTGCCGCATAGAGCAGAACAGCGAGGGTCACAGGTGCGAAGAACCAAGCGGAAGAACGGGCGGAGGCTGAAACTCTGGAGACGTTTTTCATTCGGGCAACGCGCATAGAATAAGCGATTCTCCAGCGTTGTCTCAATGAAATCTTTGACTCGACTTCCTGCCGAGAGATCGGAGCCGGCAAAATCCATTGCCTTTAGATGTGCGGGATACGTCACTCGAACGAAATTGAAGCGCAAAATAACAGAGGGGGTGGGATTGACTACGCTGCGCTCCGTCTCTGCGGAGTGCGCTTCGCGAAGAGGTGGTTTTTTGCTGGCGCAAAACTTGCAGTCAAACCTATTTCCGCTTCGCTCCAAGGGATTCTCGACCCACCCGCTTGAACGCCATCACCCCTGCCCAGATGAACTGAGCAGGGGTGATGGCGGAGGGGGTGGGATTCGAACCCACGGAACCCTTGCAGGCTCTCCAGTTTTCAAGACTGGCGCAATCGACCACTCTACCACCCCTCCGTTGGGATCATTCCGTGTGGAAGTTGAAGGGATATGCATCGTCACGAGCTTTGGATCAAGCGTAAATTGAACCTGCCACGAGAGTTCGTTGTCTGGGGGCAGCATGCGGTGCTGAAGCTATAGCTGAAATGAGGATAGTAGGTGGAAACTCGTGAGTTGACGAAAGTTTGGAAAAACGAGAAATTTGCGATTACATTATAAAGACATAATTCTCTGCGAATCCATCGAACGATGTTGGATAGGGAGTGTCTTCAGTGAATATGAAAACTAGAACAATTAACTGCTCCGCCCAGTTTGGTCAGCAAGGCTTTGCTTTGGTGGTGACGGTTTTGCTAATGGTTTTGCTTTCGATCTTGGCCCTCGGGTTATTGAGTCTATCGACGGTTTCCCTGAGAACCTCAAGCCGATCAAGTGCTGAGACAGAGGCTAAAGCCAATGCGAGGGTGGCACTGATACTGGCGATTGGAGAACTTCAAAGGCACGCGGGCAGTGATATGAGAATTACGGCATCCGCGGATATTATCGACGAGTCGAATCCGCCGCTTCTCGGAGTTTGGAAAAGCTGGGAGGGCTCGAATCACCAAACTTCAGGAACTCTTAAAGGACGGCCGACCGCTCCAAACTACGGATCGAAAGCCGACCGATTTGTTTCATGGTTGGTCTCAAGTGGGCAGGAGAATCTATCCCAAAGTGATGCAGCGGGCTTAGTTTCTAAAACAGCCTCTTCGGATACCGTCCCGTTGGTTTCAAGAGGGTCGCTTGCCGAGGGTGACGATCGCGAGGTTCACGTGACGCTGCAGACCGTGGATGATGGTGGTGCTTTTGCTTGGTGGATCTCTGGGGAAAACCAGAAAGCCAGGCTGCCGGAACCGCTTGAAGCGGATGGGCTTGGCCTAGCAGATTGGGCGGATCAAAATCGGAACCATCAGGTTGCTGATCCGGAGCCGTTTCATCTCGATTCGGTGCTCGCAGATCCTTCCCTGATTTCTAGGACTCCGACTTTGGCGACCGCGGACATCATTGCTGGAGAGGGTGCACCTGTGAAACCTCATGAGAATTTTCACGACCTATCTTCGGCCTCGGTTGGTTTGCTCACGAACGTGGCAACGGGTGGTTGGCGGAAGGACTTTTCACTTCTCACCGAGAACTGGGATGCGCAACCGACCACTGGATTGGAGTTTTATCAAATGAGTCCAAGTGAAAGCCTTGAATATACGCGACCGGCAAACAACGCAGATTACAGACCCTCGAATAGTATGCTGTATCATTGGGCTGACTATCGGGCCAGCAACCTGAGGGAGTTTTGGGCGAAAAGAGGGCCGATCGCGAGTTGGGCGAAGATCAAGAGCTACGCGACTCTCTACAAGGAAATGTCGGCAACTTCTGCTAGCGCACCGAACATCAACCACCAGAGCTGGCAGGATAATGGCACACCGGAGAATGCTCACGAAACCTTCCACAATATTCGGCTTCTTCCTCAGATGGCTAGGTTGCAAATCATCGTTTCCCATTATGCGACGAGTAGCGGTGCGGAATCTGGGAAATTTCGCCCGGCGGTTCTCTACACCCCGGTTGTCACCGTATGGAATCCCTACAATACTAGGCTCACTCTGAACGGTCGCTACATTTTCAGCCCGTCTTACACTTGGCCCTTGGCGTTGAACCACCAACTCACTGGCGCATCTCTAGCTGATGAATACTGGGCGGTCCAAGCAGGTGGTACTTCGGATGAATACAAGGTGAGACGCTTTGGTAAATCGGGGAGCTGGTTCCAGGATATGGCCTACACGATTACCCAATCGCCAATGATCTTGGAACCCGGAGAGACGCGTGTTTTTAGCCCTGCTGAGGGTTATTTGAGAGATGAATCAAATGCGTCAAGGGTCAGAGTCGACCTGAGTCCTGGGGTGCGAACCGGGGTAGGTTTTTTCTACACAATGGATCGTAGATTTGATCTGAATAACCCTCCTGATCCGCAGAAAATTTCGTTTGATGGGAGCACTCAAATGGACGTCGATGCTAAGTTTGATGTCCCTTCGAGGGGAACTGCCTGCGGGAGCGCTTACCAATGGTTTGTCAATAGCTTCGGCTCGGGTCGCTCGCATAGTTGGTATCAGATCTTTTATGAAAAGGATGTCGCGGACACTTTGTATCCTCCGAAAATTGGATTGGCTTCGGCGACACTGGATGAGTGTTCAGAGACGCCAGTCCCATTTCTCTCGATGATTTTGGGTTCACGTATTGCCAATCATCGAGCCACCGCCACAAAAGGAGTGGCTCAGGCGAACCCAGTTGTGGATTTCTTCTCTTCTGGGCCGCGACCGAGGTTCACAGATGCCTACCCCGGGATGGATAATCTCCTCAACTGCCCATGGGATTTCAGCGTGGTGGAGCATTCCTCAGGAGGCGATGACATGCTGCCCAACGTCGATAATGAAACCGACAATAGTTACATCGTTACCGGAGTTCGGAAGGCCGATGGGGTCTCCCGCATGGTTGCCGCCGAGTTACCGACTCGTCCGCTGGCTTCCCTCGCTGACTTGACTCACATGCAGATCCGAGGCTTGAACCCGACTCCGCCGTACGCGGGGAACATCGTGGCCAATTCAGACGCGTCGCCCCTCATCCCGAAGAATGGTATCGTCAATGCCGCTGAGAATGGTCGTGCCAATACGCGGGCCAACGAACAGCAAGACGATTCCTATTGTGTTAACCAGATCCTCTTTGACGACTGGTTCTTTTCTTCCATAGCGCCGGACCCTGCTGGATTCGGGCCAGATGGAGGAAGGAGCCAAAGGGAAACTTTCGTTGATTTCCTTACGGGAGCGGAAGGTTTAATCAACCGCTCGTATCGTCCAATCAGCGAAGACGCGGTGAGCGATGCAACCACTGCTGGCGAAATTTTTTCCGCAGAGGTTGAACCGGCCGACTCTTGGAAAACGATTGCCTCGCGTCTGGAGGTTGAAGGCATGTTCAATGTGAACTCGACTTCGATAAAGGCGTGGCGAGCCCTTCTTGGCCACGCTCGGAATCAGAAGATTCCCTACACCCAACCGGATGGCTCAATCGGACTCTCTGACGAGACTGATTATGCCTTCAGTCGCACCAGCGTTGCTGGAGACCGGGCAGCAGGCGAAGCACCACAAGTTGTCGGAGAGTATGCTGATACCACGGAGTTCAATGGCTACCGCGTCTTCGATGATGACATGTTGGATCTTCTTGCCGGAAAAATCGTTGAACAAGTCCGTCTCAGGGGGCCCTTTCTCTCGCTTTCAGAATTTGTGAACCGGCAGCTATCATCTGATACAGATCTTGCCCTCGCTGGAGCGATTCAGACTGCTTTGAATGCGTTGACTGAAGATACCGGTCTCAATCCATTTGAGATGATTCAAAATGAATCTGTAGCATCAGAAGCCGAGCCATTCGGTAGCAACCCGAACAATGGGGCCCTTCCTGATACGGGCTACGTATTCCCAGAGGCAGCCGTCGGTCATAACACTTACGGTTTACCCGGCTGGATACGTCAGGCAGATATCTTGCGATCACTCGCTCCGATTCTCTCCGCGCGTGATGATACATTTACGATCCGAGCTTATGGCGAGGCACGTTCGCAAGACGGAACGGTTGAAGCCCGTGCTTGGTGCGAAGCGATTGTCACACGCAAGCGAGAGTATCTCGACCCAGGAGATGAAGCGGATATCACGACTGTTCCCGCAGAACCCGTGAATCAAACGTATGGCAGGCGGTTTGAAGTGATCTCATTCCGATGGCTGAATGCCGATGAGGTGTAGTTTACAAAAAGGTGATCTTTTGGTGAAATTTGCGTAACGAAATATGAGATTCATCCTCCTCGTTCTTTTTCTCGCCCCTCTGCTCAGCGCACAGGAACGCAAGCGCACCTGCCGCACGTTGTTTCTGAATGGGCCGCAGCAGCCAGAGAGCAAATACTACCTTTTTGACGGGGCTAGCTCTCAAGAGATCAAACTGCCGCGCCTGAGTTTATCACCCGTTTACGACCTGCGCCCGGGAGACGTAAAACTCTGGCTGCTCACTTCACCCGTGCTGGAAGTTGAAGAAATTCCGAAGGATTCGCCATCAGTTATCATACCGGCGGGAATCTATGATTTTTATCTGATCTTCGGCCAAGACCCTGCAAACAAGACCCTTCCGCTCCGCATGCAGGTGGTCAATGCGAATCAGGAACGCATCGGCCGCGGAGACATGCTCTGGTTCAATCTGACATCCAAGGCGATTGCAGGGAAAGTAGGGAAGTCTCAGCTCAAATTGCCAGCTAAGAAAACCGCTCTGGTTAAGGAACCTGCGAGAGAGCGAGGCAACTACCCTGTGGAGATTTACTTTCGCGTTCCAAATGACGACCGGACGCATCCTTTGATCGAAAGCCAGTGGCGTCACGACCCGCGCACGCGAAGTATTGTCTTTGTCTTTGACGAAGGAAATCGTCGCGCCCCTCGGATTCGGTCGTTTTCAGATTTTCGAACTCCGAAGGGGGATTGAAATTCAAAGTGTGATTTGTCTCGTGGATGAGGCATCCTGATACCCGCCCATTTTCCATATCGAATGAAATATAGCACGCCTGCCACGATCCTTGTTCAAAGTCTTGCCATGATGCTCGTTTCTGTTGGGTCGAGCGCCTCGGCGCAAAACTCTGTAGACAAGCCGAATATCATCTTTTTCGCATTTGATGATTTGAATGATTTCATCAACCCAATGGGCTACAGCCAAGCCAAGACACCTAATCTAGATCGCCTTGCGAAGATGGGAGTTACGTTTACGAATGCCCACACAACCGCGACCTACTGCGCGCCTGCTCGTACTGCGATCATGACAGGAAGGTATGCCACCACCACTGGCGCTTATGAAACACAGGTTTACTTTCACGATCACCCGGATCTCGTGCCAATGCAGATGAGCTTTCAGAATGCGGGCTACAGCACCCACGGAGGCGGAAAACTATTTCACCACCGTGAAGGCTTCATCGACCGCAGAAGGTGGGACGAATTTTTCATGCGTAGTGATCGCCAAAAGCAAGAAGGCTGGCCGCTCGATTCATGGGGTGACGGAACGCCAGTTCCGGGAGAATTTCCAGTCAGCACTTACAACAAAAAGCGCACCGCTGAAGGGACGATGAAAGGCAAGACCACCTTTCTTGAGATCGGCGCAATTCCTGATGACCAAGAGGAAGCAATGGCCGATACAAAACGAATTAACTGGGCCTGCTCGATTTTGAAAAAGAAGCACGATAAGCCCTTCTTCCTCGGCGTTGGCATCTATGCACCACATTTCCCAAACTTCGCACCACAGAAGTATTTTGATCTCTACGAAGAGTCGGAACTTAACATGCCGGAATATAAGGAGGGCGATCTTGAAGACCTTGCGAAGATGGTCCGTCAGCGAATGATCAATCGTAAGAAACTTCATCATGATCGGCTTGAGAAATGGGGCCTATTGAAGGAGTCTCTGCATGCCTATCTTGCATGTGTGTCTTATGGAGATGCGATGCTGGGGCGGGTATTGGATACACTCGAAGCGAGCGACTATCGCGAAAACACGGCAATCGTTGTCTGGAGCGATCACGGCTACCACCAGGGGCAGAAAGGGGAATGGGGGAAACATTCACTTTGGGA
This sequence comes from Akkermansiaceae bacterium, assembly GCA_045106015.1. Classification (GTDB taxonomy): domain Bacteria; phylum Verrucomicrobiota; class Verrucomicrobiia; order Verrucomicrobiales; family Akkermansiaceae; genus Luteolibacter. The sequence continues at coordinate 16,073 of JBGCEE010000003.1, read as the reverse complement.
GCGGACGACCCATGTGCCTTTTATCTGGGCCGGACCCGGCATTGCAAAAAATAAAAAAGTCAACGCCACCGTCAGCCTACTAGATATGTTCCCGACATTTGTCGAGATGTGCGGCTTGGCGCCCGACCCAGGGCTTGAAGGCCAAAGCTTAGTCTTAACGCTGAAGAACCCGACATCTGCAAAAGACCGAGATGTGTTCGTGCCTTGGCTGCATCCGAATAGCTATGCAGTGATCAATGAAAAATGGCGCTACATCCATTTCAAAGATGGCTCTCAGGAGCTATACAATCTACAGGAAGATCCGAATGAGTGGCACAATCTGGCAGGCTCGGCTGAACATGTGGACGTCATGAAAAAGCTAAGAGCGTCAGCCCCTAAAAACCCTGCCAAGCCAGGCACCGACAAAGTACAATTGCGCCTTGTGATTGATGGCACCGACTACCGCTGGGAAGGAAAAAAGAAGGCTCGCCGCAATTCTGAAAACTGATCGTAAGCGCCCATGAAATATCGACGTCTCCACACCGCGTTTCTCGCGATCATTACCGGTATTCTTTCTTCTAGCTCGCTCCTAGCGAAGAAGCATCCAAACGTACTCTTCATTATTTTCGATGACCTGAACACACGAGTTTCTACGTCCGGCTATCCGAACATGATCACGCCGAACTTTGATCGCTTGGCGGCAGAGGGGATGACGTTCAACCGCGCCTATTGCCAGTATCCTGTATGCGGTCCCTCACGTGCTTCATTGCTGAGTGGGCTCTATCCTCAATCCTCCGGAGTCATCAATAATTTCACCGACATACGCAACACACGTCCACGCGCCAAGTCGCTGCCCCAGACCTTTAAAGAGCAGGGCTACTGGACAGGATCGGTAGGTAAGATTTTCCACAATAGTAAGACGAATCATGAGGGCGTTGCTTGGGATGAGTTTCACTATTTTGAAAATGAAGAACTCCCAATGGTCACTGCAGTTCGCGAGAAATGGGAAAAGGAAAACGGCCCCATTGATCGTTCCGGTGAAAACCGTAAAGCGTGGCGTGAATTCCTGCTTCAGTTTGCCCCACAAACGATGAACCAAAAGCCAGGGTGGGGCCCGACTGGGCTGAGAGATGAAGAGCACAAAGACGGGAAAAATGCTCGGCAAGTTGTCTCTTGGCTCGACCAAGAAAGCTATGGCGACAAGCCCTTTTTTATGGCGGTTGGAATCCACAAACCCCACGGCCCGTTCATTGCACCAAAGAAATATTTCGATCTTTACCCGACCAAAGACTTGGAAATCATGCCTGCCTCACTGAAGTATTGGGAGACAGTCGACAAGATTGCGCAGACCGGCCGCCATAAAGGTTTCGACTTCGAATTCGGTGTCGAAAATGAGGCCCTCCGCCGAGAATACACACAGGCTTACCACGCGTGTATTTCGTATGTGGATGCTCAGATCGGTTTGGTTTTTGATGCGCTGAAAAAAAGTGGCGAATGGGATCGTACGATTATCGTGATGACATCCGATCACGGCTACTTGCTGGGGCAGAAATTCATGTGGGGCAAAGTTTTCCTCTGGGATTCATGTGCCAAAGTGCCATTCATCGTGCGCGTCCCAGGCATCACAAAGGCAGGATCAAGTAGTGAGAGCATCATCGAACTCCTCGATATCTTCCCAACCCTCACGGATTTGGCAGGCATCGATGCTCCGGAGTATTTGCAAGGAAAGAGCATTCGCCCGATATTGGAAAATCCTCAAGTTGAGACAAAGAGCTATGCCTACACGGTCGTTCAGCGCAGGAATCAAGTCGGCCGCGCCATTTCAGGCAAGCGCTTCAACTACATTGCTTGGCCAAACGGTGCTGAAGAATTGTATGATCTCACTGAAGACTCGAAAGAACTCGTGAATCTTGCCAAATCCTCCGAACATACGAAGCAGCTTGAAGAAATGAGAGTTTATCTTGTGAAAGTCGAGGCCAAGGCTGAAGAGCACTCGACGAATGCCACCAAGGCGGCACTCGAAAAATCGATGGGGCGCTAGGGCTGAATATGTATCACGAGCTTCATACGGCTCCGGATTTGCCTGCCGAGTCGCATTGAGAAGTCTCCAGCTAGGAATTTTAGTGTTTGAGATTTTATCGGAGCCGCCCCAGATTACCGCCGACAAGTTGTCACTTTTTCTCTGAAATGAATGCACTAACCCGCAGCGCCCTCGCCTACTGGCAATCTTCCGTTGGTAAAAAACTCATCGTCGCAGTCACTGGACTCGCCATGGTGCTCTTCCTCGCCGGTCACCTGACTGGAAATATGCTCATTTACGCAGGTCGTGAGGCATTCAATGAATATGCCAAGTTTCTTCATAGCGCAGGACATGGCTCGTTGATCTGGATCGCTCGAATTGGGCTGTTAGGTGCGGTCGGATTGCATGTATGGGCGACGATTGCTCTGACTCGTGAAAACAGGTCAGCCCGTTCCACCAAGTATGAATTTGATACGACCATCCAAGCGAAGAAGTCCTCTCTGATCATGATTTGGAGTGGCCTGACGATTTTAGCGTTTATCATTTTCCATATTCTTCACTTCACCGTCCGGGTGAATTCTGATCTCGCAGAACTCGGTAAGGACGATCCCTACGGGATGGTCATCGCGGGATTCGCTCCGGGCTTTCTCACCTTTTTCGTGGTTCTTTTTTACATCATCGCGATGACGCTTCTCTGCTCCCACCTCAGCCATGGGGTTGGCTCGGTGTTCCAAACACTCGGATGGCGTTCGAAAAAATCCCGCGAACTGATTCATAAGATCTCGGTTGGCTACGCCTTGGTGATCTGGATCGGCTTCATCTCAGTTCCTGTCTCCATCTTCCTAGGGCTCGTAGATTAAACCCTTACCCCCAAATTTATCATGTCACTCGATAGTAAAATTCCCGCCGGTCCTCTGGAGCAGAAATGGTCCAGTCACAAGATGAACTCCAAGCTCATCAACCCAGCGAACAAGCGTAAGTTCTCGGTTATCGTCGTTGGCTCTGGCCTCGCAGGAGGGGCTGCTGCGGCAACTCTCTCGGAGCTTGGCTACCAGGTGAAGTGCTTCTGTTATCAGGATTCCCCTAGACGCGCCCACTCGATTGCTGCTCAAGGTGGTATCAATGCTGCCAAGAATTATCGGAACGACGGCGATTCAATTTACCGACTGTTTTACGATACGATCAAAGGCGGTGATTTCCGCTCCCGCGAGGCGAACGTCTATCGTTTGGCGGAAGTTTCCAATAACATCATCGACCAATGCGTTGGCCAAGGGGTTCCATTCGCTCGCGAATACGGTGGACTTCTCGACAACCGTTCATTTGGTGGAGCACAGGTTTCTCGGACCTTCTACGCCCGTGGTCAGACTGGGCAACAGCTTCTCATTGGATGTTACCAAGCCTTGGAAAAGGAAATCCACAAAGGCGGCGTGAAGATGTATCCACGCACGGAGATGATGGATTTGGTCAAAGTTGATGGCCACGCCAAGGGAATCGTTGTCCGCGATTTAAATACCGGCCAGATCTCCACCCATGCAGCGGATGCTGTGGTGCTTGCGACCGGGGGATACGGTAACGTGTTTTTCCTCTCGACCAATGCCATGGGCTGCAACGTCATGGCCGCATGGCGCGCGGCGAGAAAAGGAGCGCTCATGGCGAATCCTTGTTTCACCCAGATTCACCCGACCTGCATCCCGGTCTCGGGCGAGCATCAGTCGAAGCTCACGCTCATGTCTGAGTCGCTCCGCAACGACGGCCGCATCTGGGTTCCTAAATCCAAGGAACTTGCCGAAAAACTGCGTAAGAAGGAGATGAATCCTGCGGATGTTTCGGAAGACGACCGCGATTACTATCTCGAGCGCAAATACCCTTCGTTCGGAAACCTCGCACCCCGCGACATTGCTTCCCGCGCGGCAAAAGAGGTTTGCGATCAAGGCCTAGGAATTGCTCCGACCGGCTTGGGTGTGTATCTAGATTTCCGCGATGCGATTGACCGTCTTGGTGAAGATACGATCCGTGCGCGCTACGGCAACCTGTTCCAGATGTATGAAAAGATCGCTGGCGAAAACCCATACGAGCGCCCGATGATGATTTATCCGGCCGTTCACTACACGATGGGTGGCCTTTGGGTTGACTACAACCTACAGTCGAACATCGACGGTTTGCATGTCTTGGGTGAAGCGAATTTCTCCGACCACGGTGCGAACCGCCTTGGTGCCTCAGCTCTGATGCAGGGCCTCGCAGACGGCTACTTTGTAATTCCAACGACGATCGCCAACTATCTTGCGACCCAGAAACCTGGCTCTGTCACGACTTCTAATCCAGCATTCGCGCAAGCCGAAGGGGAAGTGCGCGACCGCATTTCCAAGCTCCTTTCCATCAAAGGCAAGCGCTCGGTCGACTCCTTCCATCGCGATCTCGGCAAAATCATGTGGGATAAGTGCGGTATGGAACGCACTGCCGAGGGCCTCACTGAAGCCCTTGAGAAAATTCCGAAAATCCGCGAGGAATTCTGGAACAACGTTCGGATTCCCGGTTCGGCTGATATTGCGAATATGGAACTCGAGAAAGCGGGTCGCGTGGCAGACTTTCTCGAATTTGGGGAACTCATGTGCCACGACGCCCTTCAGCGCGAAGAGTCATGCGGCGGTCACTTCAGGGGTGAACATCAATTCACCGAAGACAGCCAAGAGGTCAAGGATGGCAAAACGCAACCCGGAGAGGCGAAACGCCACGACGATGACTTTGCCTATGTTTCCGCATGGGAATACCATGGCCCTGGCAAGACCCCGACCCTTCATAAGGAGAAACTCGATTACGAAAACGTGAAGCTCTCCGTGCGGAGCTACGCGTGAGGATTACGTCCCCAGCCAGGGGCTAAAGGTGTCATCAACATCCGCTTTTCGAAGGAATCAGAAAAATATTCTCAATTTTTCGGTAACGAATTCCGCGGTTTGCTTCTGAGAAGGGTATGGACAGAATACCCGAAGAAGATCTCATGGAGAAAAAGACGCCTCTTTCCGGACTCGATCCCGCCGACACTTGAAGAGCCTGCCGCTGTTTTTTTACAATTCGAGATTCTCGGACTCGTCGGAGATCGAGATAGAATTCGCGCAGTCACCTGTGGAAAAACGGCACGGAATTCAGTCTGTCACAGGACTTGGCAAGGCGATCATTGCCTCCGATCTGATCAACATGACTTACCTCGGAGGCTTCGGGTAGGTCCGCAGCAGGTGAGTGGTGATCTGTTTGGTTCGATCGTCGTGATAAAAAAAGACCATGTAACGGACCTTATCGTTGTGCCTCCAAGTTGTTGACTCGAACTTTTCCTGACGGTCCTTGACCTGATAGAAGAACTCGACTCCGAGATATTCTCGGCCATTGCGCTTGTAGCTGGCTTTTGCCTTCGTCAGCTTGTATTTTCCGGGCTCAATGGAGAACTTCCGGTCGCCCACACTTGCACCGATCGGGACCTTGGTGGCGTTGTAGAAAAACTGGCTGCCTCCGGCGAAACCATTCGCGTCGCCATCGAGTCGTAACACTTTGAACGATGATTCGGTTCTGTTCTTCGACCGGAAAACCACAAGTGTTTGGCTTTTGCTTGAGGAACCCTCCACCGAGCCGAAAACCTTGAACACGAAATTCCCATCCTCGTCCACGCCGGACTTTCCTAACTGCCAACGGCTCAGCTGAGGCACTCGGACCGGGGCCGAAACCGTATGGGCCGGCATTTGAATCTCGATGGTTTTCTCCGGGCCAACCAGCAGTTCAACTGGCTCCACGGAAAAGGCACGTGGAAAGGAAACGAAGCTGAGGTTCACGGTCGGCTGCTGGGCCTTGGAGCTCACCGTCAGCAAACAGAAAAAAACGAACACGGATAAAGCGAATTTCATGGCTACATGTTTCTTGCTTCGAACTCTGGAAGAGGCATCGATCCGAATCCGTTGGCAGTCTCTGTAAACGCTCATCGCAAGGATTTCACTACACCTCGGAAGGTGAAAGCCAGTGGAATCGCGAAATCACGAAACGACGGCCGTAGGTCTGATTGGCAGGTGAGTCGAGTTCGTCCTGGCGGGCATCGGCCTCGTCGGCTTCATCCAGATATTCGGGAACCCGTTGGACCTCGGCTTCGCACCAGGCACGAGCGACAACCTGACCGCTTTCATCGATGGCATCGCCATAGGCGCGGATCACAAAGGTATCGCCGCGCACGGTGAGCTGGCTGCCGATTCCTTGGAGCAGCTCCGACTGATCCACATACGGATTGCTGCCGTAGGCGATGGCATCTTTCGAATCGATTGCCTCCGGAAAGGCGAAATCCGAGGAATCCACGTTCTGTTCGGAAAAGCCACCCATCGTCCGGGCTTTGTTGTCGCGGAAGTGCCGGTTGATGCTCACCTCGGGGTCGTCCAAAGCGGCCTGCAATGCGCCGTATTTACTCAGGTTGGTGTCATCTGCATCGAGCCGGCGGTTGACGAAGTCGGACATCGATAGGAAGGGGCCGCGAAGTTTGACCTGCCGGACGATCGCTTCCGCAAGCTCTTCGATTTCCTCATCGCTGAGAGTCCGATAGCCGGTCCACTGCGTTTCGGGACTGTTCGTATCCATTAGATCCGATCCGGAGAAAGATCCTTCGTTCTGCAAACTGGCGACGCCAACTGGGGTATCGGCCAAGGCGGGTTCATCCTGGATCGCATAGTCGCTTCCCTGAGGTTTGAGAACCTTGAGTCGTTCGTTCTTGAGCCCCATCAACACGGCCTTCCAGGCGGTGATGGATGTGGAGTTGACATTGAATCCGCCCATCAACATTAGGTGACGGGCAATCTTGTCGGCAAGCCCGCCTTCGTAAAGCTCCTCACCTTCAAACAGTTCATCCAGCTTCTCGCTGGTCATTTCACCGCTGGGCACGAATCTCTTGTTAGGCAGATCCCCGTCTTCGAAGAAGAAATCGTAAGCCACTTCCTTTGCTGTTCTATCGGTGGAATCGAAGACTCCGAGTCTCTCGGGTTGACCGGTGATGGAGGAAAAGAAAAACTGATCCCACATCGCTTTATTTGCGAGATAGGAATGATCGGCGAAAGGAACTTCTTTTGGTCCGGAGTCTGGATCCATATCGGGGAACTCCTTTTTATACGTAAATGTTTTGGTCACAAATGCCTCTCCAGCAGGAATATTGGGATGCGCGTAGGAGTCACCCAGTGCCTGGAAGGTAAATGGCCCGAGACCGCCGTTACCATAAGCAGTCGTTCGGCGAAGGGCGAGAGGGTCACCGATGCCTCGTTTGATCGGATGCTCCGGGCCACCGGTGGTTCCAGTGCCCCAGCGCCCCTGATTGTAATCATACGGCCAAATGTCTTCGGAAACCATGCCTTGGTTTGCGATCGAGAACCCTCCCAGGAGTGCATGGCTGAGCGATGCGATGGAAGTGGGTGGTACAACTGGCAAGCGCAATTGAATCACATTGTTCACACCCTGTTCCGGGGTGTATCCTCCTCCCCAGTATCCTTTGTTTGTCGCTTGATCGATTTTTACCGATGAATCCTCGATATCGTTGAGCCGTCGGACTTGCCAGTCCCAGCCATAGTGATACAGGTTCGCATCGTCTGCCTCGGAAATAAACGGTGGTTTGATGATTGATGAGTGTTTGAACGGTCGGCTTGGGATGAGTTTCCCCCCACCGGTGGCGAGTGAATCACCACCCATGACTTCCGGGCCGGCAGCGAGGAAAAATTCAAACAAGCCTCTGCCTTCTCCCGTGCCTGCCGATGCGATCACATCATCCACATCGATCTTCAGGTTGCTATTGCCTGCGGGAAGAATGCGAGGTGTCTGAGCGGGGTCCGTCATGACGGCCTGGTACTCGGCATCATCAATCGTTCCTTCCGGCATTCCTTTGTCCATGATTGCGCCGCCAAAGTCTGTGTTTTTCAAGGTGTTCCTCATGGACCAGTTGCCTCCCTGCCTGCTGAGCATCTGGTAGTTGCGGAATTGTTCATACTTTCTTCCGAAAGTCTCATTCATGATTTCAAAATCGAATGGAGATCCAATGACTTCATTCCCTCTTGTCATGTCCCTCCCGAGATACATCCGATGGGAGCTATTGCCCCCGGTCAAACCCCAGTTGGCCACCTCGTTGCCGATTTCGAGCACAAGTTCATCCCCTTCTCGGACTACGAGCTGTCGGTGTTGGTTGCTTACACTGTTGCTGAACTTGAACACTTTTCTTCCTCTATTTCGACTGTCGGTGTTGCCGACTCCGCTATTGGTCGTGGTTTGCAGTCCGTAAGGATCCCAAAATGGCTTGGCGTCAAATACCTTCCTGATGATTCTCTCCTCGGGCTCCCCTGTCACGGTAAGCCTTTCATTTTCGGCCACTTCCATGCTGAACACTTTCACTTCCCCGGGTTCAAAAGTAATTTCGGCGCCACCGCTTTCATTTTTCAGCCTCAGGTTCGCAATGAATGGCGACCAAGGATTGATCGCTCCAGCGAAGGACTCGTTGATAATACAAGCGCTCATGTTATTCCACCAGTCGGTGAACAACAGTTCGCCATCGCGATATAGTTTCCATCGAAACCCAAGCGGTGGAGAGCAAAGTCGAAAGATCTGGGTAATATCCATGACCATCGGCATATTGGTGGGATTCCAGAGGCTCACTGTAGGCGTGATGCCAATGGTGACCCGATGGGTATCGAGTGGATCAATTTCCTCCAACACGTCGCCGGTATTTCGATCATACACCGTGGCGATGGCGCGATCATCATCAGTCAAAAATGAGGCGGAGACGCCAGCCACGTAATGAACCTTGATCGGAATCGGGCGCAGATACATCGCATTGTGTGCCTTGAGGTAACGATCCACTTCGGTAGACCGCCAGTTCTCCCCGCCTGCATCGGGAACCGTTACTTGCAAAGGATCCGAGACACTATCGAATTCAACTCCTCCTCTTCTGCCATTCGACCAGTTTGCATCGTGATCATACAGTTGGTAAAATGCAGCCAGATCCTGGATTGGAACGCGGTTGTTGTCGTCGAATTTATACAGCATAAATTCATCGCCAGTTTCCGTGACATCGATTTCCCGTTCCAGCAAGGTGTTCAGGTCGGACTTCAGGCCACCCGCTCTCACATCTGCCAGTACGGACGCGGAATATTGGGCGAAATCATGGAAATATCTTCCTGCCAAGGATTCAGCGCCGGTTCCGTAAGCAGGGTCGAGAATGTTCAAGGTCGGCAAAGTGACGATTTGGGATGCCTGCTCGGGATTCTCAAGTTCTGAAAAACCATCGAGGTGTTCATAGCCGGTCCCTGGCGGTGAGGTCAGTTCGAAGAATTCCTGCGCTAAGTCATCCCTTTGGCTGTTCTCGTGGTGAATCAACATCGCCTTCTGACTGGAGTCGCTCACATGCCATCCGTAACGCCCCGTTATGGTCGCTGATGGTTCCTGTACGTTTACCAAGAATGCGGCCACATGGTTGCTTTGGTCAGATCCGGCAGAACCCTCCGCGATCAGTTTTACCGAAGTCGCGCCGCTGTCAGGCAGCACTGTAGCTAAACTCATATCCACGTTCAAAGCTCCGATATCGGAGGCGCTCTCTTCAGGTGATGAAACCAGCCAGCGCAGAAAATGGTCGTCCCGTCCCTGGGTGTAGGTCGGATGGACGTTTTCGGATGACACGCCTTGGATCGTGCTGTGCTCGCTGTATCCATCCACCGAGTTTAAGCTGTTCTCCCCAGCCTTCCAGGAAGACCAGACGCCAAGCCAATGAGGATTGGCCGGGTTGAGGTGATCGAGAATGGCCCCGTTGGCGGATATGCGTTGGTCGGGGCCGAGTTGTTTCTGGAGCTCTGCGATCGCCATCATCAGAGCCACCTTGGCATTGGCGCGCGCCTCCATTTGTGCCTGACTGACCCCGCTGGTTCGCAGCGTCACCTGTGCCAGCGAGAGCATCCCCACGGCGATCAGAGCGATCAAGACCATCAACATGATGGTCGCAATCAGCGCGAATCCGCTGCCACGGCGCCGACCTCTCCTGGGAATGAGCCGAATTTGCGAATGCTTTGTGTTTGTTTCCTTCAAAGTATTTCGGGATCTTCTGAATGACATTTTTAGCTGGGCCTGTCTTTACAATCTGCTGTTGGTGCTATGTAAATACAACGAAAGTGGATGCGAAGCCACCGAAATATTGTCAGCAACCAGAGTCGAAAGCTGAAGGTTGGTGGATTTGGGAACGGAAATCTCGAAAGAAAGCCAATTCGTGGCCTTCAATCATCACTCCGAATGCGAAGCATACGCCGACTGAGAACGGCTAACGGCGGCGCAGGGTGAGCAGGCCGAGAAATCCTAGTCCGAGCAATGCCGTGCTCGAAGGCTCCGGTATCACGGCCGCACTGACGGTGGCAATCACATCGTCGTAGCTTCCGCCGAAGCGGATCTCGTCGACTTCTGAATTTGCGTTTCTCATCCAAACACCGAGTTCATCAAAGGTCGACTGATCAATAACCATTGTCGAGGAATCTGCGGCGCTTCCCGGTAGGGCGAGATCGGTTCCCGGAAGATAAATTTCAAAGAGATCATTCGACGCAGCATCGGCACCCCAAGTGAACTTGCCCACCGCGAAGGTTGGGTCGTTCAATGAGAGGTTGTTCTGGACCCGATTTCGCGATGCAGGCGTGCCGTTAATGGCATGAGCGATTTCGAAGTCGCTGCCGTTCTGAAGCCAGATTCCAGCCATATTGGCTCCTGTAGGCACACTGCTGAAGTTTGCACCAATGTTTCCTTGCGCGCTCGAAAGGCCGACAAAACCATAATCATTTGAACCTGATCCGGGCTTGAGGACGAGACTGAACCATAGTTCGCCTCCGTGGTTCAAAAGTCCGGCATCGCTGAGCGTGGTTCCGAAGTTGTTCCAGCTTTCCGTGAATCCGGCACTACCCGTATCGGGATCGCCGATATATTTGTTCCCTGCGGTGGGGAGCGCGCCGTAGACCATGCTTCCGCCGGAAACGAGCCCGCCACCATTGCCGGTCCATGTCCCCAGACCCAAACCGCCGCTCTGATTATGCAGCGGACCCGTGGGCATGTCGAAGGATTCGTGGATGAGAGTAATGCCCATTCCAGAGCCTATGGTAGCGGCGGAAATAGCCAGAGTTAGGAGAACGTTCTTCGTATGGGATTGCTTGATAGTAGGTTTCATGGAATCTAAATGGCTGAACACCTTTGCCGTAATTGGCTTTTATTAAGTTGAGGTATAGAAATACCTATTGACTCCGTGCTTATAGCAATCATCGAGCCACAACTAGGAGATTCTTATTAAGGGATGATTAAATAAATGGTGAACGTCAGTCCCATATCCGGGGAGAGATTTCTTTCGAAAGCATCTCGTCGCCTTTGAACACAAACTTCCCTAGAACGGACTCTCCTTCGAGCACTCTTGGAAGCCAGTGCCTGTCGTCTTCCCACATTTGCTCGTAGGGAATCTTACCGGTTGGCACCCATAACGGAACGGCCTCGTCGGTTTCCGTGGGATCCCCATCATACTCATTCGTGAGGAACACATGACACAAGATGCTAGGGTAGTCGGACATCTGGAACCAGAGTTCGGCAACTTTACGCGGATTTCGAGCCGTAATAAGAAGCTCCTCCTGAGTCTCTCTAACCGCGCATTCGAGGGGACTTTCGCCCGGATCGATCTTGCCTCCAGGGCCGTTGATTTTGCCAGCCCCATGGCCACGTTTTTTTTCGATCAACAGAATGCTGCCATCCTGTATGACGAACAGCAGGGTCGCGGGGATTTCCGCCTGCCAGTTTGTCCAGTCGAAGTCACTCACTTCGTTGAACATGCAGGGAGTCCGCAGGCTTTGTCGACCCGATTCCGTTGATTCCAGCCGAGCTGTCGCAGCCGGCTATCTTCATTTTTTTGTAGAAATCTGAATCCGATCTGGAGAAGTCGACGAAAGCCTTTGATGAAACCACGAACGATGTGGAGAAGAATCAAACAAACATTAGAAAATCATGAAACCACTTATCATCGCCGCTCTTGCCGGTTCGTTTACCATTACGCCATGTGCGCTGGCAGCGGATTGTTCATCAAAAAAGCAAAAAAACATCGTTGAGACTGCCGTCACGGCTGGGTCATTCAAGACCCTCGCCAGTGCGCTTGATGCAGCAGGACTCGTCAAACCGTTGCAAGGGAAGGGGCCGTTCACGGTTTTCGCCCCAACCGATGAAGCTTTTGCCAAACTTCCCAAAGGAACGGTGGCAGACCTTCTCAAACCGGAGAACAAAGAAAAACTCCAAGCCGTCCTCAAATATCACGTTCTGTCTGGTGGCGTTCCACTTTCTGGCGCTTTGGCGGCCAAGTCGGCAAAAACCCTGCAAGGCGAGCCCGTCCGCATCTCTTTTTCGAAAGGAAAGGTAACCGTCAACGACGCGAAATTGTTGAGCGCTGACCTGAGCGCATCCAATGGTGTGATCCATGTGATCGATACCGTGCTGCTTCCACCGGAGCCAAAAAACGATATCGCAAGCGTGGCCAAAAAAGCGGGACAATTCAGAACGTTGCTCGCAGCGGTGGAAGCTGCCGGGCTCGGCGACGCGCTCACTGGCTCGAAGCCCTTGACGGTGCTTGCCCCGACCGACGCGGCTTTCGAGGCCCTGCCGAAAGGTACGGTAGAATCACTTCTCAAGCCCGAGAACAAAAGCAAATTGAAAGAGATCCTTCTTTATCATGTTATCGCGGGAAGTGTTTCAGCGGGCGATGCTTTGAATGCAGCATCTGCAAAAACGTTGGGTGCTGAAGATCTGTCATTCGCCATCAAAGACGGTTCATTCAAGGTCAATGGCGCAACGATTATCACGACAGATATCGAGTGTGATAACGGAGTGATTCATGTGATTGATGCGGTGCTCATACCGGTAAGCAGCAGTAAATCGAAATGTGGCACTTCTTCAAAGCCCGTCGTGACTCCGACTCAGAAAATCGAAGAAGCCATTCACAACGGCGTGATGGTTTTCAACAAGGGCAATCATTCCAAGTGCGCGGAGATTTACATGAACTGCGCGAAGGCCCTTGCCGGTGATGATCAACTTGGGTGCGGTATGCGCAACTCAATGAACAAACTCGTCAACATGGCGGCAAAAGTTCACTGCAGCACTGAGCAAGCATGGGTGCTTCGCCGTGGCCTGGACATGGCTTACACGTCATTGAATCGATAGCCGGTGAACTGAATGGATCGAAAGACCGCTCGGAACCACGGCGAACAGCTGCCAATGAAGACGCCCTACGATGAAAACTCCTTCTGATGGCTCTCTTGTTCTCGGCAACTCTTTAATAGCTGAGATTTGTAAACAGGTAGAGGATAGGGGATACGTAATTTTAAACTAAGAAAATCCAAGTAAAGCAACTCAGAGCATACCACCAGTGGGAAGCGGATCGGTTAGATCCGCTTCTCATTTTTTGTTCATCAGCTTACTTGATGCATATATACGTCCTGTTGTGGGAACGGGATGCTGATGCCTTCTTTGTCGAACTCCTCTTTTACGCGTTTGGTGACGGTCCAATAGACAGCCCAGTAGTCCTCGGACTTGGCCCATGGGCGGCAGACGAAGTTGACCGAGGAATCGGCGAGTTCGTTCATCCTGATGGTCGTTTCAGGTTCCGCGAGAACTCCTTCGGTCTCTGAAACGATTTTTTCTAAAATCGATTGGGCTTTGTCGATGTCGTCACCGTAACCAATGCCGAAGACCATATCGACACGGCGTTCACCCGCGCCGTTGATATTGGTAATAGTTTGTCCCCAGACGCTTTTGTTGGGAACCAGGACGATCTTGTTGTCGAAGGTGCGGATGGTGGTATTGACGAGGCTTACGGAATCCACCGTGCCGGAAATACCGCCGACTTCCACGGCATCACCCACATCGAAGGGTTGATAAATGAGAAGCATCACGCCGTTGGCGAAGTTGCTGAGTGTATCTTGGAGAGCAAAACCAATGACGAATGCGCCACCACCTAGTAGGGCGAGGACGGGCCCGATCTGAACACCCAGAGTCGAAAGGGCGACAAGTGCACCCAATGCCAAGATCGTTCGGCGGACGATTTTTTCGACAAATCTATCGAGAAGTTCGGAGCTTCCCTTGTGCCTAGCCATCGCTTTATTGACCAACTTTTCGACTAATCCAGAAACGATCCAAGCTGCGATCAGTATCAAAATACAGACGGTAATTTTTATGGTCCATTTCAGAGCTCCGTCTTCGGATTTGAGCCACCGATTCAATGAATCCACCACTGCGCTCGTGTCCTTGATATCGACTTTCGCGCCGTTGAGTGCGCTTCCGTAGAGTCGCATTGATGCCGCATCACCGCCTTTGGTTTCCCATTCGTCGAGAATGACTTCGAAGTTTGCGAGCAGAGCCTTTTCGACTTCGCGTGCCTTTGCCAAGTCATTGAGGGCGGCCTTTTTGGCTTCGGAACCCGTCTCAGCCTGGGCGCTGCGGACTGCCGCGTCAGCGACCTTCTCAGCGTTGACTTTGATAGAGTCCTGCCAATGCGTTGCCTCCTCTGCAAGGTCTTCAACGGTTAGGGGGGCGAGTTTGAGTTTTAGGATCTCCGCTTTGATATCTCCGGTTGGAGAAATAAGCGCGGAGGAGGCTTCGGAGGCGGTCCCTTTGTCTTGAGCCTGAAGGTTCAGCAATGGGAGAGATAGAATTGCAAAGGTAATCGAGAGAAGGTGTTTCATAGATGGAGAGGTCGATTGAAGATGAAGCTCTGAATGAACGAGAAGGTCTTAGGAAAACTCGTAAATCGCCGACAGGTTGGGGAGGATTGGAAATTTTAGGCAAGACCAAAACAATCGAATACTACAAGCATCGCCAGTAATTCATTGTGGTCTTAGTTGCTTCCCGTTTTTCGATAGGTGTCCCAGAAAGCTTTTCCCTGTGCGTCGGTGAACTCTTGGCCGGCATCGCCGTCGCTGAGACGTTTCTTTTCACTTTTGAGGAGGGTTCGCAGGCGCTTGAGGTCCTGGGAGTGCTCCGGATCAGATGCGAGGTTCTTCTTTCACCGGGGGCCCTCGAGATAGAAGCGTCGAGTGTGACACCACTGGATTTTGACTCTAAAATCGTAGCAGGCAAAATCCCAGCATTCGAGATGGAAGAATTTTTTTCTTCACAACGATCAATTTGACAAATATCGTGCTGAAAAAGCTGAGATTGTCACTTCAGTTTTTTACCTCAAATAGAAAATTCCCATGAAGCCGATTCTTACTCTCGTCGCCCCTATCCTCCTCGTCTCCGGCAGCGTTCACGGTGCGCTACTCATCGAAGAGACCTTCGACTATACAGCCTCGAACAGCCTTGCGGGAAACAGCGGTGGAACCGGCTTTACCGGTAGTTGGGCAAATGGCGGCACTGATAGAGGGAACCCAGGTGTAGTGAGCCCAGGGCTTGATTGGGGAGATCTCGATGTCTCCGGAAATACCGCCGGAGGAGGAGGATGGAGCGCAGGGTTCCGCGACCTTGGTTCCACGACAGCCTTGGAATCAGCAGGACTGATGGATAATGGATCGACCCTTTGGTTTTCGGTTATTTTTGACCTTGAGGGCCAGAACGTGGCCAACGCCGACTTGAACTTTGCGCTGGGAGCTGGGGTCTTCGGGGGTACTGGGGGGCGTGACTTTGGAAACCGACAAAATTTGGGTGGGGGAGAAGGAATTGGAATTTCCCACAATCGCGGAAGGATTGTCGGGGCTTATTGGCAAGATACGAATAGTAATCCAACATTCGCCGAGCGCACGACACGTGACACATCTCTTTCTATCAACGGTACGGCAGGCACAAGCCGCGCTCTGATCGCTGGTAAGATCGAATGGGGAGCCTCAAACGAGCTCCTTACTCTATACGCACCAGATGCAAGCCTCAATCTGGGGGCTCCGATTTTGGATTCATGGTCGATACCAAATTTGGATCAGGCACAGTTTGATAGATTGGCCCTTCAATTCAAGGACAGACCACAGATGGATGAGATTCGTTTCGGTGCTACCTCGGCCGATGTTCTTCCGTCTTCCGTGGTTGTAATCCC
>JBGCEE010000002.1:0-6375 GCA_045106015.1 Akkermansiaceae bacterium | reverse complement strand
AGCGTGGGTGCCCGAGTCGTCATCGAAGCGCCCCAAGCGGGGCCCGATAATCAAGACAAGGGCGAGGCCTGCCCAGCCACCGACACTATGAACCACCGTCGATCCGGCAAAATCCACAAACCCCAACTCAGCAAGCCAGCCCGACCCACCAGAGCCGTCTATGCTGGCCCAACTCCAGTGACCCGCGATGGGGTAGAGGCCGCCCGCAACGACGAGGGCAACAAAGAGGTAGGCGCCAAACTTCATACGCTCCGCGACAATCCCCGAGAGGATCGTCACCGCGGCTCCACAAAACATGACTTGGAACAAGAAGAAGACGGCGAGAGAAGGGGGGGCCTTCGCAAAGTCGAGGGCGAAGAGATCCAATCCGATCCAACCCTGAAAGCTCAGCCCAAACATGAGCCCAAATCCGAGCGCCCAGAACACCAGCGAAGACAGACAAAAGTCCGCGAGATTCTTGATCGCGACGTTGATGCTGTTTTTTGAGCGTGTCATTCCGCTCTCAAGGCACAAAAATCCACCCTGCATCAGGAAGACGAGGGCACTGGCAAAGATGACCCATAGTAGATCAATCTCTGCCATCAAGCGAACCTCCGGAGATTGCCAATATCAGCGCATGGACTCATCAAGCGTTCAGCCACCCTTCAATCTTTTCTAGCAGTCGCTTAAGGTCGACCGGTTTTGTGTCATAGTCGTCGCAGCCAGCTTCAAGGGCCTTTTCCCGATCACCGGCCATAGCATGTGCAGTGAGCGCGATAATTGGTATGCTCTTTGTTTGTTCGCGGGCTTTGAGGTGCCGCGCTGCATCCCAGCCATCCATGACAGGAAGGCTCATGTCGAGCAGTATGATATCCGGACTTTCCTCGGATGCCATGTCAACACCGCGCTGACCGTCAAATGCCATCACAACCTCGAAGCCCTTCTTTTTCAGTCTTCGAGACAGCATGTCCCGGTTCATCTCGTTGTCTTCGACAAGAAGAATTTTTGCCATGTGTGTTTCCCTCTTTGTTTCCCTAACCCGACCTGTTGACCGAAGCATCAGGCAGCATTTTTTTTTCCAATCTTTTCTCCGGCAACCGAGCTTCGACCAGTTTGCGCAAGTGCAACTCGAGCATCGTGTCGAGCTGTTCCTCGGTTTCAAACATGTGAAATGCTCCAATGTATGAGCCGTCTTCACCGATCAGCCAGCGATCAAGATATAGGTTGAGTTTGTCGATCTGGTCGAGCCTGTCGATAACAACGTTACGATTCTCTAGTGAAAGCGTTGGCGCACCCTGCTTTCGGTAGAGAAGCATATCCGGAGATCCTTGCTTCTTGAACCCGCCAAGTGCATCCTCAAATTCAAATGCCGTACCAGACTCGTACCGGGTTCCGTCAGGCCTCAGGATAGTGTCGGGAAGCGGGGAGCCGATACGCGACCAGAGAATGCCAACGTAGATTTCGGTCTCATGCGGTGGGTGGATCTGAGCCTGGAATGTCTCTGATGCCAACATTGGTTCTTCTTCCCAGAGGATTGGAATTAGATAGGCGCGGCCAAAGAACTCTTCGTTGAGGCGTCCAATAACGGCCTTTGCTACCCGACGCTCAGGGATGACATCACCGGGTGAGGAGATGAAAATCCGGAACTGCTTTGAGATATTTTGGCGGAGTCGTACTTTCTCGAGGCAGGCGCTGATCCGCGCTTGAAGCAGGATCGGGTTGAAGGGTTTGAATATGTAGTCTTCGGCACCTTGCAGAATGCAGTCGACCATCATTCCGATATCGTCAGAAGCTGATAACATGACGACCGGGATGGTGCGCAGGCGAGAAGAGGCCTTCATTCGCTGAAGGGTCTCCAGGCCCGACAGGCCAGGCATCATGTAGTCAAGCAGGACGAGGTCAAATCGCTCGGTTTCGAGTAGAACAAGAGCTTCCTCACCGCTGGAAACAACCCGTGCGGAATAGCCCATGCGCTTGACACGCCGTCTTAGCAATTCCCGATTCGAAGGGTCATCGTCGACCACCAGAAGATCGCCCCCTTGACCGATTTGACTGGTCACGATCGGAGTGTTCTGATCAGTAGCAGGTGTTGTTTTTTTCTTTTGAGCAGTTTCTTGAAAGGCGCTTTTTTCAAACAGGCGCTGCGGGATCGCATCTACTAATTTCAAAGCTGCACGACCTGCTTCGGAGATTTTTTCCAGGTCAGAGATGAACTCGTCTTCGTCGAGGTCTGTCGCCTCCTCGAAAATCATTTCTGAATAACCATTTATGTGGTTGAGCTGCATGCGAAACTGAAACTGAGCCTCGCCAACATTGACTTCTTCAGGTGAGGCGGTCGTAGCTCCCAAGAAGTCTTCTATGAGGGCTAGCATTTTGTGTCCTGCATTCTGGATCGCCTGCAGGTCTCCGGAAAACGTCTTTAGAAGATCGGAAGACAGATCCTCTTCAATCATTTCGGCGTAGCCGATGATGTGGCCGACAGGTGTGCGAATGTCGTGGCGCAACTTTGAAAGTTGTGCTTTGAAATCACTGCTGTATTCCACTTCCTTGCTCATCCGGCAGATGGCGGTTCGTGTTCGCGGTGGTAGCGGTGCGTGCTCCACTGAACAACGTCTATGAGTGAACGCTGGGCTAAATCCGAAATCACTTCCTGTGCGTGGCTAGGATCGGAAATAGCTTCGAGGCGCCTTTCTGCAAGCTCGAACAATTCCCCTTGGTTTGCGTATTGCCAAAGCAGTTCACGCGTCGCCATTTTTGTTTGGTAGATTTCCCAGATCGCAAGCCAAAGGGGCAAAAGTCCCATCAAGAAGACAACGAGAGTTTTTCCATCGAGGTCGCCGATATGGAAACCGTAAAGGGATTTCTTGAAAAACAGCAGCGACACGGCTCCAATAAAGGCCGCAAGAAACAGAAATTTCTTTACGGTTTCGAGACGCTCGTGCTCGCCGTGCAACTGGTGGTGCTTTCGAGAGAAGTAAGCCGCTTGGTCTTTGACCCACCTTTCGGATGTCGCCGCCACTCTTTCTTTTGCTGGTACAGTGCTTTCGAAAGTCAATGGTTCTGTGCATCTGATCGCATCGCCGATCCATCCAAAGCCTTTGAAACGCTCGATGCTGGTCAGCCGCAAAAGACGCCGTGTCTGGCCTGCAGAACCACCTCCAGACAAGACCAGGAAAAATCGGATGCGGAGTGCCTCAGCCAGCGCGCGGAAAGCGAGGTGGCGTCCAAACCAACCGCGTCTTGAGCCGATGGCGAAGAGTATAAAACCTCCCGCGAACAGAGCCACATAAGCGATCAAAAAAAATTTCAATGCCGCGATCTTCGCATAGAGCAGAAATGTTAGTCCCATCAGGGCGGCCATGATACCAAAGAGCTTAAAGAGATGATCAGATTGACGCTGATTTGCGAGGGCAAGTTGATCCGCACGGACGAAATCTACGTCGATTGAGGAAGCGATTTCGGATATCTTAATATCATTTCGGGTAGAGATTGGGTAAGCGGTCAGATCGGTGCCGGTTGCAGTGTCCCTTTCGAGGGCATACTGGTCAAACTCACCCCAACGCTCCAATACGAAATTAGGGATATGTGGCAGGCGGCAGATAAGGCCGGTAGCACCCGCCTGCACCAGGTAGCTTGCCTGCACTTCGCTCTGCTCAGTTTCGCCAGTCTGCCTTGGTGCTTTGATCCAAATCGCGAGGTCGGATCGATCATCGGCCAACTCAGCATCACCAACTGTTTCGAGTTTGCGGGTCTGCGGCGACTGTGTGTCTGAACCGGATAGGTAGCGAACGACGACGTCGGAAGATCCACCAGTAAGCCCGGTCACCTCTCCATCCCAAAGCGCGATTAGGATATTTGAACGTCTAACAAGGTAATCCATGAGCCGCGCGTATAGTATGTCACGAGACGCGCCATCTTCGTAATCGCTCTCCTCAGTTCCGTTGGGGAGAGGTAGCTCCTGAATTGTGACGCGCGCGTCATTCAAAAGTCGAATTAAGTCTGAATGCGCTTCGCCTTCAAAGTCAGCTTCGTAAAGAGCTCGTGGCATTGGTAGAACGGCGCGCACGGGTAATCCTATCTCAAGCGCGACCTCGGTCGCCAGTGTATCGGCGCCCTGAGCCAATCCGGTTACCAGTTCTACCGGAAGGGCTGCAAACCGTTCTCTAAGAGTCTCGACTTCATTTCGCAGCGCTGCGCGTATATCGGCAATTGCATCAGTATGAATGTCCCGGTGACCTGTGAGACCAATGGTGAACACAAACCCTGACTTTGCCACTTCGTCACCCATGCTGTTCCTCCGTAACTTCCAGTGCCCATTTCGGCACCTCTAGGTCGAGTCGTTTCGAGATGTCCACAAGTGCCTCGCATTCTTTCTGGGTCGGCGTTTCATGAACGCCCGTCATCCCGACGGCAATCGCGTGGGCGATTTGAGGTCCGCCTTTCACCTCGCTTGCCCGGTCGAGCATAGCGAAAATCTGACCATCCCGCACCAAAACATCGTCCGAGGTCGCAAACTCGCGAAACAACTCCACCCCGTGATCAATATCCATGTGTCTGAGCAAGTCCGCTTCCGCCATGGTTCGCCGTAGAAACAGTTCCTCATCCTCATCAACATCGCCCCGGCAAGCAGCGATGATGGCAGCACCTGCCATTGTTGTTTTCAGAATATCTTCGTGGCGCACCTTGGATGACAGAAGGCTCATGAAATGGTGCAAAGCCGGACGATCTAATAATTCGTTGACGTTCTGGCGCAGCTCTTCCGATAGCTTTCGACGTTCTTCAGCATGCATGGCCGCCAGCAGCTCTTTGCGAGAAACCTTGGCATCCTTTTCGCGTTGCTGAGCACGTCCCGCGAGAGCGTCTTGGAGCTTGACCTGGATGTTAGGGCGGTTAGATATAAAGCCTCGTATCGCCTCTTCCGGCAGGTGTGCGACCACCGAATATTCTTCGGCTTGTGCGAGGTGGTGCCTAGGCACGGCATCCAGGAAGCTTTGCAAACCAAAGATCTCGCCGTTCGGGCAACTCTCGACTTTGACTTCATTCACCCCTTCTTCGTCTATACGCTGATAAAGAGCGACATTTCCGTCAAGGACGAGATAGAGCCCATCCGTCGGATCTCCCGGTTCATAGAAGCACGCGGGAGGATTAAGTGAGAGAACATTTGCACTAGCAGCCAACTGGGACAGGTCTTCTTCGTCACATTCCGAAAAGACTTCTGATTGCCTAATTTGTTCGAATATTTTGTCGCGCGTGAAACCAGTATCTAGTCTCTGGTCGACTTCGCGCCACTCATCGCCAGATCCCAGCAAATGACGATTGATCGCTATGCGTAGACGATGTTTCCTCATGGCGCTCCAAATGGCCATAATTACTTCGTTCTGGGCGTCCCACCAAGGGTCATCGCCATTAAAGAAGTAGCGTATCCGGATATCAATCCCTTCCTCGCTGTAGCCAAGCATGTTGAAGTCGGGCTTGGGTTCGCGACGCACATACCGGGAGTGCTCAAGCTCCTTGGCGATAGCGCGGATCGCAAGTTCTGGGGGAGCCGATATCTCCAAGGTGAAGTGGACGAAGTATTTGAAACGCCCAGTCGGCTCGCTGAAATTCAGAATTGTTCGATCAGCGACGCCGCTGTTCGGAAAGATATAGAGCGAGTCGGTGTGAGGGTTCTTAACCGAGATTGAGCGCCAATTGATCTCATAGATTTGGCCATAAATGCCATCGATCTCGACATAGTCGCCGATACGCAAGGCCTGAGTAGCATTGAGAGCGACGCCGGAAAAGACTTCTTTGAGCGTCGATTGCGCCGCAAACCCGAGAACCAGTGCCGCCACGCCCGAAGTGGCAAGCAGCCCCCCAATTGGTTCATCATAAACGAAGTGCATGACCAGCAAGATGGCTGCAAGATAAATCGCAACCCCAACGCTTCCCGTGACAATGACGGGAACCTTCCTCTGGCCATGATCCGAGAGTAGTCCGTCCCAAAGGACGACGCGAACCATACCGTTCAAGAGAAAAGCGACACAGATGGCCGTAGCAGCAAGAACAGCTCTCTCCACAGACGCTACAAGGGACTCAGCTCCCAAAAAGCGAAGCCCGGGGCCGATCATGAAATCGAGAACCACCAGAAAGCCGATGAGTTCTGCCGATGCTCGGATGCGGTTAACCCGCCCGGATACATAAACGGTCGCAACTCGAACCAACAAAAAAGCAGAACAAACAAGAAGCCCGAACAGGCCCAGCGCAGGTGTAACTTTTTGTATAAATTCGATTTTTCTGCCCTCCCATATTATATCTTGTTTGTTGCATGCAAATTGTCACACTGTCGTGAATAGTGTCAATCTACCAAGGGCATAAAAGGCGAGCGCTCAGGTTGATGGACGGTGGCGCCAAATT
>JBGCEE010000001.1:0-103383 GCA_045106015.1 Akkermansiaceae bacterium | reverse complement strand
AGAACCATCGGGTTTCTGAGCCTTGATCAACTCGTCACGAAAGATCTTATTGTAGTCCGCCCAGAGTTTTCCTCCCTCGTTGATGGTGGCTTGGGCGTTGTAATAGTGGTAGTAGAGGTTCGCGTTATCACTCCCCCATTTGAAGTCCATATTCTCTTTAATATAACCAAGACCCTTGCGCGCCTCTTTGGATTTGCCTTCACCCCACATTTGGAACGCAAGGACTGCTCCACCGGTCAGGCCTGGGCTTTTACTCGCACTACCGCGGTATCCGACGGCCCCGTTTTTTCCTTGGGCTTTCGAGAGCCAATCAAGAGATTTGCGAGAGTATTTCTTGAACTTGCTGTCCTTCCAGAGCCCCGTATGCTTGCAGGCTTTCATCGCTTGAATCTGCCAAAAGCCAACCGAGTTATCGCCACTGTTCGTGGAAGCGAAACGATATACCCATCCTCCGCTGTCACCCTGCCCGTCCATAATTTTATCCCCAGCCTTTTTCGTGACAGTGTCCAGATCGGGAATGTTGATATTGAGTTTGCTGCAGAAGGTGTAGGCCTCTGCCAAAGCATAGGTGGCAATACCATGCTCATAAACCCACTGGTTGGAATCCAGCCCCTTGTTGGTCAGGTGGAAGTCGTTCTTAAGACCGATGTTGATCAAGTAGGTAATGCCCTTCAAAACCGTTTCTCCATACTTTTCAGAAAGTGGCGTTTCGCAGTGCCCTAAGTAGGCGAGAATCGCGAATCCGGTCATCGCCACGGGATACGAGCTGGTCCAACTTCCATCAGAATTCTGTGTCTTCTGCAGCCAATCGAGTGCTTTGACAACTGCTTCTTCGCATTCAGGAGTCCCACCCATCTCGGTGAGTCTGGCCATGCGATCCGCTTTCGAGCAGCGCTTCCTCATTTCTTGGGGCACGCGGCCGAACCCGCCGCCACCGCCAAATCCCTCTTCTCCCCAGCCACCGCCAAAGTCTTGGCCATCACCGAAATCAGCACTGGGTGTGGTCACTTCAATATCAGGAACCGGAATCGCCGTCGGGGAAGTATTCGTCGAAGCAATCACCTTCGACATCGAATGCGTCGGAGCGGAGGGCTTCTTCTGAATTTGGTTTTTGACTTTTTTCTCCTGAATCTCCGTTTCCTCTGCCAACGAAGCCGTGTAGGTAACAATCGTCGGCGATTCTTTGATGATATTTGGAAGCAGGAAAATTCCTAGAACCAAGAAGATCAGAACGATGACCAAAATCGAAATGATGATGGAAGAAATCGTAGAATTACGTTTCTGCGCGCGAAGCTGTGCTTGGGCTTCCTCACTGAGATGTGCGTGGATACTCATGTTTTTTATTAGGTTAGGCTCAACTCGGACGGTGACGAGTGAAAAATTGCCATTCGTATGGGAAAACGACCTTGTTGATCATTTTCTTAGAAAATTTTCACTTTTTTCCAGTTCACTAAAAAGAGCATAGCATCCGTCTTCAAGCAAATCTACAACGTAGCTAAATCCCTCATCTCCGCCGTAATACGGATCAGGAATCCGAGGTTCAGAGTGATTCTTGAGGAATTTCACAAAAGGCACAACTTTCGTAGCAAGTTGCGAATTGAGTCCTTTCACATCGGAATAATTCTCCTCATCCATCGTCAGAATGATATCGAAGCGATCTAGATCTGCAGCTTGAATCTGTCTTGATTTACCCGAAATTTCATACCCCCCTCTACCCTTCAGTTGCTCCTGCATCCGGCTGTCTGGAGCCTTTCCCTCGTGAAAACCGATCGTTCCAGCAGAATCAATCTCATATCGTTCACTAGCCCCTGCTTCGTCAACGATTCGGCGGAAAACGATTTCCGCAGCCGGCGAACGACAGATATTTCCCATACAAACGAAAAGAACACGTTTCATCTCATCAAAAGGTGGAACCAATCGCAAAATGCCACGATCCGCTTGGTTCTCCCGCTCCCTGTGTAAGATTGTGACCATATTCCAGTCGGACCGGACCAATGGGCAAATTCAAACGAATCCCTAATCCAGCAGCTAGCTCCAAACCACCTTCCCGGATCCCAGTGTATTCACCAGTCACCGAACCCGCATCCACAAAGGCAACGGCTTGCACAACACTGGAAATATTTTTACTGAGTTCCGTATTCATGGCCCAACTAAAGTCGCCACCGTAAGGCTCTCCTTTGAAGGAGGGTCCTAGTTCTCTCTCAGGGAAACTTCGCACACTACGCGCACCACCATTGAAGACTCGCAGGTCAATTGGTAAATCAACGAGATCACCCGTGGGGAAAACCCAATTAGCAAAGCCACCAACCCCAAGTTGCCAGTCCTTGTTCAGAGGTAAATAGACTCCTCCATCGATGCCAGCCTTAAAATAAGGATTGATCTCGTTTCCCGCGGCAGTTCCAATTTCAAGCGGTACACTAAGATGCCAGCCAGACTTTGGCACGACGGGGTTATCTCGATAATCCCATGTCTGGATGAATTTGAAGAAAAG
This sequence comes from Akkermansiaceae bacterium, assembly GCA_045106015.1. Lineage (GTDB taxonomy): Bacteria > Verrucomicrobiota > Verrucomicrobiia > Verrucomicrobiales > Akkermansiaceae > Luteolibacter. The sequence goes on along the minus strand of JBGCEE010000001.1, from coordinate 100,892 downwards.
ATTCCCATATTCCGTGTCGCCCAAGAGACTATCTGGTAACCCTTGTTCCGAAACAACTACCGCAGTAAGACCAAGAGCAAATTGCAACGCGTAGTGCTCGCTCAAGTCTAGCTTCCAGTTCGTGGAGTATCCAAGTTGATAAGAAGTATAGCCATCGTAACCCTTTATCAGGGAAAATAGCCGTTGAGTCCTGAGCATCTCGCTTCCATGCCACCACGGTTCAGAAAGTGAAATCTCTCCTAGCGTACCGCGACCGCTTAACTCCATCCCGGCAGTCAAAGCTCTCAAGGTTCCACCCCAATTTCGGTTCGTATACTTCGCTCGGAACAGCGGGCCATCGAAAGAATCAACCCCTGCAGTAAGAGCTAAGATCTTTGCTTTGGCCTCCTTGAATCGGAGGGTTGCATCAATTTCACGACTCCCAACGGCTTGTGTGTCCAATTCAATAGAGTCAAAAGCTCCGGTCTGAAGCAGTCCTTTAACTCGCTTGTTCATTGCAGCCTCATCATACCAATCACCTTCCAAGGGACTCATGATCTGATCAATGCGCTTCTTGTCCGTCTTCACCAATCCTTCCGAATAGACTTCCAACAGCTTAACCCGAACTCCTAGTATAATGGTGAAATCCGGATAGTAGATACCATTCGTCAGTCGCCTAGCCATCGAAATACTGACATCTGGATAGCCTCGACTACTAAATGCCTCGGTCATCGCGGCACGTAAGCCGTTAATATTTTCAGTTGTTGCCCACTTCCCAACGAAAAACTTCCACGCATTCATGGAGATCTCTCTCCCTCTTTCATCTGCGCCACTAACAGTTGGCTGCCCAATCTTAAACTGCTGACCACGGTTCACGGAAATCGACATGCCAACTTCTCCTGTATTTCTGTCGATTTCTTGATTTTGAAGGGTAACAGCCGCATTCCAAAAACCTTCCGAATTCAATTGATGTGTTATGAATTCGATACCTACTGGAACTTCTTCATCACGGAACGGTGGTTCCGCTCCTCCAAAGCGGGAAATTCCCCCAAAAGGCACGGAGAATAACTCGGCCAATTTTTCTGCGTCCGCCTCCTCCTCCCCTAAAATTTTGACTTCACCCAACGAAAATCGAATACCCTCTTCTACCTGCAAAACAATCCTTCGCTGACCTTCTATCTTTGCCACCACATTTGCTTCGGAGAATCCATCGTTACGAAGTATTTTTTCAACCATGAACGCGGCATCATTCGCTCTCCAACTATTCGCCGGCTTTTCCTTTACGAAGGATAACCTTCCTCCAATGAGCGCCATAATCTCGGCCTCGCTCTTGCTTCGCATCCCACGAATATCGACCGTTGTTTCTTCACCAATTGCAACATCTGCAGAAATCAAACTGCATATTACGAGAGAAAACCAGGCGCGGCGAAATCGACTCATCTAAACCGTAATTTGTAGGTGACGACGGTACGCTGATTACCATCTGAATCGACTCCTGCAGAGACAAACCACTTGTCAGTTAGCTTCAGTGTCGCGGAATTATACGTCGCAGAATCATATGGATCACTCTCGGAAAGATTGAAATCCACGTTATCAAACAGCTCTAAAACAGGCCTCAATTGCTTACCGAATAGAAATCTGCCTTTCCGTGTTTCTTCCACGAGTAACTGCATCACCTGCGCCGAGGCACCATCGGTATCTTCTAGGCGAGAAGTTGTAACTCCAGTCGCCAGCAAAGTCATAATTTCATTCTCTGGCATGGGTGGCTGCGAAGTGAGAGCTAATCGCGGACTCGACATGGTTCCAAACGCGTTGACTCTGATCCTGTAGGGTCTTGCATTTGCGGTAGCGCTAAGTGTGATCGTAGGGTCAAGACCCGTCTCAGGAGAAAACTTTAGAAGTCCTTCTTTGATCTCCACTGTTGTGAAGGGCAGCGCGGCCACACCGTCGCGTAATCGAACCGTTCCATTCGGTTTGGGATTTCCGAATTCTCCCCCCACACGCAACGCCACATCGACCTCACCTGTTCCCAAGTTTCCACGAATACGGAGTGGATCGATCGTTTTGACTACGATATCAGAAGTCCAGCTACTAAAAGGCGAGGGCACCATGGATTTGATATCATGATTCGTTTTGACCGCTGGAAGCTTCGCCGGTGATGGTTCCAAAAAAGGTTTCCCCACAGGAATCAGCTCCATATCTTTATAAAACATGCTATCAATAATTCCAATTTCGCCAGTCAATGCAGCCTTTTCAATCCCACCCTTGAGTTGAAGATCTGCATTGGCCCGAATAATCATAGAATCATTCCTGACGACCGGGAGTCCACGGCCCTTCAAATTAAATTCCAAATCACCAAATTTTTTCTCTGCTGTTTCGCGGAGGGCTATCTTCCCATTAAAGTCAAGATCTCCACCCTCTAAATTTTTAATACCACCATTGAACGAAACCTCGTCTAGATCTGCTTTGAGCTCCAGGCCTATGCCATTTAAATCCGGAACTCCGTTACGACCTAACTCAAGTTTACCACCGGTCAGACTCAATGCTCCATCTAACCTCGGTGTTCCGATTGTTCCGCCTACGGTAACACTACCTTCCGCGATTCCCTCAAGCGTTTTTGCACCGGGAACCATGGGCTTGAACCGCGTGAGATTCACCTGAGGAAGAATCAACGCCGCTTTCAAGGCAGTGTCTTTTAGCATTTCCGGTTCAGCTGCCCACTTCTTTGGCAAAAATGGCATTTCAGCTTCAAGTTTTGCTGGACCGTAATCTTTTGCCACTGCTTGACCGGTAACTTTCGCAACACCTGAGCCAGCATCCAAGTTCAGAGTAATATCCATCGACGGGACCTTTGCATTATCCCGCATTCCGATTCCTCTCAGTTCAAAATCCGCGTCCACTTCAGGCGAAGCCAAACTCCCTGCCACTTGGATGTGAATCTTACCCGAAGCCGTCTCAGACAACTTATCCAAACCTCCAACCCATGGTTCAAGCTTCTTGATGGGCAACAATTCTGACTCAATTTTTAAGTCCAGAGACCTCTCGTCATTTGCCAAGAATTCTCGAATTTTTGAAAAGTCTTTTGGTAACGGAAGTTCACCCCTACCGCTCGCAATCACTCCATCCTCATCCGACCAATTGAGTTTCCGTAGAGTCGCTGAATCATCTTCGACTACCGCCTCAAGTTCCACCTTCTGCCCAACCGTTTCGGCAACGAGTTGTTTCAGCTCCACCCTCTGTGGCCAGTCATAATCCGCAACTGCACCGAATGAAATCGGTTCGGGATCATCTGCTCCTTCTTTAGCTTTCTGCTTCCAGACACCAGCCAACTTTTTCAACGAACCCTTGTGCTCTTTAGCAAGTAGATTTCCCGAGCCCTCCAATTCCATCGTGAGAGTTGCAGAGCCCGGTAATTCCAAGCCAACTCCGTTCAGCCACGGAGTCAGAGAATCTGTCGTAAAATCGCTCAAAGATTCCTTGAACTTATAGCCCTGCGTCGCCGTATCGAAACTTCCAGAGGCCGATTGATTCTCTGTTTCCAAAGTTCGCACCGTCACCACATTTCCCGCATAAGTCGCATCGATTCGAATAGGGCTTGCCTCGACCTCCGTCGCTTTCAACGCCAAATCTGCATTCACCCCCACAAACATTCCACCTTTTAGATCTAAGCTCCAAGATCCCGAAAGGTCACTTGTTGGAAACGCCTTGAAGCGTTCACCCAGATCAAGCTGGGCATCCAAGTCGCGTAGAACAGATCCAACAGCTGCCACACTCAGGTCTCCTCCGACTTTATCGATTTCCAATTCTTCCGTACCGATGGTCTCTCTTTCGAATTCAAATCCGCCTTCAATAGAAAACTGAGAACCCAAAGATTGCCCAGTCACCTTGAGGGCAGCATCGCCTTCGTTGATGGTCATTCCCAAAGCCAGTTCCGGCCCTCCCCAGTCCTCGTAGTAAAAGTCTTCGAGAAAGATCTCAATGCTACCCTCAACCAAATTCCACTTTGGATAAACTTGCCGGACCTCCAATGCTAGAGAAGTCAGCTTACCAGTGATCGGAACTTCAAGACCGAATCCTGGTTGCAGCTTGGAAAAATCCAACCCTCCTTCCACCAAGTCCAATCGGATATCTTCGATCTCTGGAGAAACGTTCAAGTTAAAAACCGCATCACTCAAACGAACCTGTCCACTTGCTGCAATCGCACCATTCTTCGGTAGAGAAACCTCAAGTTCCCGCACTCCAGCTATTGGAAGTAAGTCGATCTGATTCAGCGAAAGACTCTCTTCATTCCAAAAAATCTTCGTATTTTGTGGCTGCAGTGTCCGCCCCCCCGGGCCCGTAACTCTGCCTAGATCTAGTTTAATCAAACCTGATCCCGTGGCATGTTTTAGCGAACTTCCCCCAAGGCCAAACAATAGCTTTTCATCTTTTTCTACCGAAACACTCACCTCCTCCAAATCCATCTCAACAGGGATAATAAGCCCTCTTAGATCGCTAAGAGTTTTGGCAAGTTCCGCAAAATCAACCGGCGGTTTATCTTCTTCCTCTTCCTTTTCGACCAACCGGATGTCGAGTTGAACTCCCTCACCTGAAAGTCCGCGTAGCTTCCCTTTGATGATTTCGGTGAAACGATAGTCCGTTTCAAAGCGATCAATAACCAAACGTTCCAACGAACCCTTCTCCGAACGGATATCAAGATCATAAATCTCGATCCCACCCGTCAGACTTCCACCCAGACGCAGCCCTCCGCTAAATCCAGCTTTGTCCAAATAATGGCTGGCAACCTTCGGCCCGAGCCAACGCATTCCCGGACCATTCAACCAAAACAGTAATCCAATGATCAGAAAAAGCGTAACTAAAACCAAGCGTCCAAAAAGACGAAGGCAACCGCCCTTCCTCTTCTTTACTTGTTTCGCTTCTGCCTCGGTCTCACTCACTGTCGAAGCCTAAACCAAACAATCCAAAACGCCAAAGCAAGATATGCGCCGATTTTAGATTCTCTAAACGCTCCTGATCTAAGGCTTCAACTCGTCTTCTTTTTTCTTTTTGTAGGTGCTTTGAACGTAGGCCTCGCGAAGCTCTTTGATTCCGATCTCACAAGGGCTCTGTGCCATCAGGTCCGCGCCTTTGTTGTTTTTTGGAAACGCAATCACTTCGCGAATACTTTCTTCCCCAGAAACCAACATCGCGATCCGATCAAGCCCCAATGCCAGACCGCCGTGCGGAGGAGCGCCAAATCGGAACGCATCTAAAATGTGTGCAAATTTGATCTGCTGTTCCTCTGGTGAAATACCAAGTGCTTCGAACATCTTCTTCTGAAGTTCTTTCTCATGAATTCGGATCGATCCACCTCCGAGCTCGTAACCATTGAGAACGACATCGTAGGCAACCGCTCGGACACTCGCATAGTCCCCTTTTTCCAGAAGCTCGATATCATCTGGATGAGGCCGAGTAAACGGATGATGGACTGCGACCCATTCACCGCTCTCTTCGTCTTGCGCCAAAAGCGGAAAATCTGTGACCCATAAAAAATTGAAATCTTTATTGTCTTTCAAGAGGCCCATCATCACCGCACATTCTGAACGAACACGTCCGAGAATCGTACTTACGCTCTCACGACTTCCCGCGGCAAAAAAAACAATATCACCCTCTTCCAAATGAAGTGTTTGAGTAACCGCCTCTTTTTCAGAATCTGAAAAAATCTTCCAAAGCGGGCTCTTGTATTCGCCATTTTCCAACTTGATAAAGGCAAGATTCTTAACTGGAAGTCCTGCTTGCACGGCAATTTCATTAAGCCGGTTCATTTGACCCGTCGTGATCCCTGCGAAACCTTTCGCATTGATCGCGCGAACGACACCACCGCCCTCCAAGACATTTTTGAAAATCTTAAACTCCGTCCCAGCAAATACCTCGGCCAAATCCGTAATCCTAATATCAAATCGCGTATCCGGCTTATCCGAACCATAAACATCCATGGCTTCCTGATAAGTCATTCTCGGAAACTCCTCCGGCACATCGATCCCAAGACCTGCTTGAAACATGGAACCAAGGAGCCCCTCGACTAAGGAAATGATATCCTCTTTGTCGACAAAACTAGCCTCAAGGTCGATCTGCGTAAACTCCGGTTGCCGGTCGGCACGAAGGTCTTCATCTCGAAAGCATCGAGCGATTTGAAAATACTTTTCAACCCCCGCCACCATCAACAACTGTTTGTATTGCTGTGGCGCTTGTGGAAGAGCGTAGAACTTCCCGGGATTCAATCTGGATGGAACCAAGAAATCTCTCGCGCCCTCTGGTGTCGGATTAGAGAGAATTGGAGTCTCTATTTCGTAGAATCCCGCATCGTCCAGATAACGCCTCGCTGCAGAAGTGATCTTGCTGCGTTGGCGGATATTCTTCGCCATACGAGGACGCCGCAGATCCAGATAACGGTAGTTCATCCGAATATCCTCGTTCGAGAGTTCCTTATCGAGTTGGAAAGGAAGCACCTCAGCCTTGTTCACAATCTTGAGGTCGGTCGCAACAACCTCGATCGCTCCAGTCGCCATCTTGCTATTGTCGGCACCTTCCAAGCGCTTGGAAACTTTCCCTTTCACCTGCACCACATCTTCGTCACGCAAGGTATGAGAAAGCTTTGCTGCTACGGCATTTTCTTCAGGACGGAAAACGCATTGAGTAAGCCCCTCTCGGTCCCGTAAATCGATAAAGATCACACCTCCGTGGTCTCTTGCCGAATTGACCCAACCTATAAGATTCACTTCTTTTCCGAGATCACTCTCTCTGAGTTCGTTGCAATGATGACTTCTCATGTTTCTTTTTCTGAAAATTTTCTATGCCCTTCGATTACGTTAGAAGAGGCCCATCCGGTTCGGTAAGGCGATTCATCATCCACGCGACCAATTCGCCCGCGTGACATTCTTCCTCTGTTCGACTTGCTAAGACTTTGACTTTCACCAGAGGAAATTCCTCCCCAATCATGACCGCAAAACGCGCTCCAGTTTTCTCAGCTGCCTGAAATTGCTTTCCTACCTTGGTCGGCGATAGTGGCAGGTCTACTGAAATTCCCGCACGCCGCAATTCCGTCACCAATCTCAGAGCGTTTGGCCTATCCGATTCATTTGCGACGACCATATACGCCTCACATCCAGAAGCATTGCGTTGGAGCCAAACTTCCATCTGCATGGCGGCATGTGGAGTTTCCTCGATCAAATTGCGAATCACATAGTCGCCCATCGCGAATCCAGTCGCAGGCAAATCAACGGACCCGTCGGATATCGTATGAATCAACGTATCGTAGCGTCCGCCACCCGCAACAGCTCGCATCGATTTACTCGAATCAAATACTTCGAAAACCACACCAGTGTAGTAGGCAAGTCCACGCACGATAGAAAGGTCAAGTTCGACAAACGCACCCAATCCACGTTCTTGAAGATCTGCCAGAATCGCTTGGAAATTTCCATCGGCATTCTCAGGCGTAGCGACGAATGCCTGCACCTCATCGAGCGTTGTTCCAAACTTTGCCAATTTTTCGGAGAGAACCTCAGGCTTTTCCCTTTCAAGCTTATCAACGAGATTCAAAAAATCTGGCATCGATTCTTCTTCCACTCCATGGCTTTCGGCAAACTTCACCCAAGCATTTCGATCTGAAATACGAACCACGAAGTCTCCCTCTACAAATCCAAAGGCAAGCATCGTCTCGACGGCTAGAGCAATCAACTCAGCATCCGCACCCGGTCCGGCCTCACCAAGAATATCCACATTGAACTGATGAAATTCGCGCCCCCGACCTTTCTGAGGCTTTTCATACCGGAAACACTGCCCAATTTCGAACCACTTGAGCGGTTTCGGATATTGCCTCTGTTGAACAGCCGCGATACGTGCCAAGGAAGCTGTCACCTCAGGGCGTAGCGTCACATCTCTACCCCCCTGATCTTCGAATCTGAAAAGCTGTGACGAAAGCTCGCCCCCTGATTTTTTCAAATAAAGTCCAGTATCCTCCAGAATTGGCGTTTCATATTCCACATACCCGCAATGTCTTGCGACTCGGCGCCAAGTCTCGAACAAATAATTTCTCACCGCGCATTCACGGGGAGTGAAATCACGGAAACCAGGAAGTGCTTTATAGGTTGAACCAGCCATAGCGCGGGGCGCGACAATGCACGGCCCAACATACATATCAAGACTTTCTAAGGCAGGATTCAACACACCTCAGAAACCCGATATTTACGAAAATTTCATTTCAGACCCAAAAAAACCTTGCAACCCTTCCTGCACTCAGCTTTCTTTCCGCCCGCACCGCGACTAACGACCCGTTCGTCTATCGGTTAGGACTCCAGGTTTTCATCCTGGCAAGAAGGGTTCGATTCCCTTACGGGTCGCCATTTTTTATTGTTAATGCCTCCGCTCAGAGCAAAGCTCCACGGAGGCTTTTTCATTTTGATCCCCAACGCACCGTGACTCCCCAAGAAAAAGTCGCCGCTATTAAAGCAAAAATGAATGCGGAAGCGATTACCGCACTCACTTGCTACGACTACCCTACGGCCAAATTACTCGACGAAGCAGGAATCGACATACTGCTGGTCGGCGATTCGCTTGGTATGGTGGTTCTTGGATTCCCAGATACCACCCACGTCACACTTGCTCATATCCTCCACCACCTTGAGGCCGTCGCTCGTGCAAAGCCAAATGCTCTCGTCATCGCCGATCTGCCGATCAACACCTACGACACGCCCGCTCAAGCTCTGGAAACTTCCAAAGCTCTCGTTTCTTCCGGTGCAGATGCGGTCAAACTCGAAGGAGGCACCCGCCAAGCAGAAAAGGTAAAAATGATCACCGATGCTGGAATCCACGTTTGTGGTCATCTTGGTATGTTACCCCAACGTGTCATCGAAGAAGGCGGCTATCATAAGAAAGGGAAAACCCCAGAGCAGACTCAAGACATCCTCGCGGGTGCAAAAGCTCTGATCGACGCTGGAGTTTTTGCAATCGTTCTGGAATCCCTTACACCCAAAGCCGCTGAAACGGTCACGAAGTCACTTCCAGTCCCAACCATTGGCATCGGCTCCGGTGAAGTGACCTGCGATGGTGAAATCGCGGTCATCACCGATCTTCTTGGCTCATTTCCTTGGTTCGTCCCTCCGTTTGCAAAGCCTGAAGCCGACCTGTCATCTGCCATATCCCAAGCGACAAAAGCTTTTGTGAATCGCGTGCAAGGCAAACGCTCCTAAACGATCTCAATGAGTCTCAGCCTCTAAACTTGAGTTTTGCTTCTCTACCTTCATATCCCCTTCTGTCATCGGATCTGTCCGTATTGCTCATTCTACAAGCATACTCCATCCGGCACCCCTATCGGTGAATTCATCAAGGCTCTTGGCGAAGAAGCAAAAACTCGCTTTGCGCAAACCAAAGCTCGCCCACGAACCCTCTACCTCGGCGGAGGCACCCCTTCCATGCTTTCCAACAAGCACCTCGCCGAGCTTTTCGAGTCACTTAAAACCAGCTTTGACTTTTCATCTCTGGAAGAAGTCACACTTGAAGCAAATCCCGCTACTTTTGATCTCAAGAAAGCCCAACTCCTTAAAGAAATAGGTGTCTCTCGCGTTTCGCTTGGCATCCAATCATTCTCACCTCACGTCCTCAAAACTCTAGGTCGTGAGCATAGCCAAGAAGAAGCTTCTAGATCGGTGCAGATCCTTCGCGAAGCTGATATCCCATCAATCAATATCGACCTCATGTTTTCCATCCCGGGCCAATCACGATCTGACTGGGATAAAACTCTGCATCACACGATATCTCTAAAGCCGAACCATGTCTCGGCCTACAATCTAACTTATGAGGAAGACACGGCCTTCTTCGAATCGTTGAAGAGCGGTCTCTACCAAGAAAGCGAAGACGACGATGCCGAACACTACCATCTAGCCGAAAGGACTCTCGTTGAAGCAGGATTCGAACACTACGAAACTTCCAACTACGCCCAACCCAACCAACACTCCTCTCACAACCAAGGCTATTGGCAAGGCGAAGACTACCTCGGTCTCGGCCCCTCAGCGGTCTCAACCATCGCGGGTGTCCGGCAGAAAAACATCCCTGATACCGCCGCCTACATTCGGCAAATCCAATCCCTCGGTCACGCGACTTGCGAAATCGAAACCCTCTCCCCAGAACAACGCCGCATTGAGCTAATCGCTCTCGGCCTGAGAACAACAAAAGGCATTTCAAGAAATCTGATCAAACCAGAATCTTTGGAAAAAATAGACGCCCTCTCCTCCGAAGGCCTTTTACAAGTCGACGAATCAAATATTCGCCTCACCAAGATCGGGCGCCCACTTGTCGACCCTATTGCAGCGGAATTGATATAAAGCTTTTCAGCAAAAAACCTTCCCTCGTATTTCTCGAAGGAAGGTTGTGTGTATGGAAAGCTTTCCCAAGCGCCTCTACATCCAACGGTCGCGGCTATAAGGAATGTTGTCACGGAAGCGCCAACCTTTTCTGGTATATTCCCACAGGTTCAATTCAGGAAATGCATAGTCATCCAAAGCCACCTTGTTTCCAGTCCGTCTGACATTCCATTTTGAAGACCATCCCCAAATACGCCCAGTAGGTGTAGTCATCAAGATAGTCCCACTATTCGCACCATAATAGGGCATCCCCCAAAGCTCAAAGCTCGTCCATCCCGAACGCCAGCGAGAGTAATTCTGAATTCTTTTCACCCTAACAGTTGTTTTCCGGTAGTAGCCTTCGCCTAGATTTCGATATCGCCCGCCTTGCCATGCACCATCATACTGATAGCTCTCATACCAACCTTCTTTAACCGACGACCAACCTCTAAGATCAAGATCCGCTGCTTTCGAAACATTCGAGCTGCCGAACATCGTGATGACCGCAAGAGAAGCGATCCCGATTTGAATTTTCAACGTTTTCATAATTTTAACACCCATCTCGTTGGGTCGCCTGTTAGGACGTGACTCTGAAATTTCTATTCAAAGATCTTTGAAAAAAAAATGATACTCTCCCCTCTGAAAGAGCTATTCCTGCTCAGGCAACTGACCAACCTGCTCCGCTACAGTTCTCAAAACTCCTACCTCTAGAGAATTCTTCCAAATCGTAAACTCCTCAGGTTTTTTCATGAGATAGTTCCCTGCGATTTCGGAAGCTGTATATTCTGTTAGTTGAATCACTTGCTGTGTTGATGCCCAATTCGCTGCTTCTTCTGGACCGAAGGACGCCCACTCAGCAGCAAATGCATTTCCTACCAATTCACGTTCTTCACCTTCAGAAAGTTTACTAAGAAACTGAACTCCATCCTCCGGGCTCTGCTGCGCAAAAATCGCGCCTAGTTCAGCCGCGGCAACCGTACGTTGCTCCCCTTTTTCAAGATTCTCGATCAACCAACTGGAACTCTTCTCCAAATCCACGGTCGCCCAGTTCGCGATCGTATTCGCAAATTGTTCCGGATCGTTTTCCTGCTTACTGATTTGCAAGCTAGCCGTTACCGCTGCCTCAGGATCACTTTTCGCCCATCCAGCAAAAGAAGCTTGCCGAAGCACCGATGCCAAACCTTCCATCTCGCCGCGTTGACTCAAAAATTCAATTGCAGCTTTCGGTTCATTCCCAGCCCAAACGAACATCGTATTCTCAACCGCTGCGTCTCGCTCAGGAGTATCCGGTAATGCAAGAAACCATTGCGCCGCTTCGCTTCCATTCTGCCTCGCCCATTCATTCGCTACCGCAATTAAACTGTTGTTCAGCTCAGCCCCCTCCAAATTCTCAAGAGCCCACTCAGCTGCTCCTTTGCCATCTGTCTCTGAGTATTGCTGAAGTGCCAAGCGAATCAGCTCACGCTTTCGGTAGCTCGCGGGCTGCGAAACCAACCAACTCAAGGCATCAACTGCGTCTTTGGAAACCCAAACTTCTAAGTTATTCTGCGCAATACGGTAGCGTTCAAGCTGACTACCGACGCGTCCGATTTCAATCTTCATTTCCTCGACATCGAAGGACCTAATTCTAGCTTTTCTCAATGTTTCAACTTCGGCCCTGCTCTCGATCTTTCGGGAATCTGTCAATAGAGATCTAACCTCAGCTTGGCGCAGACCCAGGGAATATCCACCCCAACCAAAAACAATGGCTGCGGTCATCATTCCAGCAGCCAAGTAAATCATTTTCTCTTTCATAATTTCATCATCATCACATTAGCTTCGTTTCCAGCTCTGGAAAAGGCGACACCAGTCTGACGTTGCTTGGTCGATTTCATTCAAAGCATCGTTCAATGCATTCACTCTACTTTAAAGTCGGGCCGGAAATCACTACTTCGAGCAAATCTACCATCACATCGGCCGCAGCTTTTCCTGTCTCTAGGACCTCTTCGTGATTCAGTGTTTCCTGCATACCTGCGGCCCAGTTGGTAAGACAAGAAAACCCAATCACTCGCATCCCCAATGCTTTTGCCTGAATGGCTTCGAGCACCGTGCTCATCCCCACCGCATCGGCCCCTAGAGTTCGCACCATTCTCACCTCTGCAGGAGTTTCATACTGAGGCCCTCGCAAACTCGCATAAACACCTTCGTTCAAGTGAAGACTTTGAGCTGAAGCAGCCATACGGAATTGTTCCCTCAGTGCTTGGTCATAGACCTCGCTCATATCAATAAAATTTGGCCCCTGCAGTGGAGACATCGCCGTCAGATTCAAATGATCTGAAAGCATCATCCAAGAGCCCGGTTCAAACTCATGATTCAGCGTTCCCGCCGCATTCGTCAGGATCAAGGTTTCAACCCCCTGACCCCGCATCCACCGCACGCCTGCGGTCACGTCCTCAGCTGAATGACCTTCATAAAGATGAACTCGACCCTTCATCAGCAAGACGTCCTCACCACCCAATTTACCAAATACAAATTTTCCCGCATGCCCCGGAACCGTCGAAGCCGCAACTCCTACCTCATCAAACGACACTTCACGCGTCACGTGGACTTTTTCAGCAAGAGCCCCAAGACCCGACCCAAGAACGATTCCAATCATCCCCAAAATTTAGTTTACTCCTCTCTCCCGACCAGAAGAAAAGCACTCAGACCACTTGTCTCTTCCGTTTCTTCTCTCTCAAAGACCGCCACATCGCACGGAGGCCACCGAAGGTCTTACGGATCACAACGATCGCGATGATCAAAACGACAAGAAACACGAAAAACGCCGCCACGGGCGCCAACGCCGTCAAAGTCAATCCACCTAAGACCAAACCATCTTCGGCCACACTTGCGACGCTGTTTGACACTGGCTCTGGCGACATATTGACGATCAGTCGTGTTCCGGCTTTCGCCCCGTGCATCGTAAGCGAGGCACCACCAGAGAGCAGGCCACCAATCGCAAGTGCCTCAGGACTCATTTCACCAAGCGCACCAAGCCCCAATAGAACTCCTCCTGCAGGCCTCAAAATCGTGTGCACTGCGTCCCAACCACTGTCCAACCATGGAATTTTGTCCGCAAAAAATTCAATCACCATCAACGTCCCCGCAACACCCAAAACCCATTCGTTTCCAAGCACCGCCAGTTCCTCATGCCTTGCTGCGAGCTCAATCCAGTTAAAACGAATCGCCAAACCTGCAACAAACGCAGTCAAATAAAGATTGATGCCCGCTAAAGACGCAAGTCCCAGCGCAGTTCCCAAGTGTTCAAAAAGTTCCATTTACGCATAGCGTTCGCTAGATTCACCAAGTTGGCGAATTGAAAACGCCCATTTTAGTTCAGGCGACTTCCTCTTTTTTGTTTTCACTGCTCTCAGGTGAGCCTCCCTCCTCAAGTTTCCGGAAATGAATCTGACCCACTCTTCGGCCATCCGTGCTCGTGACTTTCGCTTCGTAACCCAGAATATTCAACGTCTCTCCAACCTCTGGAAAGCGCTCCAACTGCTGGGTAAAATACCCGCCAACCGTCGTCACCTCACCACTCTCTAGCGACAGCTCATCGACATGGCCTTCCAGATCATTGAGCGACAGTGAACCTTCAACCACAAACTCCTCATCATTCACTCGGATGAACGAGGGTTGCTCGTTGTCGAACTCATCCTGAATATCCCCAACCAATTCCTCCATAACGTTGTCCAAGAAAACAATACCTACAGGAGTTCCGAACTCATCAACCGCCATAGCTAGATGAGCATGCTCCTTGAGGAAAAATTTCAAGAGACTATCCAAGGGCATCGTGTCAGGAACGATTTTTAAGTCGCGTTTGATCCTCATCAAATCCGGATCCGGATCATCTAGAAGTTTGAATAGATCCTTGATGTGTATCAGTCCAATAGCCTGATCGAGATGCGCTTTCACCAACGGAAAACGCGTGTGCTTACTCTTGATCGCCAAGGCAAGCGTCTTATCAAAAGGTTCATCGGCATCAAGAACCACAACCTCATTTCTCGGAGTCATTACATCCCTCACCCAAAGCTCGTTGAGCTCGAGCGCATTGATCAAAATCTCCCTTTCCGTATCTGTGACCTCTTTGAACTTACCCGAGTGAGTCACCAGAATCGCCAACTCCTCAGCAGAATGAACATGCTCGCCCTGGCTGATCGGATCAACACGGAAGATCAGCCTCAATAGCAAATTAGCCGTTCCTTGAAAAAAACGAATGACCAAAGAGAAGGCCTTGTAGAAAATGTGTAAGGGACGCACCAGCAGCATCGTCGTGCCGAGCGAACGCCGAATCGCTAGGGACTTCGGCAATAGCTCCCCAACGACCACGTGCAAGAACGTGAAGGACGCATAAGCAATCACCAAGGACACCCAATAGATTCCAACGTCCGGCATCGCCGTCTTCGACAGAAGAGGCGAAATCAAGGCAGTAACAAAGGGCTCACCCAAGAAACCCAATGCCAGTGATGAAAAGGTGATTCCCAGTTGGTTAGCAGAAAGATAGCCATCCAAATTTTTAACCACATGCATCGCTCTCTCCGTGTCCGCTCCAGTTTCCTTCGCATGCGTTTCAAGCTGACTCGGGCGCACCTTTACGATCGCGAACTCAGATGCGACAAAAAACGCGTTGAGCAGTAAAAAGAAGATGATGCCCAACAAATAAAGAGCCGCCTCGCCGATACTCGGAAAGTCATTGGAGACACTTGAAATTACTACTCCAGCAATCGTTAGAAATTCTAGACTCACGAGGCGATCACAGTTTTTCGTAAACTCCTTGATCCCGCTTTTCCAAGACGGTGAATCCAGCCTTCTTCGCGTCCGAGACGGACATTGGCTTGGATACCTTTGGCGTATTCACCTTCGAGATCACCTTTTTCACCGGATTCTTACAGATCAGGCACTTCACAAGTGCCTCACGATCCACCGGTCTCCTCAATTCAAATCCGCGCTTACAAATTCTGCACGATCGCTCGGGATCGTCAGGTGCTTCTGAGGCGTATTCGTAAATTGGCATGGTTGAAACGCAGAAACGGGTAGTTTCCGTCCCACGTTGAAATCCTGCGGTAAACTTACCGTAGGAACCGGCTGGATTACCAGCTGGATTTTGTCACGCCTGGCAGCAACCCTGCCGAAGCATATTCACGGAAAGTAATCCGAGATAGCTTGAAACGACGAAGGTGAGCACGACGGCGGCCGGTAACTTCGCAACGATTCACAACTCGAGTTGGGCTGGCATCACGGGGAAGCATGGAGAGTCCGACATAGTCCTTCTCTGCCTTGAGTTTGTGCCTCAGGTCAGCATACTTATCAACGGTCTTTGCTTTACGTTTGTTACGTGCGATCCAACTTTTCTTAGCCATAATTCGGGGCGCGCTTGATACCCCACCCAGAGACCTATGCAAGTCCAAACTGACTTTTTTCGGTAAAATAGGCCCAAATTCTTACCAAAGCCTCTTTTACAGTCTCTTTACGGACAGCTTGGCCCACTGGCGATACGATGAAGCCGTTATGAAACAGAAAACCACAGTGGCTTTAGCAGCCCTCACTTATCTCGCAGCGATCGGAGCAAGTCAGCTTAACGCAAAACCCGCTCCAGACCCAAGAAAGCAACCACCAGTCGATCCCCCTGCCAAAATCGAGAACGAAAATAAAAACCGCATTCAAATCGCACTACTCCTCGATACTTCAAACAGCATGGACGGCCTGATCGACCAAGCGAAGACCCAGCTCTGGAAAGTCGTCAATACGTTCATCGATGCCAAACGCGATGGCGAAGCCCCAATCGTTGAAGTCGCTCTTTACGAATACGGCAATAACACCAACGCCGTCGCCAATGACTGGGTACGACTCGTCAGCCCACTTACCCGTGACCTTGATGAACTGAGCGCCAAGCTCTTTTCCTTAGAGACGGATGGCGGCGAAGAATATTGTGGAGCAGTCATTGAACGCGCCCTCGGCGACCTCGCCTGGGACAAGCGCAAGACCACTTACAAAACCATCTTTGTCGCTGGAAACGAACCCTTCACCCAAGGTCGGATCAATGCAAAATCTGCCTGCAAACAAGCCTACAAAAAGGGAGTCGTCATCAATACAATTCACTGCGGCCAACGCCAAGAAGGCATCGATGGATCATGGCACGAAGGTGCTGCACTCGGTGGCGGCGATTTCCTCATCATCGATCAAGACAAAGAAGTGGCTCACATTAAGGCTCCACAGGATGATCAAATTTCCAAACTAAGCCGCGCACTCAACGAAACCTACATCGGCTACGGCGCGCGCCGCGAAGTCGCTGCTGCCAATCAACAAAAAGCCGACCAAGATGCTTTGAAAAACGCAGCCGACGGCGCCGACGTCCAAAGGGCCGTCACCAAGTCTAGCTCGAATTATTCAAACGCAGGTTGGGACCTAGTGGATGCCCACAATGAGAAAAAAATCGATCTAGCGAAAATCCCTGGCTCACAACTCCCCGAAGAGCTACGGAAGGTCGCGCCAGAGGACCGCGAAAAAATCGTCAAAAAAGCTGCCGAAAAACGCGCAAAAATTCAGGCCGAGATTCAGAAACTCAATGAAGAGCGTGAAAAGCACGTAGCTGGCGAAATCGCGAAACTTGCCGAACAAGGAGAACAGACTCTTGATCAAGCCATCATCAAAACCACCCGCGGACAGGCATCCAAACTTGGATACACTTTCGAAAAATAGATCTAGCAAAACCAAAAGTCGGGAGCATGCGGTTTTCTGCATGCTCCCGATCTCATTCCCTGAAGAACCCTAGAAAAGGATCGTTTTCAGAATATTCCTCACTAACCTATGACCTTAACCCCGCAAGTTCGCGGATCCAATCAATGATCGATTCACCTACCATACTTGTTGTCGAAGATGATCCCGCAGTACGCACGGGAATCGTAGACACCCTGCAATACGGAGGATATCAAACACTCGAAGCGGCTGACGGACATGCAGGCATGACAATGGCCCTGCAGGCCAATTACAGACTTCTTCTATTAGATATTGTCATGCCCGGCCCATCCGGATTTGAAATTCTCGAAGCACTGAAAAAGTCAAGACCTGGACAAGCCGTCATCATGCTCTCTGCAAGAGGTGAAGAACAAGACCGCGTCAAAGGCCTCGCCAACGGAGCCGATGACTACGTCGTGAAACCCTTCAGCATGAAAGAACTCTTAGCGCGAGTAGATGCCGTCCTGCGCAGGACTCACGAACGCCCTTCACCAGCCGCGACCTTTCGCGTCGGAGATGTCGAGGTCGACCTGAACGAAAACAAAGCGCGCCTTGCAAATGGCGAGGTCGAATACCTCAGTGACAAGGAGAGCTCACTCCTCCGCTACCTCATCGATGCAAACGGGCGCACCGTGACCAGAAAAGAAATTCTCCGGCAAGTCTGGAACCTCGATCCAGAACGAATCGAAACACGCACCATCGACATGCACATGGCACATCTCAGAGGAAAACTCGGACCCGATGTCGCAAAGCTCATCGAAACCGAACGAGGCAAAGGCTATCGGCTCGTCAATTCATCACAAACGGCATGAATTGGAGAAACACACAGAATTCGGCCACATGGGTCTGGATTGCTTTCGCGTGCTGCGCCTGCCTCGTGATCGGCGCAATGTCTTGGCTCACACGCAGCGTCATCCAAACAGAAAATGACCGCGCACTAGCAGAGATCCGCGCCGAACTTCAGGAACGTGTTCGCCTCTCCCTTTGGCGCATGGATTCTTTGGCTGCATCTATTCTGCTAGAAGAAAACTCCATACCACCCCACCTCTTTCTCACGGAACCAAAATCCACGCTACCCGCAATCGTCCGGTTCGAAACTCCGGACGGCGCAGCTATCAAAGGAATTGGTGATAATGATGAACTAACAAAGATTTCTCAGATCCTGCCATCCTTAGTGAGCGCCCCAAGTGCTTTTTCAGAAATCAAGGAAAATAGTTCTAAAAGCCTTAACTCCAACGAACTAGATCCGATAAATAAAGCTATTTTAGACGACCGTTTAAACCCGATACGTGATACTTCTGCTTCACCTTCGACTGTCGCAACGCAGAAAGCAATCGCGCCTCAGTCGAAAATCCGTGGCGGCGAGCAAGCTCAAAATGATGCGAACTCTTTGGAAGCTTCCACTCGCAATCGTTGGCTTGAGCAGGCTATCATCAAACAAAAACGAAGCTATTCGAACTACGGAATCCAAGCGGAAAATGCTGGCGCCCCAAGCGCACCAGACCAAGAAACTAAGAAAGAGTTCCAACCCACTCCCAGTGCCATCGAAACGAACGATCCAGTTAGCGAATTCAAACCACTCTGGTTTGAGGACTCACTTTTTCTCCTAAGAAAAGGAATGACCAGGCATTCGTTCGCCCAAGGCAGCCTGATCGACCACGAAAGACTAAAACAAAAAATCCTCCTCGAAGCACTTCCCCTGCTTCCTCAAGCCAAACTCAAACAACCGGATCAGAACCTCGATCACTCACTGATTCTAGCATCATTCCCACTTCAACTTTCCCCAGGAAATATTGGAGTCGCACCCGATAGCATTCCACGAAGCATCTCAATTACTCTCCTTGCCGGATGGCTCGCTGCGCTAGCCGCTATTCTCACCGCCTTTTTCCTGATCTTAAACGTGATGAAACTCAGTGAACGTCGGGCCTCTTTTGTCTCAGCTGTCACCCACGAACTTCGCACCCCTCTGACCACCTTCCGACTCTATTCCGACATGTTGAGCAATGGCGCAGTCATTGAAGAAAAGCGACCCTTGTATCTCAATGTTCTCTCCCGCGAGGCCGATCGACTTTCTCACCTCGTTGAAAACGTCTTGGCATTCTCACAAATCGAGCGTGGTAGCGCACGAACCAAGGTCACTGAAATCGAAATTAACGAGTTTCTGGCACAAATGCGCGAACGCTTCGAATCCAGACTCGATGCTGCTGGCTTGAGCTTAAAAATGAAAGAGGCCGATTCCTTCCGCTGCACACTCGATACATCGGCGCTCGAACACATCCTCTTCAACTTAATCGACAACGCGGCAAAATACGCTGCCGATTCAAAACCAGCCATCGTGGAGCTTGATGTATCTAGAAAACCAAAAGGTATCGAAATCCGAGTATCTGACTACGGCCCTGGCATCCCGCAATCTGAATCCCGAAGAATTTTCCGATCTTTCCACAAATCCGCCGAGCAAGCGGCAGAAACCAAACCAGGCATCGGACTCGGACTCGCTCTTTCTAAACGACTCGCCACCTCAATGGGCGGTTCACTCGCTTGCGACCAACGGACAGATGGCTCAACCGGAGCTATCTTTGTCCTAAACTTGCCCTGTCAGGAATCTTGAATCGTTCAGTAAGACTTCCTGAGTTGTATCCTCGTTGGTATTTGCTAACGAATTTGCTCCCAGCAAGACCTAATCAATGGTACGGATCACTCATGAAATTCCCGTTGGTTCTGAGCCTTCTGCTTCTTCCACTAAATGCTGAAGAACTTCAAACAGCTCCATCATTACCGGACAAAAAGGAAGAGGCCTACCCCGCTCTTGAGCGTTTCATCAACGTCTTGGAGACCGTCAGAAAGCGCCATCCAGACATGGACAAACTCGCCTACGATAGACTGGTCAATCACGCACTCGACGGCATGCTTACAAGCTTGGATCGACATTCCTCATTCATCCATCCCGAGATGCAACAACTCTTCAGTAGTGATGGCTCCATCAACAACCAAATCCCGAGCCTCGGCCTAAGTATCGCAAAAAGTGACAATGGCTTCCTGATATCAGCCATCGAAAACGATGGCCCCGCCGCCAAGGCTGGAATCACCCCAAATTCCAGACTGTTAAAAATCAATGGAGCACCAACTGACAATCTAGCACCTTTGTCTCTTCTAGAAATCCTCAGGCGTCCTGCCGGTGAAGTAACCAAACTATTGATCAGAAATCCTGAACGCCCAGGTGAGCTGGAATTTTCACTTACCCATCGCTTTGTCGAACAAGGCTCACTCAACCAAGCAAACCTTCTAGAAAAACATCCCACCATTGGATATGTCAGACTGGTTCAGTTTGGTCAGAATTGCGCTAGAGAAGTCGAAGCCGCTTTGGATGAACTCGAAGACAAAGGCATGACCCATCTGATCATCGATCTCCGCGGTAATGGTGGAGGAGACCTGCATGAAACCGTTAAAATTCTCGGCCTTCTGCTACCGCCGGGCCAGTCAGTTGTCTCGGTTCGCGAGAGAGGAAAGCCAGAGGAATTTCTTAAGACTCCAGATCGACAAAGACGTCGACGCGAATATCCAGTCGCAGTTCTTATCGATCAAAATTCCGCCTCAGCTTCAGAACTCACCGCAGGCGCATTGCACGATCTGAAGCGGGCGGCTGTCATCGGCGAAAAGAGTTACGGTAAAGGCAGTGTGCAAAACATCATTCCGATGGGTAATGGCACAGCCCTTCGACTAACCATCGCCACTTACCACACACCTTCTGGTAACACACCCCACAAAATAGGCATCGAACCAGAAATACCGGTTCAAATCTCAGAACTGGACCGAGAGAACTTCAACCGAGCAGGTCGAATCACAGCCCTAACAGAAGACCAGAAAGCAGCTCTATCAAAATGGAATGATCCCGTGATCAAGGCAGCGATCGAACACCTAAAAAAGCAACCGGAGCGATAAGTTATACCATCTCGACAGTTAGATTGGAGGAGTGGAATCCTTCATCCCAATCAGCCACCCACTTGCCTATCCTTCAACGTCCTACTCGGCCTTTTTCGATGCCTTCTTAGCAACCTTTTTTGCGGCTTTCTTAGCTCCCTTTTTCGCAGGTCTTGGCGGAAAATCGAATCCGATCTTCGCTTTCTCAGGATCAAATGTCAGATGCGCATCGAATTTCCGCTTCGTACGATTGGAAATAAATCCACGCAACAAATCTGTCTTCCCATCACCGATCAATTTCAGCACTTGATCATCAGGAATTTCACGCTGCAAAATCACCTTTCCAATACGTACCCCGTGCGGATCTTTTTTCGTCACGATACCTGGCACGTAATAGGCCTTTTCTGTAGCGTAAATCTTGAAGTCTTTACCTTCAGGCGTCTTCGCCGTACCAATGACCATATCCTCTTTGAGATCAGGCGCTGTCTCATCATCACCCTCAAACAAAAAGGCCGTCTTAAATTTCTCATCGATTTGAATCGATGCTTCAAACGGTTTATTGAATCTTGATTTGAAACCTTGAAGCGGACCAACAATCCCTTTGTTCATCAATGTCTTTAACTCATCTTCTGTCAAAGTCCGTCCAGCAATATGCTTTTTAATTTTGATCGGAAGCTCTGGATCACGGTTCTCATAGGTCGCATCAGTCTGCCTCAGCACTAGCGTTCCATGCACCGGATGCTCGACTTCTACGTCAGGAAATTTCCGATTCTTAGCCTCCTCAGCCAGTCCATGCGCCTTCGAAACGATTTCATTGGTGTAATCAATGATCTCTTTCATGAATTCAGGTCGCTTTAACCCTCCCTGCTCCATTTGCCTGAGTTTGTATTCCCAGTCACCCGTGAGTCTCGGAGAATAAAGCCCCTCAATATCCATTTGTCTGACCAGCTGGATGAGACGCAATCCGGAAGGAGTCACGTGAAGATCACGCCCGTCTCTTAAAAGATACTTCTGGCGAATGAGTCCTTCAATAATCGCAGCTCGCGTCGCGGGGGTTCCGAGACCACGCTCGGACATCGCTTCGCGAAGCTCGTCATCATTCACGAGAAGCTTACCAGCACCCTCCATGGCGGAAAGTAGAGTCGACTCAGTGAAGCGGGCCGGCGGACGCGTCTGCTCATGAACCAATTCCACCGGATCTGCATTTGCCAACTCGCCCTCAGAAATTCCAACAAGCCCGTCTTTTCCCGCTGCCACCCCTGGCTGCCGACCGTAAACTTCCAGCCAACCGGGAACTACGAGCACGCGTCCTTCAGTTTTAAAAACATCTTTCGTCTCACCGTTGGTAACTGTTGAAAGCCGAGTCGTCTGCTCGAATTCAGCATGCGGGTAAAAGACCGCAATGAATCGTTTTACGACCATATCGAACACCTTCTGCTCGGTTTCAGAAAGCTTTGCAATTTTACCCGTCGGGATAATAGCAAAGTGATCGGAGACCTTCTTGGTGTTAAAAATACGCTTCGACTGATGGAGCTTCGGACCTTTTCCATCTAGAACGGCCTTGGCATATTTGGACACATCAAGCTCACTTTTGGCAATCTCACCCATGGTTTGACGAACGTCATCTACATAGTCCTCGGGTAAATAGCGCGAATCGGTTCTCGGGTAAGTGAGAACCTTGTGCTTCTCGTAAAGGGCTTGGGCAATTTGCAAGGTGCCTTTGGCAGAAAAAGGAGCTTCACGTTGAAGAGTCGTGAGGTCATACAATTGTGGAGCAATCTGTGTGGATGATTTTTTCTTCTCCGAAATCTCTGCATCCTTCCCACCACAGCGATCAACAATTGCCTGCGCACCTTCCTGATCCCAAATACGCTCAGCACGCCCGTGTGGCTTGTCTTCCGATTTTTTAAATTCTGTATCAATCCATTTTCCCAGATACGAACCCGCTTCGACGTTCATCGTGGCATGGACTTCAAAATATGGTTCGGATTTGAATGCTTGGATTTCTTCTTCGCGAGCTGCCAAGATCGCAAGAGTCGGTGTCTGTACACGACCGGCTGCGGTGATATTGAATCCACCATGCCGTGAATTAAAACATGTCAGAGCACGTGTCGCATTGAGACCAACCAACCAATCCGATTCCGAACGACACTTCGCTGCATCAGCAAGCGGCGCCATTTGCTCATCGGTGCGAAGACTTTCCCAGGCAGAAATAATCGCGCCAGATGTCATCGACTGCATCCAGAGACGCTTCACGGGTTTATCAATTTTCCCAATTTCCATGATGTATCGGAAAATAAGCTCCCCTTCACGCCCGGCATCACAAGCGTTGACGATCTGGTCCACATCCTTGCGCTTCGCAAACTTGAGAACCTTTTTGAGCTTTGCTTCAGATTGCTCGATCGGGTCGAGTTCAAAGCGGTCCGGAATCGCAGGTAAAACATCAAATTTCCATGGAAGCTTTTTCCCGTTTGGACCCATGGGCATACGCAGCTCAACAAGGTGACCGACGGCTGAGGTGATGATCGCATCCTCGTTTTCGTAGTGAATATCTCGTCCCGATCCTACTTTTTTGAACTTACCAAGTTGCTTCGCAAGAGCCTTGGATAGATCGTTCATGACGGACGGTTTTTCTGCGATAATGAGTGTCTTTCCCATGGAATTGAAATAATTAAAACAACGAGTGCCTAGAGGGGACTAGGCAGGGATTTTCATCAGATGCAAGCGGTAAACGAAATCTAGGCGAACAGAATTTGAGATTCCCACCAAGAAAATCGTACTATCGACGCATAAAACGAAACCCCGGCATCGGCCGAACCAAGCGCCGAAGCTCAAGTTTAAAAAGGGCTGCTGTGACCACTGAAGAAGCAAGTCCTGTCGAACTGATCAGGGCGTCCACCGCCAATTCCTCACCTGCAGGAATAGCAGCTAGCACAGCAGCCTCTTCAGTTGGTAACTCTGAACGATCCGACGACTCTTCTTCATGACCACCCTCCTTATTTTCATAGGAAAATGGCAACTCGGCCATATCGTCAAGGATATGGGAAGCATCGGTTACCAAGGTCGCCCCATCGCGAATCAATTGGTGGCAGCCCGCAGACGATGGTTTGTCAATCGGGCCAGGAACTGCAAAGATCGGCTTCCCATATTCAGAGGCAAGATTTGCGGTAATCAATGATCCAGACCAAGCAGGGCATTCCGTCACCAGAACCGCTTGACCCCATGCTGCAACAATTCGATTCCGTAGAGGAAATGTCTGCTTATCCGGAGACTTGTGCAGAGGAAATTCCGAAATGACTGCCCCGTTTCCATCAGCAATTTTCTCGGCGAGCGCGAGATTTTCAGGAGGATACAATCGAGCCAAACCTGAACCCACCACGGCAATTGTCCTTCCTTTCGCAGCAAGGGCCGCTTCGTGCGCTTTCGTATCAATGCCCCTAGCCAGTCCAGAAACCACAGTGAAACCCGCGTGTGCTAGCTGATAGGACAGTTTTTTCGTGGCATTGATACCATAGGATGTCGTCCGTCTAGAACCGACGACACCAATCGCATGTTTGTCTCTCTCTAAAATCTCTCCCCAAACATAGAGGAGAATCGGTGCATCATAGGCTTGGAGCAGGTGCTTCGGATACGATGGATCATCCTTTGTAATCAGATCAATTCCCCGCTCTTCAGCCTCTGCTAACTCTTGGGCTGGATCAACTTGGTCCTGCCAAGAAGAAATCGTCTTCGCAGTTTCAGCTCCGATCCCATCCACCCGCTGAAGCTGATTGGCTGACGTAGTAATCACCTTTTCAGCACTACCGAAGGCTTCTAGCAACCGAGAGATTCGAACCGGACCAATACCGGGGAGAAGGTTCAGAGCGAGGATAGCTTCTTTGGCGTTCACAGAATTTTACGTGGAACCATTACAGACCCAAAAACCTCACCACCATGGAACCGATGATCATCATTTGATTTCCATGCCACTTTTCGGCCAGAGCCAACGAACGACTTTACCCTCTTGGATCAATGCCTTCGCTTGGATGGTTTTGACCCCGAAGACAGTTTCGGCCTTGTACGAAGCGATTCCAGTTTGAAAACTTTCTCCTTCAATCTCCTCGGCCGCATCATTCGCTGCCCAGTCTAGCACTTGGTCAAAGGTGAACTCTTGGATATCGCCTGCTTTAATACTCGCCTGCATAATGGCCACGACATCACCCGATGCGGGCGCCGATGTTGGATCCTCTTCAGGTTCGACCACCGCAACTTCGGGTTCAACAGGA
Organism: Akkermansiaceae bacterium; assembly: GCA_045106015.1. Lineage (GTDB taxonomy): Bacteria > Verrucomicrobiota > Verrucomicrobiia > Verrucomicrobiales > Akkermansiaceae > Luteolibacter. The sequence goes on along the minus strand of JBGCEE010000001.1, from coordinate 75,601 downwards.
TCAGAAGTCATCTCGGGGTTCACAACGGCCACTTCAGTAGGAGTCTCTACCGTTCCTGTATTTTCGCCGGTGTTCGAAGCGACGACTGGTGGATCGACTGGGTCACTTGGGTCAACCGGAGGAAGTATTTTCGCTAAGGCCGTCAATTGCTCGATTAAATTCGTATGAACGATCGGCACGGTTCCTTCAAGCGGACCCGAGCCAGGGCTGATGATGACGTTTTCACCATCAACACGCACGAGATCGACTCGATTCCCAGCTGTAATCGTCATCTTGATATCACCCGTTTCGTTGGAAATTTCCACATCTCCTTTGAGCTCTACTTTTGCAGGAAGGCGATCTGCCGGCCATGTCGCCGGATCAATAGCCGTCTCAGGATCGCTATTTTTAACTACGACAGTCGAAACTGGCTCAACCTCAGGTTCAGCAGGCTTAGGAACATAGTCTTTCGGTTTACCAGTAAGCCCGATGCGCATGTCGGGTTCGAAAGAATAACCGACGATACCCGCGGCAATGATACCGAAGAGGAAAAGAATAATCTTCATTGGTTCTTAATACGTTGCTGATTTGATAGATCTTTGAAAAATATTTCCATACCTGTCTACCTGCTTTGAGGGTTGAAGCCAACACGATTCGTTGAATACCTTTTCCCTTGTGAAGCGAATTTATGTGATTGCAGGTGAAATGAGTGGCGACGCCCATGCTGCTGGCCTGCTTCGTGAACTTCAGAAAACCCATACGAATATCGAGTTCTACGGTGCTGGCGGCCCCGAAATGGCCGAAATCAGCGGTGGCAAGATTCAAAACTGGGTGGAAGACGCCGCAGTGATGGGAGTTATCGAAGTGCTCAAACGCTACGGCTGGTTCAAGGAAAAGTTTAATGAAATGCAGGCTGAAATCGAAAGGCTGAAGCCAGATATTCTGCTTTTGGTCGACTACCCGGGATTCAATCTACGCTTCTCGAAAGCAACTCGGGAAAAACTACCCGAGACAAAACAGATTTACTACATCAGCCCTCAAGTATGGGCTTGGAATAAAAAGCGCATTCCGAAAATGGTAGAACTGCTCGATGAGATGCTCTGCCTCTTCCCCTTTGAAAAACCCATTTTTGAAAATGCAGGTTTAAAAACCACACATGTTGGCCATCCGCTCGTCGACGAACTATCCCTCGATCGTGATGCGACTAACCGGAACCCAAATTTAATCGGGCTCTTTCCTGGAAGTCGCGAACGGGAAATCGCAAAGCTTTTCCCAATCATGATCGATTCAGCCAAGCGACTCCACGCCTGGCGTGATGATCTACAGTTCGCCGTGCCTGCAGCGACCCCCAGTCTGGAAATAACGATCCGAAAGATGATTGACGATGCCAAGGCATCAAAATTTATCGAACTGAGAACTGGCGGCAGTCATGATCTGATGAAAACCGCATCCTGCGGAGTCATCACAAGTGGCACAGCAACTCTTGAAGCCGCCGTTCTCGGACTCCCCTACTGCCTTGTCTACAAGATGGCTTGGTCCACCTATTTACTGGGAAAAATGTTGGTAAAGATCCCCTACATCGGCCTCGTCAATATTCTAGCACAGGAAAAAGTCGTCGAAGAATTCATCCAAGCAGATGCCTCTGCACTCGAAGTGGGCGACTGGCTGAAAGCAACAATCTCTAACGACGAAAAACGTGTAGCGCTCGTATCACGCCTGGCAGAAGTCAGCGAAAAACTCGGCGAGCCTGGCACGCACAAAAAAGCAGCCACCCGCGTGAGCGAATGGCTGCGATAGTCTAAATCAGCATCAAGCTGGCGCTCCAACCACTCCAGGGAGAGGGCCGTCGTCTTCAGGCTGATCGTCCTCGCTTTTCTTCGATGAAGGCTTGTTCGACATTTCATCTGGAATCGGTGGAGGCTTCGGAGCTGACGGCGGATTCTTCATTTCACCATGATCAATGATGTCCTGAAGGTGAGTCGCATCGAGAGTTTCGTATTCGAGAAGTGCCAGCGCAATCTTCTCAACTGTGTCACGATTCTCAGTCAACAAACGAGTCGCCTCATTGAAAGCATCATCAATGAACTTTTTGATTTCTCCATCGATCACTCGAGCCGTCTCTTCAGAGTAGTTTCGACCCTTATTCACGTCCCTGGCAAGGAATACGGGGCTATCGCCTTCACCGTATTCAACCATTCCAAGTGCCTCGGACATCCCCCATTCACAAACCATATTGCGGGCAAGTGAAGTCGCCTGATGAATATCGCCTGAGGCTCCGTTCGAAACGTCATCGGAGTGAAATCCTTCAGCAATACGACCTCCCATAATCACGATAAGATTCGCAAGGGCCTCTTTCTTCTGAGTGGAGTATTGGTCGCCGTCAGGCAGATACATCGTCGCCCCTAAATAAGGCCCCCGAGGAATAATAGTCACTTTGTGAAGCGGATGCGTATGAGGGAGGATCATATTCAAAAACGCATGCCCAGCCTCATGCCATGCTGTGCCAATTTTTTCCTTATCGGACATCGCAAGAGAGCGACGCTCCCGACCCCAACGGACTTTGTCCCGAGCCTCTTCCATCTCTGCCAAAGTAACGGCTTTGAGACCTTTCCTCGCCGCCAATAATGCGGATTCATTGACCAAGTTCGCCAACTCAGCACCCGAGAAGCCTGGGGTTCCACGAGCAATCGTCGCGAGATCGGTCCCCGCAGCGAGTTTAATCTTCTTCACGTGGACTCTAAGAATCTCTTCACGCCCATTCACATCAGGAAGAGAAACAGTGACCTGGCGGTCAAAGCGACCCGGACGTAACAAAGCAGGATCGAGCACGTCCGGCCGGTTCGTCGCAGCAATGATGATCACACCTTCTTGCGTATCAAAACCGTCCATCTCGACGAGGAGTTGGTTCAGCGTTTGTTCACGCTCGTCATGTCCACCGCCCATCCCGTGGCCACGATGGCGACCCACAGCATCGATCTCATCGATAAAGATCAAACATGGCGCATGTTTCTTCCCTTGCTCGAACATATCACGAACGCGGGACGCACCCACACCGACAAACATTTCTACAAAATCCGATCCAGAAATCGAGAAGAACGGAACATCCGCCTCACCGGCGATCGCACGTGCCAAAAGAGTCTTACCAGTTCCCGGTGACCCAACCATCAGAACGCCCTTCGGAATCGATCCTCCAAGCTTCTGGAACTTCTTTGGGTCTTTCAGAAAATCCACAATTTCGTAGAGCTCCTCTTTCGCCTCCTGAATACCGGCGACATCCTTGAAAGTAACCTTGTTGCGATCCATCGTCAGCAAGCGTGCCTTGGATTTACCAAAGGACATTGCACCGCGACCCGCAGATTTCATTTGCTGACGGAAAAGGAAGAACAGTAGCAAAATAATCAGGAGAAACGGAAGAAACGTGAAGAGAGCTCTGCTCAAATAATCAGACTCGCGAACATACTGCGCCTTATCTTTCAAAAGCTTGCGCAACTCACCACCAAGAATCGTTGAAGAAACACTCACCTTGAAGGGTGAGGCCTCGACCTCTTTCCCATCCTGATCTTTCGGCGTACTCATATTCGTAATGACCACTTGGCGCCCCACAATATTCGCATTTGCGCTGTCATCCGTCGTAACGATCCTCAGCGGATTCATCTCACTCTTCGGCTTCACCCACCCAAGAGCCATCGCCTTTCGAAATTCCGCCAAGGACATCGACTCAACTTCTTCTCCGTCCGGAGTTTCATCGCCTGCTGACGCTTGCTCCATAAGAATATCATCACCGAGCAGTTCACGGATTTCGTCGCCCTGAAGGTCTAGATTCACCGGCACTTTGAAATTACTCGCTTCCGTATCCTGATCGATTTCATCCGGCTTTACAGGCGCTGGTTTCACCCAGCCAGTAATCGTCGCATCATACGCCGTATCAGTCGTAACGACTTTGAACGGACGTTTCGGGTCATTCAAAATAACTAAATCTTGATCCAACTTCGCACGAAACTCGGAATAGCTGAGCGACTCAGATTGTTCATTGAGTTGGGGACCAAAAAAGGCCGCGCCAAGAATGACTGCCGCCAAGGTAAAGAGAGCCAGAACCCGCCAGTTGAATCCGCCGCTATCACCCGATGGGCGATTCGGATCCTTAGGTCGGTTCGGAGGTGGAGTATTATTTTGAGAATCAGACATGATGAAGAACTTCCGGTGCTTTTTTGCCGGGCACGGAAAAGTAGACTGCCTACGCTAAATGTCTAGGCAGGGTTTTTAGGCTGCAAAAACGCCCTTACAAGAACAATGAGTAACAAGAAAGCGGCCATAGGTGCGATGTAAAAAACCGTAATCTGACGATACATCGGAAAGGTACCCGAACCAATCGCTTCGAGGATCAAATATGCCAAATACGCCCCATAGAATATTAGGAAAAAGAGCCCCCCAGCCCTCCCAATTCGGTATCCAAAAAAGAAAATAGGCAACGCAGCGAATGCCACAGCGATCATCACAAGCAAATCGAAGCTCAATGCCGCTTCTGGAACTCCAATCCCATTCGGAGCCACGATCGAAGACAGCCCCAACACACTGACAATATTGAAAATATTACTACCCACGACGTTGCCGACAGCAATATCCCTCTCCCCTTTCATCGCAGCGACCACTGAGGTTGCCACTTCGGGCAACGAAGTCCCAAGCGAAACGATCGTCAACCCGATGATCAACTCCGAAACCCCCATTAGACGCGCAATTTCCACAGCTCCATCCACCAACCACTTCGACCCCAAAACCAAGCCCACCATCCCAATCGCGACAAAAAATAGATTTTTAACCCACTGAGGGTCCTTCGCAGCCTTTCCGAACTCCTCCTCATACTCGGCCAATACTGCGACGTTCTTTTCCTTCTTCGATTGCCACAAAAGAAAACCCACGTAGGCCAGAGCCATCACAAACAACACGATTCCGTCAAAACGACTGATCATCCCATCAAAGCTCACTCCATAGAGCAAGACAGAGAGAAAAATCATCACTGGCAAATCAAACCGAATCAGTTGTTGATGAACCGTCAGCGGAATGATCAGTGCCGAAATTCCCAGAACCACAAGGATATTGAAAATATTGCTCCCCACGACGTTCCCCACTGCCAAATCCGCTTGATCTTTAAAAGCTGACATCACCGAGACCGCCAGCTCCGGGGCACTTGTTCCGAAGGCCACAACTGTCAATCCTACCACTAAAGGTGAGATCCCTACTGCTGAAGCGATGCTCGCTGCACCTTTGACGAGCCATTCCGCAGCAAAAATCAGCAGAACGAATCCTGCGATGAGTAATACAATTGTGAAAACCATGCGGCGGTCTTCTTTCACACTTTCATCTGAAAGGGAAACCCATACTCTCAAGGCCTTTCGAAAAATCGTCCATCGATTCCCCAAGACATGAAAAAGGTCAAACACACCATCGGAGCCCTGGTTCTTATCGCCATCTTGGCACCACTGCTTCTAAAATCGCTCAAGACCCCGAAAGAATCTCCAAACAAGACCAACCACGAGAAAACCTCTCAGCAGTTAAATTCCACAAATACCCATCCCAAAAACCCAACGGTCTTCGAAACAAAACTCAAGAGAGATAATCAGGCTGAATCCAATGCCCTTCGAAAAATTGAAAAAGAATTCGACGAAATTCTACCTGCCCAATTTCCTAACCAACCCAGCACGCTGTGTGATGTAAATCTAAAACCTGGAGAGTCTCTCATTGTCGGTGGCTTTGAGAACCAAGATGGCGGCTTTGAATTCACCAAACTTTCGGTGAACCCTGCTAACCCCGAACTATCTAGCGATTTTTATAAAATTAAAACCATGTCCTTCACCTTGAACCGGGAAAAATCCACCGAACTTGGCTTAGGCCTACTGATATCGCCCGCAAAAACACGAATCCAAAAAAGCATCACAATCCAAGAAGACATTTCGAAGTCCATACAAAACTCGGCGGCACACGCTATTGCCTATCCATCCCTAACCTCTTCATCAGGACAACCAGGGACCATTTCCGTGGGCACAGAGGAATACGGTCAAGCAATTTCGTTCTTACCCACAGCCGCCGAAGAACAAGGATCCATTCGATTGAGAATGAGATTGGAGCACAACTCAAACAAAGAATTCAGATAGGGATCCCATAAAGCATCCAACCCAAGAATACCCACCATTCGCTGTTGAACTTTCCCTCCAACCCTGCTTCAACCTCACTCCATGTCCGACCGCAAGACCCTGGAAGAACGCCACCAGATGACCGACCTCGAGCGCGTGCGCCACTCCGCCGCACACGTCATGGCCACCGCCATCCTCCGCATCTGGCCAGACGCCCAATTCGCCTACGGACCTCCCGTCGAAAACGGCTTCTATTACGATTTCGATATGCAACACCGCATCACTCCTGACGATTTCGAAAAAATCGAAAAAGAGATGAAGAAAATCGCCAAGGAAAACCAGAAATTCGAATACATCGAAATCTCCCGCGAAGAAGCCAAGACCATGGCTGAATCCGGCCGCCTCGGAGGCCTCTCCGAACGCCCGGGAAACCCTTCTCAGTTCAAACTCGACCTCATCGACAAAATCCCAGAAGGCGAGCAAATCTCCTGCTTCAAAAACGGCGACTTCATCGACCTCTGCGCCGGCCCCCACGTCGGCTACACTTCGAAGTGCAAGAACGTGAAGCTCATGTCAGTCTCCTCCTCTTTTTACATGGGTGACGAATCAAAAGGCCAGCTCCAGCGTCTCTACGGCACCGCCTTCCAGAGCAAAGACGAACTCATGGGCCACCTCACTAAACTCGAAGAAGCCAAGAAACGCGATCACCGCAAGCTCGGTCGTGAACTCGGACTCTTCCACATCGACGAAGCCGTCGGCCAAGGCCTCATCCTATGGAAACCCAAGGGCGCCCTCGTCCGACGATCCCTCCAGGATTTCATCACCGAAGAACTGGACAAACAAGGCTACTCCCAGGTCTTCACCCCACACATCGGCAAGCTCGATCTCTACCGCACCTCCGGCCACTTTCCCTACTACCAGGAAAGCCAATACGCACCCATCCCCGAGCGGGACACTCTCGATAAACTGGCCGACGAAGACGCCACCTGCGCCTCTCTCATCAACGGTCTCAACGAGGGCACCTACGAAGGCTACATGCTCAAGCCCATGAACTGCCCGCATCATATCAAGATCTTTGCGAGCGACCATCACTCCTACCGCGATTTACCCGTGCGCCTCGCGGAATTCGGCACCGTCTACCGCTGGGAGCAATCCGGTGAACTCGGCGGCATGACTCGGGTCCGTGGCTTCACTCAAGACGACGCCCACCTGTTCTGCACCCCAGACCAAGTCGCCAACGAACTCATCGGCTGCCTTTCACTCGTGAAAACCGTGCTCAGCACCCTCGGCATGGCCGACTACCGCGTCCGCGTCGGCCTCCGCGATCCGGACTCCAACAAATACACCGGCGATTCCGCAAACTGGGACAAGGCCGAAGACGCCTGCCGCGAAGCCGCGAAGTCCATCGGAGTCCCCTTCACAGAAGAGCCCGGCGAGGCCGCCTTCTACGGCCCGAAAATCGACTTCGTCGTCAAAGACGTCATCGGCCGCGACTGGCAACTCGGCACCGTCCAAGTCGATTATAATCTACCGGAGCGTTTCAAACTCTCCTACATCGGCGAGGACAACAAACCTCACGCCCCCGTCATGATCCACCGCGCCCCGTTTGGATCACTCGAGCGCTTCACCGGACTCCTCATCGAACATTTCGAAGGAAAATTCCCAACTTGGCTCGCTCCCGAGCAAGTCCGCGTCCTTCCCATTTCCGAAAAAACCCTCTCAGAAGCCGAAGCCCTCGCCGCAAAACTCGCCGAACAAGGCGTCCGCGTCACCGTCGACCGTTCCTCTGAAAAAGTCGGCGCAAAAATCCGCAACGCACGCCTAGAACGCGTCCCCAACATGGCCGTCCTCGGCCAACGCGAAGTCGAAGAAGGAACCATCTCCGTTCGCATCCGCGGCGAAGAAAAACCCGTCACCAAAACCGAACAACAGTTCATCGACGACCTCCTCAAAGCCATCGCAGAGCGCTCACTTTAGGCATACCCGAAAAAAACGTAGCTTACTCGCGACGATCTCGTCGTAGGTAAACTCCTTGAAACGGTCGCTTTCTTTCCGCAGGTAGGGATGCTTCGATGAAGCGTCCGCCGCCTTACCGTTTGTGCTCTCCCCTCCCTTTGCAGTCAACCGCGTCGAGGCTCCCCTACCCAAATAGCACTCTTTGAAGTCTTCGAGATCCTTTTCGGCGAGCGGATTGGTTTTGAGGGACTGCCATGCCGCATTTGCGGCAATAGGAAAAGAAGATTGGCGAAGCGACTCCGCAGAGCCTGACGAAGGAAGGCAAAAATGTTGGTTGGTGCGCAGGTCGTAGATCCAGAGGGCTTTGGTCCAGGGCGTTTCGCTGTCCTCCTTGCGCTCGAAGAAGAGGACGTTGACCTTCACACCCTGGGCGTAGAAGATGCCGGTATGAAGGCGCAGGAGGGTGTGGACGTTGCAGCGTTTGAGGAGCTCGCGGCGGATGGTTTCGCCGGCGCCGCCTTCGAAGAGGACGTTGTCGGGAGTGCCAAAATTCGTCGCGCTCGTATTCCTGCTTTTACCGGCGGGAGGTCGGCCATGCGGTGTGGCTTCGCCGTTTTGGATATGCTATCGCGCGATAGCATTCGGTGCTGATCTTGCCGTCTTCGCCGACGATGGTGTAGCCGCCTTTTTTGCCGAAGGGCGGGTTGGCGGGGATCATGTCGAACTTCTTGCCGCTGGACTGAGCGAGGGCGTCGGCGCGCAGGGCTTCGGTCTTGAGCTGGGTCCGGGCGGCTTTGTCGAGAATGGAAATGATATGAGCTTGATTTTTAGATTTTATAGTGTTCTTTTGAACACATAAAACCCACTTCGGACATCTCCAAAATTCGCGAATCGCTACGGAAAAAATTTCCCGCAGCGCACCGCCACATACCTTCTGCAAAAATCATTGCAGAAAAAGCTGCCGAAAAAGAAAGCATTCACTTCGCTCCCGGCACCATCCATGAAATCGTCTCCGCCCCCACCTCGGGAGGTATCGCACTTTTCATTTCTCAGCTACTTGCCGAAGACCACGATCTGCCCATCGCACTCGTCGATGGGCGCGATAGCTTTGACCCTGCCTCCTACGGAAACGAACGCTGCCAGAAACTCTTCTGGATCCGCTGCACCGGCACTGAACAAATTACCAAAGTAACCGACCTGCTCATTCGCGACGGCAACCTCCCCCTCATCTTGCTCGATCTACACCTCGTTCCATCGCGAGATCTAGGTCGCATACCCGACGCAATCTGGCATCGCTTCCGCCACGAAACACGCGCCTCCGGCAGCACTCTCGCCGTTCTCTCATCGCGCTCCACCGTCACCACTGCACACACACGCCACTTCATTGAGGGGCGCTTCACCTTGGATCATTTGGAAAAATTATCTCCCTCCATCCGCATCACCCCCGACTCCCAAAGCCGCATGCGCAAATCAAAAACCTCCTAACCCCCCGAAATGTACGCCTCCCTCCATTTCCCCGATCTATCACTCCATTGCCTGCTCGCGGATGGCGAAATTTCTCCCTCCATGCCTGTCGCATTACTCTCCGATGGAGAACAGGAAAAAGCCAACATACTCGCTTTAAACCCCGCAGCCAAGGCCTGTGGCGTCACCCACGGAATGTCCACACTTTCAGCCATGGCACGTTGCCCCGATCTCTACCTTCTCAACCGTGATCTTGAACTCGAAAAATCTGCCTCCAATGCCCTCCTCACCTTCGCCGAATCTCTCACACCAGATTTTGAATCAACGAACGGAGAAACCATCATTCTCGACCTTTCTACTATCATCACCGCCTCCACACGCGACTGGACTCACTCCACACTGGAAAAAGCCACCAGTCTCCGACTCCCCGTTCATCTCGCCACCGATGAAACACCTGACCTTGCCCACCTCCGATCGCTCTCCTCACTCACCTCCACAACCCTCACTCCCCCTTCTCACATACGTTTTCCAGAAAAATCAGCCAGTCTTCACTCCCTTAACATCGAACATTCCTCACGCACCTCCGCCTTCCCTATTCTCCGCTCTCAAAAAGAAATTCTCCAACTCTGGGGCATCCACCACCTCGGTGATCTCTCCGCCCTTCCACGCCAAGGCCTTTCCGAGCGCCTAGGCACGCAACTCGCTCAATTACATGACATCCTTCACGGGAAAAAAAACCGCCTCCTCAAGCTACACCGTCCACCCACTGACTACGCTGCCCATCATGACTTCGAATCACCACTCAATCACTTCGAACCCATCCTCTTCATCGCCCGCCGCCTACTACAAACGCTCTGCAACCGACTCCGCAATCAACAACGTGCCGCCACCGCCCTAAAGCTTATCCTGCGCTACGAGAACCAAACCTCACATCGTAAAATCCTCACTCTGTCCGAAACCACTCTCAATCCCGAAATTCTTCTCCGCTCCCTACACACTTACCTCGATACCTTAAGCGCTCTCGCTCCAGTCATCGAATTTTCTCTGCACATTTTCCCAGCACTCCCTGCCCATAAACAACACGAAATTTTCAGCAAAGGTCTCCGCGACCCCCATCGCTTTGCCGACACCCTCCATCGTCTATCCTCCCTTGTTGGCGCGGATCGGATTGGCATCCCACAAATACAGGACACCCATCACCCCGATAGCTTCCAGCTCCACCCCGTCACTCCTGATTTCCAAAAACCCGAATCCAAAAAAATCCTCCCTCCTGGCAACCTCCCCATGTCACGGCTCCGCCCCCCGGTGACGGTTAGCGTGATGAGCGAAAAGAAAGGGCGCTTCCACCAACCCGTCGCCATCCTCACCGGCCCTCATCGCGGCACCATCCTCAAAACCGCCGGCCCCTACCCCATATCAGGAAACTGGTGGGACCGCACATGGCAACAAATCCAATGGGACATCCAACTACCCGAACTCCTCCTCCAACTCACCCACACACCTCCCGAAACCTGGCAACTCACCGGCATCTACTCCTAACCGGTAGGGACGATTTGACAAATCGTCCGCCGAACCACCCTCCAAACCGATCATCAACTCGCCACTCACTCTTCACATTCCCACCTTGGAACTCCTCTCCAGATCTTCCTTCTCTTTCCTCCGCGGATCCTCCCAACCCGAGGAAATGATCACCCGTGCCGCAGAGCTCGGCCATCGCCACCTGGGCATCGTCGATCACATGGGCTTCTACGGCTCCGCACGTGCTCACCAAACAGCGAAAACACTCGGCATCCAAGCCATCGTCGGCGCCACCGTAGATCATCCCGCCCCACACATCTCCCAGCTTCCCTTAATCGCCCAAACCCGCACGGGTTACCAAAACCTCTCCCGCCTCCTCACCACCCTCCACCTCGAAAAAAACAACCCCGTCCACTTTCAGAAACACGAACTCACCGGCATCCACGCCATCCTCACTCCGGAGTCCTTCACCCATTTCAAAAAGTCATCATTAATCGAAGCCGGAACCTTTTTGAAAAACACCTTCGGCCCGAAAAACCTCTCCATCGCCATCTTCCGTCACCACCGACGTGGCGAGGAAAAACGCAACATCCTCCTCCGCGATCTCGCCGCCCACCTTCGCCTTCCCCTCCTCGCCAGCCACTCTCCCCTCTACGCCACCCCCCGCGGCCGTCTACTAGCCGATACCTTCACTTGCCTACGCGAGCACCGAACCCTCGATAACGCCGGACGCCTCCTCGAACAAAACGGCGAGCGCCACCTCAAATCACCCAGACAAATCCAACAACTCTTCAGCGATTATCCCGAAGCAATCCATCATTCCTACGACCTTTGTAGTAGTTGCGAGTTTTCACTCGAAAACCTCGGCTACCGATTTCCTTCCTTTTCTCACAAGAAATCGGGAATGCGCATGACCGATGAAGAACAAAATGCCCACCTCCGCCAACTCGGAGACAAAGGTCTTCAGAAAATTTTTGGAAAAATCACTCCGCAATACCGCGCCCACATGGACAAGGAGCTCGCCATGATCGCAAAGCTCGGCTTCCCCGGCTACTTCCTCATCGTCTGGGACCTCGTCCGCTTCGCCCGCAGCCATGACATTCTCTGCCAAGGCCGCGGCTCCGCTGCCAATTCCCTCCTCTGCTACGCACTCGGCATCACCAATGTCGACCCAATCGCCGGCGGCCTCCTCTTCGAACGATTTCTCTCCGAAAACCGAACCTCATGGCCGGACATCGATATCGATTTTCCTTCCGGCGAAAGACGAGAATCCGTCATCCAATACGTTTACGAAACATACGCCCCACGAGGGGCCGCCATGACCGCGAACGTCATCACCTACCGCCCCCGCTCCGCCTTTCGGGAAACATCCAAAATCCTCGGCTTCCCCGAATCCGTCGCCAATCGATTCACAGATCTATGCACCTCACCGAAGGTCCACGACGCAACCAAAGACGACTTTTCGGAAGAACTCTCCATGGACAATTACTACCCTCGCGACCAAGTCATGGAGTTCGCAAAAACGGTCGAAAAATCGGGCATCCCACCCACCCATCCACGCTTCGAACCATTGGTGAAAATCTACCATTCCATTCTAGGTTCCCCCCGCCATCTCGGCCAGCACTCGGGCGGCATGGTTTTCTGCGATGTTGGCCTCGATCACATTGTCCCTCTACAACCCGCCACCATGCCAGGCCGCACGGTCCTCCAGTGGGACAAGGACGACTGCGAGGAACTCGGTATCGTCAAAGTCGACCTACTTGGTCTCGGCATGCTCGCGGCCATGGAAGACACCATCCGCATTTGCCACCAACGCGGAAAAGCCATCGATCTCGCCACCCTCCCCAAAGACGATCCCGCCACCTACTCCATGCTTCAGGAAGCCGACACCATCGGAACCTTCCAAGTCGAGTCACGCGCCCAGATGGCCACTCTCCCCATCATGAAACCGGAGAAATTCTACGACCTCGCCATCGAAGTCGCCATCATCCGCCCCGGACCCATCGTCGGAAATCTCGTCCACCCCTACCTCAACCGTCGCACCGGACGTGAGCGCGTCGATTACATCCATCCCTCCTTCGAACCCATTCTGAAACGCACCCTCGGCGTCCCTCTTTTCCAAGAACAAGTCCAACGCATGGCCATGGAAATCGCCGACTTCACTGGCTCCGAAGCAGATCAACTCCGCAAAGCCATGTCGTTCAAAAAATCTGACGAACGCATGCGACTCGTTTCAGAAAAAATGCGTGCACGCATGGAAGCAAAAGGCATTCCACGACAAATCCAGCACCGTGTCATCGAATCCATCGGATCCTTCGCTCTCTATGGCTTCCCGGAGAGCCACGCAATCTCCTTCGCCCTCATCGCCTACGCCTCCTGCTGGCTCAAGGTCCATCACACTGCCGAATTTTTCTGTGGTCTCATCAACAACCAACCCATGGGCTTCTACTCGGTCAACACCCTCCTCCAAGACGCCAAACATCACGGCCTCCGCATCCGTCCGATTTCAGTGATCCACTCAATGACCGAAACAACCGTCATCGATGACTCCACCATCCGCCTCGGCCTCCATCGCATCAAAGGTCTCCGCCAAGCTACTTCAGAAAAAATCATCGAGACCCGCTCGGAAAAACAGTTCAGCTCGCTCCCCGACTTCCTCCGCCGCATCCAACCCAACAAAAAAGAACGCCGCCTCCTCGCCGCAGTCGGCGCTCTCAACGATCTTCCAGAAATATCTCACCGTCGCGACGCCCTCTGGCAAGCCGAACTCCTACCGACAGATGACCTCTTCGCCGACCAACAACCCACAGCAAATCAGCTCACACCCATGGAACCCACCGAGCGACTCGCCACCGACTTCGCCATCCAATCCGCCTCCTCCGGCCCGCACCCCATGAAGCTTTGGAGAGAAAAAAACGGACATAAAAGCCTCTGTCACTCAGTTTCCATCCTCAACCTCCCCCACGGACTCCCCATCGAGATCGCCGGTATGGTCATCTGCCGCCAACGCCCCGGCACCGCTAAAGGACACTGCTTCATCTCTCTCGAAGACGAATTCGGTATCGCCAACCTCTTCATCCCCCGCAAAACCTTCCACCAATACCGCCTCACCATCGTCAGCGAAAACTTTCTCCTCGTCCAAGGCCGCCTCCAAATCACCGAAGACCGCAAACCCACTATTTTCGTCACCCACCTCGCGCCATTACCTCAGTCCACGGCAATCTCCACCAACTCACATGATTTCCACTGATGTGGGACATCGTTCCTTACCCTCCCAATCGACCAATCCACAGAAATAAAGCACATAGCGAGTTTTGACTTTACGGTAGAATTTGTTTTGCTCTTCAGAGAATGAACATACGTCTCCTTGCTCTTCTTGTCTTGGCACTGCTTCCATTAGCTGAAGCGCGCCCACCAAAGACCATGCCCAACCCTGACTTCACAAAGGGCGATAGCATTCCCGAAGGCGCGACTCACGATTGGAATCTCGGGGCCACAGGTTTACGTGGATGGATCTACAGCGAGAAACTATCCACCGCCAAGGCACGCCAAATCAAAGTCACAAAGGTCGCTCCGAATTCGCCCGCGGATGGCATCATCCAAAAAGGAGATGTAATTCTAGGCCTCACTGGAGCGCCTTTCAGCTACGACCCTCGCACTGAATTCAGCAATGCGCTCACCGCCGCTGAAGCCAGCGATGGCAAGCTCGCACTAACGATTTGGCGCGATGGCAAGAACCTAGACATCACCATTCCACTCCAAGTGCTTGGAGCTTATAGTGCAACAGCACCCTACGATTGCCCGAAGTCAGCCAAGATTCTCGACTTGGGTTGCGATGCTCTCGCCAAGCGCATGGAAGGACCAAAATACAAGGAAGGTGCCATTCCACGTTCGCTCAATGCGCTGGCCCTCCTAGCCAGCGGAAACCCAAAATATCTACCATTGATCAAACGCGAGGCTAAATGGGCCAGTGAATACAAAGCGAAAGGCATGGCCACTTGGTATTACGGCTACGTCATCATGTTACTTGCCGAATACCACATGGTCACCCAAGACAACTCGATACTCCCTGGCCTAGAGCGACTAGCCCTTGAGGCCGCACGTGGTCAAAGTATCGTCGGATCGTGGGGCCACGGCTTCGCGCTAGAGGATGGACGCCTAGGAGGCTACGGTATGATGAATGCCCCCGGCGTACCACTAACCATTTCCTTGGTCATGGCCCAAGGCGCGGGCATCGACCATCCAGATATCGCAAAGGCAATCGAACGCAGCGCTAAGCTTCTGCGATTTTATGAAGGTAAGGGATCGGTCCCCTATGGTGATCATGCTCCTTGGACTCAAACTCATGAAGGCAATGGCAAAACAGGCATGACCGGTGTGCTCTTCAATTTGATGGAAGAAGAAAAAACCGCAAAGTTCTTCTCAAACATGGCCTTAGCCTCACATGGGTCAGAGCGCGATACCGGCCACACTGGAAACTTCTGGAACATGACTTGGGCGATGCCTGCCGTTAATCTATCTGGCCCTTATGGCACTGGCGCATGGATGAAAGAGTTCGGCGCTTGGTATTACGACTTCGCACGCGGCTGGGACGGCAAGTTCCTTCATCAAGGACCACCTCAAGCAGGTCCAGACAAGACGCGAGGCTGGGATGCGTCGGGCAGCTACCTGATCGCCTACGCCATGCCGCTCAAAAAAATCTGGCTCACGGGAGCGAAAAAAGGCGGCCTCGCCCCACTAAGCTCAGAGGAAGCACAGGCCATCGTTAATCTGGGTAAAGGCTGGAGCAACGCTGACCGGAACAGCGCTTACGACAAACTGAATACCGAGGTCTTATTCGACAGCCTTGGAGTTTGGTCACCCGTAGTGCGCAAGCGCGCCGCCGCGGCCCTGGTCAGACGTAATGAAGCTTCCATGGAAGCCCTAATGCGAATGCTCAGTTCCGACGATCTATATCAACGTCTTGGCGCTTGTGATGTTTTGATCCAACTCAAAAACAAGGGAGCCGAGGCAGTACCAGCACTGATCAACACCTTGGAGGCCGAGGACATGTGGCTACGAGTGCAGGCGGCCGAGGCCTTGGGTTCGATGGGCAAAGAGGGTATGCCCGCGCTACCTAAACTCCTCGAGATGATTGCAATTGGACCAACCAAAGAAGACCCACGAGCGATGGAACAGCGATTCCTAACGACGATTGTTTTCAAAAACATGCTCGGTCGACACTCGCTAGAGGGTGTGGATCGCGAAAAACTATTCACTGCCGTGCGCGCCGGCTTAAAGAACGACGATGGGCGCTCCCGCGGATCCATTGGCTCCATTTACAACAAGCTCAGCTACGAGCAAATCAAGCCGCTGCTTCCCGCCATCTACGAAGCGGTTGTTGTCCCTTCGCCCAGTGGAATCATGTTCTCGGATGGTATTCGCATCGCCGGCCTCAAGGTATTGGCCAAGCACCGCATCGAGGAAGGCATTCCGCTCGCGATCGAGCTGATGGATATTCAACGGTGGAACAAAAAAAGCCGCATCGCCAGCAATCTGGGCGTCCTCGATAACTACGGCCCAGCAGCCAAAGTGGTTCTACCAGAACTTCGGCAGTTGTCCGTAGATCTCAAGAAACATCGCGAAGCAAAAATGCTCAAAGAGAGTATTGACCGAGTCGACACCCTGATCGCCAAGCTAGAACAGGCAGACCAAAGCAAGGCCGACCTTCGCAGCCTTCGTGATTGAGCAACCGTTCAAACGGCTTTCGCCTAAACCCCAACCAACAAGGGAGTCCCGTAAGTCGTAAACCCAGTCGATTCTTCAATCTGAATATCTAAAATCTCACCGGTAAGGCGCGAAACGTCTCCTTCGAAAATCACGATCTTGTTCTGCGGAGTCCTTCCTGAAAGCGTGTCCTTATTGTTCTTCGAAGGCCCCTCGCAAAGCACCCGCTGAACGGTTCCGACAATTGCTTCATTCTTCTCTTTCGCAAACCGATCCACCACTTCTAACAAACGCTGATTTCTTTCCTCCTTCACCGTTTCAGGAAGCTGCCCTTCCATCTCCGCTGCTGGTGTATCTTTGCGTTTTGAATACCGGAAAACGAATGCGTTATCGAATTCCAACCTCTCCACCACATCGATGGTCGCTTGGAAATCCTCTTCAGTTTCTCCTGGGAAACCGACAATGATATCGGTCGTAATCGCAAGATCCGGCCTCGCCGCTTTCATCTTCTCACATATCTCAATAAACTTCGCGTTCTTGTAAGGACGCCTCATCGCCTTGAGAATCCGGTCCGATCCACTTTGCATCGGAAAATGAATGTGCGACATCAACTTCGGCAAATAGGTAAACGCTGCCACTAAATCATCGCGATAGCCGATCGGATGCGGCGAAGTGAACCGAATTCGCTCAATCCCGTCCACATCATGCACCGCCTCAAGCAACTGAACAAACGGCGACTTCCCATCCACCTTCGGAAACTCCGTGCGCCCATAGAGATTCACAATCTGTCCCAGCAACGTCACCTCCTTCACTCCTTGCCGTGCTAAAAACTCCACTTCCCGAACGACCTCAGAAATCGGCCTTCCTCGCTCTTTACCACGCGTATCTGGAACGATGCAAAACGAGCACCGCATGTTGCAGCCCTGCATGATCGAAACAAACGCCGAAGCGTTTTGAGCTTTTGGAAGATGATCGCGTATCGTGTTTTGAGAATCCTGCTCCTCAGCCACATCACACACCGAACTACCCGTCATCGAAAGCGCCGGATCATCCATCCGTGCCTCCATGCGGCTTTTTAAAATTCCATCCACGTATTCAAAAACCTTGTGATATTTTTGCGTTCCCACCACCAAATCGAGATGCGGGATTCTATCAAAAAGTTCCTGCCCGCGGGACTGCGCCATGCATCCCATGAAACCGTAAACCACATGCGAGCGCTTCTTCCGCTGCGCTCCCATAATCCCCATTTTTCCAAGCGCCTTCTGCTCCGCTTGATCACGCACCGAGCACGTATTGATCAGGATTGCATCTGCATCCTTCTCGGTCTGAGTCAAGGTGTAGCCACCTTCAGTGAACATTCGCGCCACCTGCTCGGTGTCACGCTCGTTCATCTGGCAACCGTATGTTTTCAGGTAGACCCGAGGCATCTCAATGGTATGTCTTACGACAAAGTCAATTTCTTATCAGACTTCAGCTTAGTAGTCAGATTCGGATACCCCCCCAGCACCTGCATATTGAAACAATAAAGATATAGAGTGAAAATTTTCGGATCAAAAATATCCGCAAGCCTCTCTACAGTCTCGTCCAACTTCAAAGCATCCAGCTCCTTTGGAAGCTCACCCGTCACCGAGCCTTTTCCATCGTGAGAAATTCCTAAACCATCACAGAACATCCCCAACATCTTTTGTTGAGCGGACATCAGATAGGTTTGTAACAACTGCTCCCCGACCGGATCACAAGCGCGGAGTTGCAGAGTTTTCTGAATCCATGCGTATTGTTCTGGCAATGGTTTCTTCTGAACAAACACGGGCCGGAGCTTCCGGTTCCCAGCAAGGGTTGAAACCGCAGTCTTGTAAACGTTGCGGTCATTATCCCGAAACCAGTCGAGCATCTCGGCAAGAACGGCAGGGTCCAGTTCGGTAAAAATTTCGTGTGATTTCACAGGCTCTGAAAGTTGAGTGGGCGGAGAGTCAAATCTCTTCAGCCCAATAACGCAATCATATCTTCACGCCCCCTCGACCTCGCGCATCGACTCGGCGAGAGCCCAAAGCACCTCGGTCTCCAAATCCCTCCCGACTGGACGATTCCGCTTCCCACAAGCCACAAACCACTTACCAAGCAATTTCCGGCGATCCTGCGGAAACCGTTTCGTAAACCCTTCATCCTCACCATCTTCAAGGATCTCCACATCCCGCCGCCCGTGAGCACGCTCCAGAATGCGCGCATACCTCACCAAGACACCATCCAACAAAATCCACGGAAAATTCGCATTCCCCGGCGGCCCCATGACCAACTCTTTTGTTTCTCCCGTTGAAAACTTCATACCCTCACGAAGGTCGACCTTGAGATCAGGAAGCATACCTCCTTTGAACCAAGCCGCACCAGCGCCACCCAATCCGCCAACTAGAGTCCCGATCCCGTGAGTCAGGCCCCCAGTCGAAATATCTACCACAGCTCCACCCGCCGCGCCGGTCGCCGCAGCAACAAGAGTCAACTGCCCACGACTCAACCCCCATTTCATCCAGACCTCTTCACTTTCCAAATCAATATCGCGAAACGTCTCCGCACGACTTTCAAGCTTCAACAAATGATGCCTGTAAATCTCCAACAATTTAGAAAAACACTGCTTCTCCATCTTTCTCAATCGATCAAAATACTTCGCCTTCAAATCATCTTCTTTTTGCTTACGCCGAGTCGGCATACGCTCGTCCCTGTCTTCAATTCGCACACTCACCCGCAACTCAAGCGCCTCCGCAAGAAACTCACGCACAACTTCCGCCGCCTCATCCCGCCGCTCATCCCATTCCAGATCAATGAGAGCTATCGTTTCTTCCAGTTGCCCACGATGCCTTTCCTCAATCTCCAGCAAGGCTTTCATCAACCTCAAGCGCTCATCGTATCTTGCCCGATGCGCATCAAAGGTCCGGACAAGATTGAACGTACTTCCCAACTTCTCACGCCACCTTTCCTCATCCTCCGGATCAACAGACCCTCGCTGATTCATCAGCGCCAAGCGAGGCCTCCCCGTCCATCGAAGAATCTCCATCTCAGCCAAAAAATCATCTCGCAACGGGCGACTCGGATCCACTACATACAGCACGCCTGCACCATCTAACAGAGGCTGTAAAAGTCGCGCCTCATCGACAAAATCATGACCTTCCGTCTCGATAAATTCTCGTAGACTCTCCCTATCTGGATTCGATTTACCAGCGATTTTTTGAATCTTTCTCATCGCCTCGACAGGTTGCGAGAATCCCGGTGTATCGATGAACCGAACGCATTCTTTCCGCCCAAAAATAACTGGATGAACCTGTGCACGAGTCGTCTCACCTGGCGTCGGACCGACCCTGAGAAGTTCGTTATCATCAATTTCTAACAAAGTCGCAATTACTGCGCTCTTGCCCATATTCACTCGCCCAACTACAGCAAATTCTGGAACACCCTCACTCATACAGCCTCCTCCTCATAGAAATGAATCTCGGCGGAAGCATCTGCCAACTCATCTACAAAGTCGCGCCAAATCCGCCGTTCTTCATCGCTTACATCATGAGGTAAACCTTCACGATCGGCAGCTACCACGAAAAAATAGATCTGCGTTTCAGGACCCGAGAGATTTCTGACCTGACGGTGTAGAGCCCTCATCCGCGGCGGTGCAAGCGCCCAACCTTCCGCGAGAAAAACCACACCCGCAGGAGCCTTTCTTATCGTTTCCTCCGCTGCCTCCTCACCCCGTTCATCCCAAACCCCAACTTCATACCACCCACTCGGATTCACTCGCAATTTCCTTAAAAGATACCCACGCATCTCCTCCTCCTTGAGTCCCGTCCCACCGACATCAAGCACAAGCACCCCGTCAAGCGGCTCCTCACTCAGATCCACCCGCCGCGAACCAACCATTTTTCTCCAAAGCTTCCGATGACGCTTGGACTGAAAATCTAGCAAAGCCAGCGCGCTCCGCTCCTTTTTCATGGCAACGAACCATAGTATCACCCTTGGCATCACACCCCAAAACCCGATCGATACAAACAGGAATGGATACCAATTAGCCGCCTGATTCAGGTCCTCAACCAAAGGCGGTTCGATCCCCCAACGCGCCGACTGCACCACCTCAAGCGAAGGACTCCACGCCGGCATCGCCCACGCCCAAGGCACACTCAAAACACGGCACACCTCGTAAATCTTATTGGCCATCCAATCCGGTGTCGTTGACTCCCAGTAGAAATGAACCCTCAAAAACCAAATACACCCCAGCAAGCCCACCATCAACCCAAGTGAAAACATCACCGCTGCCCCTTGCGTCATGCGAAACAAATTCCAACACAGCGCATTCCAGCCTTTCCCTCCCTCAAGCCGCATCTGCTGCCACAATTCCCCCTGAGCACTACCACCAAGCCGCACCACCAGCTTTCCTAACACCCGTTGCAACAACCCAATTCCATTCGAGAATTTCCTCCGAAAAACCCACGTAAGCCCACCGAAAATCAAAACCAAAAAGGGAATACCAACACTCACCCCCAGAACCAAAGGCACATGAAAAGCCATCCGCTCGCGATCCAGCATCCCCGTCATCGCTCCAATTCCCAACAAAAACATCATGACCCCCAAACTGATTCCCACCATCGACCTCGCCCCCGACCAAATTTTACCAGGACCGTCCACCCCTCGCACTTGCTCAAGCCAGCATTTCATCCCAACTCGCCTTGCCGCCGCACCATCCAACCCACGAACCTTTTCCCGCAACACCCCTTCCTCAACAGAACCACAATCATCCCGAGACGAAAGCACCTCAAAATCTACCAGATCACGCAATGTCCACCGAACCTTCAAGGCCTCCAGCTAACAACCCACCGCAGCGCATTGCAACCCATGATCGCGCCGCCAATCTAGACCAAAGCAACGAAACCGATATAAAGGTCACAGGATCACGTATAAAAGAAATCGATGAGAAATTTGGTCCCCATCCTCGCCACCCTCTCACTAGGGGCTCTCATGCTTTTTTTAATTTTCAGGGCCGAACCGCAGCCGCCTAACGCCAAGGAGACAGAAACCCCAGTAGAAACTACAAAGCCTGAACCTCCAGCACGAATCACCCCCCTATCTCTGTTGGCAGAAAATCCCGATTGGACCGAGCTAGAACCTTACCAACAATCCATCTCCCGAACCGAATTCGAACACCTACTCACTGAAATATTCACTACCGATGAGACCTGGCGCAAATACATCTCCATCCATGAGAACCACGCCGAAATCGCCAAATCTTCCGATCCGACCAATCCACCTTTCATCCTGGAATTCGCATCAGGCCAGCACACAACCACACCACCACGGAACTGGAAAACCACCGCATCTCGATCCGCCACCCCGCAAGGAAAACCGCTAACCGGTCTCCACATCGCAATCGATCCCGGCCACATCGGTGGTGAATGGGCAAAAGTCGAAGGGCGCTGGTTCCAAATCGGAAATGGAAAGCCCGTCACCGAAGGCGACATGACCCTCAAAGTCGCCAAAATACTCCAACCTCGCCTCGAGAAACTTGGTGCAAAAATTACACTCGTTCGCTCAAAACCAGAACCCATCACCTCATTCCGCCCCTCAGATTTCGGTGAAATCGCTAAAAAAACAGTCGAAAACGATCCCGAATCCCTCCGCAAATTTACCGAGAAACTTTTCTACCGCACAGCGGAAATCCGCGCCCGCGCCAACCTCGTAAACCACAAAATCCAACCAGATCTCGTCCTCTGCCTACATTTCAACGCCGAGGCCTGGGGCGATCCAGAAAACCCAACCTTAGTCCCCCGCACCCATTTCCACATCCTGCTCAACGGTGCCTACACCACCGACGAAGTCCGCCTCGCCGATCAACGCTTCGCCATGCTGAAAAAACTCCTTCAAAGAACTCATGAAGAAGAAGCCCTTGTCGGCAAAACCATCGCCCACACCTTCGCAGAAATTAGCAACCTCCCACCCTACACCTATTTCTCTGGCGGCAATAACTTCCGCACCATCCCCAGCAGCCCTTTCCTATACGCACGCAATCTTCTCGCCAACCGCCTTTACGATTGCCCCGTCATCTTCATGGAGCCCTACGTCATGAACTCCACCATCGACTACGCACGAATCCAAGCCGGTGACTACCAAGGCCTCCGCGAAATCAATGGAAAAAACATCCCTTCCATTTTCCAGGAATACGCAGATGCCCTCACCCAAGGGCTCATCCGCCACTACGAAAACTGAATTCACAAACCCTTCTCTTAGGTCTTGAGAAAAAATACCGGAAAGGAGAAACTCGCTCAAAGATGACCCTGCTCATATTCTACGTCCTTCTCGCTATCTGCGTTTCTTTCCTCTGCTCCATACTTGAGGCAACCCTACTCACGGTTACCCCCTCAACCATCGAACGTGCCAAACAAAAGGAAATGCCTTGGGCCATCCGCATGGAGAAACTCAAAGGCGATATCGACCGCCCACTCTCCGCCATCCTCACGCTCAACACCATCGCCCACACCATGGGAGCAGCCGGCGCCGGCGCTCAATGGGCTCAACTCACCGGCAACAAATACGAAGCTGTCTTCGCCGGCGCTCTTACCGTCGCCATCCTCGTCTTCACAGAAATCATCCCGAAAACCATCGGTGCACGCTTTGCCAACTCCCTCGCCCCGAGCACCACCTTGGTCCTCAACTTCCTCGTCACCGCCCTCAAACCTCTCGTCCTCGCATCCAAATCCATCACTTCACTGATCGCCCCAAACGAAAAGGAAACCGATCACACCGAGCACCGCGATGAAATCCTCGCCATGGCACGCATCGGCGAAGAATCTGGCTCCCTCCGCAAAGGCGAAAGCCGCTTCGTTCACAACCTCATCCAGCTCAATGCGATGAAAGTCTCGGACATCATGACCCCTCGCCCAGTCATTTTCTCCCTCCCTCAATCCACCCCACTCGCTGACTTCGCCGCCGTCATCGAAAACAAACCCTTCACCCGCATCCCTGTCTACGACAGCGGAAATGACGACTTCACCGGCTTCATCATCCGCGGTGATGCCCTCCTCGCTCACCTGAAAGACCACTACGACACGGGAACCCTGGCAGATGTCCTCAAACCCATCGCCGCCACCCCCGAATACACTCAGGTCGACACCCTTTTTCAACGCTTCATCGCCGAGCGCCACCACATCATGCTCATCACCGATGAATTCGGAACCACCGTCGGACTCGTCACCCTTGAAGACATCATCGAAACCATCTTCGGAATCGAAATCCTAGACGAAACCGACCGCCACCCCGATCTCCAACAACACGCCCGCACCCTCTGGCACAACCGCGCAAAAAAAATGGGCATCGATATCAAGTAGGTAGGGACGATTTGATAAATCGTCCGCATCAAGCCAAGCCCAAGGCATGCCGGTATTCTACCCGCCCGGTGATTTCAACCACCACACCGGTAGGGACGATTTCATAAATCTTCCGCTATCCCCCCGCACATCGCCCAATATCCACATCGGTATGGACGATTTGATAAATCGTCCGCCCTCTTGCCTCATTTCCTAGCACATACCCGATTCCCTACCTCCAGACTTTGCAATCTCATCCCAACTCCAAATGCGGAGGTCTGCCTTCGACTGGAACCCTCCAGTGCGCTAGGAAATATTCTTTCATCGCAGTCCTGACTTTTATCTTCAGCTTACCTCCCTTCATTCCGTAACCACGGATGATCGTCTTACGCTGCTCATCGTCCAACCCAGAATGCGGCACCCGACCTCGTCCACTTCATCCGTAGTCAGTTCGGCGTGGAAAGAAAAGCGGTGCAAAAATAATTCTCCGCATTTCTCTCACGTTACGCCCTAAATCCGAAACAGATTCGATTCATCGAAATGATCATCGATCATCTTTGTTACACAGGAACTCTCGCACCAGAAGCTCTCTACGAGCAACCCTTCCAGTCTCTTGATGCACGCGGTCCGAATGCAATTTTTCCTGACGAAAAAATTCTACAAGGAATCTTTGATCAGCTGAGAACAATGGGAGTTCATAACGGCTGAACAAAAACCTGTTCGCGTTCACCCATTCAGCTTCGCCAAGCTCTTTGGCAGAAAGACTCCGTTCTTGCGGATGAGTTTGCCATCAAAGCGGATCTCTCCTCCACCATAGTCCTTGCGCTGGATGTTGACCATATCCCAATGGATCTGGGAATGGTTGCCGTTATCAGCAATCTCATAGGCCTGTCCGGGAGTGAAGTGAAACGAACCGGCAATCTTCTCATCAAAGAGGATGTCACGCATGGGTTCCTTGATGATCGGGTGAAAGCCTATCGCAAATTCTCCGATATAGCGCGCTCCCGCATCGGTATCCAAGATGCGATTGAGCTCCTTGGTCTTCGATCCTGCATCTGCTTTGACGATTTTGCCCTTCTCAAATTCCAGTCGAATCGAATCAAAAGCGATTCCTTGGTAGATGGTCGGAGCGTTGTGACTGACGACCCCTTCAACGGAAGTTTTCACCGGAGCTGTGAACACCTCACCATCTGGGATATTGTAGTTTCCTCCACAAACCACAGCTGGAATGTCTTTGATCGAAAACTTCAGATCCGTTCCTGGACCTGTGATGTGCACCTCATCCGTCTTTTCCATCAATCGCTTCAGGGCATTCATCGCTGGAACCAAGGCTTTGTAATTTAACAAGCAAACATCGAAGTAGAAATTCTCAAACTCCTCGGTGCTCATACTCGCCTGCTGCGCCATCGCGGCGGTTGGCCAGCGCAATACGCACCACTTGGTTTTCTTCACACGATGGTCAATGACTGGACGCATCAACTTCATCGCACTCTGCATCTGTTTCTGAGGCACATCCGAGTTTTCCGAAATGTTGTGACTCCCACGAATGGCAATATACGCGTCCATATCCTTCATCTCATGGAGCAAGTGCTTCGCCACAGTTTTATACTGATCCTCCGTGGCACCCATGAGCATCTCACGCGAAATACGCGACTGGTGAATCCGCACAACTGGGGTTGCCTTCTTCTTTCTTACCTCGCGAATGAGGGCGATCCCGATCGAATCAGGAACATCATACAAATCGAGCAGCACTCGCTCACCTTTTTTGAGATTGATGGAGTAACCGACCAACTGCTTGGCCAAGGAATCAATTCGCGGATCATGCATGGCCCGACTTAAACCCGCTGGCCAAAAAGTTAAAACTCTAATCTAGCAGCTGAAGCGAAATTTGAAGATCCGGAACCAGCCAGCATACCCTCTAACTCATGGATTCCTTGAGAATCTGAATCGCATGACAATGCCGAATCGGACGACCCTGTGCTCTCGCCAATCCGGTCAGGTGCATCAAACAGGACATATCACCGCTGGTGAGAATATGGGGTTCAGCTTCAAGAATATGGTCCAATTTCAACGTACCCATTCGTCCTGAAATATGTGGAAAGGTAACAGAAAAGGTTCCTCCGAAACCACAGCATTGTTCATCCTGCCCGAAGGGTGTCACCACCGCATTTTTAATTGAACTGAGCAGATCTCTTGTCGCTTCGCCGCTGTCAGTGCCTCGTGAGTGACATGAGCGATGAAACGCAATGCGCGTCTCTTTTTCGTAACTTCCATCCCAAGTCTTAATACCCAAGCCATTGCGAATATAGTCGATTACTTCCCACGTTCTTTCCGCCAGCGAAGTCACCTTGGCATCCGGACACTCTTCAAATTGAAGAAGATTGCCATGAAAGTTCATCGCCGCACATGAACCGGAAGGAACGATCACCGGTAAATCACCTGAAAAAATCTCCGCCGTATGCCTAGCTACTTTCCGCGATGCTTCCCAATCTCCAGAATTGAATGCAGGCTGCCCACAACAGGTTTGATCATCAGGGAAAATCACTTCCACACCCAGATGCTCAAGCACCTCAACGGTGGCCTTCGCCGCCTCTGAGTAGAACGCATCACACAGACACGTCCCCATCATTAAAACCTTTTTCCCCGTGGGTCGACTAGCTTGTTGCATATGGCTTCGCCCTTAGTCTTTCGCGTAAGAGTCTTCGACACGCTGAGCGACATCACGATAGCCATAATCCACTTCATAGATTTGTTTAAAACTATCTAACGCGGCCGCCTTGTCTCCCATATCTGCATGAATCAGACCTTTTTCGTATAGGACTTCTTTCTTTGTCCCATCCATGGCATGCAGATCCGATAATGCATCTGAAAGCTGCTTGATCGCCAAATCATACATGTTCTTCGCTCGGAAGGTTCGCCCTAATAAGAGAAGGACCTTGGTCCGAATATGCGGGTTGCGCGTCGCTTGTTGAAGGTGAGGAATGGCTCCGGTGTAGTCACCACTTCTATAAAGCACGTTCCCAAGTTCGAAACGTAGTTGCGGATCGGTCGGGTTCTGCTCAATACGGCGTTTCGCTTCCTCAACTTGTTCGCTGAGGCGTTCACCTTTGGTCTGCATGAGTTGAGCCTTTAGTTCCTCATTAGTTGGATCAGCAGCTACAGCATCCTCAAGGGTCTTCAGTTCGGTATCACGCGCCTTATCACGCATCGCCGAAGACTTCGTTTCAAGCGCGACATCCCCATTACTAAGCGAATGTGCCCAGTTATAAAACGTATAAGCGTTCGCCCAGTCCTCTAGCTGTTCGTAAACGCCAGCCAACTCCTTCGACGTCAACAGATCGTTGGGATTATCGTTGTATCTTGCGATAATTTTATCTCGACGCTCTTCCATCTGGGCTTTGGTAAGCCCTGAGCGCGACGATTTTTCCATTTCTTCATTCGCGTCAGCATCTCGCATGAGATCACGCATGCTGGTATTTTCATCCCAGCGTTGCTTCTGCATGGAAGCGCGTGCCGAAGCATCTTTAGCCCCCTTGATCGCTGCTGAATCAGTAGGAGCTTGCTTGATGATATCGTTGTAGACCTCGGAAGCTTTATTGGGGTCTTCGCGTGACAAATAGAACTCGGCGAGCTTATGCAAAAGTTTCGTGTTTTCAGGCGTATACTTGCGGACTGTTTCCAACGCAAATGCGGCCGTTTCCGGGAGTTCGAGTTTCAATGCCGTATCGAATAACAAGTCGTTCGCTTGTTCGTTCGTCGGTTCTTTTTCGAGTTCCTTCTCGATCAGCGGAAGCGCTGCCTCGGGATCTTTCTTCGCTTGGCTGGCGAGCTTCATGCCGCTCATACCTCCTCCGGACATTCCAAAGATATTTTTCTTCTTACCCTCAGATCCGCTCAACTGAATTTCACACTTCCGTAGGATCTTGCGCCCCTCAAGAAAACCTGGATTGTCTTTTAACACTGCCTGCAACAAATTGATGGCATAATCCAAGTTCTTCCTTTGCACGGCTGTTAGCGCTTTTAGCCACAGAGGCTTGCTATCGGCTGGTAACTCCTTTTCGGTAATTTCTGGCATGGTGGGATTTTTCGAAAAATTTATCGTTGATTGAAACGACCTACGCACAAATTGGCCTCTCAACGGCTCGTTGGCAAGCATTGGCATCAACTCTTGATCCTCAAATTCAAAAAACGGCGCAGATTTTTGCGTTGATGGGAATTTACCAACATGATAGGTTTCTCCCACGCAAGCGGGGTTTCGGCCCCTTTTATCGCTTTGCGAGACCAATTATGCCTCCAAGAAACAATTCCAGACGTCGCAGACCAGGCGGAAGAAGACGCAATAGAAACTTCGGACCGAAGAAGGAAAAAGATCCTAATGACGAGGAAAAAGCGGTCGAAGTAGAGGGCGAAATTTCTTCTGTCCTCGCAGGAACCATGTTCAAAGTCAAATTGGCAAGCGGACACGAAGTCTTGGCCCATATTTCTGGCAAGATGCGTAAGCGTTTCATTCGACTCGTCGTCGGTGACCGCGTAAAAATGGAAATGTCCCCCTACGATCTCACAAAAGCGCGCATCGTATTCCGCCTTGGGTGATTCACTCTTATTTGGTTTTCACCGGACCGCTCTTTGGCTTTCCTTGCGTTGTTTTAGCGCGTAAATCAGGAACGCAGCTGAGAACAGATACATGAAGAGCGATAGGAATTGCCCTTTTGTAACTAAGTTTTCAACGACCCAAGCTGAGTCCGGTTCGCGATACTGTTCGGCAAGAATCCGGAACGTGGCGTAAAGACCGAAAAACATTCCGGTCAACAATCCGTTCGGAGCTTTGGGAAACTTGACGCGAACAATCCACAGAATTGCGAAGAGCAACCCACCCTCAAGGAAAGCCTCGTAAAGCTGCGACGGATGCCGCGGTTCAAGAAACGGAGCAATCGCCTGATTGACCGCCTCCGATTCTCGATTGGCAGACACCAGTTCCTGAAAGTAGTAAAATTTATTGCTATCAAAACCGCCCTCATTCGGAACTTCTCCCAATGCGACGAGGAACTGATCATCCGCTTGTACTGCGGCAGAGAGAGCGTCATTCAATCGTTCCGACTCAGGTAAATCCGGTCTAATGAGGGCATCTGGAAATTTGACTGCCCATGCCACTCCGCTGGCGACGCGTCCGTATAATTCTCCATTGATGAAATTTGCGATTCTCCCGCACATCAGCCCAATTGGCGCGACTACACACAGCCCATCTCCCAGCCCAGTCCACGAGACCTTCTGCTTCTTTGCGTAGAAATAAGTAAAAATCACTAAACCTAAGATCCCCCCATGGCTCGCCATTCCTCCTTCCCAAACTCGGAAGATCAGGAGCGGATCAGAAGCAACCGTTCCCCACCCGTCCCTTGGTATCTGATAAAATAAAATATAGCCGAGTCGCCCACCGAGAAAAACTCCCAACATTGCAGCAGCGGCAATAAAGTCACCGGTTTTCTCGGGTGCTAATACCCAGAGCTTTCTTTTCGCCAGATTTCTCAAAAGAAAAAAACCACCGACGAATCCAGCAAGGTATGCCAACCCATACCAGCGTAACGCGATACTCTGGGTGAACTGAATAATAACCGGGTCGAGCTGATGAACGTAGGTCGCGAACACGGCTGGACTTTGCACGGCACAATCGAAAGGTCCAGCAATCAAAATGGGGGAATCCCAAAGTGATTACCCAAGGAATAGCCTCTCTCCTCCGGCACGTCGAACAATGGCTCAAGACGATCCAGATACTTCGACAAATCATCCTTCCTCTGTGTGGGTTGAGATTTTAACCTAGCCTTGAGGCTTAGGTAGTCGTCAAACACTCCACTCGTCTCCCGCGCTCTCGTTATTTCGAACCAATCGAGAAAATCACGAGCACGTCTCGCTTTGCCCTGCATGATCTCGCGCGACTCTAAAAGCTCATTGAGGGATTGCGAAAGCTCTTCTGTCTCATTCAAAGCGAATTTTTTGAGCAAGACCTGATAGTCACGCAATAAGGGCCGATACGACGGAAAACATCTGAAACTCAACCGCAGGAGATCGCCTTCCGCAAGACTGACGGAATCCGCCCTCGTCTCGTCCGGAAGAGCTAATAGCTTTTCCCAATCCGCAAAGGCTACCTGATGCATCAAACCTTCTGAGTCACGATAACGAAGCTGAAGCGCTTTTTCGAGCGCCTCCTCCGTGGCAGCAACGGTCATGGCTTCACTAAGTGGTGCTGCACCTTTCGCGGCCATTTGCAAAGCCCACCATTTCGCAAGACTGGTCTGTGAGAGATTCAAATCAGGGAAATGTCGTCGCAGTAAAACTGGAGTTTCACCCTCATACGTTGCCATATCAGCCAAGAAATCCTGAAATCCTTTTTTACCTTCAGGCTGTTCGAGCAATGCCATCACCAAAGCTCCAGATGAGACTGTAAAGGCAGCCTTCGATGCCGCGTCAATACTCACGTAATCGGCCTCACCCACGGCAAAAAGATCCGTCAATTTAAATAACCCACCGTGTTGAAAAAGGGCATCGTAGAGTTTTCTGTCAGATTGTTTCAGTCGCCACGCTGTAGCCTCCTGTAGGCCTTCCACAAGCCAAGGCGGCACGGACAACCGCGCATCGGTGTTTACCTTTTCTTTATCAGTAAGACCTCTGGCATACACCAATGCCGATGTCACAGCGTATTTGAATTTCTGCGCACGAAGCCCGCGACTCATACTCACAAGCAATCGAACCTTGTAGCTACGATCATCATACCAGATATCGAGAACGGTCGATCGTAGGGGAACGGGATCACCAATTTTCCCCACCAACACAATATCAATGGGGACCTTCCATTCGTCCTTCTCCTCCACGAGTCTCAACAACTCCATCTTGGTCTCCTCTGCCAGATTCGCGGCAGTTCCCCGAGTAGCAGCGTCACCTCCCGAAACGCGGAATTGCTCCGTATGACTCTTAACCACACCAGAACTATCAAATTTGGGTGCTAGGTCTTCTATCGGAACCGCCCTTGGTGCGGGCTGATCATCGAGAGAGTCCTGAGCGTACAGAACTCCGCCAGCCAATACAAAAGACCAGCCAATCGTTATAATCCAGAAGTCCCGTCTCATTTTCCGATCCCAATCGAGAGATCACAGTAAACTTAAATCGGTCGAAGTCCTAGAAGGAATTTTCACCACCACCTACCTCGGACTCCGGCATCCTAGGATCAAGCGTGAGGCGACCTTCAGCAATCTTGACTCGTGCCATGCGCCTGAACCCAAGTTCGATCTCATCATCAAAAGCTTCCGCAATTTTCCGAAAGTCAGGCATCACCAATAGCAAAAATCCCTGAGGGACCGTCAATTGCCCATACCTGCCGCCGCGCTTCGGGCTGGGCAGCATCTCATGGTAGCCATCACCGTGGAAATGAACTTCCGTTGTGATCCCTTTCGAATCCTCATTTTGTTCCACCTGAAGAAACATCGATGTGGTGAAAGTAAAGCCTTCGATCTCTCGTTCGACGATCACCTCTGCAATCTCATCCTCCAACCGAATCGCGACTCCTTTGATCGAAACCCATTCTTGAAGCAGACCTCCCTGTTCGATTTCCAGCTTAGCCGCCAGCATCTCATTGATCTCTTTTTCAGAAATCGTCACGGAGTAACCTCCTTCGATGGATTTCCGGAGGACCGTCAATAAATCGCGTGGTGGACTCACTCCTTGCTCCGATTCTTTCGAATATCCAGCTACCTCAGTGAGGTCTTGCGGCTTTGAAATAAAATAACCAGAAACCCCCGTCCCCACAATCACGATCAGGGTAACGAGCCCGACTAATTTCCCTAAGCATCCACCCTTTTTTTTCTCTTCATCGTTGGCCATTGGAAATTTCTTATCAGGTTAAAGATGCTTTAAAAGCCCACGTTTCAGCAAATCAACGAACCGAGCCTCTAGCTTTAGGAATCAGTCGCTGGTTTCGCGGCTGGTTTCGACTCGGATTTCTTCTCAGGCTTTGAAGCCGACTGTTCAGCTTTCGCCCCTTTTTGGTAGGAGGAAGAACGGTAATCCGTCTGATAAAATCCCGAGCCTTTGAATATAATACCGCCACCAGTCCCAAGTAGACGTTTCACAGTTCCCTCGCAATCAGGCTCAGGACAATCGGTCAGCTTCGCATCGTTCATGCTCTGAAAAACCTCGAACTGCTTCCCACATTCCTGGCACTTGTAATCGTAATTAGGCATACTCGTTTCGTTGAAAATCAGCGAAATTCCCTCCCGCTGTCAGGAAACGATAGAGAATCCTTTTAGATCTGGCAACGGGTCAATTTCGAACTCAATCACATTTTTGATATGATGGGCTACAGCAGAATCCTCACAAAAATCCCTGAGAAACTCCGCCACCTCATCGCCCTCACCAGCAATCACCAATTCCACCGTTCCATCCGACAAATTTTTCACCGTCCCCAGCACGTCATAACCCCGTGCGAGATCCTTAGCCGTATAGCGAAAGCCCACACCCTGCACCCGGCCTTCGTAGATCACACGTTTTGTCGTCATTTGAAAAGTTTCGGTGCAAATAGCTCCAAATTCAATAAGCCGATTCGGAAAAACAACCGAGAACGCCAGCTAAATCACATCAGCCTTTGCGCTTCTTCCCGTATTTGACCTTCTTCTGCGGCGGCATCACGGGCGTATCGTTTTTGAGCGTGGCGATCTGATCCCTCAGACGAACCGTCCTTTCAAACTCTACTTTGAAAGATCCCTCGCGCATCTCTTTTTCAAAAAGAGGCACAGGTGCATCTTCATTGACTCCACGGTTGCCATTCTGGAAAACCGAACACGAACAGGGCAGAAACAAGGTCATGAGGAGGAGCTTCTTAATATTCATGAAAGAATCAGTAATACTAGATATTTGCTGTTTTACTTATAACGTGAAATGGCCTGAAGGGACAACCGAGCAACGGGAATAGGAGGGTGACTGGCCCAAAGGCTATATAGCGGGCCGCATTGGCCCTGTGACCTCAAAGGTTCTTTTTACCAACACATGAAGCCCGCCTTCGAGACTCATCCTCACAACATCGCCGGCTTGCTGGATGGAGTTGTGAAATATTTCAGCAAGTGATCTTCACTTCACCCGTTTCAGTATCAGCAGTCGAAACTCAATGGCCTGCTCACCCGGAATTTCGAGTGCTCTGAGCTCGAACTGACTCTTGCCCTCCGATAACTCAACTCGGCCCATGGAGTGGGGCTTGAAGTCCTTCACGAAGGACTCTTGCTTGTAGACCTTGTTCTCCTTCTCGCCCTGAATCGGTGGGTTGTGGGCCACCTTGATCACCGTGCTGATGAAGCTTTTGTCGGATTTGAACTGAATCTCACAACCGACATCCTCTGGCCGACAAGTGTAATAGAGAATGACTTCGTAGGTGCCGGCTTTGAGGACTTCGACATCCCAGGTGATCTTGTCTTTAGCCTGAGTCCATGAATGAAGGTAAGAGCAGTTGGGATGGCGGCTACTACGCTTAATTCCGGCGGTGTGCTTGGCGTCGCGGGCAGGTAGATGAGTGATCTTTGATCCAGCATGACCGACGGTGAAGGGACGCTCTTTCTTGGGAGCTTGAGCCTCTTTGAGCCATTGATCGCGAGCGGCAATTAAATCGGCGGTGATTTGCGGATGCTCCTTAGCGATGTCAGTGGTTTGACCGGGATCCACGGTCATATCGTAGAGTCGGCCCTTGCTATCGAGGCGATGGGTCTCACTACGCACGCTGGTTCCCCTGCCCCATTTATTGAAAATCATGCGTGGTGCCCAGTCTACCCGGTGTCCCATGAGCAGCGGCTTGATACTGACTCCATCCAAGGGCTTGCCGCCCTTCACTTCCACGCCACAGAGATCAGTCAGGGTGGGCAGCAGATCGATGGCACCGGTGATCTCAGTCACTTCATGACCTTTCTTAAACTTCGTGGGCCAGCGCACGAAGCAAGGCGAGCGCACACCGCCCTCATCACTCGAACCTTTGGTGCCGCGCAGGCCGCCGTTCCAGCGGGCTCCATTGGGACCGTTGTCGTTGAAGTAGATGACAATGGTGTTGTCCGCAATCTTGAGGCGATCCAGAGCCTTTAGCACCCGCCCGACGTTCCAGTCGATATTCTCGCACATGGCCAAGGCAGCGCGGGTGTGGTTCACGCTCTCGGGTCTCTGATCTTTCTGATCCACCGCCTTGTCCTTGAAGCGCTCCCAATACTCCTCGGGAACCTGCATGGGCGAATGCGGAGTGCAATAAGGCAGATAACACAGAAAGGGCTCGTCTTTGTGCTTCTCGATGAAGTCGATGGCACGATTCGTGAAGTCGTCGATGACGTAGCCCATACCCTTTACGATCTCGCCGTTGTGCTCCAGCTGTGGGCTAAAATAATAGCCCCAATGGCCTGAGGTAAAGCCATAGAACTCATCGAAGCCACGGGCATTGGGATGGTAGGGCCATTGAGTTCCATTGTGCCATTTTCCAAAAGCACCCGTGGCGTAGCCCGCTGCTTTAAAGTGATCGGCAAGGGTCACCTCATCGGCATTCAAGCGCTCTCCTCCTTGCGAAACACCAACCACTCCGGTGCGTGGATAACTGCGGCCCGTCAGCATCTCGGCTCGTGTCGGAGAGCAAACCGGCTGCACGAAAAAATGCTTCAGGAAAACGCCATCGCGTGCCAGTGAATCGATGTGAGGCGTCTTGAGAATAGGGTTGCCGGTAAGAGAGAAATCACCCCAACCCTGATCGTCGCTAAGGAAGATCAAGACATTGGGCTTTTCCGCCTTGGCCACAGCCAAAAAAAACAGGAGAAGGAAGATCTTTAATGCATGTTTCATAACTGGTAATCGTTTCCGTTGTAGCTTGAGGTCACGGCTAGCGGGAGCGCTTGGCTTTCTTTTTACCAGAGTATTTGACCTTCTTCTGCGGCGGCATCACGGGCGTGTCATTTTTGAGCGTGGCGATCTGATCCCTCAGATGGGCAGCTCGTTCGAACTCCAGTTTCGAAGATGCCTCGCGCATCTCTTCTTCCAACTCGGCGATAACTTTGAGCTTATCATAAGATCCCTCGTCTTCGGCCACCAGAGATGCATTGAGCTTGTCGGCGTGCTGTTTCCCCTTTTCGTAGGAATGAAGGCTCTGTTGCACGGAGCGGACGACGGATTGTGGTGTGATCCCGTGCTCTTCGTTGTGGGCAATCTGCCTAGCACGCCGGTATTCAGTCACATTGATCAGCGTCTGGATGGAATCCGTGACCACATCCGCGAATAACACGCACTCACCATTCACGTGTCGCGCCGCACGGCCCGCCGTTTGAATGAGCGATGTTTCGTTTCTCAAGAAACCTTCCTTATCCGCATCAAGAATACAAACAAGTGACACCTCGGGAAGGTCCAACCCCTCTCGGAGCAAATTGATACCAATCAGAATATCAAACGTCGCCGCTCGCAACTGACGCAAAATTTCGACACGCTCGATGGCGTCGATATCCGAGTGGAGATAGCGACACTTGAGACCGGTTGAGGAGAGATATTCCGAGAGATCTTCGGCGGTTTTCTTGGTCAGAGTCGTCACCAAAACCCGCTCGCCCTTTTCTACTCGATCTCGACATAACTCGATCGTTTCATCGATCTGACCCTTGAGCGGACGCAGGGTCAACACCGGATCAAGCAAACCGGTAGGTCGGATGATCTGCTCGACGACCAGAGGAGTGCCGGGCTTCCCCGGATCGAATGCATCAACTGACTCAGCATTTCCCGATGGCTTCACCTTGATCTTCTTGAAATCAAACGGCGTGAACCCCTCGTCACCGGGCTTGCCTTTCACCGGAATGAACTTCCGGTTTTCCGGCCGTGAATTCACGATATCAAACGGCCCCGGAGTCGCCGAAACGTAGACTCTCTGGTTCGTCATATGCATGAACTCGTCAAAACGCAGTGGACGGTTATCCATCGCCGATGGCAAACGGAATCCATGTTCCACCAAGGTCGTCTTCCGACTCTTGTCCCCCTCAAACATCCCACCGATCTGTGGAATCGTTGCGTGCGACTCATCGACGAGCAACAGGTAATCTTTTGGGAAAAAATCGAGCAAGGTGTGGGGTCGTGACCCAGGAGGACGGCCAGTAAGATGTCTCGAGTAATTCTCAATCCCCTGGCAGAAGCCCATCTCTTTCATCATCTCCAAGTCATACTCCGTTCGCATACGCAAACGCTGTGCCTCAATGAGTTTTCCATCCTTTTCCAGATGGGGAATGCGCTGATCTAGTTCCTCGCGGATTTTCTTGATCGCCTTCTTCATTTTGTCACCCGCAGTCACAAACTGCTTCGCTGGATAGAGCGTGTGACTTTCTAAAACTTCGATCACCTTTCCACTAACCGTATGAACCGAGGAAACCCGCTCCACCTCGTCTCCGAAAAACTCGATACGGATCGCGGTTTCATCCAGATAAGCGGGATGCACCTCGACCACATCTCCCCTCACCCGATACTTTCCGCGACCGAAGGCGATGTCGTTTCTCTCGAACAGCAAACTCACAAGAGCCTCCAATAATTGCTCACGACTGATCTGCTGCCCAGTCCAGACAGGAAACATCATGTCCTTGTAATCCTCCGGAGATCCCAATCCATAGATACAGGAGACAGAAGCAATCACGATCGTATCTTCGCGAGTAAGCAACGAACCCATGGTCGAAAGTCGCAACCTCTCAATCTCCTCATTCACCGAAGAGTCTTTCTCGATATAGGTGTCCGAACGCGGAATATACGCCTCTGGCTGATAGTAATCGAAATAGGAAACAAAATACTCAACTGCATTATGTGGGAAAAAATTCTTAAACTCCGAATATAACTGAGCCGCCAAGGTCTTGTTGTGACTCATGATCAACGCCGGCTTTCCATGCCTCGCAATCAAGTTGGCCATGGTGAAGGTCTTTCCCGATCCCGTCACCCCGAGAAGCGTCTGATGCTTGTTTCCAGCCGCGAGTGACTTCGAGAGCTTCTCAATCGCTTGGCCCTGGTCACCCTTCGGCTCATACTCACTGGAAAGGCGAAAACTCATCACCGGCAAGGTGAAGCTTTCGGAGGAAATTTCCAGCGAGGAATCTTCACGA
The DNA here is from genome assembly GCA_045106015.1 of Akkermansiaceae bacterium. Lineage (GTDB taxonomy): Bacteria > Verrucomicrobiota > Verrucomicrobiia > Verrucomicrobiales > Akkermansiaceae > Luteolibacter. The sequence goes on along the minus strand of JBGCEE010000001.1, from coordinate 38,401 downwards.
GACAAATCAACATTTTGGGTGTTTACTAACTGAAGATGTCACGGGGATCTTCAGAACAAGTCGAGATACTCAAATACTTGGGTTTCGCCTGCTTGCTGGCGTTGGTTGGCGTTGGCGCCTACCTCATTACGATTTCGGCTATTACCGAGACCGAACCCGCTACCGTCAAAAAGACGCATGCTTCGCGACCCAAGCAGCCGATCATTCACCAGTTTGAACCAAAGTCGACAAAATCGGAACGCCCATTGACCCCTTCCCGCCCTGCGCAGGACGAGTCTTTCGAGAAGCAGCGAGCCATCACCTTTTCCGACTCAGATGCCATGGAAGAGTTTCTGAAAAAGATGAACTCGGATATGAGACTTCTTGGAAGAATCGACCAACTCAATACACTCCTCATTGGATTCAATGACTTGAATGGACTTGAGTCCATGTTGGGCGAAGACGAAGAGTCTTCCATGATCTACCCGGTAACGATTCCTCCTTTTGAAAACGTCGGGGCCCAAGCCGGTTCAGCCCCGCTCGGAAGCGGACTTCTCGATTGGCTCGGCATCGAAGCAGATCACTCACTCAACGGTGCAGGAATGAAAATCGCTGTACTCGATACCGGAATCGCAGATCATGTCGTTTTCAGCAAACCCATTGAGCGCATCAATCTCGTTCCTCTACCCGAAAATGCCGAAGACCTAAATGCTCACGGAACCGCAGTTGCCTCCCTGATTTTTAGTGGCAACCCACAAACGCCGGGAGTCGCGCCGGGTGCCACCCCTCTTTCGGTGCGAATTGCGGACGACAATGGGAACTCCAATAGTTTTCTCATATCACAGGGCATCATTGCTGCAGTGGATGCAGGAGCACAGATCATCAACATCTCGATGGGCGGGCAGGGTAAGAGCAACATCGTCGATAGCGCGGTGGCATACGCTGAGCAACAAGGCGCAGTCATCGTTGCCTCAGCAGGAAACAGCGGCACCGAAGGAGTGATGCAACCAGCCGCCAACCCATCCGTCATTGCCGTTGGCGCGGTTGACGCCAAGAACAACAGCTTGGATTTTTCGACCACAGGCTCAGAAGTTGATGTCTCAGCACCTGGTTACGAAGTTGCTACTGCCTTCCCCGGCGACATGGCAGCACAAGTCAATGGCACTTCATTCTCAGCACCGATCACTGCCGGAGTGATCGCCGGCCTTGCCAGCTCCTCGGGCACTCAGAACATGACTGCAAAACAAGCGGCTGCACTCATGCTGGAAAATCTCAATGACGTCGAAACCATCGGCAAAGATGACTCAACCGGCGGCGGCGTTCCCGACATGGGCCGACTCGCCAACAAGGATGTAGCGGGTAGATACGATGCCTCTATCAATCATATTTACACGACAGATGATGGTCAGGTGCAGGTCTTGGTTCAAAACCTTGGCACAGAAACTCTCATCAACGCCGGCGTCTCGGTGGCTTTGAATGGAATTGCCACGACGGCAAACATCACGACCCTAGCACCAGGAGAGAGCCGAGTCATTTCTGTCCCAGCGGGCCAAACGGCAGACTTGAACATTCAAAGTAGCGTGCAACTCTCGGGGGACCAAGTCGACCAGCGTCCTGCCAATGATTCCCGTTCTCAAACGATTCCTTCTCCTCCTTAGCCCTAGCTTCTTTTTTTCCTGCGCTTCGGCTCCCGATTTTTACACAGCTGAAAACCTTTCGGCCAAACCTTTCAATCAGCTCGACCTTGCCGGCAATGCATGTGGTCCAGCCGCTTTACTAAACTCCTATCGTTTCGGAAGCACAAGATGGCGAAAACTCGCTCAAGGCCCTCCGGAATCCTCGGACCGTGACAAGATCCGTGCTATCGCCCGCGGTCCAGCGATGCGTGAGTCGTCTTCACTCCCAGGCCGTGCCAGATGGAGCCGCAACGGCATTAATCTTAGTGACCTCAAAGACGTAGCAAACGAAATCGCCTACGCGCAGAACCTTCCTCCTGTTCGGCAAGAAACCCTTTTTCTAAAACCGGGCGAAACGCAGAAATCTCACCTAGCCCGGGTCCACTCACTGCTCACTCGATCACTAGCAAATGGATTCCCACCTATCATCAGTATCCGGCGCTTCGTCTTACGCAATAACTCCTGGACCGCAGTGCAAGGTCATTATGTCACCGTAACATCAGTTCAGGGTAGAATCCCAAGAGGGCAGGATCACTTTTCCGTATCCTACATCGATCCATGGGGTGGAAAAAAATACGAAGGAATCATCAAAACTTATCCTGAGGCCTTTCTAGCAGATCTTCCGGACAAGAATGCCAATCTCGAAGCAGCCTTTCCAGCGACCACTGCTGGGAAGCGGTTCGTCCGAAAAGGAGAAAAAAATCTCTTAGCGATGTCTGGGTTTCTCGGGCGACCTTGAAAGGTATAATACCTCACTTAGGTGCTTTGATCACTTGATACCACGCCTTATCACCAAGCAACGGTTTCCCGTTCGCCGTGCGCACACCGGATAGATCAATCGCATGAAGATAACCTTCTTTGAGAGATCCAATCTCAAGCGCTACGGCATCGCCTTCACCGACGAGTTCAGCACTTTTCACAGGCATTTCCTGCACATCCACCTTTGGCGACCCATATTTCTTGTGGTAGTGGTAAGTATTGCTCTCAACCTTGATTGAAGACAGAGACTTCGGATCGATCTTTTCACTGAACTTCAAAGCGAAGCCATTTGGCTGCGCCTTCACGGATTCCAAAGCAGGAAACGGCTTACCATTCCACTTGATCCGAGTGATCCCTTCTTCCCCCGCCCAAGACAAATGAGTCTTGCCCACGTAGATTGATCCATCTTCACCGAAGGTCATCCGGTTATTCCCCTTTCCGAGAGGCGACTTGTCAAACATCGCAACCAACGCTGTCTGATAGGTCCCATCGACCTCATCGTCCAGAACTCGAACAAGAGTCGGCTGGTTCATTTCACCGATAAGAGTTTGCCCGACGAGAGCACTTGGCAACGCACCCTCAGGCACTACAACGGGCTCAGTCGGCGAATTTGCGAGTTCACCTTGAGCAAAAAAACCAACCGGTGGATCTTGCATCTTATCGAGCTCTTTCGGATCAATATCCAAGGGATCTTTTCCGCCCCAACCTTCTTTCCAAACCAACGACGCAGGATGCCCGTAAAAGCCACCTTTCTTCACATCGTAAAGTGGACTTGTAGGTCTCCAGTCACCCTGATTATCGGTGATAAGCAATCTTCCTGCCGCGTCAAAACCAATACCGTTTGGCGATCGGAAACCACTCGCAAAAGGCTCACTTTTCGAACCGTCAGGAGAAATTTTCAATACCCAACCCCGATAAGGTGCCCTCGAGTACATTCTTCCAGCCTTCCCTTTGTTCTGTCTCCAAGTCTTCCGTGAGGTCATCTCCTCACGACCAATTTTCCCGATTTCGGAAAATTCCCCGCGAATTTCTTCAGCCATCGGCGCCCCGTTGGAAGCCACGCCCAAGACAATATACAAATTCCCATCCTTGTCCTTGGCTGGTCCGTAGGAAAACTCATGGTAATTGCCCGTCATTCCGAAATCATCAAACACGGTCATGAACTCGTCGGCTCTTCCATCCCCGTCGACATCTCGGATTCGCGTCAACTCCGCACGCTGCATCACAAGAATACTTCCATCTTCCTCAACAAGCATTCCCAACGGTTCCTGAAGTCCTGAAGCGAACATTGCCCAAGTCTTCTTCGCCGGATCGTAGAACATCAACTCACCTCGGTGAAAAGCGACGGCGATTCGCCCGTCCTTCATCGTATCCATCGCGCCGATTTGTGGATCGACACCTTCAGGATTCGGAATCTTCTCAAAATCAAAATGATCCGTCCAAGCCGACGCATGAATCGTGAGACCAAGTAGTGTGCAAATTAAAGTCTTTTTCATTTGAATGAAGTGGTGATGGTGAATGCTGCAGCCTCACTCGATGAAAGCTTCAGTTTCGAGTTCGTCCATTTGCCTTTATCGCTCTCAAGACCAACGCTTTGGTCTGAAGGGAATTGAAGTTCAATCCCGCTTGATGGCGGAGGCGATATCGTGAATTCCCGCTTGAAGCCTCCTCCATTTGGGAGGGCTGTGTAGTATTCAGTAATCTTGTGATTACCCAAACGATAGCTGAAAACCGGCAATTTATCCTTCAGGCTGTATCCGAGGAATTTGTATCCATCAGTTTTGGCAAAAGGTGATTGAGCTTCCGTATACCGAACATCGCCGAGAATTTTAGCAAGTGAACTTCCGTTCCCCTTCCAATATGGAAACCCGTCAATAAATCCACCATTCCAAGAATATCTTAAGCGCCCCTCGCCGGCATCCCAGCAAACAGAGATTCCATCATCCAGCGCGACTGCAATCGCTGCTGGACCAGCATTCGGCATGAAAATTCGTTGCACACGCGGCCGCTCTGCAAGCACTGGCGAATTCGCATGAGGATCGCCACTTTTCTGCTTTTTGTCCTCGACCCCCTTGGAGACCTTCATCACATGCTCATAAATCGCTCTGAGCCCTTCCTCTCCCACGTGAACCATCGAGGGCATCTCAATCGCATTCGGGCGCTTTTTCTGCGGCTCAATGGCCCATTTTACAAAAAGATCGGGTTTCCCTTCGTAGATCGTTCGCATTTCCGCGAGCGATGGACCGACAACCATTTGATCTAACAAATGACATGCCGAGCAGTTCTGAGTAAATAGTTGAGCGCCGTCAGGCTTTGCAGCAGCGACTAAGGTAGTGGCCGTGAGAATAGCGATTGCTGATTTCATATGCGGAAAATAGGATCTCGTATCACCAACGAGAATTACAAGGTCGTTTCCAAACGAAATTTGTCAATCTGGCATCCCATTCTCTCGCGACTTCTTTGAAAAATCTCGCCTTCCCGCAATCCACCTAAACCCTATGGATTCCTCTACCAAAATCAAAACGAGCAAAACACCGCTATGGCTGTGGCCGAATCTCCTCGGCCTTGATGCTCCAATCGTCGCGATCAGCTGGCAGTGGCTCTTCGCTCACTCATTTAAAATTGACCTTCCTTTCACCATTCATCTGGTGCTCGGACTCAGCGCTTGGTGCGTCTATCTCGCCGACCGCCTCATCGATGTCCGTAAAAACAACTTCAACGATTTTGAAACGGACCGCCACCGCTTCACACGTAGAAATTTCAAACCCCTTCTCATCGCACTTCTCATCGCCGCTGTGGTAAACCTCGCGCTGATTATTACTACCATCCCGAAAATCCTCGTCTTTTCCGGCATCGTCACTGCGGCCCTCGTTGGAATCTACTATCTCATCCGGTTTTTCGCATCTACGACCGCCCTAACCATTCTTCCCCGGGAAATTCTCTGCGGCATGCTCTTCGCCCTTGGTTCAGCCATCGGTCCACACGCCTACGCTCCAGTTGAGCTCGATGAGTTTGCCTATCTGATCCCAGTCGCCTTTTTCGGAACCCTCTGCTCAGTAAGCTGCATCCTAATCTCCATCTGGGAACGCTCAGCAGATATGGCAAATTCGGACAATTCGTTTGGTTCCATCCACCCGTTTCTAGCCAAGAGCTTTTCTTCAGGACTCACAAGCCTCACACTAATCGCCACAGCGATGGCATTCTTTTCCACGACGGAGCTTTTTGTTGCCATCGCCATTTCCTCTCTATCCCTCAGGATCACGGTACAACTCGATCGGAGACTCTCACAGTCGATGCTTCGGGTCCTTGCTGACGCACTACTCCTTAGTCCGCTTCTAATCCTGATCTGGTCGTTATTTTAGATCCCAAAAACCTTACCGATCGCTCCAAAAATACTATCCCAAAGACGCGCAGCAGGATTTCTTTTTCCGCTCGCCACCTGCTGCTGAATGACAATTCCCGAACCGTGGAAAAAATCATCAAACAACGCATTCTTACCCCAAATATAGGACACAAAAGTCTCCGCTCTTTTCGGTGAATAATCTAAATCGGGGCTGAACGCCACGGTCAGATTGCTATTCACCCGACGTCCCGGTAGTTCCGGAGAGACTTCCTCAACCTGAATGCCCCTTTGAGCAGAAAAAACCATCCGAGCCTCGCCTTCCACCATCAAATAGCGGAACTGTAAATTCACCCAAGCATGCAATTTCCAGAACACCCATTTTGAACGAATCCGTGGCGGCTGATTTACCGGATGCGCAACGCCAACGAGATAATGTGGGCGAAACACAAGTGTTCGATTCTTGGGGACTCGAACCACTGCCAGCTCCTCGGTCGCGTTCTCTTGCGTCGATAATGTCACTTGCCCAGACTCCGGACTCGTATTCCGAATCTGGGTGAGAATATAGAGACCCGCAGCAAGACTCGAAAAAGGAAAACTCCAATCCATCAACCACTTCGTCGACTTATCGAAGTTACCCATCGACCCCTGCAAATAGTCCACCTTGGTCATCAAAACCTCGCCATCTTCCAGATCAAGTCGCTGCGCTGGATGACTGGCTGTGACATCAATCTCTTCAGCTTCTGGGCATTTCTCAATCAACAAAATGGGTTTTGAATTCTGTGCCAGAGGAGCAACCACGTAATACGTGAACACCTTCCAAAAAAACGGAATAAGGATCAAAGCCAGAAGGATCAGAAGCGCCTTAAAAGCCAGCGTTCCTAATTGGTTTCTTATTAAATTATCGATTCCATCCTTCATTTTCTGCATATTGCGCAGTTGCCCTTGCTTCTCCTCCAGAAGCAACTCTCGACGCCTCAACTCTTCCTCACTCTCACCACCCTCAATCCTTAATTCACGTCGCTCTGCCGCAGCCAATTCAAGCTCCTCTAAAAGCTTTTTTTCCTTCGCCGCGATACGCTTCTTTTCAGCCACGATCTCCTCGCGCTTGAAAACACTGTTCCAGATTTTATCGATGAGCTTCTCCATTCGCTCACGCTGCTCATTCAGTTCGCGAATCTCATCCGCTTTGGATTTCATCTCCTGGCTGATCGAATCCGCTCGCTCTGCCAGCTCCCCCACCAACTCTTTGCTCTCACTTAGATCTGCGATTGCTAGCTCAAGCTCCTTCTCATGATACTTGACCACCATGGACGGTAATACCGTCACCACAAAAATCGCCAGCAAAGCTCCAAGGATCAATGCGTAGATCAACAACTTCCCTGCCAGCCATGCGACCACCCTTGCGATTAGTTGTGTCATAATACGTTAACCGAAAACCTTCAGAATCTGCCAAAACAGAATTCTGTATCTATCAAAACGTAATAATCGCGCTTTTATTTCAAGCCTCGATCATCGCATACGCATTATGATGGTGAATCGATTCGAAATTCTCTGCCTCGACTCGATACCAAGTCACCTTCGATACCTGCTTGAGCCCCGCTGCGACATTTCTGGCCAAATCCTCCACGAAAACGGGCTGATCATAGGCTCGTTCAGTGACCGCTTTTTCGTCCGACCTTTTTAAGCCTGCGTACAGCTCGCAGCTAGCGGACCGCTCTGCCAAATGAATCAAATCTTCAAAGGAGAGTCCTTCCGTAGCTTCCACAGTGATGGTCACCGCACCTCTTTGGTTGTGCGCACCTCGTTCACTGATGGCCTTTGAGCAAGGGCACAAGGTCGATACCGGAATTTGAACACTCATGAAAAGTGTGTCTTCCCCTTCGGTTGAATGGCGATATTCAATCCCTAATTCATAATCCATCAAACTCATCATTCCAGAAACAGGAGCAGATTTCTCCCGGAAAATGGTAAACTCGCAGCTGACGTGCGCTTGTCGCGCATGAAGGCGCTCAGCGAGATCTTTCGCCATGCGACCTATCCCTTCCGCTCCGATCGGCTCCTTAAACTGATGCAAACACTCAACGAAACGACTCATATGCGTCCCCTTGAGATTTGCTGGCAAGTCCACCGTCATTTCGAACTTCGCGGTCACGGATTGAAGGCTTCCGTCCACAGATTGAAATGTCCCAGGGTAGCGAAGTTCTTTAACCCCCACACGATCGATGGGAATCTCACGATGGTCGGCTTCGTTCTGCGTATCTGGCAAAGCCTGCATTTGAAAAGTTTCTCGGTAAATAAAAAAGCCCACCCGTGAATTCGGGCGGGCTAATGAATATTGTTACATGCCTGTTCGAAACAATCAAATGACCCGTTAGGGCATCAGATTGATCGCGCGAGACTGCTTGATCGCATTGTTGATTTTACGATGCAGCTTGGCGGAAACGCCGGTCACCCGACGTGGTAAAATCTTACCGGTTTCGGTAGTAAATTTGCTCAGTAGCTCAGGATTCGTAGGGATGAGCTGCTCGACAGGAATATCCTGACGGCGGCGTGTCATTTGACGGTTCGCCTTACGGAAATTGATGCGGCGCTGAATGGTCTTCGGTTCGGACATAATAATTAGCGGAGTTCGCGGTGAAGGGTTCTACGCTTAAGGAAGTGATTGAACTTCACTTTCTCCAAGCGGCCTGGAGTACGCAAGCTCTTCTTATTACGTGTTGTGACGTAACGAGAAGTCGGTTTGCCCTCAGCTTTCGCTTCGGTGCATTCAAGGATAATGATATCGCGTGGCATGATTCGTTTTGTGGGGGGCGGATATTGCTTCAATCATCCCTGCCGTCAAGCGAAACCGTTATAGAATTTTCATCTTCTTGCGGTTGTCCACCACTGAAACCGACTTCATTGGATGGCCGGAATCGACGATTCCCCCATTCCTTCTCCCATTGAGCTTGGCATTCCACAGTCAGACGAGCAAAAGGAATCGCCTCCAAACGGGTTGTCGGGATCTTACTATTGGAAATTTCACATAGCCCGTAGTTTCCTTTATCAATCCTTCGGAGGGCCTGTTCGATCTCGTAGAGCGCATCCTGTTCATTAGCCAGAACTGAAAGAGCAAAGTCACGATCGTAAGCATCACTTCCCGCATCGCCTTGATGCTGCCCGCTTCCGGATGCCTCACTTCCTTCCGGAGCGTTCCGAATGGTGTCACGAGTCATCCCGGACATCGAATCAACAAGTGTATCACGCAGGTCCAACAAACGCTGGCGTTGTTTGTTGATAAATGCTGCCCGATGCTTCCCGCCGCTTCCTGAGGACGGCTGTGCGATCACCTGAGTCGGGGGAACAAATTTTGGCTTTTTCGGCGCCGGAGGCGGCGGCGTGCTGACTAGCGACGAGCGACGCCCCTTTTTCTTCGCTGCCTTTTTTGCAACCGGTTTTGATTTTGGAGTGGCTTTGACCACCTCCTTCTTGGGTGCGGCTTTCTTGACGACTGCCTTTTTAACCACTTTTTTTACCGTCGCCTTTTTTGCCACCTTCTTAACTGCGGCTTTTTTCACAACCTTCTTTTTAGCCGGTGTTTTCTTGGCTACCTTTTTGACAACCTTCTTCTTGACCGCCTTTTTAGCAGCTTTCTTAACGACCTTCTTCTTCACCGGAGACTTTTTGACCGCTTTCTTCGCTGTTTTTTTCACGGCTTTCTTAGCGGTTTTTTTCACCGCCTTCTTGGCCGGAGCCTTTTTCACTGCCTTTGCAGCAGTCTTTTTCTTGGCGGTTTTATGAGTTTTCTTTTTAGCTGCCATAATATGGGGATTTTGAATTGAAAAAACTGGGTTTGGGAAATTCAGATCAACGCTCTTCTCGGGATTGCCCGCAGAGAGGAGCGCGGTGGGTTATCCGTTCACAACCTCCACATCAAGGGGAAAGTTCACAAAGGCGGAAAAACTTTTAGAAATCTTCTCTACCGCGAAGCTTGAAATACCTTGTTCGTTCCCTAACCTGCCGGTCCGTCATGCAACTCAGCGCCATACTGGAATCCCTGCTCATCGCCTCCCAAGAACCTCTATCTTCAGAGGAAATGGCAAAAATTGTCCGTGCCAGAGTCGCCGAGGCTGAAGACGTTCAGCTGCGTGAAAAAGACGAAGGCTCCGATCCTGAAGCGCTTCCGGAATGGTTGACTGGCCTTGGAAAAACCACCGATGAGGAAGTCAGTATAGCTATTTCAGAACTCAATGTGCACTACGAGGAGAGCGGCCGTGCATTCACCATATTAGAGAGAGCAAAGGGTTGGAAAATCTACACCAAAGCAGATTTCGCTGACTTCGTGAGACACCTCTTCCCAGGAAGAAAACCCGAAAGACTATCAGGACCAGCGATGGAGACGCTCGCAATCGTCGCCTATCGCCAACCGATTACAAAAGCCGCCATTGAGGCTGTTCGCGGGGTGTCCTGTGATGGAATGCTTCAAAAACTACTGGATCGAGACCTTATACGCATCGGTGGCCGCGCAGAACTTCCGGGTCGCCCCCTCTTGTATCAAACCACCGATCTTTTCTTCGAACACTTCGGAATCACAAGTATCGACGATTTACCGAATGCTTCTGAGCTTCGGCGAGTCGAACTCCCCCAACCTGAGGAACCCGAGCAACCTGCTGCAACAGAGGAAAAACAACTCGCGCTGGCCTCTGCAGAAACTCCCGAGGGCACAACTGAATCCGAAGCTGAAAACTCCGAGGAAACCGAAATAAGTCCCACCGAAAACGCATGAGCCTCGACGACATTCGCAAGCAGATCGATCTCATCGATCACGAACTCCTCAAACTCCTCTCTCAACGAGCTGACCTCGTCCACGAAGTCGGAGTCATCAAAAAGCGTGACGGCCTACAGATATACGCACCGGAGCGTGAGCACGCGCTTCTTGATCGCTTGGTCGATATCAATGAAGGCCGACTTCCCGAAAAATCGATCAAAGCCATTTACCGAGAAATCATGTCGGCTGCTCTCGCTTTGGAAGACGACATGAAAATTGCCTACCTAGGTCCAGAGGGAACTTGGACCCATCAAGCGGCGATCAAAAAATTCGGACACTCCGTCGATTATCTACCCCAACCTAACTTCTCAGACGTTTTCGACCAAGTCGCGCGGCGACAGGCAAGCTACGGCGTCGTGCCCATTGAAAATTCAACTGAAGGAGCCGTTTCTCATACGCTCGATCTATTCGTTGATTCCACCCTTCACATCTGTGCGCAGATCTTGTTACGAATCGAAAACGCCTTGATGGCCGCAATCCCACGCGACCAGATCAAAACACTCTACTCCCACCCACAAGTCTTCGGTCAATGCCGCAATTGGATCTTAAAAAACTTTCCTGATGCCGACCTAGTCGAAGTCTCTTCAACGACCAAAGCAGCCGCCTTGGCGAAAGAAAAAGCTTTTGAAGGTGCCGCTGCACTTGGTGGAGCACTCGCGGCTGAGATCCATGGCTTGGAACTCCTTGAATCATCTATCCAAGACCGCGCAACCAACACCACACGCTTCCTTGTGATTGGCGAAAAAACCTGCCCTCCAACAGGAAAAGATCGCACTTCAATCCTATTCGCGATCAATGACCGGCCCGGCTCTCTCGTCTGCGCCCTAAAAGCCTTTGAAGATCTCCGAATCAACCTCTCCAAAATCGAGTCACGCCCCTCAAAGCAAAAGGACTGGGAATACATCTTCCACGTCGATCTATCCGGGCACTGCGAGGACGAAAACGTTTCCAAAGCACTCGGTGAACTCGCCGAACACTGTTCAATGGTGAAAATCCTTGGTTCCTATCCTGACGCCGGAGAGTAATTCACAGAAGCCTTAAACACCTTCCGCTCGCTGGCGAATCCATTCCAAGCCCTCTTTAAATTCCTCGCTCTGTGGGCGTGATTTGAGCAACGCCTCCCAGAGAGCCGTTGCCTCTCGGTAGATCTCTTTTGCCTTCTCATCGTTTCCGGCAAGCTCAAGCGCATGCGCGTAGTCACTCAAAAGATAAGCACTGGAGCGCTGCAATTCCTCAATTCTCGGACCATCTCCGTCTATTTTCGATTCGGTTTCTAACTCCCGAAGCGTCTCACGAGCTTTTCCTAACAGAGTGATTTCCTCTTTCTTCTTACCAGAAAAACCAAGCATTCTTCCTTTTTGCCACCAGAGAAGAGCCAGTCGATATTGCACCATAGGATTACTGTTAGAACCCTGACGTTCAAGCAACTGAATCCCTTTTTCGAACGCCTCCAAGGCTTTTTCAGATTCGCCTTGATCTCTCAATAGCCCCGCCTGCAATCCAAGCTGAGCTGCCTTCCTAGTCGCCGCAATCGTTGACTCTGGACGTGCTTGAAGAACTTGTTCCAGTAGTTTCATCGCTTGCTCGGAAAACTGTGATGCAGCTGTGATATCTCCAGCTAATACAAGGGACTCGGCCATCGCTCCATAGCATCCCGCCAAGTCCAACCTGATATCCATATCCTTTGGATTCTCTTTCAATAACGAGACCATCTCTTCGGCTGCCTGAGCGCGCACCTCCCGCGCATCGCCCAATTTTCCCATACCTTCCAACACGGTGGCGGAAGACAGATAACACGCAGCCAACTCCGAGCGAAGCACTGCCGACTCAGGTCTCTCGTCTGCAAGTTCATTGAGCGACCGAGTCGCCAAAAGCAATTGTTCAAGAGCTTTTACTTCCTCTCCCTGACTCGCAAGTAGTCTCGCTTCATGAAAATCTAAAATTGCCAGCAGTTGCCTCAATCGTTGTCCGTCTACCGCAGTCTGTGGCACATTTTCCAATGCCGATCTCGCTGCCTTAAATGCATCTGCCGTTCCTTCTTGGTCTTTCTCTTGCTTGAGCAACGCAAGCAAAAGGGCATTACGCGCAAGTCGCAGCTTCGTCTCTCCATCCAGAGTCAAATTTGTCCATGATTGAATCGCTGTATCCAGCCGTTTTTCCGCCTCGTCAGCATCTCCAGAAGCCAAAGAAACTTCGGCAAGCTGCAACCGAGCACGAGCCATCTCTTCATCCAAGCTCTTGATACTTTCACTACGCCTTAGAAAGTCTTCATAAAATCGCTCCAATCGCTTGAGCCGAAGATCACGTCCATCCAAAGGTGGCAAGCGCCGGTGCCCTTTCTCCAAGGCCCAATCGAACAAACGATCACCAATGAGACGCGAGGCCTCAAGACGAGCTAGCCCAACCTCTCGCTGATATTCCATTTCTTGCTCTGCCAGTTTCTGCGCCTCTAGCGCGTCATTCATTTGATCAATCGCTCCGAGAGCTTGTCCGGTAAGATTCACTCTCTCATGCTCACGCTCCATTTGCTCCGTGATCAATTGATTCCGCGTAAGCAGCCAAAGTCCCACAAAAACCAAACAAGCCGCAGTCACCATCCCTCCGAAAAATGCCAGACGCCGACCGTTTCTTTCGGAACGTCGTCTCTGATCCATCAGGTTTTCACGAATTTCCTCTTCTCCTACCTCGAACTCGACCTGCGCGAAGCCGCGAGAAACGTCGATCATCGAAACTGGCCTTCTAAACGGTTCTAGCAATAGGCAACTATCGATCCACTTCCTGTATCCAGCCTCAAGGGCGTTCTGAGCCTCTGCAGGCCAATCCACCTCTTCTTGTCCCTGTAGGTTTTTCGCAATAACCGAAAGCTCAGCCTGGATACCTTCCATCCGAGTCTCCCCTTGCGGTGGAGCAACCGAAGAAAAATTCTCATCACAACGTGGAAACGATCCAGTTAATAATCGGTAGGACAAAACACCAAACGCAAAAACATCCCACCGGTAGGCTTCTTCTTCCAAGTACCCCTCTGGACGAAGAAGTTGTTCTGGAGCTTGGTAAAGCAAAGCATCCGTAAAATCAAAATGGCTAATTCCGGGCATATTCCCCAGGGCCCAGTCCGCGAGTTTCACTCCGCCTTCCTGATCAAGGAATACATTTCCCGGCTTCAAATTTCCGTGTGGAACCCGCCTCTCGTGCATCTCCGAAAGAGCTTTGGCAATCGCCTTGACCAAAACCCAAGTATTCTCGCCCGGATGCTCGTCGATTTCATATTGGAGACTCCGAGGGTTCCACTTGGTTTCCTCATCCTCGACATCGACCATGTCACCTAAAAAGGGCATTACCAGACAAGCTGGGCGCCCCTGAAAGTCGATCGATTCAAGAGGTACAACACCCTCTGGCCAATCACCCTCCTTCAACCGCTCTGCCATCTTCGACAGCACTGTGCGATTGATCGCCATCCCCTCGAAAATCTTGACGGCAAACTGGGTATTCTCTTCGTTTTTCGCGCCAAACACTTTGCCGCTTTCACCCCCGCCAATTTGGCCAAGAACTTCCAAGTCTTTCATCTCAGGGAGATTCATTGAAATAGCTGTATATCACCTTTAGACCCAAGCCAACACCCAAACCACCAAGCTTCTAGACCGTTTTGCAGATGGAATTGCCGAAATGGTACCTGACATCGCGTAGCCAATTTCTTCAAACCCCAAAAAATACACTCGATTTCGGCAAGGCCATTTGGAGACCGGTCTAAATCAGAAAAATCCAGCAGAGTCATGCTCGCCACAACACCTCGCACTGAGAAATTCGATGATTGCCGAATGGGCTTAGTAATTCATGCTCGAAGGGTGATTCGAATGGAACCCATCGTCATTGCACTATGCATCTCAGCGGGCTTTTGTTTCGCCGAACCAGAGGACTGGCGAATCCAACTGCTCGAAGAAGCAGGTCTGAGTTTGGAGGAGGCAAAGAAAAAATTCCTAGGAAACAATGAGGAAAGTTCAGAAGAAGAGTTAAGAAAACTTGTAAGCCTGTTGGCTGCCGACGATTTCGCAACACGAGCTAAGTCTCAGACGCAAATTGAATCGATGGGATCAACCGTCATTCCGCTCCTCAATCAATTCAGAGAAAACGATGATCCAGAAATTCGATTCCGACTGGAACAGATTCTCGACAAACTATCAGGCGATCGTATTTGGGAAAAAGATCGACTGTTGACCTATGCAACAAAAAGCCTATCCGAAGAAGCTCAACCCGGAGGACAAAAGGCCAAAGAACAAACATTGTTCGTCGAATCATTTCAAGACGTAGTCGATCCAATCGGCCAAAGCTATCGGCATTTTGATTTTGTTCGGGACAAAGGCCTGAACGCGAAAGCTACCAACGGCGTTTTGACCATCTCAGGAAAAAACAAACAACAAGGCGACCAACGAATCCTTCTAGAGGCAGAGAAAATTACTGGCAAAAAAACTTTTCCAAATCAGTTCAACCTTGAGGTAGCGACGAAGACAACTCCGGGTGGAGAGGGAATCTTCCATACAGGGGTGGCCGTCGGCAACTTACGTGCGTTATTCCATCCAGGATATCGCGGAGGAGGATTTCGATTCGAAAGAGTCGACACAAAAGAGGACCTAAAAAGTAACACGAACATGGGCTTCACACCAAAGGTCGGTCAGTTCCACACGATTCAAATTCAAGTCAAAAGGCTCTCTGACGATCAGTTCCAGGTCGTCGCAACAGTACACTCGAAAACAGAAGCCAAACCCTTCGAAGCCACGATCAAAATTTCAGAGAAAGTCATAGGGGACCTGACGACCATCGGCCTTGATCGCAGTGGCAACCCCGGAGGAGATGCCATTTTCGACGATCTGGTGATCGATCTCGACCCCTAAAGCAGCACCACTCGATTTTCCTTCGCTGCCACGTCAGCAGCAAATCCAATTCGGTGTCCTTCGATAAAATCAGCTTTTCCCGTGGTGCCTGCGCTCAACAGTTCTGGCAGAGCATCGATAAGCCCGAAGTCCCCTCCTCCATGGCCTTCGTATTCACCTGCCTCCTGTGCTTCGATCGTGACATTCTCCACCTCGCCTTCGTGCGGTTTTGACTCAAGCCAGCAATCTCGACCATCGGCACCCGTCGCTCCTTGCAGCACACCCTTGGTTCCGTAAATTCGAATCCGACGCCCCGTATCAAAAGCGGTCATCGTCAGATCTGCTGTGACTCCATTTTTAAACTTCATCCCCACCACCTGATGATCAGGGGTGTCCTGCCCACAATGGTAAACGCATCGTCCCCAATCGGTTGTCTTCAGGAGTTCAAGAACCTCAGTATCCGCCATGTCGTTCGCGTCGGGGCGAATGTGTCTCAACCAGTTCCGTTGATCACCCAAGTAACGATGAGCATCGTAAGAACATTTGCCCAAGTGCGGACAGCCATCGGTGCATCGGTGAGTCGCACCTTCGGGAGCCTTTTCAGGAATAAAATATGACTGATTCTCATGACTCGTCACCGAAACGGAGTTCGCCCCTGCGAACCATGCCAATAAGTCGGTATCATGACTGCACTTTGCGATAATCATCGGTGTCGAATTGGATACCTGCGACCACTTCCCGCGAACGTATGAGTGGCAATGATGCCACGGTTCCACACCTTCAGAAGCTTGGATCGTCATCACGTCTCCAACTTTACCCTCATCAATAGCTCGCTTCACCGCCCGGTAAAACGATGTATATCTAAGGACGAAGCAAAGAATCAGCTTACAGCCATTCTCGGCAGCGATATTTGCAAGCTCCTCCACTTCTTCGGACGTCTGTGCCGCAGGTTTTTCTAACAGGACATCGTAGCCCTGCCGGAGTGCTGCCGAGGCATGACCAAAATGCTGCGCATCTTGAGTACTCACCAAAGCAACATCTGCCAACCGCTCCTCCTTCAGTAAGTCCTCACCCGTACAAAATAACCGAGGCTTATCATCCCCGGCGATATCCTTCATCGCATCAATCGCATACGTTGAAGTATCGGCGATCGCTCTGATTTCATGCCCTAGCGTTTTCGCAATACGCATGTAAGTCCGCCCACGAGATCCACAGCCAACCACTGCGAAAGATAGTTTTTTTCCCATGCGAATAGAAAGGCAGAATGATCGCCCTGAGCGAAGTTGAAATTTGGGAAATTTACTCAGCACCACGACTGACAACTCGCTCTAGATTCACCGAAAAGCAGCCAGCTTATGATTCCAAAGGGGTAGCCCAGTTCCTTGGACCTCCAACCCAACATTCTACCAGACCGTTTTGTGACTTAGTAGAAGAAGCTACGAATCACTCCTGTCGATACTTCACTTCCAACCGCTCCCAATAGTCTTTCCAATAGTCGTCGTAATAATCCAGCGCTGCCTCACGAATGTGCTTCAGATCCTTTACAACAGGAGCGGTCGCAGGATTATACCCTTTGAGGTGGCCCTTACCCGCTCTGTCACGCGGCGAAACAAACCGCCATTCATCGTCGCCCAAAAGATACTCACACAATTCAGCAAGCTTGGGGTCGTATTCTTTTAACTGAGCCCTTGTCACGATGTGATTGTGATCGTGGTCCATCGTTCGATTGGTATCATACCAGATCTGGAATCCTTCAGCGAAGTATTCTGCTCGGTTCTTGCTCGCGTAGCAGTCTTTCGGCCCTCCGAAAACAATACGCACCTTGTCGTCCTTGGTCACCATGACCTTCGAATGACTCGGCTTTCCATTCACCAAAATATCTCCGCCATCGAGATACCTTTCCAGCATCACCCTAGACTGCTTCGGAAAAGACTTCTCGAGCGCATCCAACAAAAAAACCGGTTCTTCGCTTTCGACCCGTCGAAATCTTTGCGATGCACGGCCATCTCTCCAGATCCCTTTCTCCATCGCCGCCTCATACGTCTCTGTCCACCGCTTCTTCAATGCCTCGTCGAACCCAGCACCATGAACCACATGACCGAATTCATGAATCAGGATGCTCTCATCTTGCATCCCACCCTCGTATTCCATCACATCCTCTTCCGCGAAGAAGACCACGTAGCGATCTTTGACCTTGGTTAGAAAACCTCGACTCCGCCAATTATAGAAATCCAATTCATCTCCGGTTTTATCCGATCTAAATTGCGGTACTTCTGAAGTCAGTTCGTCATGGGCGACGAGAATACAAAGAACTTTCTGCTTTCGAATACGCTCGGCAACATCAGGCCTTAGATCCTTCATCATTCGATCGAAAAGATACGCCGCCTCAAGGTGGGTGTAGTCAGTCACCTTCGCCGAAGTCGCAATGAGAATATCTTGGACCATCGTCGCCTTCTTAAAAAAAGTAGGATCAAGGTCATATTCTTCGGCAGTTTCCTTACTCAGTGGTTTCACCTCGCTCGCAAAAACCGAGCAAATACAAGCGACGGAAACAGTGAATACCTTGATGGAGTTCGTAGCAAAAATAGAAAAAGCACGCATAGAAATAGCCAGATAGTATAGAAAGTTTGGACGAGACCTTTTTTTCAATCCCAACCTCATTCCAAAAAAGAAACTGCCAAAATAGCCCAAGTCTTTCAAAGTCCTTTCGAAGTGGCCGGAAAACCTGACTCCTGAAATATTTACCGATTTGAATCGTTTTAATTGCGGACACATATCTCAGCAAACATTCTCTCTGAGCTAATTTGACCTTCGACGCAGGAGTTCAACGGCCAAAATCAACGAGATACCAAAAGCCCAATGAACACCCTCTTCCATACCGAAAGATCCATCTTTCTTGGGTTTCGGAAGCTCGTTTTCCTAATTTTGGCCTTTTCATCTGCCGTATTCGCAGGCGAGGAACCTCTGCATTTCGGCCGCGACATCCAACCCATCCTTTCCGATCGGTGCTACAACTGTCACGGACCAGATGCGGGCACTCGCGAAGCAGATCTGCGGCTCGACCAAAGAGATTCTGCCATCGCGAACCGCGATAACGGATCTGCTATTGTCCCCGGCGATCCAGAATCTAGCACTCTAATCTATCACATCTTCGCCGAGGATCTTGACGAGTTAATGCCGCCACCAAAATTCAAGAAACCACTCAACGAAAAACAAAAAAAACTCCTCTTCCGTTGGATTAAAGAGGGTGCGGAATATACCGAACATTGGAGTTTTCTTCCGATCAAAGAACAATCACTTCCCCATGTTTCGAACGCCGACTGGCCTAACAATTCAATCGATCACTTCATTCTCTCCCGCCTTGAGAAAGACAAAATCACTCCCAGTCCCAAGGCTGACCGAGCCTCATTTCTCCGCCGAGTTTCCTTAGACCTAGCTGGCCTGCCTCCGACAATCGAGGAACTTGATAACTTCCTTGCAGACACCTCTCCAGATGCTCACAGCAAAGTCGTCGACCGCCTACTTTCAAGCAACGACTTCGCCGAACGGATGGCAACCATTTGGTTGGACAACGCGCGTTATGCTGACAGCAACAGCTATCAATTCGACAATGCTCGAACGATGTGGCCGTGGCGCGATTGGGTAATCAATGCCTACCGAAATAACATGCCCTACGATCAGTTTGTCACCGAACAACTGGCTGGAGATCTATTGGAAAACCCAACAAAGCAACAACTCATCGCCACCGGTTTCAACCGCAACCACGGCTATTCCATTGAAGGCGGCATTATCGACGAAGAATACCGCGTCACCTACGCCAACGACAAAACCACCACCGCCGGCACTCTGTTTCTTGGCCTAACGCTAGACTGTACAAGGTGCCACGATCACAAATATGATCCGCTTACCATGGAGGACTACTACTCCTTTTACGCCTTCTTCAACACGAGCGCCGAAGTAGGAGCTCCAGGCGACAAAGGTTTCAATCAAAAGGCTTCCGCTCCTTTTCTCCAATACACCGAGGGAGGCGGAGCGGACAATAAAACGCCACTCGTCATGATTATGGCGGAAAAGCCCCGTGAAACCTTCATCCTAGAAAACGGCCAATTCGATCAACCGGGAAAAAAAGTCGTCCCAAGGACTCCCGAAATTCTTCCTCCATTTGATGATTACCCACAAAATCGGCTTGGCCTCTCCCAGTGGCTGATCGCCCCAGAAAATCCGCTCTTCGCCCGCGTTACCGTCAATCGTATTTGGCAACAATTTTTCGGCAAAGGCCTCGTCAAGACAGCTGATAATTTTGGACTCCAAGGCGAAGCTCCGACCCACCCTGACTTGCTCGACTGGCTTGCGAATGACTTTCGAGACAATGGATGGGACATCCGTCAACTCATCCGAAAAATCGTTCTATCCTCAACCTATCGCCAGAACTCGCGGCACCGATTGAACCTCGATGACCCAGACAATATCCTACTCGCACGTGCCCCATCGTTCCGCCTGCCAGCCGAAACTATTCGCGACCAAGCACTTGCTGTTAGCGGTTTGCTTTCTCGTAAAATCGGCGGACCCAGCGTAATGCCCTATCAACCCACTGGTATTTGGGAGGATTTGAATGCCCCTAGAAGTCATGCGGAAATTTACAAGCCTGCCAGTGGCCCTGACCTCTATCGAAAAAGTCTCTACACCTATTGGAGGCGAGCTGCCATGCATCCTAGCTTAGCGGTATTTGACGCGCCAAATCGCGAGGTTTGCACAGTCGTTCGCCCCACAACGAATACACCACTGCAAGCACTCGCCTTGCTTCACGATCCCACATTTATTGAATCAGCAAGAAAACTTGCTGAACATATTTTATCACAAGACCTATCCAGTCCGAAAAATAATATCTCTCTCGCTCTTCGCTCAACTGTCTCGCGGGAACCGACAAACAAAGAAATTGAAATTCTCTTCAGAACCTACCAAGAGCGATTCGCACAATACCAAAAAGAGCCTTCAAGCGCCAACAAACTACTCTCTGTTGGCGAATCCTCTTTCGATTCTTCTTTGAACCGTGCCGAGCTAGCCGCGCTCGCCGATGTCTGTGTCGTGATCTTGAATCTCAGTGAAACCGTAACCCGCAAGTAGTCAATGAACGAACTGGAATCCACACTCCAAAAAATGGATCGTCGCCGCATGCTCAAGCTGGGTGCTGCGGGACTCGGGGGAATCGCCTTCGCGGGCATGCAAAGTGCGCGAGCATCATTAGGCAAAGAAGCTATCCAGCAATCACCAGATCACCCACCTCGCGCCAAACGGGTCATCTACTTATTTCAAGCCGGCGGCCCATCTCAGGTCGATCTCTTCGATCCAAAACCCGCACTCGCCAAACATCACGGAAAAGACATTTTCCAACTCGTTGAAAAGAAAGGGCGTCTAACCGGCTTCAATAACACTCACAAGGTTCACCCAGTGATCAACAGCAAATACCAATTTGCGCAACACGGTGAAAATGGTGCTTGGATGAGTGAGCTTCTTCCACACCTCAGCAAAATCACTGATGAGTTTTGCACCATACGCAGTCTCAGCACTACCCCTGTAAATCACGATCCTGCCATGACTTTCATGCAGACTGGTCATAATCTTCCAGGTCGGCCGTCCTTTGGATCATGGCTCAGTTATGGACTGGGAAGTATGAACCGAAACCTCCCCGACTTCGTAGCTCTGGTTTCAAGGGGCGACCTCGCAAATATGCAGCCTCTCAATAATCGACTATGGGGAAGCGGTTTTCTCTCCGGTCGTCATGCAGGAGTCCGCCTGCGCTCAGGAGCCGATCCAGTCCTTTACTTAAACGACCCCGCAGAGAAGCCGATCAACGATCGCCGCCGTATTCTCGATGCGATCAACCAAATGAACGAGGAGGAACTCGCCCGTAGCGCAGATCCGGCCGTCGACACTCGCATCGCCCAATACGAAATGGCTTTCCGCATGCAAAGCTCGGTTCCAGATCTATCAGATCTATCCAATGAACCTGAATCCACTTATAAACTTTACGGAGAAGACGCGAGAAAACCTGGAACCTTCGCATTCAACTGCCTCATGGCTCGCCGCCTAGCTGAGCGCGATGTACGCTACATCCAATTATACCATTCCGGTTGGGATCATCATTTCAACCTTCCCAGCCATCTTCCCAAGCGCTGTAAAGAAACCGATCAAGCAAGTGCAGCCCTCATTCTCGATCTAAAACAACGCGGCCTACTCGAAGACACCATCGTCATCTGGGGAGGAGAGTTTGGCCGCACGACCTTCAGCCAAGATGGCAAAGTCAAAGAATCCTATGGTCGAGACCACCATGCCAACTGCTTTACCACTCTGGTCGCCGGAGGCGGGTTCAAATCCGGACTCATCCATGGAGAAACCGATGATTTCTGCTACTCAGTCACCAAAGACGAAGTCCCTGTCCACGACTTCCATGCCACTCTCATGCATCAACTCGGCATCGACCACGAACGCCTTACCTTCCGTCACCAAGGCCGTGACTACCGTCTCACCGACGTCCACGGACATGTCGTCAATGACCTGCTTCTTTAAGTTTTTAGAAGAAACATACATTACTTCTGCTCTGAGATGAACAGATCAGCGATTTACTTAATTCCTTGTAAAACCCAACCCTCAATCCACGTTTACTGACCTCGACTATGAATCCGAAAAAAATCTATTCACTCTTTTCCGGTCGGCATTTAGCCACTGCTTTTATTCTCACCCCAGCGTTTTTAGCCTCAACGGCGCTTGCTCAACTACCGCTCCAAAAAGAAGACAGAATTTGCATCATTGGAAATGGCCTTGCTGACCGCATGCAACACGACGGTTGGGTGGAAACCGCAATTCAAAGTGAATTAACCGATAAAAACCTGTCCTTCCGCAATCTCGCCTTCACTGGCGATACGGTAACATCCCGTCCCCGCAGCAAAGGTTTCACCTCTCCAGAAGACTATTTAAAGCATTGCCAAGCCGATGTCATCTTCGTCTTCTTCGGCTACAACGAGTCATTCGCAGGGGACAAGGCTGTCAGCAAGTTCAAATCCGACCTGAGCGGAATGATCGATAAATACAAGGCCATCAAGTTCAACGGCGAATCCCCTCCTCGCTTTGTTCTTTTTTCACCAATCGCACATGAAAACCATGGCACACCGCTGCTTCCGAATGGAAACGCCAATAACGTCAACCTTGCCCTCTACACCGGAGCGATCCATCAGGTAGCTGATGAAAAAGGAGTCGCCTTCGTCGATCTATTCTCCGCGACACAAGGACTTTACAACAAAGCCGATAGTCCCCTGACCCTCAACGGCGTCCACCTTCTTCCAGAAGGAAATCGACAACTCGGTGAAGTAATCGCTTCTGCCCTCTCAGGCAAAACGGTCAAAGCCACCGCAGAACTCGAACCACTTCGCCAAGCAGTGCTCGATAAGAATTGGCACTGGCACAACCGCTACCGCGCAACGGATGGAAACGACATCTGGGGTGGACGCTCCGGCCTCAAATTCGTCAACGGACAGACGAATCGCGAAGTTCTTGAGCATGAGCTAAAAATGCTCGACGTCATGACCGCCAATCGTGACCCAAAAATTTGGGCCGTATCTCAGGGAAAAAAAATCGAAGTCGATGACTCCAATGTTCCCGCACCCATCGAAGTCATCTCGAATGTAGGTGGCGGCAGCAAGAGCTCCAACGCGCAAAAGGAAGGCAGTAAAGAATACCTCGACGGGAAAGAAGCCATCTCAAAAATGCACGTTCCTGAAGGTTTCGAAATCAATCTCTTCGCAGATGAGAAAATGTTCCCAGAAATGGCGAACCCAGTCCAGATGCAGGTCGATTCTAAGGGCCGCTTATGGGCCGCGTGCTGGAGCACCTACCCAAAGTGGGAACCACTCAAGGAAATGACCGACAGCCTCTTGATCCTCCCAGATGAGAATCGCGATGGTATCGCAGACAAAGCCATCGAATTTGCCAAGGTCCACAACCCTCTCGGCTTCGAATTCTGGGGAGGCGGAGTCATTGTCGCCTCTCAGCCAGACATTCTTTTCCTCAAGGATACCGATGGCGACGACAAGGCCGACCTCCGCATCGTGTTGGTGCAAGGGATCGGTTCCTCTGACACTCACCACGCCGCCAATAATTTCATCATTGGACCAGATGGCGCTCTCTACTGGCAGAGTGGTATTTTCCTTCAAAACAACTTCGAGCACCCGTGGGGGCCAGCACTCTCTTCGACTGCCTCAGGAATGTATCGCTTTGATCCAAAAAAATACACCATCACCTTCCACGCCAGTAATCGCCCAAACCCGCATGGCACAAGCTTCGACTACTGGGGCTATCAATACGCCAACGACGGCACTGGCGGTCGTTCATTTCAGGTGCGCCCAGATGGAAATGGCTTCAAAATGTTTCCCCTCGTTAAGAAGGAAGTTCGCCCGGTCCCAGCTGACGAAATCGTATCGAGCGCCAATTTCCCTGACGAGCTTCAGCAAGACTTTCTTGTCCTCAATACCATCGGCTACTTGGGTATCAAACGTTATGAACTCCATCGCGACGGATACAAGGACGGCAAGACCGAATTCAAACAAGGCGAGGTTTGGGGCACACCGACCGATAGCTTCTTCTACAGCGATGACAAAAATTTCCGGCCCACCGATGCGGTATTTGGCTCAGACGGCGGACTCTACATCGCCGATTGGCAAAACATCATCATCGGCCACATGCAGCACAATATTCGCGACCCATACCGCGATAAAAAACATGGACGAATCTACCGCATGATCCATAAGGAACGCCCACTCCAAGAGCCGGTCACCATTGATGGCCAACCTATTACGAAGCTGTTGGACAATCTAAAACATCCCATCGATGGCGTACGCCACCGCACAAGAATCGAACTCAGTGAGCGCGAACCAAGTGAAGTCATGGCTGCAACCACAGAATGGGTAAAACAGTTCGATCCGAAGAAAAAGGAAGAGGCCCATCACCTCCTCGAAGCGCTTTGGATCCACCAGCGTCACGACGTTCGCAACGAGGAGCTTCTTAACGCGGTGCTCAATTCTCCTGAGCCTCACGCTAGAATCGCCGCGGCAACCGTGAAACACCACTGGGGGCCTGCAGACCCGACTAAAGGCAAGATGCAGACCGAAATCGTCCAAGAGGAAGAGAAGATCGAAGTCAACGTTCCCGCACACCTCACTGGTGCAGACGCAGCGGCATACAAACTCGGCGCAGAAGTCTTCCATCGCGATGCACATTGCTCGACCTGCCACCAACCAAATGGAAAAGGAATGGACCCAGTTTATCCACCACTAGTCGGAACCGAGTGGGTCACAGGAGACGAAGAACGCCTCACCAAACTCGTCCTCCACGGACTCTGGGGCAAAATCGAAGTGAACGGCAAAATCTACGATCCATCAAAAGGTGTTCCTCCAATGACTGCCTTTGGCACCTTGCTCGACGATAAAGAAGTCGCAGCAGTTCTCACCTACGTCCGAAATTCTTGGGGCAACAAAGCAGCACCCATCAAAGCAGAAACCGTAAAAAGAACGCGTGCAGCAACGAAAGACCGCAACATATTCTGGAAACCCGATGAGCTTCTCAAAGAGCATCCAATGAAGTAAATTGATCCCCTACACAAACCGTCAAAACCGAACCAACTAAATCATGAAAAAAATTCTACTCCTCACTGCCATGTTCACTGGCTTCACACAGGCCGATACATCCGTCGTTTACGAAGGCGAGTCCGGCGTCGGCGCTGGCAAGCACATCGTCTTTCTTGCTAGTGACCATGAATACCGCTCCGAAGAAAGTTGCCCAGCACTGGCACGTATTCTCGCAAAACACCACGGTTTCAAATGCACGGTTGTCTTTGGTGTCGACAAAGACGGTTTTATCGAAGCCGGTTCTTCCAATATTTCTGGCCTAGGTGCCCTCAAGGATGCCGACCTCTTTTTCATCGGTGCACGTTTCCTCAATCCACCAGCAGAAGAAATGGCCGCTCTCGAGGCCTACCTCGAACGTGGTGGCCCAGTTGTCGGTCTCAGAACCTCCTCCCATGCATTCAAAATCCCGAAAGACTCACCCTACGCAAAATATGATTTCAGATCGAAAACCGAAGGCTTCGAGAACGGATTCGGCCATCAGATCCTCGGGAACACATGGGTCGGTCACTATGGGAAAAATCACCAGCAGGCATGCCGCGTAGAAATCCTACCTGAGCAGAAAGACCACGTCATTCTAACAGGGGTCACCGACAAGGCATACAACTACGTTGGCGGATACATGGCGAAGCCTGGTCCAGACTTCACAGTCCTTACGAATATCCAGCCACTGGTTTCACTCGAGCCTGATGCTGAGCCCGACCCTAAAAAGCCAGCCGTAGCGTCAAACTGGACGCGTCACTACAAAGACGCTGACGGAGACAAACATCGTGTCTTCCATTCCACCTCCGGTGCCTCCCAAGACTTTCTAAGCGAGGACTACCGCCGCATGGTTATTAACGGAGTTTTCTGGGCATTGGGAATGGAAAAAGCCATCAAACCAGACCTCAATATCAAATTCGTTGGTCCTTACACCCCAAGTAACTTCTCCTTCGATGGTGCCGTAAAAGGCATCAAACCATCCGATCTCGCCGGATGGGATTCACCCATCATGCCTGCTGAAAAAGAAAAGTAAGGCTAATCCCACACCTTGCCCTCATCGATTGCCTTCGATCACTGTTTCACCAACAGTTCTGGCAATCTGCTGAGGGTCTCTTCTTTTAGAGGCTGCTTACTCTCGACAATACGGTCACAGCGACTCTGAGATATCTTTGATTCGCATGACTCAAAGAACATGCATG
The DNA here is from genome assembly GCA_045106015.1 of Akkermansiaceae bacterium. Classification (GTDB taxonomy): domain Bacteria; phylum Verrucomicrobiota; class Verrucomicrobiia; order Verrucomicrobiales; family Akkermansiaceae; genus Luteolibacter. The sequence continues at coordinate 12,117 of JBGCEE010000001.1, read as the reverse complement.
CAGATCTCTAGGAACCTAGCATCCCTTAACTACTCGGAATTGTATCTGTTGAATTTTCCAATTCCTGCCAATTAGACCAAAAACCTATGAAAAAAATTCTTCTACTCAGCACCCTCCTCACTTGCTTCTCCCTGGCAGATACATCCATCGTCTACGAAGGTGAATCGGGTCATGGTGCCGGCAAACACATCGTCTTTCTTGCTAGTGACCATGAATACCGTTCCGAGGAAATCCTCCCAGCTTTGGCACGCATTCTCGCGAAACACCACGGATTCAAATGCACGGTTGTATTCGGCGTGAACAAGGACGGCTTCATCGAAGCAGGCTCATCTAAAATTTCCGGATTAACTGCACTCAAGGACGCCGACCTCTTTTTCATCGCTGCTCGTTTCCTGAATCCTCCAGAGAAAGAAATGGCCGCAATCGAGGCCTATCTTGAGCGTGGCGGACCAGTCGTTGGATTAAGAACGTCATCCCATGCCTTCAAAATCCCAAAGAATTCACCTTACGCAAAATACGATTTCAAGTCGCAAACCGAAGGATTTGAGAAAGGATTCGGGCACCAGATATTAGGCAATACTTGGGTCGGCCACTACGGTAAAAACCACAAACAAGGCACACGTATTCAAATCATCCCTGAGCAGAAAGACAACGTCATCCTAACGGGTGTTGACGATAACGCATTCACCCATGCCGGTGCTTATGTTGGAAAACCTGGACCAGACTTCATCGTCCTCACAAATTCTCAACCGCTCATCTCAATGGACCCCGCAGCGGATCCTGACCCGAAAAAGGCTCCCACACCCTCCACATGGACCCGTCACTACGAAGATAAAGACGGCGACAAACATCGCGTCTTCCACTCGACCCAAGGCGCATCGCAAGACATCTTGGACGAAAACTACCGTCGTATGATCATCAACGGTACATTCTGGGCATTGGGACTGGAAAAAGCGATCAGCTCCGATCTCAACATCAGCTTCGTCGGTCCTTACCAGCCAACCACCTTCTCTTTCGATGGCGCTGTCCCCGGCGTCAAACCTTCCGACCTCGCAGGATGGGATTCACCCATCATGCCTGCTGAAAAAGAAAAATAGGTTTGAGCCTATTTCCCCCTCATTGATTGCCCTCGATTAACGTATCGACACAGTTCGGGGCAATCTTGAGCGGAATTTCCCCGTCATCAGAGGTATTGCCTTTGATTTGCAAACCAGCCGCATGGTGAGCGGAAATACCTGCTCCTTCTTTAAAGGTATTTCCAACGATTCGGATATTTTCATGAACTGGCAAATCACCTGAGCGAACGCGTGGGTTGATATGAATTCCACAACCGACGAAGGTATTGTTTTGGATCACCATGTCGCGGATCGGACCCGACTCGTGCCAACCGTCTGCATCTCCTTCAATCAAGATCGCAGGCATCCGGCAGCGGTAAAAAAGGTTATTCTCCACCACGACCTTCCCACGTGTCGTAAGTAGAAATCCTCGACACGAATCCATGTCGATCTTGCAACCACGAATCGTTACATCGGGATACCATGACACATTATCGACCACATCACCTTTCTCGAAATCTGGCACCTTCCCATCCAATTCAATCTCCCAGTCTTTTGCGTTGATTTTTCGAATCTTCGTAACCTTTCGCCGAACTGCACCTGCCGACTCTCGCAGAGTCTGGCCAGAGATGACTGCCACCTCATCTCCAGCTTGAAACGCAGCAAAACCATAAGTTTGATCGTGCATAAAACGAACTAACATTCGATTCTCAGCGGTTTTTCCGATGATTCCTAGATGTGTTCCGTGAACATTGACCGGATCGTCTTGAGTGCCAGAAAAGACGCAGTCTTCGACTGTGATCTGCCCTCGGCATCCTGAGAAATGAAACACATCCGCCCAAGCCGGACAGGTTCGGATCGTATCCTCAGGAGGGACAACTCGCACTCGTTTAAATGTCAACCCATCCGTAAACTGGCTGATGATACCCATGCCAGCGAGCGCGTTGAATTCACAGTCTTCGATGGAAATATTTTTACTGCGATTGTTATGCGCACCCACCACATCTCGAAGCAGCTGACGAAACTGAAATTGATGCCCGACTTTGAGTTGAAAGTCTTTCTTCTTAAAATGCAGACGTAACTGATTTTCTTCAAGTTCTTCAATGGATGAAGCTTCCGAAAATGGAGTCCATTTGGTACTCACTCGCCACGCCCTTCCCTCACTCGGGATCGCTTCTTGGGTCATCGTTTGTGAACTCCGATCTCCAATATCACCCGTCCACTCGAACTGACCGTTCTTCAGCGTATACGTCGAACCCTCGGCAATCTGAATCACGGAAGATCCAGGCTGGCTTTCGATCACTCGGAACTCGGAAACCGTCGGACGTTTCAAATCAAAAACCAAATGCTCATAGCGGATTGCCTCGGATTGGTCGTTGATGAAATGAACCATCCTCCCATCCATCATCAGAGTGGTCTTTTCTGGCCCTGAAAACCCTCCACCTTTGATCAAAAGATGTTCGCACTTTTCTACAAAGATCCCAATTGGCATCGGAACTTCAGGAGTGGCACAGGAGTTCGAAATATGATACCTCTTTCGGATCGCTTGAGACTCTGGAAACACATGCACCCCTGGAAGAAAACGAATCACCACCGGCTCTTCAGCCGTCCCTCTTGCTTTCGGGATTAGAGAGACTGCATGCTGTCCCGGAGCAACGATGACTTCATCACCAGCTCCTAATTTTAAAGCATTCACTCTCGCTAAAGATTTCCATGCCTGTCCCGAAGAGTTGCCCAAATTATGATCCTTACCTTCTTCAGGATCAACAAACCAAGTCTCTGCTAAAGCCGGCAGACCAAGCATCAACGACAAGGCTACGATCAAAGGAAAATTCATATTTCGAGGCTCATCGATTGTGGCGATACGGTCAACCTTTGTGCTCAATCCGAACGCCCAAAAGTTTCTCCTACGAAAACGCCTCGCAATGCGCACGGATCATGCTACCCATCCTCCAGACCCTTCCATGAGCCAAGAACACACCAGACTTTCACAAGAAGAGCACCGCGTAAAAAACTGGAAACGTTGGGGCCCATATCTCAGTGAACGCCAGTGGGGAACCGTCCGTGAGGACTATTCAGATCATGGCAACGCATGGGCAGCTTTTCCTCACGATGAGGCGCGCCGCCGTGCCTATCGCTGGGGTGAAGATGGACTACAGGGCTGGACCGATCGCAAGTGCCGCCTCTGCTTTGCGCCTGCTCTCTGGAATGGAAAAGACTCAATTCTTAAAGAGCGCCTCTTCGGCCTAGGCGGAAACGAAGGAAATCACGGTGAAGATGTCAAAGAATGCTACTACTACCTCGATTCCACACCCACCCACTCTTACACCAAGGCACTCTACAAATACCCACAGAAAAGCTTTCCCTATACGAAAATTCGCTTGGAAAACGAAAAGCGAGGTCGCCAAGGCACCGAGCTTGAACTGGCCGATATGGGGATTTTCGACGAGAACCGCTACTTTGACATCACCCAAGAGGTCGCAAAGCGTAGCCCGCAAGACATGCTATGGCGTATCACCGTCGCCAATCATGGACCCGACACCGCCCCCATTCATATTCTCCCCACCGTCTGGCTGCGAAACACTTGGGCGTTTGATATCGACCCCACGGCACCCGTTACCAAGCCATCTATCACACTCCAAGGTGATACCCTTCTTATCGAACATCAGACGCTTGGAACCTTCCGTTTCCATGTCGGATTGACACTCGATCCAAAGAAAAAAAAGAAGTGGCTGTTTACCGAAAACGAAACAAACCACGAGTCTCTAGGAGACCGGAAAAATGAAACCCCATACACCAAGGACGCGTTTCATCGGCATATCATCAATGGAGAGAAAAAAGCGATTTCTCCAAAGAAAACCGGCACCAAAGCCGCAGCCCATTTCGTTTTCGACATACCTCCCGGCGAGTCCGTTGCCCTCATGGCTCGCCTTCACTTGATCGAAGAAGACAATGGCCTAGAGGGCTTCGACCAATTTCACGAAACGGTCGACGCACGCAAGGCAGAGTCAGATGAATTCTATTCCAAGGTAATTCCACATGGTGTTTCTGATGAAGAGAAAATGATCTGCCGGCAGGGCTATGCCGGACTCCTCTGGACCAAACAGTATTTCCACTACGTCGTCGATGACTGGCTGAAAGGTGACAAGGACATGCCAGAACCACCGGCGAATCGGCTAACCGGCCGCAACAACGACTGGCGCCATTTTCACGCCAAAGACATCCTCTCGATGCCGGACAAATGGGAATACCCATGGTTTGCCGCATGGGACACAGCCTTCCATATGTTGCCCTTTTGTGCTGTGGATTCTGCGTTCACGAAACACCAACTGCTTTTGCTGCTGCGTGAGTGGTATATGCACCCAAATGGCCAACTTCCCGCCTACGAGTGGAACTTCTCCGACGTCAATCCTCCCGTCCATGCTTGGGCCGTTTGGCGCGTTTACAAAATCGCCGATAAAAAGGGAGAACGCGATTTGTTATTTCTTGAAAAAGCCTTCCAAAAACTTCTACTCAACTTCACTTGGTGGGTAAACCGTAAGGACCTCGATGGACGTCACGTCTTCGGAGGCGGCTTCCTTGGACTCGACAACATTGGGGTTTTCGACCGCTCCCATGCTCTACCCGGTGGCGGCCACCTTCATCAAGCAGACGGCACGGCATGGATGGGCTTCTACTGCCTGACTATGCTTTCCATGGCCCTCGAACTTGCGCTAACCAAACCTGCTTACGAAGATATTGCATCGAAATTTTTCGAACACTTCGTAAACATCTGCGATGCGATCAACAGCCTAGGAGGCAATGGCCTGTGGGACGTCCAAGATCGCTTCTACTACGATCAACTAATTATCGATCACGAAGCACCCATCCCACTTCGCATCCGTTCACTCGTCGGCCTTCTTCCACTTTCCGCTGTCACAGTGCTGAAACAGAAAACCATCGATGCCCTACCTGGCTTCAGAAAGCGCATGGACTGGTTTCTCGTCAATAGACCAGAACTTCTAAAATACGTCACAGCCAATCGCGTTCCCGGAAAAAAATCATCAGGACAAGTCCTGCTCGCCATCCCTTCCGAAGAACGCCTCAGGCAGAGCCTCACCTACATGCTCGATTCAGACGAATTTCTCTCTGACTTTGGAATACGTTCGCTTTCCAAGGCACATGAGAAACACCCTTTCGTATTCCAATACGCTGGGGCGACTCACCAAGTGGAATACTCCCCCGGCGAGGCCACAACCGATATGTTTGGAGGAAATTCCAATTGGCGCGGACCCATCTGGTTCCCCACAAACTTTATTCTCATCGAAGCTCTAGAGCGATACCATTACTTCTACGGAGACTCATTCAAAATCGAGTATCCAACCGGATCCGGTGAGGAGCACACACTCAGAGAAATCGCTATCGATCTTTGCGACCGCCTTATCTCACTCTTCACGAAAAACACAAAGGGCTACCGGCCTTGTTTTGGAGAAATGGAAATCGCTAAACGATACTCCGACGATCCGAACTGGTCAGAACTCCTACTCTTCCACGAATACTTCCATGGCGAAACGGGTGAGGGCCTCGGGGCTTCTCATCAAACCGGCTGGACAGCGCTCGTCGTCAGACTCGTCCGTGAGCGAAAAGAGAAACTCATGGACCAAGATTTCTGAGTTACAAAGAAAGCGAGACCTCCAAACGTTCTACGCCAACACCCCTTTGATAATCTTACAAGGTTCCACACCCGTGAGCTTAAAGTCCAACCCTTGAGCCTTAAACGTATGCACGTCGTGTTGAATCCCCAAAAGATGAAGCATCGTCGCATGTAGGTCGTGAACCGAGACAGGATCTTTCGCGATACCGTATCCTAGTTCATCCGTCTCTCCGTAAACCGTGCCACCTTTGATCCCCCCACCTGCGAGGAAGATGGAAAACGCTTTGATGTGGTGATCTCTGCCTGCCTTTTCACCACTTCCCTGAGCCATCGGTGTACGGCCAAACTCTCCACCCCAGATCACCAGAGTTTCATCGAGCATCCCGCGTTGCTTGAGATCTGTCAGGAGCGCCGAAGTCCCTTGATCAACCAACTTCGCGGTATTTTGCGTACCTTTTTTCACGGCCCCGTGATGGTCCCAGCGACGATGATAAAGCTGAATGAACCGAGTCCCACGTTCAGCAAGACGTCGCGCTAGCAAACAATTTGAAGCGAAACTACCGTCACCGGGTTTACAACCATACAGATCAAGAATTTGCTGAGATTCACCTTTGGTATCCATCAACTCTGGCACGGCCGTCTGCATACGGAAGGCAAGTTCGTATTGCTCAATCCGAGTCGCGATATCCGGATGTTCCGTGCGCACTGAATTGATTGAATTCATCCGATTGATCGTCTTGATCACATCATTCTGTGAAGGTTTCGAGATACCCGGAGGGTTCTCCACATAGTGAACGGGCGCACCTGCCGCTTGAAATTCCACGCCCTGAAGATGACCCGGCAAGAAACCGTTGCTCCATTGCCTGGAAGAAATTGGCTGACCTTGACCACCTCCAGCACTTGTTAAAACGACATAGCCAGGAAGATTCTGACTTTCACTTCCTAGCCCATAAAGGACCCATGAACCCATCGAAGGCCGACCCGGAATAATCGACCCTGTATTCATAAATGTATGCGCTGGGTCGTGATTGATCTGCTCCGTATGCATCGAGCGAATCACCGCAATCTCATCCGCATGCTTGGCAATATTTGGAAAAATTTCCGATATTTCCATCTGGCTTTGACCATGCTTTCCAAACTTCCACTGCGGTCCAAAGCATTTGAGCTTATTCCCCTGAAGCTGGGCCAACTGCTGGCCTTTGGTGAACGACTCAGGCATCGCCTGCCCGTGGAGTTTTTCAAGTTCAGGTTTGTAGTCGAAGCTTTCCAAGTGAGATGGTCCACCTGCCATACAAAGGTGGATCACACGTTTGATTCTTGGGCGATAGTGCGGAATCTGCAGCGAGCTATCTGCAGCAAAAAGGCGAGATAGAGCGACTGAACCAATGCCCGCAAGGCCATGATTGAGAAAGGTGCGGCGAGAGATCGAATTCATAACGTCTAGTAGCGGGTAATAGTCTCGTGAAGATTGAGGATTGCGCGCGTCAGTGACGCAGCGGCGGCCAAGTCGGGTGCGGCAATATCTTTTGGCCGATCGGCAAGGCCTACAGATAGGAATTTCTCGGCAGCTTCCGGATCAGCTTTGAAGCGGTTGAACTCTTCCTGATAGAGCTCATCAAGAATCACAAACTCTTCATCCGTCGCCTTTCGACTCAAACAAGTCATCATCACTCGCTGGATCAGGTTCTCACCACCTTCTGCGAGGAGCTTTGCAGCAAGAACTCTCGCTGATTCCGTAAACGTCGGGTCGTTGAGCAACGTCAGTGCCTGAAGAGGAGTGTTTGCTTGTGCACGATCCGTCGAGCATTCCTCACGATTGGGTGCACCGAAATTCTTTAGCATCGGATGCAGGAACGTGCGTTGCCAGTGAGTGTATATACCACGTCGGTATTGATCTGATTTATCACTCGCTTTGTAAGTTCGGCGCGGAAAATTCAGGTGTCGATAGTAACCAGCGGGTTGATACGGAAAAACACTGGCACCACCAATATCGCGTTGTAACAGACCGGAGAGAGCGAGAACATTATCTCGAATAATTTCTGCAGGAAGCCGAAGCTGTGTCTGCCTCGCCAACATTCGATTTTCAGGATCTCTTTCGATGTATTCCCCACCTGGAGTGCTGGTTTGCTGGTAAGTCTTCGAGGTAACAATCGTACGAATCAGTTGCTTCGTGCTCCATTGGTTTTTGACAAATTCGACAGCCAACCAATCGAGTAACTCTGGATGACTAGGATACTCTCCTTGCAGGCCGAAGTCGCCTGCGCTCTTCGAAAGACCGGACCCGAAAAACTGACTCCACACTCGATTGACGTAGACCCGTGCCGTGAGTGGATTTTCTTCAGATGCAATCCACTTAGCCAAATCCAAACGGGTAGTGCCAATTTTTTTCCCATTGGTAAGAAATTCCGGCGGCGCCGGCTGCAATACAGGCCCTGACTCGTCGGTCCAATTCCCTCGTGGCAACAAACGCACCGTGCGTGGCTTCGCAGAAATCGTCGCTGGAACTGATCGCACCTTCTTGTCTTCCTGCGACGCCGCTGTCCCTCCGCTCCCGCCGAACGAATCTGGAACCTCGATATACGGTCCCCATTTGCCAAATTTCACGCCTTGTTCTTCGAACTTTTTGATCTCCTCTTGGTAACGCCCATGTCCGGTCCACGCACCCTTCTCAAGAATATCGGAAAAGAACGCTGCGAAGGAATAGAAGTCTTTCGCGGTGAACGGATCGAACTTGTGGTCATGACACTCGGCACAAGCCATTGTTGAGCCGAGGAAAGCCGCCGAAGTCGTCCGAACTCGTTCCGCTTGGTATTTGGCGACATACTCTTTGTCTTGAATCCCGCCTTCTCGTGACATCTGACCCAAGCGATTATACGAAGCCGCAACCTGTTGAGAGAGCGTAGCGTTTGGAATCAGGTCGCCTGCAATTTGCTCGATGATGAACTGCTGATAAGGCAGATCCTGATTGAACGCACCAATCACATAGTCACGAAAGGGAGACGCATCAATATTCTGATCTCCATGATAGCCAACCGTATCGGCATATCTTACCGCATCCAGCCATTTGACTGCCATGCGCTCGCCATAGTGAGGCGAAGCGAGAAGCTTATTCGCCGTCTCTTGAACTGCCTCGCGGGGATTCGTTTTATAAAGCTTCAAAAAAGTCGCTACTTCGGACGGAGTCGGCGGCAGCCCAATAATATCGAAGTGGAGGCGACGTAGCAATACGTTGGGATCCGCTGGCTCCGAAAACTTGAGGCCTTGCTTCACGAGTTTCTCTTCAACCAACTTATCAATACGATCACCAGCAATCTGTTTTGGTTGTTGATAGGCCCAGTGAGGCTCGTATTCGGCACCTGCTTTGATCCAATCGTATAGGATCTTCTTTTCTTCCGCCTTGAGAGTCTTGTGGCTTTCTGGAGGGGGCATGATGTCGTCAACATCGTCCGTATGAATGAGGCTGATCAACTTACTCCCATCGGGATCTCCGGGAATAAATGCCTTACCCTTGAGCGCTTCTTCGCGAATATCTAAACGCAGACCTTCCTCACGTGTCTCGGGATCAGGGCCATGACAAAAAAAACACTTATCCGACAAAATTGGCCGAACATCTCGCCCATAGCGAATATCGGTTTCGGACGCATGAGCGACACCCACCGTCGCCAAAACAAGCGTCAAGAAGCTGAATGAAAGAAGTCGGTATGTTATGGGCATAAGAAAAAAGTATTTCGGAGCTCTGTGCTGAGAACAAGGTCTTGGTATTCAATTCCGGTCAAATTTGCAACACGGAGACAAATCATTTAAATCGAGAAGGAATCAATCAATACCCGCCTGCTGCTTCACTGAAGGTATACGGTGCTTGGTAGTTACCAGTTTCCTGCTTCACCAACTGTCGGACGAGGTCATTGAGCAAAGCTGAAGCACCAAAACGGTAGCGCGAATTATTCAACCATCCATCACCCAAGGTCTCTTTAACCGCGACAAGGAAAGTCAGCGCCTGTTTGGCCGCACGAATACCTCCGGCTGGCTTCATCGCAATTTCAGTTCCGGTCTTTTCGTAGAAATCACGAATCGCCTCCAGCATCACTTGATTATTTCCAAGTGTGGCATTCCCAGAAGTCTTACCGGTCGAAGTTTTGATGAAATCACCGTCTCGCAAAACCTCCATCGCAAGAAAGGAAGCGGCACGAATGTTATCGTAGGTTTCGAGCTCACTCGTCTCGAGAATAACTTTCAAGGTAGCTTCACCACAAGCATCCCGAACAGCAGAAATTTCGTCACGGACCCTTTCTATATCACCCGCGAGAAAAGCCCCTCGATTAATCACCATATCAATTTCATCAGCACCATCTCGAACCGCAGCTTTCACCTCCGACAAACGCGTTCGGATCGAAGTCTGCCCAGACGGAAATGCCGTTGCCACAGAAGCAATCCGCACAGGTGTCTCTTTCAATAATTTTGCCGCATGCTTGACCATCGATGGATAAACACAAACGGCAGCTGCCATAGGAATATCAAAATCATGATGCGGGCGGAGCGCCTTGTGACACAACGACTCAATCTTTCCCGCAGTATCTTTACCCTCCAGAGTGGTGAGATCGACCATCGTCACAGCCATTTTCAGACCAAAAACTTTCGAGGACTTTTTAATACTACGAGTTCCGTATTTCGCCACACGATTCTCAATCCCAACTCGGTCGACTCGACCGACTCGTTCAACAAGACCTTGCAGCGCCCTCGATTTACTTACCGCCATTCCTGATAATCTCTCGAATCCAACGGACTGCCAAGATTCAAGTTCACATCCTTTCCGAACCTGTCAGACTGCGACGCGAAGTCATGTCGTTTTTCAAACTAGTTAAATGGATCATCGCCATGGCTGCAATTGCCGCTGTAGTCGGGTCGGCCTCGGCTCTTTTCCTTTGGTCCCTTGATGCAGCAACGCGCCAGCGCTTCGAAACTCCTTGGCTCATTTTTCTACTTCCAGTCATCGGCGTCGCCATGGGCTTCTACTATCGACATCTCGGCAAAGCCCTGAACTCTGGGAATCAGACAATTCTTGGGAGCGTTCACAAGGAACGTGAAAAAGTCCCCTTCTCTCTCGCGCCCAGCATCCTCATTGCAACGGTGGTAACCCACCTTTTCGGGGGCTCCGCAGGCCGTGAAGGGACCGCCGTCCAGATGGGCGCGGCGGTCGGCTCTAGCATGGGGAAATATGTCACAAAAACCCAAGAAGGTATGCACCTCCTCATGTTCTGTGGGATTGCTGCAGGCTTCGGCGCCGTTTTTGGAACCCCTTTTGCCGGTGCTGTATTCGCCCTCGAGTTCACCAGTCATCGGATCCTTTCCAAAAAGCTCTTCCCCTGTCTGCTGATTGCTCTAGCAGCTGATCGCGTTTGCCTCGAATGGGGCATCATCCACACACAGTATCCCTTAATCGAATTCGAAACGAACCTGAAAGCATTGGCTACCTTGGCTTGGCCTCTTCTCGCTGCGACAGCGGCATTTGCACTTGCTAGCCGCTTCTTCGTGACTGCCTCCCATGTCGCTGCACGGAAGTTTACCGACTGGTTTCCCCACGAAGCAATGCGCGCTGGCGTCGGCGGCGTGTTCATCGTTTGCCTATTTCTTTTTATCGGAACAGGCGACTACCTAGGCCTTGGAACATTGGCCGAAAATGAAAATTCTCTCACCTTGCCTCGATTCTTTTCCAGCTCTCTTGAAGCACCGCCAACCGCATGGCTCTGGAAACTCGCCTTCACCGTTATTACCCTGAGCGCCGGCTTCAAAGGTGGTGAAGTCACACCTCTGTTCTTCATCGGAGCGGCCCTTGGGAATACGCTCGCATGGTTTTTCAACGCTCCCGTCGAACTTTTTGCCGGACTCGGCATGATCGCCTTATTTGCCTCCGCAACCAAAACTCCCTACGCATCAATCATTATGGGAGTCGAACTCCTTGGCTTTGGAATTCTACTACCCCTCGCCGCTTGCACCCTGATCGCAACCAAGCTGAGCGGCTCCAAATCCGTCTATCCAAACGTTGATGAACTCTAATCTCAACCTCAACTGAGTCCAACTTCGACTCTCTCTTCAAACCTCAAAAAATCCACTCGATTTCGGCAAAGCCATCTGGAAACCGGTCTACCCCGTCCCAACTCGCAGATCCCGCATACTCCACAACACTCCAGCCGCTGCCTTCCCATTCCCTCGTAACTTCCTCGCCCCGTCTTTCCTTCGTTCCGAAAACCTCTCCCGCGAAGCATCAAATGCATCGTTCACAAATCGCTGACTCCCAATCACCGACCCGTCGCTGAAATACCTCACTCGTGTGCGCAGCATCTTCGCCATCCCTAGCTCTGGCAACACGGTCTCATTCTCCCCACTCTTCAAAGCCTCCGCTTCATTCTTGGAAACCGCTTTTCTCAAAAC